>JAEZTF010000006.1 GCA_023443725.1 Candidatus Parcubacteria bacterium
GCAGTATACGCATTCATTCTATCTAAATAAGAAGGTTCCTTTCTACCAGCTTGTTTCGCTAAAAACAAAGCCAGTTCATCCTTATAGGTTCTTATTGATTCCAATTTTTTTTCTGTTTCAGCAGCTATTCCATCCTTACCAATTTGATTAATACCCTCCTTATATCTTAAAACTTGCCTTCCATTTTGATCAGTATAAAATTCACACAAATCAGTTAACATTTTACTATAAACCAATTTAAGCTCTTTACTAAACAGAATTGTCATTTTTTTATTATCCAACTGAAAATAAAGAGGATTCGCTCTAATTTTATCCAAATCTTTTCCAGCTCTATTAGCTAAATATGAAGCTCCACTATTAATCATAATCATATATTCAATTCTTGCTTGATCAACTTCAGGAAGAGCTTTAAACCATTCTGGTGGAGTAGCAGATGACCATCTTGGATCATCCATAAATTGCATTGCCTCAGCTAATTTTTCCGGTGTTACTTGCCAAGCTGCTTCAACTCCTCCCACAGCTTCACCTTCTTCATTATAAGATGGTCTAAACTGCTGTCTTTGTCTATGACTTGTTATTACTTGTTCTAAAGAAAAAATCTTAGAACTCACAGATTCTAAAGAAATTTCAGCATATAGTCTAACCAAAGGCGATATTCGTGTGTCTTTAATTAAATCCTTTACTTTTTCAATTTGAGTCCACCTATCTTTAACTGAAACAGTATCACTATCTAAAATAGATACCACTTTATTAACCTTGATCATCTCGTCTTCATTAAATTTTTGTATTGTAATTTTCTTTATCTCCGCACCCACACCTTTGCAACTTTCTGGCAAATAAGAGTCTATATCCTCTGCTGACATTGAATCTGTTACTAAATCAGCTCCAGAAACACTAGCGTTCATTGCTATAAATACAGAATTAATAAAACTTTCTTTATCAGCCAATCCAACATTCCTGTTGACAGTTGGATTATTAGATCTATCAACTATATCTTGAAATGATCTATCACCTTTACCAAATCTTGCAAAAACTCTATCCATCAATTCCAATCTTTTTTCTTCAGTATCAGCACCAAAAAAAACAGTACTATTTTTTAAAAAATCAATACCATTATCACGTGCACTTCTGTATTTATCAGCTTCTATTCTTGCCTCAATAGATTTACTAAATCTGTCTGAAAAAGATAATTTCTCACTCATGCCCAGATTATACCAAATTTTCTCCGCAGTTTTACTTATTTAATCAAATTTAGAATTGCTCCCCTTACAAGGGGAGATGTCAATTTATTGACAGAGGGGTTTAATACTTCTTCCAACTATATTCATCTTTCCCAATTCCAGGCAAAAGTTCTATTTTGTCTCCAGGTAATATTTCATTCTCAATAATTGCTTTTCCCAACACATCTCCAATTACCAAATCCACCACTCTTCTCATTGGTCTAGCTCCAAATTCAATATCAAAACCATCTTTGGCTACTTTTTCAGCTAAACCCTCTCCAAAATTAATATTAATATTTTTCTTCAATAAATTAGTTTGTAAATCTCTTAGCATCAATTCAGCAATTTTTACCAAATTTTCCCCTTCTATTGGTTCAAATACCACCACTCCATCAAATCTATTTAAAAACTCAGGTGAAAATAAGCCTTCTTTTTGAATAAAATCGACTACTGATTTTTGCAATTCCTCTCCTTTAATTCCATTAGCCACTTGTTGTCTTACAAATTTTGCTCCTGCGTTTGATGTCGCCACTACAAATAAATGACGACAAATTACTTTATTACCACCAGCATCATTAATATAACCTTCATCCAACATCGTCAAAAATAAATTAAATATTTCTGGCGGTGCTTTCTCTATTTCATCCAATAGTAATAAACTAGCTGGTTTGTTTTTTATTTCTGATGTCAACATTCCTGGTTGATTTCTTTCTACTGATCCCACCAATCTTTCCAATCCCTCTCTACCTACAAATTCTGCCATATCAAATCTCAAAATGCTTTTTCGACTACCATAATAAACATCCGCCAATACTTTAGCTGTTTGAGTTTTACCAACTCCTGTTGGTCCCAAGAATAGAAATGATCCAATCGGTTTATTTTCATCTTTAACTGCTGCCACTCGACTTCTCAAACTCCTAGCAATTAAATCTACTGCGTTTCTTTGGCCAATCAATTCTTTCTCAATAATTTCTTCCAAATTACCTAATTTTTCTTTTTCTCCTTCAGTCAATCTTCCAATTGATATCCCTGTTTTTTCTGACAACATTCTATTTACATCATCAACTGTCACCCAGTTATCAGTACCTGTTTCTGATATCACCACTTGATCCATCAACTCTAATACTTTTTCAGGGAAAGGTATATCGGTAATATACCGGTCACTTCCATCTAATATTTGTCTCAAAGCTTGAATCGAAAATCTAATTTTTGATTTCGTTTCTACTCCATTTATCGCTTGCATTAAAATTGCCATAGCTTCATCTTTATTAGGCGGTAAAATTTCAATCACCTCAAAATTTTTCAAAATTCTTTGATCCGTTGCCAAGAACCTTTCATATTCTACTCGGCCACTTACCGCAATAATATTTAGTTTTTTTTCTAAAGCTTTTTCAATTACATCTCCATAGTCATTTCCTTCAAACTCTGCATTAGTAATTCTAAAAATATCTTTCATTACCAACACAATATTTCCTGCCGCAGTCGCTTCACTCATTAATTTACTCAAAACTTTTTTCTTAATATCTCTATCATTACTTTCCGACATGGCTGCTTGATAATCCAATGAAACTAATTTTCTGTAAGCTAATTTTCTTCCCAATTTACCAGTAATTGCCATTTCTGCAAAAGCATAAACCACTGTCATTTTACCTACTCCTGCGTCACCCACTAATAAAATATTTTTTCCTCCATTAATCACCTTTTCCATTCTTCTCACTTCATTTTCTCTACCAATCAAATGAGTCGCAAAATTTTGTTTTAAACTTAAATTTTCACTGTATTTATCCAAATTTGGAGTATAACCAAAAAGTAGTCCCCAACCAATTCCCGGTCTTCCCAAACTCCATTTCTCCTGTTCCGTCATCTTCCACCACAACTGTCTTCTGTCCCACCATCTGGCTGCTAATATCAAATCTTCTTCAGACATTTCCAATTTTTGTAAATCACCTTCAATGTTATTTTTTAGTAAAAACCAACTAACTATTTTTTCTAAGCTACTACCATCAAAATCCGCCAAATTCTCAGGTTTTATACTAGCTGGTATCAATAAATGGTCAATGTTTTTTTCCAATCTTGTCCGAATGAATTTACCCATTTCACTTTCAAAAATAACTTTACCCACGGTTTCTGGATTACTCCTTATTTTCTTTTCCAAATCTGCCAAAATAATTGCTGATCTTTTTTGATCTCTCTCATAATATCCCCATCCTAAAAATGGTATTACCAACCAAATCACAAAAAGTGGAATTGAAATTATCGAATAAATTATAGCTATCAATAAACAAGTTAAAATCAAAACTGACCTAACTACTGCCCCAATCAAACTGGAAATTATATTAAAAGACAAATCTTCAAAAAATCTTTTTATATCAAAACCATTTTCTTGTCCTACCACTACCAATCTTTTCCATGGTGAAAATAAACTTTTTACCAAAATCCCAAACGAAAAAAAATGAAATAATTTTCTTAAATTAAACCAAACTCGTTTCCAATACCATCTCCATCCAATTGTATATTGCCAAATAAGAAACTTCATACTTCGATAATAACATTTTGATAGATTCCCCGTCTTGTCAAAGAAGGGGTTAGGGGAAGATTGGGTTTTATTTCATCAATTCCTCAAACTCTTCCTGTCCCAAACTTTCTTTTTCCACCAATATTTTAGCCAGTTTATCTAGCTTAGATTTGTTTTTCTTCAATACTTTTCTGGCTTCGTTTATAGATTCATTGACCAATTTTTTAATTTCTTCATCTACTTTTGCCTGCATCACATCTGAAATTTTAGCTGGTTCCATATAAGCCTTACCAAAATCGTTAACATCTATTTGAGGTCCAAAATTTATTGGTCCAAGTTCGCTCATTCCCCATTCAACCACCATATCTCGAGCAATATTAGTTGCATGTGAAATGTCTGATGATGCTCCAGTAGTAATATCACCAAAAATCAATTCTTCAGCTGCCCGTCCACCCATCGCCATAGCCATTTGTTTGATCAATTTACTTTTAGTATGATGAATAATGTCTTTCTGTGGTGGAACCAGTGTAAATCCTAGTGCCATTCCTCGTGAAATGATTGATATTTTAGAAACCGGGTCCAACTCTTCTACAAAATTTACAATTGCATGTCCCGCCTCATGGTAAGCTGTCATCAATTTATCTTCATCACTTTGATTTCTCTTTTTCTCAGCTCCTAATTTTACTTTCAAAGATGCCTCATCAATATCTTTCATTTCAATCTCAGTTTTATTTTGTCTTGCCGCCGCAATTGCTGCTTCATTCAACATATTTTCCAAATCAGCTCCTGAAAATCCCACAGTTGATTTAGCCACTAAATCCCAATTAACCTCTTTAACAAAAGGTTTTCCTCGAGCATGAATCGCCAAAATATCTTTTCTGGCATCTAAATCTGGCAATTCCAATACCACCCTTCTGTCAAATCTTCCTGGTCTTAATAATGCTGGATCAAGCAAATCTCCTCTGTTAGTTGCTGCCAATACTACTACTGCTGTATTAGCCTCAAATCCATCCATTTCCACTAAAATTTGATTTAATGTTTGTTCTCTTTCTCCGTGACCTCCATCAAGCCCACCTCTCATTCTTCCAATTGCATCAATTTCGTCAATAAAAATAATTGCTTTACCAGCTTTTTTAGCTGTTCCAAATAAATCTCTTACTCGTGATGCTCCCACACCTACCAACATTTCCATAAATTCCGATCCTGCCATTGAATAAAAAGGTACCCCAGCCTCTCCAGCCACTGCCTTTGCCAATAATGTTTTACCCACACCACTTGGTCCCACCAACAATACTCCTTTTGGAGCTCTAGCTCCCATTTTCTGATATTTTTCCGGATGTTTCAAAAAATCAACGATTTCTACTAAATCATTTTTTGCTTCTTCCACTCCCGCCACATCTTTAAAAGTCAAACTCTGTTTACCTTTAATAAAAAGCTTAGCGGTCGATTTTCCAAAACCAAACATTCCACCACCACCTGCTCCACCTGATTGTTTTCTTAAAAACCACAATATAAATAAAATTGGTATTCCTACTGATAATAATAAAGTCAACGCTTCACCCACCATTTTCCAACCTTTTTTATTATCTATTACTAGATTTACCTGACTCATATCTACTCCTTCTTTCTGAAGAATTTCTGTTAAAGACACATTACTTTCTTTTGAAGAAACTAAAATTTTATCTTCGTTCTTTAACTGAGCCAAAATTTCATCATCAGTTACCTTAATTTCTTTTACTTCATTTTTTTTAGTTGCTTCAATCACTTGAGAAATTGGTACTTGTGAAATTTTGTCTGATACAAATAATTCTTTTAAAGTCGACAACACCCACCATAATAAGAACCCATAAATCAACACTTTTAAAATTTGTTTTGGTCCTATTTCTATCTTTTTAATCTTTACCCCAGGCGGTAAGTTCTTCAGAAAATCATCATTAATTGATTGATTTGGTTTCTTTTTATTATCAGTCTTCTCTGGTGTTTTCTTCTTAAATTTCTCAAATATTTTCATCTCAACATTATACCATCTGTGCTTAATATTTTAAGAATAAATTTTTTTGATGCAGACAATGTTTTTCGCAGGGCGTAGCCTCTGAGCGGATATTGCGATGGTTGCAAGCCCGAGAAAAATATTGTCGAATCAAAATTTTAAAACAATAACTTTTCTCCGCAAATTAACCGTTTTATTACCGTAACGTACAATTTTTTAAAATTTACGTTACTGGAACGTTTAAATTTATAAAAGAAATTTATTACGTTCCGTAACTAATATTTCGTCAACTCTATCAATAAATCTCTATTATCATTTTTGGCATTTTCTACCCAAAAATCATGATTGCAACTTTCACATTTATAATAAATTCTAAAATCTCCATTTCTATATTCGCTTCGTATTGGTCTCATTGATCCCTTACACATACTCGCTCTATCCCCTGGCATTTCTTCATCTACATGTTTTCCCCATAAACATTTTGGACAATGATCGGTCACCCCATTTCCAATTACTTTTTCTCCACAAACCTCACAAACAAAATCTTCTACAACTTTTTTCATACCCTATTCTATCTTAATTTTGACGCAGATAATATTTTTTCAGCGCGCAAGTCGCTGAGGCCTCTGGCGAAGGTGCGAGCACTGCAAAAAATTATTATCGAGTCAAAATAAAATCACCTCTCCAACTCCACTCCCATCTTTATATCCTTGTCTAGTTTTTGGTTAAACAACAATTTTCCTCCCACCAAACTTGCTGCCGGTTGTACTTGACCTGGTTGCCATTCAGCCGGATAAGAAATTAAATTAACTAATCCTGTTTCTCCTGATCCAGGCTGTCTTTGAATATAATTAATATAAGAAAATTTCTTTTTACCAGATAAATCTAAGTTACTTGAGTATCTAATTTCCATAATCCTCTTTTTAGATACTGGTACTGTCATTAAAAATCCAATTTCTTTTTTACCATCAACTTCTCTAATTCTCAGTTCACTATCTTTATATATTTTTCTAATCGTTGTATCCACCCCATCCATCACCACTACCTGTGACAGGTTAATATCTTTAGGTAAATATATCCTCACATAATTTTTATAGTCTCCTCCTGGCCAATTAGAATTTTTAGCCGTATTTTCATAAGTTACTTTTACAGTTCTTGAAACTGATCCATTAGTGATATCTACCGCTTGTTCCATATTTCTATACAAAAAATAATTAGCCTTATTTACTCCAAGATTAGATTCTACTAAATAAAAATAATCCATCATACAGTTTTCAGCACTACATTTCCCTTTATAAATTTCCCCATTCCAACCCAATTCCCCCATTTTGTTATTAATTTTTTCATCATTAATCGCCAATTGAAGTTCATTATTTTCCAGTAAATCAACAGTTTTACTCATTAATTCAGCTTTTTTAAGAATATTCAAACCTTTAATTGTTTCAAACATCTGTTTTCCCAAACCTCCCAAGAAACTTGCTTTTTGATTTGATCCAGGGAAAAATTTCTTTTCAGCATAAAATTCTGCTTGTTCATAAAGATTATCTTTGGTTATTTTTTCATTAAAATCAGGTACAAATATTTCTCCGGTCACTTCTAAAACTGATCTAGCCACCGCCAAATCAATTCCAATTACTCCATCTACTTTAGTTTTCATTTCTTTATCATAAAACCATTGAATATCTGTAGCAGTTTGGACGAAATCAGCTTTCCAGTTAGCATCTCTCATATACCAATTAGCTTCGCCTAAATGATTTTTAATCTCTACTGGTGGTTCCACGTGTCCTGATAGTTGTCCATCAGCTTCATAAACATCTTTAACTTCCAAATTAATCAATTCACCATCTTTAAATGTCAACAAACCATAACTTCCAATAAAACCTCCTGTAGCTCTCAATTCTGATTCATTTTGAAATAAAACTAAATATTTTTTTTCACCACTACCTACACCCAAAAAATTTGGCAAAACATCAATTATTTCCAATCCGTATTTAATTTTCTTTTTTCCATCAGCCAAGTTAGTTACTTGTCTTTGAGCATCCATTTTCCATTTATCTGGCAACCAATTTAAATCACCAGTCAATCTTGCTTCTAATAAACCTAAATTATCGTCCAATACTTCCATCTGTTTTTTTATTAAAGTCAAAGTTGTTTCCCAATCAATTTTGTCACCTTCAAAAATAGCTCCCATCACCAAATTAGAACTTTTAACTAAATCAATTGATTCTTGTTCTATTTCTAAAATATTAGTTGCCACCCTTAAAGTATTTTGATAGTTTCTAAACCAAACTATTCCATTTAAACCCCAATCATTTATTTGATTGTCTATTTCTGTCAATCTGTTTCTATTATTCTTAACCATTTCACTCGCCTTAGCATACTTTTTAGTCTTAATTAATTCTGGTATGTTTTTGATATCTCTAACCGCCTTGTAAGTTTTTACTCCCCAATCTATTGGAATCATTAGAAACAAAAGTAAACTCATCAACAGCAAAACTAACCAAAAACTAGTATTTTTCTTACTTTTAACCGGTTCAACATTAACATTTGTTTGAACAGGGGTTTCATTTTGTTGTTCAGATATTGTTTTTTTGATTCCTTCAAATTTTGGAATTTCCCAAAAATCATCTTCTTCTTCAATTGCTTCTTCCGCTAATTCATTTTCAGAAATATCTACTGCCTCATTGGCTTCTTCATTAAAAACTTTTATTAAATCTTCATTATTGTTTTTACTTGGAACTATTGTTTCTGGTTTAATATTCTCTTCAAAATCTTCAACTGTCTCTTCCACTTCAATTTTCATTTTCGGTTCTTCAATTATTTTCTTTATTTCCCAAACTGGTTTAGACTTTACTTTTTTTGATTGGTTTCTATTTTCTTCATCAATTTTTGAAAAAAAATATTGTAGTGTTTCTTCAATTCCCTCTTTAAAATCAATTTCTGGTCTCCATCTTAAATTTCTCTCCGATTCTTCCGCCATTTTGTTTTTATCTTCAAAAATATTCATTTCTTTTTGAAACACTTTCATTTTGGTCATTTTCGCCTTATCAATCAAAATCCTGGCTAAATCTTCAGAACTTATTGTCTTTCCCATTATCAAAAAAGATTTTTTCTCAGTGTTCGATAAAAAACTGGCTCTTAAAATTGCTTCTACTAAATCAGCTACATTCAATAATCTAATTTCCTGTTCAGGTAATGGTACTTCTAAATTTTTATTCTTAACCGCCATTTCCAGTATTTCTGCCAAAAAAGTATCCCTTTCCATTCCTTCTCCATAAACTCCCCAAGACTCAATTACTCGCCAATTTAGATCTACTCCCAACAAACCATTCTTTAATCTATCAATTAAACCTTTATTATCAATAGCAATAAAACTGATCTTTTCACCATTTATTTTATCTTTTTTGAATACCGCTAAATCACCATGAAAATCAAAAATATAATCAAAATTTCCCTCAACTTCAGTCAAGTCTGCAACCCAAGTAAAATTATTTTCCAAACCTAATTCTGAAACAAACTCCCCTACACCAGTAACTTTTATATCTTTATTAATTAATTCTTTAGCCAACTTTATTGCCACAAAATTATCAACACCAATTATTAAAGCTGAAGGCAACAAAGAATTCATATCAATATTTTAACTTGTTTTACTACTTACTACTAACTATTAGCTGACAACTAAATTCATGCGGTATAAATACGGTCATTATGCGGTTATTTTTAACAAATTTAGTTAGTACTGTATCAAAATGGGTGTAAGAAACATGAAAAAATGTAATAACAGTGATGTATGTTTTTTATAAAAATTGTTCTGATTCCAAAGTCTTAAAAATTCATACTACAAAGCTAAAAGCTATTTAACTAATTAACTAAAATTGTTCGGACTAGCTTCCAAAGGGGAGTTTAATTGTCAAAAAATTTGTACTGATTCCAAAGATAAAAATATATCAAAAATGACAAAAATCTGTTATAATTCCCTCATGATACGACTTTAAACATCATACTTACCACCGATAATAATCGGTGCTGGTGTTTAATACGTCCTTTTTTCCAAAAAATATAATCATTAATCTTATTAACGCCAGCTATTATTGCTGGCTTTTTTTTATGAATTTTAAAAACAAACTAAAAAGAAATATTAGGCTTCTTTCTTTGTTTAATATTTTCTACAACTTTCGGTTTTAT
The DNA here is from genome assembly GCA_023443725.1 of Candidatus Parcubacteria bacterium. GTDB lineage: Bacteria > Patescibacteriota > Microgenomatia > UBA12405 > UBA12405 > WARW01. The sequence continues at coordinate 9,911 of JAEZTF010000006.1, forward strand.
TCTGTTCTTGCGGTAATTTATTTCGCCCAAATTACTCACTCCTATAGTCTGGCCGCTAGTATTTTTGCTATCGTTCAAATCTCTCAAGCGATTTTCGAAATACCCACCGGTTATATTTCAGATAAACACGGGAGAAGTCTTTCTCTTAAACTTGGGTCTTTTAGTAATTTACTATCCATTATTTTATATGCCTTTTCCAAAAATTATCTTTTTTTAATTTTTGCAGCTATCCTAGAAGGATTAAACAGAGCTTTCTTTAGTGGTAACAACAACGCTTTAGTTTACGAGACCCTTTCTTCATTAAAAGAAAAAAATAACTATCACCATGAATTTGGAAAAATTAATTCTTGGTTAGAATTAGCTGGTTTTATTAGTTGTGTTTTAGGTGGTTTTATTGCCTTTAAATCTTTGTCTCTACTTTTTGTTTTATCAGTTATTCCTCAATTCATTGCTAGTTTAATAAGTCTTGGTTTCGTTGAACCAAAAAAAAATAAGTATAAAATAACTAGTTTCAGTCTTCATATCAAAGAATCTCTTAAGACACTTAGAAAAAGTATTAAGTTAAAGTATTTAAGTATTGCTGAAATCTTAGGATTTGCAGTCGGAGAATCTACTTGGTCTCTTCAATCAATTTTCTATAATTTATTTTTGCCGATTCCAGTAACTAATTGGATTATGTCTTTAAATTTTTTAACCAGTACTATCAGTTTTCGTTTAAGTGGAAAAATTATTTCTAAATTTAAAGCCATTAAAGTGCTTTTATATCAAGAAGTTTATGGACGATTACTTTATTTAATTGCTTTAATATTTCCGTCTATTATTTCTCCTTTTATTATTGCCACTGCCTCAATTACTTATGGTCCTAGTACTGTAGCTCACAACACTTTACTTCAAAAAGAACTTACCAATCGTCAAAGAGCTACTTTCTCTTCAATTAATTCTTTTATAGGCAGTTGCCTTTATGCCCCAATAGCAATATTTATTGGTTATCTTGCTGATAATTTTGGTATCACCAAAGCTATGTTGTTTGGTCAAATCTGTTTATTACCTATTATTTTTATTTACTATCAACTATCTCGTCAAAAATCATTTTCTAATTAAGACTATTATCATCAAAATGCTGGCCACCGCTTCTGTTGCCACAGTCGTCCAGGCCGCTCCAACAATTCCAAAAGAGGGGATGGTGATCAAATTACCAACTACATTAACAATCAAAGAAATTATTCCAATTATCAATATTTGTTTTTGCCCACCTTTAGCAATCACTGTAAAGCCCACCAAGTGAGAAATATAAGCAAACACCATAGCTACCAGTAATATTCTTAAAATTTCTACTGAAGGTCCAAAACTAACTCCTGCCAACACATTAATTATCCATGGGGCTAATACAAAAATTAAAGGAAAAACTAATAAGATACCAGCCAACATCAACCCAGACGATCTCCAAAACAAAGATTTTTTATTTGTTTTATTATCTGACATCAAAGGGAAAATACTGTTTACCAAAAAATAAGCCGGTTGGATTAAGTTGCCATAAATTTTATAAGCCAAAGCATAAAAAGCCAGTTGTTCCACTCCAATAAATTGTTTAATCAATGCTGAATCCACCGCTCGATCATAGCCGGAAAATAAAATCATATAAATTCCCATTGGCCAACTTTCTTTCAAAAATTCTTTCCAAAAAGAAATATCTTTTATTTTTAAATTTATTTTGCCGATCATTGATTTCACTATCTTTATTCCGCTAAGTAAACTGATTACTCTGGCCATCAAATAAACTATCATCACCCACATCAAATTAATCTGACTATTCCAAAGCAATAATGTCACCAAAAAAATTAATGGAAATAAAATATCCATCAACACTTTTCTACCCATCTTCATTTCTGTTTGGAAAATTATCTCCAAACTTCCGGCCACGGCTGTAAATATAATCATAATTAAAGCCACTAAAGCTTCCAGCCTTATTCCATTAAATCCTGACCAAAAAAATATCAATCCTAAACCTAAAAGGCCAGCCAATAGGGAACTAATCAATCTAAACCAAGCCACCTGAACATAAATTTCTTTTCTTTTTTCACCTTCATTTTTTGACGCTTCTCTTACTCCAATTACTTTAGTTCCAAAATCAGCCAATGAATCAAATAATAAAAATACCGAAGTAATCAACATATAATTTCCGTATACCACTACTCCCAATTTTCTCGTCAAAATTGCTGTCGTTACTAAACTCAACAACACCATCACCCCTTTAGCCACCACTTGCACCAAAGTATTAATTATCGGCTTTTTTAACATAATCTATTTTATCCTATTTATTTGAATAACTTTTTTAAAATTTCGAAGTAATCATTTTTTAAAGATATCCAACCTGCATCGTCAGATTGGCCGATCTTTAAAAAATCGGTTACGAGAAATTTAAGCAAAAAATCTAAATCAATCCCAAAAATATAGTTAATATCCACATATTTTGTGGTAAAGTCAACCAATAATGATCTACCATACCACTGATTAATATAATTCCAATTATCAACCAATCTTCATTAGTAAGTTTTTTGTTTTTAAATAAACTATTCAAACCCCAAACCAAAATTCCTAAACCCAAAAATCCAACTTCACTCAAAGCCAAAAGTAAAATATTATGCACTGGTTGCAACCAAAAGAAATGACTTTCATTTTGAAAATTAGGTAAATTAACCAAAAAGTTTTTCATTCCAATCCCAAAAATAGGAGAGTTTTTAATCATTTCTAATGACGCCAAATTTAGTTGACCTCTCTTTATTAATCCATTCTCATCCCAACCACCCAAAAAATTAACTATCGGATAATTAAAGTCAATTATTTTAATCACCAATATTAAAATTAAGACCAATGAAATTATTATTTTTATCCAGTTTTTATTTTCTCCAAAAAACTTTTTAATAAAAAATACCAAACTTAAACCAGTTAATAACCAAATAGTCCTACTTCCAGTTAAAATTATTCCCATTAATCCCAACCAAAACACTACCCACCAAAAAATGTCAAAAATAGTATTTATTTTAAAGACTGCTCCCTTTCTCAAGGGGAGCTGTCCTCCGATGTCCATCGGAGGACTGAAGGGTTTTGTCTTCCACCACCAAAGCCACGCTACCAACAAAAATCCCGCCAAACTATTTGGATGTGAAAACGTTCCATAAGCTCTAATTAACCCATTACCTACTACTGACATTTGAGCAATCCCAATTGTATTAAAATTAAAAGTTCTTTCTCCTAACCACCACATTAAACCCCCAAGGCTTCCACCTTTAGAAATCTGACCCACGGCTAACAAACTTTCCCCAACTATCCAGATCGGAATTATATATTTTAAATATTCTTTTATTAAATCTTTATTCTTTTTCAAAAACCAAACCGTCCAAGCCAATTGCATAATTCTTGCCCAACCATAAACCGCTGCCATCCTATTCGAAGCTAATAAAACATTTACCAGAATAAAAACACTTATCCAAAAATTTCTAAAACTAAAAATTTTATTTTTAAAACTTAAAAAATTAAAATTAAGAACCAATAATCCTATCCATAATAAATCTATTAAATATAAAGTCGGGGAGAGATAATCTATTCGTATTCCCATCACAAAACTCCAATCTGGCCAAAAATGTTTTCCTAATTGAGTTGGAATAAACAACAAAAACAAAAACAACACTATTTTAGCCAATTTTTGTCTGATTTCCTTCACACCCCAATCTTACCACAACAATATGTTAAATAAATTTTGCCGCAGATAGTATTTTTCAGCGCGCAAGCCGCTGAGTGGATTTTACGAAGGATGCGAGCACTGCAAAAATATTATCAAGGCAAAATAAACCAAAATAAAAAATTGGTTACGAGAAATTAATTATTATGTGACGAAAATTTTAAATAAAATTATACTTTCAATTTTATGACGACATGTCTTTCTTCACCTTCACCTTCAGATTCACTCATTACTTGATCATTTTCTGCTACCACCATATGGCAAAGTCTTCGTTCATATGAACTCATATTTGCTAAAGATACTGGTTTTCCGGTTTGAATTACTTTTTCAATCAAATTAGTTACCATCCCTCTCAATCGATCTTTTTGTTCATTTCGATAATTGTTCACATCCAAAAGGATTCTAATATTTTCATCTACTTGAGTTCTTATAATTAAACCCAATACTAATTGAACTGCAACTAAATTTCTGCCCTTAAATCCAATCAATATTGCTGGATTATTAACAGTTATTCCTACTAAAACTTGGTTTTCTTCTTCTTCCACATCTTCCACAAAAGCCTTTTCTACCTCAAAATTCATTTTATCCAATAATTCGCAGGTCAATTGCAATATTTTTTCATTTCTTTTTTTGTTATCCATAGCCGTTATTTTAACATGAAAATTACCAATATAATTATCAATTTTTATTTATTATTTATTCTTATTAAACTTATTTACCAACAATTGTTGACCAATCATCAAAGCCGAAGTGGTAAACCAGTAGAGAAGTAGTCCTAAAGAAAAGTTCCAACCAATAAATATGGTCATCGCTGGCATGAAATATAATGATTGGGTTCTCATTGCCGACATCATGTCATCCTCTTTATCTTTAGTTGATTTCACAATTGACTCATCCACTTTAGGTGCTGGCATCATCAATTTAGCACTCAAAAATTGCAATATTCCCGAACCTAAGAGCAATATCACTGGTAATATTAAATTTAAATTTATCCCATTAGCAAAAACTTTTGCTGGGGTCATTGCTAGGTTTCCTCCAAAAAAACTCATATCAAATTTGAAAGTCTCATCGATTCTAAAATTACTAATCAAATTGCTATTAATTTTAGCCAAATCACCTCCATTTTGAGCATATCCCGTCACCATATTAAATGCCGAAAAGAAAATTAATAAAACTGCAATCTGTAAAATTTGAGGTAAACAACCAGATAGAGGATTAACTCCTTCTATTTTATAAAGTTCCATTTGAGCTTTTGCCAAAGCTTGTTTATCGTTACCATATTTTTCTTTAAGTTTATTTAATTTTGGTTGTAATTCTTTGATCTTAGCAGCTGATTTTAGACTTGGCCAAAGTAATGGTAACAATAATAATCTAATCAAAAGTGTTACTACCACAATCGACCAACCCAAATTTCCTAAAAGATAATAAAAACCAAAAAGGGCATTAACAAATGGTGCTATTAGTAAATTCATAGACTCTATTTTAACAGATCTACTCCGCTTCCACCTCCAGGTCGACACCTACTCACTCGTTTTATTCCTAACCACAAACCTTTAATCACTCCATATTTCTTCACCGCCTCATAAGTATATTCCGAGCAAGTCGGCACAAATCGACAATATTCACCCTTAGAAATATATTTTTTGTAAAACACCAAAATTCTTAAAACTATTTTTTTAAACATTTTTTAATTTCTTCTTCTATTTCTTTAATATTTTTATTTAGTATTTCTTTCTTTGCCAAAAAAACTATTCTTGTTCCTTTACTAAAATCATCTAAATATTTTCTAACCATCTCTGCCAATCTTCTTTTAATCTTATTTCTCTCAACTGCTTTTTTAGATATTTTTTTAGAAATCACAAAACCAAACTTTTTTTGATCATTATCATTTTTTAAACTAAGCCAGCCAAAAATAGGGGAATAATTCATTACCCCTTTATTTTTAATTTCTAGAAATTCTTTTCGACTACTAATTCGATTAATTTTCTTCAGCACAATATAATTCTAATCTAGCTACTTACTAAAAGCTAATTTACTAATCGACTAATTTAGGCACTAATTTTCTTTCTACCTTGAGCTCGACGTCTTTTAAGTACATTTCTTCCAGTAGCTGTCATCATTCTTTTCAAAAAACCATGAACTCTTTTATGTCTTCTAGGATTTGGTTGGTATGTTTGTTTCATAGGATGAATTTTATCACAAATTAAAATCAAATTAATATTAAAATTCGAAGTCATAATTTTGAAACGTATTTGAACCTGGGCAACCAGATTCATTTTCCAGTGGAAAAATTGATGACGAGAATTTTAATAAATTTACATTAGATTTGCTTCTTTCATTTTGTGGAAAACTCATTTATTATCATGTGGATAACTTATTTTCCCCCGAAAAAGTTTTTCTGCCTTGCTACTTGCTATTTACTAATTAGCTATTTACTAAAAATGGATCTTAATCGAATTTGGAAAAATGCTCAAGAAGAACTAAAAATAGTTCTCGCTCCAGCTGTTTTCCAAACTTTTATAAGTAAAACCGAATTAATTTCTTTAGAAAATAATCTAGCTACTTTAGCTTGCCCCAATTCTTATCTTCTTGATTTCAATAAAAAACGTCACTATCAAATAATTAAAACTGCTCTCGACAATCAAACTAAAACCGATAATCTTGTTGATTTTATAGTTCAAGAAATAACCCTAGAAACCACCCCAACTCAAACTCAAGCTGCACCACTTTTTGAATATACTAATCAAAAAAACTCTTTTCAACATTCTCTTCATCCTCGATACACTTTCGACACATTAATTGTTGGCAACAGTAATAACTTTGCTTATGCTGCCGCTCAAGGTATTGTCAAAAATCCAGGTTTATCTTACAACCCTTTTTTTATTTGGGGTGGAGTAGGGGTTGGTAAAACTCATCTTATGCAAGCTATTGGACACGAACTTCTCAAAAATAATCCCAATATGAAAATTAAATATTTTTCCGCTGAAACTTTTGGTAATGAATTAGTTGCCGCTCTTAAGAGTAAAACTATGAATCAGTTCAAAGACAAGTATCGTAGTCTTGATTGTATTTTGGTTGACGATATCCAATTTATTGCTGGTAAAGAATACACTCAAGAAGAATTTTTTCACACTTTCAATGCTCTTCATATGAATGGTAAACAAGTTATTCTTACTTCTGATCGTAAACCCAGTGAAATCAATCACCTTGAGGATCGTTTAGTTTCTCGTTTTATGGGTGGACTTACTGTTGATATCCAACTTCCAGATTATGAAATGAGAGTGGCTATTATCAACCAAAAAGTAGAAGAGAAAGGAATAAAAATTACTCCAGAAGCTGCTTCTTTTTTAGCTAATAATATTGAGGCTAATATTCGAGAAATTGAAGGTAAACTTCAACAACTTTCAATTCAGTCTATTGCTAATAGAATAGAGGAGATTGACCTTAATTTTGTTCAAATTTTTCTCAATCCAGATCAACCTTCAAATAATAATCCAGTTTCAAAATTAAATCCTCGTCATATTATTTCTATTTGTGCCAAACATTTTAATTTTAAAACTAGTGATCTTTGTGGCCCAAGCCGTAAAAAAGAACTTGTTTCTGCTCGGCATATTACTGCTTACTTATTACTGACAGAAGGGAATTTGCCTTTAGAAGAAGTTGGCCGTCTTCTTGGTGGCCGTGATCATACCAGCATTATGCATGCTCGAGACAAAATCCACAACGACTTTTCCACAAACCCACAAATTCGTCAACTTATTAACCAAATTAAAAATGCTTTTTAACCTAACTTTTTTTTATCCACAATACAACCCAACTTATCCACTAAGTTTTCCACATTTATTTTTTATTTTTCAACCGAAGTTTTACCAAAACTCAATAATTACTATAAGACAAAAAAATCAAATTTTGCCTTATTTAAAACCACTTTTTTTGTTTCCACTCCAAAAAACACTCAATTTTAACGAGAAAATAGATATTTTTTTTAAGTACCCCACTTATCAACCTCCTCTAATAACTAAAGCTACTAATTTATATTTATATAATTTATAATAATAAACAATGAAAATATCAGTTCTTCAAGAGAACTTAAACACTGCCCTGACTAATGTTTCTCGTTTTATCTCTAATAAAAACCAATTACCGATTTTAAATAATCTTTTGTTATCCACTGACAATGGTCGTCTTAAACTATCTGCCACCAATTTAGAGTTGAGTATTAATTATTGGATTGGGGCCAAAATTGATCAAGAGGGGAGTATTACTTTACCACCAAAAGAAATTACTGAATTTATTTCTTATCTTTCTTCTGGAAAACTTGATCTTTCTCTTGAGGGAGATAATCTTTTTTCTGTTTCTTCAAATAAAATAAATTCCACTTTTACTACAATTCCAGCCGCTGATTATCCAGAATTTCCCAAAATTAATTCTCAAACCAGTTTTGATCTTAATTTAAACTTATTTCTCAATAGTGTTTCTCAAATAATATTTTCTGCTGCTACAGAAGATGTCCGTCCTGTTTTAACTGCTGTTCTTTGTCAATTTACTAAAGAAAATTTAATCTTAGTTGCCACCGATGGTTTTAGATTATCTGTAAAGGAAATAAAATTTGATCAACCCTTAAGTTTTGAATCTGATCAACCAATTAAATTTTTAATTCCCGCAAAAAGTTTATTAGAGATTACTAAATTAGCTAAAAACAATCAAAAAATTAAATTAGGTCTCAGTAGTGATGATCACCAAATAATATTCGTTCTAGACGATATAGAGATCATTTCTCGACTTATTGATGGCGATTACCCCGACTATCAAAAAATAATTCCTCAAAATTATTCTACAAAAATATTTATTAATCGCGACGAATTTTTACAAGCTGTCAAAATTGCTTCTGTTTTTGCTAAAGAGTCAGCTAATGTAGTTAAATTTAATGTTAAATCTAATTCAATTGAGTTAAGTGCTAATGCTCCTCAAGTTGGTCAAAACAAAACTATTATTGATGCTAAAGTTGAAGGTGAAAATACTGAAATTGCTTTTAATTATAAATTTTTATCCGATTTTTTAACTAATTGTAAAAGCCAAGAAATTATTATTCAAACTAACGATCCTCTTTCTCCAGCTGGGTTTTTTGATCAATCCGAACCAAACTTCACCCACATCATCATGCCTGTAAGATTGCAAGATTAATTTTTTTATTCCCAAGAAATCACTAAATCTTCAAAATTCATTGCTTTACTTGATAACCAATTTCTTACATCAATTTCAGCCTTTTCTAAATCATCAATTTTAGATTTAACCTGTATTACACTGTTTGATATTATAGCTTTAACAATAAAAGTTTTACCTTCATAAGGTAATTCATCTTTTAATTGAGAAATTTGTATTGGCTTATCTCCTTGTAATATTTCTTGATCTTCAAAAGACAATGTATCAAACCAAGCTTGATATTCTTTTTCGGTTTGAAAAGTACGACTTTTTTCTGTTAATTCTTTTCGTCTATTGTCTGTTTTTTCATTACTTAATATAACCACTTCGTTTTGTGGAATGGCTTTTTCACTAATTACTTCTTCAGATTCAACATTATTTATTTTATCTTCATTATTTTTTGTATTTGATGTTTTTGTGGAAATATTTGTTGGAGTTGGAGTAGTGTTAGTTTTACTATTAGTATTGTCAATTTTATTTCCAAAATAACTCTTTACAAACGCCATAATAATAATCATTGCTACTAAAACAACAATTATCCTATATTTTCCAATAAATTCTTTAATATTCATATATCTATTTATTAATCTTTAAAAATATCAGTAATTCTATATACATGATAATACTTAAAACCCCACTGATCATCCCTATCTATCGTGACATATTCTGGAGTAACCCTAGTTACTCTAGTTAATGATGGGTCACCACCATTACCCACCTCTTCCATTACTTCTCCATTACCTATATATACAGCAAAATGATGACATCCATTTTCATATAGTTCTCCAGTTTTTGGATCTTTCTTTAAACACATTGGTTTAGATTCTGGTACTGTTCTTTCAAACACGTCTCCTATTTTTAAATCACGCACATTAGTTACATGAACCTCATCAAGACCAAACATTCCTAATTTAGACCAAAAAATCCAATCTCCAATATTTGGTTTGTTGTAATTTTCTCCCATACATTGATACCACAACCATTTAGCAAATGATCCACAATCTAAGCCATAGTAAGGATACATATTTATTTTATCTTCATAATCTTGATCCAACACTAAAGTATCTCTACCATTTTTATCTTTCCCTTTTTTCCATTTATGTTTTGGTTGTACTTCAGTATTCCATTTTGGACTGGCACCAATTTGTGACCATTCACTAAAATGACTATAAACCACCTTTCCTTTTATCGCCAAAGCCATTTCTCGCAAAATTAATCTATTATTTCCATTTGGATTTTTTCCATCAGGGTCACAAGTCGGTATTTTAAAATCACCATTACCTTGATCTAATACATTTACTCCAAATTCACCAGTGTAATCTGATTCTTCATCTTTAGTTGGTGATACTAATGTTGACACATTATTGTTTTGCAAACTACAACCTGTCAATAAAAATACTAATATTAAAACCGGTATAAACCATTTCTTTTTTAAAATACCACCAAGTTCATCATCATCACCGCCAGGTCCTCCATTAGCAAGATTATTAATTCCATCAATTATTTTCTTACCAATTTTTTTTATTCCATCAAACAATGCTTTAGCTGCTAATACTATTGCTGCAATTCCACCTGTTGCTGCTGTCGCCGCCACTCCGCCTACAGCCGCCACTCCTGTAGCTGCTGCTCCTGCAGCCGCACCACCAGCAGCACCTGCTGCTGCAGCACTAGCTCCACCACCTAAAAATCCTTGTAGAGTTGCATTAAATCCTGCTTGAAAACCCTCTTTTGCAAATACTTTTAAACCATTTTCTAAAATAGCTTTACTTGATTCTGTTCCTAATTTAGAAACAAAATTTTCACCCCAATTACCAACAGTTCTTCTAATAGCTCCACCACTAAAAGTGTCAATTCTATCAACTAGAGACAAAAACTTACTCTGACCCATATTAAAATTAGTCAATACTCCTTCATTTTTCAAAGATCCAGCCAAACTGTTAAATGAAGTTAACTCTCTAATATTACTTGGTTGATTTAATCCTGATAAACCATTTGTAATAGCTTCATATTTTCCTTTAATTGCTTCAATTTGTCCTGGTGTTTTTTGTAAAAGTTTTACTGTTCCTTCAAGATCAGTAAATGCTAATGGTATTTTTGTTTTTTCTACCCCCAAGTCAGTTGATAACAATTCATCTTTAGCTTCGCTACTAATTCCTTCACCATCATAGTACGTTTCTGCAACCAAAACAGCATGTTCTTTAATTAATCTCTCTTGCTCTTCGGTTATTTTTACTCCTTCATTAGCTTTTTTATAACCTTCTACAATATCGTCACCCAGTCTTTTTTTTCTATAATCAGCCACTGTCTTTTTATTTTCCTTTTCCCATTTTCTTGCTTCCTCAACAATTCTTTTACTAGCTACTTTTATTTCATCATTAACTTCAACACCCAAAGATTTAGCTATTTTTTGTTCCAAACTTTTTACTGAATCACTTTTTGATTCAACATCTCTACTTCCAATTATTCTTTTTGATTCCTCTTCTATTAATTTACTTAGCTTCTTATCATTTCCAAATTTTTCCGACACCACTTTACCTATTCCTTCAGCCTTTTGACCGACTACTTCTTGTGGGTCTACTTGTTGATTATTATTTCCTTTAATAGCCATTAAAAAATTATATCTTATTTTTACTTAGCTTACACAATTCCATTACCAAAAAGATCATCATAATCCATCTTTTTTTCTTCAGTTTTATTTTGGTTATTATCTGGTTTTGTCTCAAAAACTGGTTTAGGGTCCCTACTTAATTGAGGTGGTTGAGGCACTTTAACTTCTTCATTCCTTACAAAAATTGGTTTTTTAACTTCAGTTAAAACCACTTCAGTTTTTGGTGGTTCAAATCGTGGAGTTTCCCTGTTTATCGGAATTTCTTGTTTGTTTTCAGTTACTATGTTTGGTTTGACGTCTCTAAAATTACTAACAGGGTTATTTTCTATTTTTGGAGGTAACACCACCTCTTCTTTTTTGATTTCAATTGGTTTTTCTTCTTTTACCTCTATCACTGGAGGTGGAGTAATTTGTGTTGCTTTTATTTCTTCTTTTGCTTTTAATAAATCATTTTTCTTTTTCATCACTTCTTCTGGATTTGAAGTAATTAATTTATGTTCATCCTCAGAAGAAATTATTTGAATTGCTACATGGTTTTGACCAGCAAAAAAGATTCCTTGACCTTTATCAGCCGACAACAATAGTTGTTTCTCTCCTTGAGATAAATAAAATACTTCACCAATCAAATCTATAGCCGCTGTATGTTGTTTTAATAATATTTGGATAGCACTATTAGTCACAATTTCTTTACCATAAGGTGTTTGTAAAAAATCATCTACGTCCTGAGTGATGGTCGTTACTCCCAAATAATATTTTCTACCTCGTTTAACAATTCCTCTCAAAAATTGAGCTGAATCTTCATATTGCATCAAATACCAAGCCTCATCCACTACCAACAATCTCTTTTTTAAAGTCTTTTTTACTACCGTCCAGATGTAATCCAAAATAATATGCATGGCTACTGGTCTCAAACTTTCTTCAAGGTTTTTAATTCCAAATACTACAAAAGAATTAGTTAAGTTAACAGTTGTTTTTTGATTAAAGATTCCCGCAAATGAACCTTTAATATATTTTTCCAATCTAGCCGCCAAACTTCTGGCTTTTTCATCTTCCATTCCAATTAAAGATTTATATAAATCTTCTACCAACGGAGCTTCTCTGTTTTGAGTAGTTGGATCTGGTGTTATTCCTTTCATTTTATAAGCATCCATCAAGGCTCTATCCAAAATTGATTCTTCTATAGGATCCATGCTCCCTAGCATTACCTTAAGTAATTTATGTAGTGCTAAAACTTTACTGTTTAAAGCATTTTCTCCCTCTTCTTCCACTAAAGATAAATCAAATGGGTTTATTTTTGATGCTTCTCCATAACCAAAAGCAATATATTGCCCTCCAACTGCATCAGCCAAATCTCGATATTCGTTTTCTGGATCAATAACAATTATCTCTGTTCCCAACATCAAAGATCTCAACACTTCCAGTTTGATCATATAAGATTTTCCTGCACCAGCCATAGCAAAAACTACTGAGTTGTAATTTGGCATTGAAAATCTATCAAAAATTACCAAAGAACCGTTATGAATATTTATTCCATACATTATTCCCTTATCATCAGACAATTCTGAAGATACAAAAGGGAAAGTAGTTGCCAAGGAAGTCGTATCCATATTTCTAGTAATTTGCAATTTATCATTAGCAATCGGCAACCCAGTAATAAAACCATCTTCCATTTGTAAGGTTGCTCTTTTACTTATAATCAACAAAGATCCTAAAGCTGCTTCTAAATTTTTATTTATTCTATCAACCTCACTTTCACTTTCAGCAAATATAGTAATATAAAGCCCAAATTGAAAAAATCTTTCTTCACCCTTAACCAAATCAGCTTGTAAATTCATTGCATCTTCAAGTTTTGCCTGAGTTGCTGGATTTACCAATCTTCCTCTTTGAATATCACTACTAATTTCTGCTTCCATTTCAGTTATTTTCCTTCTCAAATCATCCAAAATTTCTTTTCCATCAGTTGGGTAAACATACATCGAAATACTCAAAGCTGCATCAAAATTTATTAAAGAAGACAACCAATTTACACCTACAAACCTTGGATAGCCAACTACAAATAAAGTTCGATAATATTTATTGTCAATTCTTAAACTATTGAAATCTACTTCTAAAGAAGCTGGAGCAATAATGTCTTTAGTCGTCACTAAACCTTGTTCAAATGGTTTTTTGTTTTCATTATCAGTAGTAGTTGCCGCTGGTTGGGCAGCAACCGGTGTTTTTTCAGCAGCAGGTTTTTTGGTTAATTTATCTAATATGCTCATTTTATTTTAGTATTAACAATTGGTGTACTGTAGTCAAAATTATCTAATTTTTGGTTAGCTTCGACTTCTTCATTATATATTCTATAGAAAAGTTCTATTAACTTAGTATTATCCAAAGGTTTTATATCCAAACCCAATCTAGAAAATAATCTAATCAAATGATCTATTTTTGGTTCTAAACTAGCTTTAGCTTTTTCCAAAATATATTCCTTTGGAAAAGGTAAACCAGTTTTACTTTTTCCAGGGTTAACTATTGATTTATAATCAACTTTCATCGCGTTTTTTATACCCAATTCCACTGTTGAAAATCGAACTATAACATAAAAGGTTTTTGACAAAACATCATTTCTTTTTACGGTATCTTCCACAAACTTTCTGTAAAACTTTATTCTTTCTTTTAATTGTGAATTATTTTGTTTTTCTTCTGCTTCAATCAATCTTTTTAAATATACACTAACATCTTTTACACTTGATCTAATTACTATTTGAATTGGAAAATTCAATGAATTAAGTATCCCTCCGTAAGCAGCTACTAAAGCTGACTGTTCTGGTTCCGATAAAAGATCAAAATTTACAGATGACACTTGTAACACTGATGCACATGAACCATCCTTCAAGATAACCACTCCATCAATAATATCCTCGATAGGTAAGTGGTCTTGAGTACTTCCTTTAATCGCAATTTTAAGTGGGTCAGTTGGCATATATTAATAATATCTTAATTGTGAGCAATTATCTTAATTGGTTGAATAATTTGGTTGCTTAATTCCAAATTAACTCTATCAAAAATATAACCATCTTTTTCAGCGATTAATAAATATTTTCCATCTATCAACGGTGTCGAAGTTTTAAATTGTCCCAGAGAATTAGTTTTTAAAACCCTAGATGGGTTTCCATGTTCATCTTGAATTTCTACAATCACTCCATCAATAATTTTACCTTCATTGCTAGTCGCCATTCCTACTATTACATTTGGTATTTCTGGAATATCTGGCATTGGTATTGATCCAAAAACAGCTTCACCAGTAGCTTTAAGCTTTTCTGACTTTAAATCTAAATTTGCATTATTATCTCTCCAATTGTCTGTTTTTGGTTCTGTAATCACAGTTTCTTTCTTATCTGTTTCAATTTTAGCTTCTATTTTAGGTTCTATCTTCATTTCCACAACTTGAGAATTGTCAATATTTTTATCAGCCAATTGATCAGTTTCATTTTTATTTGTTAAAGAATTCATCTGCAAATAATCTTGAAGTTTCATCCCTGGTTTTTTAAAACTATTTTCCAACTCATTTCCACTAGGAACTTTAGCTGTTGCTGTTGCGGTACTAATATTTTTTGACAAATCTAAATCCAACCAATTATCAACAGAGTTTTTTTTGTAGGTATAAATAGTTGGGGAATAAATCGATTTTATGAATGCTTTTATCCATACTTCCAACGGTCTATCTTCAAAAGGTACAAAAGCCAACAATATTCCAGCCGCTCCAAAAATTAACATCAATGGCCATTTAACTAATATAATTAATTTTGTTGAATTAATTAATAATGCTATTACAATACCTGCAGCTGCTTTTAAAAACTGCTTCAATGTCATCTCTCCCACTAATTTAAATTCGTAGGATGATATCTGTTGTGGAATTGCGTGCTGTTCCATTACTAAATTCTACCAGCAAATTTAAACTTGATAAACTATCTTATGTCTAAGCTTTTAATTGTCGATGGTCATGCCGTCATTCATCGTGCCTATCACTCCATTCCCGAACTTACAGTCAATGGTCAATCAGTCAATGCTATTTATGGTTTTTATTCCATGCTTTTATCAGCTATTTCTCAAATCGATCCAAAATATTTGATTGTTTGTCTAGATTCTCCTGGCCCCACTTTTCGTCAATCAGAATTTGTTGGTTATCGTGCCAAAAGAAAAGTTCCCGATAAAAGTTTAATTTCTCAACTTCCTTTGCTTCAAGAAACCCTCAATCAAGCCAATATTAAAAACTTTGCTATGGGTGGTTACGAAGCCGACGATCTTATTGCCACAGTTTCTCGTGCAACTGCCAAAAAGAAATTCATTGACGAAATTATCATTATTACCGGCGACAAAGATCTCATGCAGTTAGTCAACAAAAAAATTCATTTACTTATGCCTCTTCGAGGTCTTTCCGAAACCAAAACTTTTAAACCATCAGATGTTTTTGAAAAACTTGGTGTCAACCCAAATCAAGTCGTCGACCTTAAAGCTTTAATGGGGGACATGTCGGACAATTACCCAGGAGTTGCTGGTGTTGGTCCAAAAGCTGCCACCGATCTTTTATCTCAATATCAAAACTTAGATAATATTTATTCTCATATCGATGAAATCAAACCAAGTGTCAAAGAAAAATTAGTCAAAGAAAAAGATAATGCTTATCTTTCTCAAAAATTAGCCGATCTTATCGACAATATTCCTCTTGATTTAAAACTTACTGATAGTAAAATAGGGTCAAGTGTTATTTCTGGTCTAAATTCTGTTTTTAAAGATTATCATTTTAAATCTCTAATTAATCGTCTTTCTTCGCTTAATCAAAAAGTCCAACCTCAACAAAATAGTTTATTTTAAATATGAAACAACCAAAAATCGCTTTAGTTCAAGATTACATCAAGGAATTTGGTGGTGCCGAAAGTGTTCTCGAAACTCTTTCTGATATTTTTCCCAAAGCCCAAATTTATACTTCTATCTATCGACCTCAATTCTTAGGTCCACATCGAGAGCGTCTTGAAAAAAAATGGAGCCATCGGGTTCATCAAAGTTTTTTTCAATATATTCCTTTTGCTCAAAAAATTATTTCACCACTTCGACTTCTTTCTCCATTAGCTTTCCGCTCTTTTGATTTTTCCAAATTCGACATTATTATTACTTCAGCTACCGGTGCTTATTTCCCCAATTCTTTAAACAAAAAATCAGCCAAACTTATTTGCTATTGCCATACTCCACCACGTTATCTTTATGGTCTTCCCACTGCTAGAAAATTTACCAAAAATAAAATTATCAGATTTGTTGTTGCTATTCTCAATCATTTTCTTCGTCTAAAAGATTTCAAATTTTCTCAAAATGTCGATCAATATCTTGCCAATTCTCGTACCACTGCTGCTCGGGTTAAAAAATATTATCGTCGCGACGCTCTCGTTATTAATCCACCAATTGACCTACCTAAAAATAATCTACGATCTAACACCTACGATCTAAAAGACTATTTTCTAACTGGTGGCCGTCTGGCTCGTGCCAAACGTTTTGATGTCGCTATTGAAGCTTGCAATCAACTTAAAATAAAGTTAAAAATTTTTGGTCGTGATTTTGCTGGTGTTTCAGATGAACTAAAACAAATTGCCGCCTCGTCCGCCAAAGCTTTTGCGGCGGCGGAGTCCAATATCGAATTTTTAGGTGAAGTCGATAATGAAACTCGATCTAATCTTTATCAAAATGCTAAAGCTTTTATTTTTTCTGCCGATCAAGAAGATTTTGGCATGGTTCCAGTTGAATCTATGGCTCTTGGTTGTCCAGTCATTGCTTATCGAAGCGGGGGAGTTACTGAAACTGTCGTCGAAAATAAAACCGGTGTCTTTTTTGATGAATTGACCGCCGATTCCTGTGCCGAGGCTGTTAAAAAATTCCAAAAATTAAAAATAAAATCTTCCAACTGTATTTCCCGTGCCTCGGAATTTTCTACTGCCGTCTTCATCTCTAAAATCAAAAAATTAGTTTCCAATACATGAAAAAAATATTTTTAACTTCGATCGCTGGTGATGTTATGAACGATATTGTTAAATATCTACCTAAAGATCCAAAAGAAACAAAACTTGCTTTTATAATTACTGCTTCAGAAGTTTATACTGGTGATCTTTGGTGGTTAAAAAAAGACAAAGATAAACTAATTGAGCTTGGTTTTAATATTACCGAATTTACAATTACTGGTTTAACAAAATCCAAAATAGAAGAAAAACTAAATAATATTGATATTATTTTTGTGGTCGGTGGTAATCAACTTTATCTTTTAGATCAGGCTATCAAAACTGGTTTTGATCAAATTATCTTAGAAAAATCCAAACAAAACTTAATCTATATTGGTTCCAGTGCTGGGTCAATGATTCTAGGTAAAAATATTGATATTAGTTGTACAAAAGAAGAGATATCTTCCGTTCCAGATTTAAAATCTAATGGTATTGGTCTTGTTGATCTCACTATAGTTCCTCATTTTGGCAATCCAAAATACAAACAGTTTTATTCTCAATTTTTTGAAAAATTTTACGATACCGACACTAAACTAACTCTTCTAAGAGACAATCAATATCTTTTTATTCAAGACGAAGATTGCAAGCTTATTCAAGTTTAATCTATTCTTCTAGCCATTTTTCAGCATCCAAAGCGGCTCGACAACCTTCACCTGCGGCTACAATTGCTTGCTTGTGTTTAATATTGACGCAGTCTCCAGCGGCAAAAATTCCCTCCACACTTGTCATTGTCACATGTTCTTTGTTTTGTCCCACCAACACTTGTCCAGTTTCACTTAAATCAACTAAACCTTTCAAAAATTCTGTTGCTGGTTGACTTCCAATAGCCACGAACAATCCATCTAGTGGCAATATTTTTTCTTCTCCAGTTTTGTTATTAATTACTTTTATTGATTCCAATTTTTCCGTACCCACCACTTCTTTAACTTCGCTATTCCACCAAATTTCTACTTTTGGATTATTCAAAACTTTCTTTTGTTCGGCAACTGATGCTCTAAATTCTTCTCTTCGGTGAATTAAATATACTTTTTCGCAAATTTTCCCCAAAAAATTAGCTTCTTCACAAGCCGTATCTCCACCACCAATCACTGCTACCGTTTTTCCTCTAAAAAACATTCCATCACAAGTAGCACAACCACTAATACCATGACCAATCAATTCTTTTTCACCTGGTAATCCTAGCCATTTTGTTGCCGCCCCAGTAGCTACAATTACTGCCTTACTTTCCAACATTTCTCCACTATCTAATTCAAGTTTAAAAGTGTTTTCTTTACTAATTTTTTTAACCAATCCATTTTTAATTTCCACTCCCAAATTTTTCACTTGTTGTTGCATATCCATCATCAATTTCACTCCACCAGTTCCAGTCGGAAATCCTGGCCAATTATCCACTGTAGTTGTAATTGTTAATTGTCCACCAGGTTGATTACCCGCTATTACCACAGTTTTAAGATCAGCTCGTGAATTATAAATTGCCGCCGTCAAACCAGCTGGTCCTGAACCAATTACTATCGTGTCAAAAATTTGGCTTTTTTCATTCATGAAATTATTGTAACATCCAATTTTTTAAAATTAATCTTGCCTTGGTTGACCTCGAACTTGTTTAATCATCCAGTTAACTGTATTAGTTTTGTATACAGCATTAGTAATTGCATGTCCAAAAGAATCCCAAATGACAGCATCTGCTGATCCTCCTGCTTTATTAATTTCACTTACAAATTTTTTTGTATTTGAAACACCACATTGACTATCATTACCTCCATGAAAAGCCTTGATAGGTAATTTGGAAAGAGCAGATATTTGAGAACTGTTGTATCCACAAAGACTAACAGGAACAAGACAAGAAAAAAACTTTGGATAAACACCAGCTAAATAAACAGCGTTATTAGCCCCCATACTATGACCAGTTAAAGAAATTCGATCTGTATCAATATTAGGATAATCCGAAAGTATATGTGGAATTAAGTTTTCTTTAATATAAGCAAGATAGCTTTTTCCATCATATTTACCACCAGTATATTGTGGAGAAATAACAAATGCATCAAAATCAGCACCTTCATTAAGAACCTTCGGAAAGCCACTGTTTAAAAGTAATTTAATATTAGTACCGGTTTCAGCTCGGCCATGTAAAAAAACAATTAATGGCCATTTAGTATTAATATCCCTAGTATAACCAACTGGTTGGTATATCCAATATTTCATATGGCCAACATATCTATTAGTGAAAACTCGTTTTTTAGTTGAAGATGGAGTTGCTGTTGGACTGGCTGTGGGGGTGGGTGTAATGGTTGTTGGATCAATAACTACTTCATCATTAGTTTGAAGTAAGGATTTCTTAAGATAAGTAAGATCAAAGGAGTTAGTAATACCATCATAGTTAAGATCTGTTTGTTGACCACATTGTGAATCAGCCGAAGGATTAACATTGTACTTAACCATAGAGAAGTCAGAAGCATTAACAATCCCATCTTGATTAAGATCCCCTGGGGTTAATGAGTATTTAGTAAAGTCATAAGTCACTCCATTGGTAAGAGGGAGATCACAAGCAGTTGAAGTCGTCATCTTGGATGATTGATTATTAAAACACATTCGAGCTGAGAGATAAGCTTGATTCTTAACTTGGATGTAATTGAATGAATCAGTTGATTTGAAGTTATTGTCTAAA
>JAEZTF010000017.1 GCA_023443725.1 Candidatus Parcubacteria bacterium
ATTACTCAAAACAAAACGACTCCAATATCCATGATAGTCGCTAAAGGTGATATTACTATTGATGAATCAGTAACTCGTGTTGATGGAATCTTAGTCGGTAATAATATTAATATTGGAGGAAGTGGGGTAAGTCAATTAGTCATTAATGGTAGTCTTTATGGAACTAATTTAGTTAATATTACTAGATCTTATGCTAATAAGGTTAGTAACAACACTTCCCCGGCAGTATTAATTAACTACAAACCAGACTTTATGTTTAATATGCCAAGTAGTATGAATAAGAGTATTACTAATTGGAAATGGGGAAATTAATACAGTTAGCTAACTAATGTTAGTATTAAATAAAACTAAAATGAATAAAATAAATAAAAAACAAAATGGACAAGTAGTATTAATGGTATTGATGGTGTCTGCTTTAATGTTGACTATTGGTTTGTCTGTTTCTAAAAATACAGTAACGGAAACAAAAGTAGATACGGATGAAGATTTATTAAAACAGGCTTTTAATACAGCCGAATCTGGAGTGGAATATTATTTAGGTACAGGAAGTACTTTATATTCAGAAGCAGATAGCAATGCTACTATAACTACAGTAGACATAGGTAATAAAGATGAAATAAGTTCTGAAGGAGTAGTTTTAAGTGGAGAACCTTTTTTATTTTGGTTAGTTAACCATGATGATAATGGAGATATCGGGACTACTAGATTTACAGGAAACATAACCCAAATTTGTGTTGATAGTAATTTTGTTGGTGGATTGAAAGTGGATTTATTTACTTATAATGGTAGTACTTATTCTACTAATAGATTGGGATATAATATGAACGGAAGTAGTCAAGTAAATGGTTTCAGTCAAATTAATAATAGTTGTACTGGAAATATAAATGTTAGTAATGGAATGCTTTTGGCCGTAACTCCAATTGGGGGTAATACTAATATTATAATTAAGGGCGACACTATTTTTCCTTTGCAAGGAAAAGAAATTACCTCTGTTGGACAAGTGAGCAGTGGAGTAAATACTAAAATAAAGGTTTTAAATAGATTTAATGAGATACCTCCATTTATGCTGGATGCGGTTGTTTCTGGAGATAGCGTATTGAGTCAATAGAAGAAACTGTTTATACTTAAATAATGAGTGAAATAGTTGGTATAGATATTGGATTTAGTTCTGTTAAAATTGCCTCTGTTACTAAGAGTGGTAATAATTTGATATTGGATAATTTAGGTGAAGCTAAATTATCAGCAATGGAGATTAAATCTGATGATGACAGAATTAAATTCTTAAATGAATCAGAAAAGATAATTAAAGCATTAATCAGTGATTTAAAAATAAGACCAAAACAAGTAGTCGCTAATTTACCGGAAAGTGAAATAATTAGTCGATTGATAAGGCTGCCACCTTTGAAAGAAACAGAAATTATGGATGCACTTAAGTTTGAGGCAGAAACTTTTGTCCCCTACCCGTTAGACGAAGTTTCAATTGATTATGAGATTATTGAAAAAGATGATGCTGGTAGATTGACTATTTTTGTGGTAGCAGCCAGAAATAAATTAATTCAACAATATATTAAGCTGTTTAAATCTTTAGGACTAGAACTTTTGGCCTTAGAGTCTGTATCTATAGCCCTTAAGAGAATAGTTAGATTAAATGTAAGTACTGTTGAAAGGATTATGGTAGTAGATTTGGGTGAAAAATCTTCGAGTATCTTTAATATTAACAAGGGTAATGTTTATTTTTCAAGATCGATTATGGTAGGCGGAGAATCAATTACTAGAGCTATTTCTTTGGGTTTAAATTTAGATATGGCTTCTGCTGAAGAATATAAAAAGGCTTATGGTATAAAAGAAACAGAACTTGAAGGTAAAATCAGACAAGAAATAATGCCTGTGTTTAATAGTATTGTTGAAGAAATTAGAAAAACTATGGCTTTATTTATGGAAGATAGTAATGGTAAGAAAATAGAGTTAATGATTTTGTCTGGTGGTGGAGCTAACTTACCTGGCTTAGCTGAAGAATTAACTAAATTTTTTGGCATTGAAGTTCAAGTGATTCAACCATTTTCTAAAATAGATACTAATAAAAATCAAACTCAATTCAATTTAAATACTGATGGTTGTCGATTCGCTTTAGTTACTGGTTTAGCTACTAGAGGATTAGTGGAATGAGTCAAGATATTAATTTATTACCATCACAAGCTAAATTTCAAGCTAAAAAAATAGTTTTAAAATCAAAAATTAATTCTTTTTTGTGGGTTTTTGGAGGTGGATGGATTACACTACTTATAGTTGTTCTAGGAGTTTTTTGGATATCAAAATTGATTGTTGGTCAACTTGATAAAAAATATCAAACTAGTTTTAGTCAGTATAAAAATTTGTTAAGTAGTATGGTGGTTAATCAACAAGTTAAATATCAAGCAAAAGTTGTTGGTCAGGTTTTAGGTGAAAGATTTGAATATGGAAGTTCGATAGATAGAGTTAGGTCATTGTTTCCAGAATCAATAAAAATAGAAGATGTACAAATAGAAGATAAAGAAAAGATTATATTGAAAGGAACTATTCTTGACGGACAACAAATAACTGAGTTGGAACAAAGAATAGTATCTATTAACAATAATGAAGTAGAAGGTTTTTCGAGAGCAATATTAACAAGCATACAGATTAGATCTGGAGTTTGGTCATTTACTATGGAGGTTAAACTAAAATGAAAGATGTAAGAAATATTCAATTCTTAACATTAAAAACGCCTGATAAAGTTTTTGGTATAGAAAAATCATTATTGAAATTATTTTTGATGCCCTTAGGCGTATTATTTATATTCTTGGTAAGTTTAGGGTTGGTGGTTATCCCAAAAATAGAAGAAATTAAAAATAATGTTAAAAGTATAGATAATTTTAATACTCAAATTAAGTTAACTAATGCAAAAAAGAATTATTTAACTTCAGTAGATATAGAACAACTCAATAAGGAAGCTGATTTATTAGATAAAGCAGTTTTAAAAGAAAAGAAATCGTATTTGTTGGTAGGTGTAGTTCGAAAAATAGCTGATAATTTTGGTTTTCAAATTAAAAGTTTTTTGGTAAATCCTGGTGAAGTTAAAGAAACGGGATCAAAAAATTTAAAAATCTCTGATAAGGAGGTTGCTATCAGGATGCCTATCAACATTATATTGATAGGTCCTAGTGAGAGAAACTTGGATTTAATTAAAGCATTAGAAAATAGCTTACCAATTTTATTTATTGATAAATTTGAGTCTAAATCATTAGGTGGAGCTTCTGAATTGGAAATGACTATATCGTCTTATTATGTTCCTAGTAAAGGAGACTATATTAATGGAAATTTGACAATTAAAGATTTACAACTAACAGATAAAGAATCAGAGCTATTGTCGACCATTAGTCAGTTTGGAATAGTTGATGGAGCAATTGGCCAGGAAATTGGAACAACCCAATTTGTGGAATATAGTAGAACTAACCCTTTTAGTCTTTAATTTTAAGCAAAAATCGAGTTTGAGGGAAGGAAAAATTTAATAAATTTCTGATAGATTTGATGGTTTTACCTTCTTTACCAATAATTCTGCCAGTAATTTCGGCTGGTGAAGAGATTTCAAAAACGGTGACACCGTCTTCTTGTGTCTCAGTTATAGAAATTTCTGTTCCTTCTGGGACAATCGAATTGATAATATAATTTAAACTGTCTTTAAAATCTGCCATAAAAATTATTCTTCAGTTTTAACCTCTTCAACTGGAGTTTCAGCCACCTCTTTTTTTGTTTCAGTAACTTCTTCTTTTACTTCAGTTTCAACTTTTTTTTCTTCTTTAATATTTTTGATTTTTTTAGGGTATTTATCAGGATTAATTAATTTATCAACGCCAGTGGTTATTTGAGCACCATTTTTTTGCCACTGAGACATTTTTTCTTTATTTAATTCTAAAGTTTTGGTTTGAGGAGTATAAAATCCTAAATCATCAATGAACTTACCGTCAGATTTACTGCGGCATTCAGCTACGACAATACGATAAGTGATTTGGTGTTTTTTACCTCGAGGTAAAAGTTTGATTTTCAACATATGTTGGTTATTATACTAAATTACTGAATAATTTGGTAGCTTTGATTGAAGCATCTTCTTCAGCCTTTTGTTTTGAGTTGCCAGAGCCAATAGCAATTTGTTCTTCTCCAATAAAAACTCCAACTTCAAATACTTTTTGATGATCTGGCCCATTCTCAGAAATAGTCTGATAATGAGGAGTAATTCCTCTTTTAGCTTGGGCAATTTCTTGAAAAACACTTTTTGGATCTTTATAAACTTTTTGTGAAGATAATTTATCTAAACTTTCTTTAAAAAGTCGATCTAAAATGGAAAAGACAGTTTTAATATTGGAATCTAAATAAATAGCTCCGATAGTAGCTTCAAGAGTATCAGCTAAAATTGATTGATTTTCTCTACCTCCATGATTTTCTTCTCCGTGAGAAAGCATAATAAATTTACCTAAATTTAAATCAAAAGAAATTTGATATAAATTTTTTGTACAAACAATAAGAGATCTTAAATTAGTCATCTTACCCTCGTCAAAATGAGGAAAAAGTTTAAAAAGAGTATCAGAGGACCAGAGTTCTAATACAGCATCACCTAGGAACTCATAACGTTCATTTGACTCTAAAGATGAATCTCGATGCTCATTTAAATAAGATCGATGAATTAAAGCTTGAAAGAGTTTATTTTCATCTTTAAAAGTATATTTAATTAACTTTTGTAGATCTTTAAGTGGTTGATTCATTTTTATCTTTAAGAGCACTTCCAATAACACCGTTGACAAAAGCAGAAGAACTTTCAGTGCCGTATTCCTTAGCAATTTCTATTGCTTCGTCGATAACAACTTTTTCAGGGTTCTTTTTAAAATAAAATAATTCCCAAAAAGCATAACGAAGAACATTAAGATCAATTTTATTAATTTTATCGAGAGGCCATTTTGGAGCATTTTTGGCAATTATTTGATCTATCTTTGGAATTTTTTTGATAATTTTAGCACTGTCCTCAGTATGAGGTTCACTATTACCACAGGTCCAAGCAAAAAGAGCTTGAACATTAGCAATTCTTTTTAAATGACGTGGGTCAAATTTGTTTTTCACTGTTTACAGTTGGGGCATTGAAAACCAGCCATTTTTGGTTGGCCACAATTTTTGCAAACTATTGGTTTAATTAATTTTGGACCTTTTTGGGTGGCACGTCGACGACCTTGTCGACGGCTTGAGGGCCAGTGTTTTGGTAAAGCTGTCATGGGAGTATTTTAACAGAAAAAGGGAAAAAGTGGAGATTAATTATTAATAATATTTTGTTCAGGTAAGGATTCAGCAAGGATTTGATTGAAATTGAAGTTGGGAATTTTTTGAAGGTCGGTTATTATTTTTTGACCAAGAGTAATTAAATCTAGATCGGAGAGACTGGCTAAACGAAGTGATGGAAAACCATGTTGGATTATAGAAAAAGCTTCTCCTGGTCCCCTATTTTTTAAATCATATTCGGCAATTTTAATTCCATTAGTATTTTGAGCTAAAAATTTAAGTCGATTGATGGCTTTTTCATTCTGACTTTCTGAAAAGAGATAACAATAACTTTGAAGTTGTCCTCGACCAACTCGACCGCGAATTTGATGAAGTTGAGCTAAACCAAAACGATCAGCCGATTGAATGACCATAATGGTAGAGTTGGGAATGTCAATACCGACTTCTATAATAGGTGTAGTAATTAATATATTTATTTTATTGTCTTTAAATTGTTGGAGAATTTTTTCCCGATCTATTTGTTTTGTTTTACCATGAATTAGTCCTAATTTTAATTTTGGAAAAATTTCTTTTGATAAATATTCAAATTCTTTAATGGCGGATTTAACACTACTCATGGTTTCTGATTCTTCTATAAAAGGACAGACTACAAAAGCTTGGCATTTGGTTTTTAGAATTTCTGATTCAATCCATCTATAACAATCCTTAATTTTATTGTTTGGAGTTAAAAAGGTTTTTATAGGAAGCCTTTTTTGAGGTAAGGTGTCTATGGTAGACAAATCTAAATTTCCCAAAATAGTTAGACTAACAGTTCGAGGAATAGGAGTAGCGGTCATGGTTAAACAATGTGGTGGATTAGTTTGGTTTGATAAAAAAGCTCTTTGTTTAACTCCAAACTTGTGTTGTTCATCAAAAGTTAATAAAGCAATATTGTCGAATTTATTTTTTTGGTAGATAGCGGCGTGGGTGCTAATAATAATAGAATTTTTTGGTATTTTTTTAGTTATTTTTTGACTACCGGTAAGTAAAAATAAAGGAACTTTAAATGGTTTTAGAATATTTTTAAAAGTGGCCAAATGTTGATTGGCTAAAATTTCAGTTGGAGCAATAAATAAAGAAGAATAATTATTTAAATGAGTGATAAAACAAGCGATTAGAGCTATGATAGTTTTTCCTGATCCAACATCACCTTGAATCAGTCGATTAGTAATTTTTTGATGATTAGTAATATCACTGGTAATTTCGGTTAAAACTTGTTGTTGTGAATCGGTTAATTTGTAAGGAAGACTGGAAATTAATTTATCTATCTTTTGTTGATATTGAGAAGTTAACTTTAATTTAAATTGAGGTGTTTGAGACAACCACTGTTGTTTGGTTAAAAGTGATTTTATTTGAATTTTAAGAATTTCTTCAACGGCTAAACGGTTTCGAGCTAAATTTAAAGAATTAAAATTTTTGGGTAGATGTATATTTTCAATTGATTTATTTAAATTTAGTAAATTATATTTGGAAATAATTTGTGAAGGTAAAGTTTCTTTGATTTGACTTAAATTTTGGTTAATCAAAAGAGGTAGAGTTTTACGAAACCAATTTGAAGTAAGACCGGCAGTTTCTGGGTAAATAGGAATAATTTTACCAGTATTGTATTGACCATAAATTGATCCAATAATAGTTTTTTTGTTTTGAAATACAGAAACAGTACCAGCAAAACTATAAGTTTCCCCAATTTTGAAGTTTTTAGATAAATAAGGTTGATTAAACCAAAGTAAGTTTATTTGGCCAGTTTTATCAATAACAGTGGCCTTTTGAATGTTTTTATGAGATCTAGTAAAAATATTTTGAAAATTAATGAGTTTACCTGTAATAGTCACATTTTCATTTTCTAAGACATCAGAAATATTGATAATATGGGAGAAATCAATATAACGGCTAGGAAAATGATAAAGAAGATTGGTTGGAGTATAAATATTTAATTTGTTAAGTTTAATAATTGTTTTGGGACCGATACTGGGAATTTGTGAAAGCTGATCCATAAAACAATAATAACAAAAATTTTTTTATTGTTCGGGTTTAATTGGGGTTTGGTTCGAAAAATTGCTTTTTAAAAAATTGGTTGATATAATCCCGAAGTTGCTTTTAATTAGCACTTTTTACATAGATGGGTTTTTGAGTGTGCGGCTGTCGTCTAAATTGGTAGGACTATTCCTGATCTGTTACAACCATCTTCCTTTGATATCTCTAACAACAACGCGAACATATTGCGAAATCCGTTAGGAGTAAGGAATAATGAAGGTTCGATTCCTCCCAGCTGCACCGTTTTTGAGGTTAATGACAATTTGCTGTCATTTTATGTTTGTCTGGATATAGCTCAGTTTGGTAGAGTGCTTGGTTGTGCTGCCAAGAGGTCGTTGGTTCAAATCCAATTATCCAGACCAGTCCCCCAAGGACAAAATACCTCCCAATCCCATCCCTAGTCTGGCCAGTTTTGTCTATTTGGTATCGTCTTTCAAGACGTTATTGGATTTTCAACGCTGGCCATTCTCTTTTTTTTGTTATTAATGTTTTTTTTTGCTAGTATAGAGTTGTATGGCGATTAAGAAAAAAACAGTAACAAAAATAGTTTTGATTTTAGCATTAGCAGCCTTATTATTATCGGGTATGGTACCGTTTTTATTAGTTTTGATA
Source organism: Candidatus Parcubacteria bacterium (assembly GCA_023443725.1). Taxonomy (GTDB): domain Bacteria; phylum Patescibacteriota; class Microgenomatia; order UBA12405; family UBA12405; genus WARW01. The sequence goes on from JAEZTF010000017.1 coordinate 7,966, forward strand.
AATGGTTAAAATGATTTCTAGAAGTTGGCGAAGAAAATTTAATTATCTTAAACCAGGTTTTAGTAGAAGAAGTGATAGTTTAAAAAAAAGTTTAAAAGAAAAAATTAAAGATAAAAAATTTTGGTTTAACTTTTTTAAAGTAGTTTTAATTTTGTTTGGAATTGGTATTTTGGGAGTTTTATTTTTATTTGTTTGGTATGCAAAAGACTTACCTTCACCAACAAAAGTAGTTAGACGAGAAGGATTTTCAAGTAAAGTATATGATCGAAATGGAAATTCTTTATACGATATTTACACTGATGCAAAAAGAGAAGCCGTTACCTTTAACAAGATTCCTGATTATTTAAAAAAAGCTACAGTAGCTGTTGAAGATAAAAGTTTTTATACCCATAAAGGTTTTGATATTTTGACGCCATTAAGAATTATTAAAAATATGTTTTATTTTGGAAAAGTTACTGGAGGCTCGACATTAACACAGCAATTGACTCGTAATGTTTTATTAACAACAGAAAGATCGGTTACTAGAAAAATAAAAGAAATAATTTTATCAATTCAGATTGAAGCCAAATATAGTAAAGATGAAATTTTGTTAATGTATTTGAATGAAGCACCATATGGAGGTATGGCTTGGGGTGTAGAAACGGCATCACAACAATATTTTGGTAAGTCAGTGGAAAAGCTAGATTTAGCAGAATGTGTGATTTTGGCTGGTTTACCACAATTACCAAGTGTTTATTCACCTTATTCTAGTACTCCGAAAGCTTATATAAATAGGTCCCAACATGTATTAAATAGAATGGTGGAAGATGGATATATAAAAAAAGATTTAGCCGATGAAACTATTAAAGAGATTGAAAATTATCAATTTAAAGAAGAAACTTCGACAATGGCAGCGCCACATTTTGTATTGTGGATTAAAGAACAATTAGCTAAAAAATACGGTGAAAGTGTAATTGAAAATGGTGGTTTAAAAATTACCACAACTTTAGATTTAGATTTACAGAATCAAGCTCAAAAAATAGTGGCTGAAGAAGTGGATAAGTTAAAAGATAAAAAAGTAAGCAATGGTGCAGCTATAGTTACTGATCCATCTAATGGTCAAATATTAGCTATGGTAGGGTCAAAAGATTATTTCGCGACTGATATTGGAGGAAATTTTAATGTGGTAACTCAAGGATTAAGACAACCTGGTTCATCTATAAAACCAATCACCTATTTGGCAGCTCTAAAGAAAGGTTATACAGCGGCTACTATGATGATGGATACTCCAGTAACATTTCCAGGTGTTGGTGGTCAAAAAGATTATTCTCCTCAAAACTATAATGGTAAATTTAATGGACCAATGTCAATGAGAACTGCTTTGGGCAACTCTATTAACACTATTGCAGTTAAAACTTTGGCCAATGTGGGAGTTAAAAATATGTTGACTTTAGCCTATGAGATGGGTTTGTCGACATTAGAACCAACAACAGAAAATATGGCTCGTTTTGGGTTATCAGTAACTTTGGGAGGAGCTGAAGTAAAAATGATTGAATTAGCTAATGCTTATGGAGCTTTTGCTAATCAGGGAGAAAAAAAAGATTTAGTAGGTATCCTTAAAGTGGAAGATAGTAGTGGAAGAGTATTGGAAGAATACAAAGATGTTAAAGGCAAACAAGTAATGACATCTCAAGAGGCTTTTATAATCTCTAATATCTTATCTGATAATTCAGCTCGGGAGATGACTTTTGGAGCCACAAATTATTTACAAATATCTGGTCATCAAGTGGCGGCTAAAACAGGTACTACTAATGATAAACGAGATAATTGGACAATAGGTTGGACACCTAATTTATTAACTACAGTTTGGGTGGGAAATAATGATAATAGTTCAATGGGGAGTGTGGTTTCAGGAGTATCTGGAGCTGCCCCGATTTGGAATAAAATAATGAAATATGAATTGGCTAAAATTCCAAAAAAAGATTTTCCAATTCCAGATAAAATTGTTCAATTATCGGTCGATAAAATTTCTGGTTATTCGAGTCATGATGGCTTTGAATCTAAAAATGAATATTTTATTGATGGAACACAACCAACCATATCTGATCCGATTCATGTAAAACTTAAGGTTTGTAAAGATAGTGCAGGAGTAGCTACTCCAGATGATATTGCCAACGGCAATTATGATGAAAAAGAATTTTTTATTGTTAAAGAAGATGATCCTATTTCGACAGATGGTAAAAATCGATGGCAAGAAGGGATTGATGGGTGGATTGCTAGTCAACCAAATAAGGATAAATATAATCCAGTGACTAGTTATTGTCATAGTGGTGGTTTGGTCAATGTTGGGATAGATAGCCCAGCTCATCATTCAACTGTAGGAAGTACTTTTGATGTAAAAATTAATACTAACTCAACTATGAAAATAACAGAGGTTAAATTGTGGGTTGATGGAGTTGAGAAAAAAACATGGAGTGAAAGACCTTTTGAAACAAATATGACATTAGCTGATGGTCCTCATACTATTAAAGTTAAAGCAACGGATCGTGATGGCAATAGTCAGGAAAGAAGTTCTGATTTTGGAGTAAATACAGCTTGGGATGTTGTACCAACACAAAGTGTAACTCCAACATTAAGTATCACTATTATACCAACAGTAACACCAACAATTAATCCCTAAAGATACGTATTTTAATTTTTTATGCGGTGTTTAGCAATTAATGATGGATTCTGCTAATAATATAAAGTATTATTTTGTATATCAAACATCTACTAAACTATTTCAAATTGAAGGCTGATAGATGGATATCTTTGGCAGTTTTATCGTCGGTATTAAAATAAGAAACTCGGAAAGTATAACGATATTTATTATTTTTTGTATCGTGATAGATATCAGTAATGATCATTTCCCAGAGAACTTGAGAACCAATAATTTGAGAATATTTATCGATGAGTTTTAATGGGTCAACTTGATTATCTAAGGTAATATTGGCATCAAGAGTGATGATTTGAGAAGTTAATTCGTAGGCAGAATTGGAATTGATAATTGGTACATAACTTTCTGGTTTATTTAAATTATCAATATTAATTTCAACAAAATTATTTTCAATAGTATTAGCGATTAAATTTAATTTTTGTAGATCATCAATTAATTTTTGATTATTTGGTTGATAAATAGCTAAAGTATTTTTTTCTATATATTGATTATTGATTAAATTAAAAGTTTTTCCAATTTCAAAAAATTGAGGATTAGTTAATTTATATCTAGTATATTGATCTAATTGCTGTTTTAATGAAGGAATCAAACTTTGACGTAAATAAATGCTTTCGGTATTAATACTATTTTGAGTTGTAATAACAGTTTTAGGGTCTAATGGTTGACTGACAAGAGGCCATGTTAAAACTTCGTCATAACCTAAATTAACTAGTTTATCTTTGAGTTGATCAATAAGATACAATTCTTTTGGGGTAATATCGCCAGCATCTTTAAAAGCTATTGGTTGGTTGATGGGAATTTTTTGATAACCCCAAAAACGAACTGCTTCTTCGACTAAATCAGCCTCGATATTGATATCGGTACGGATTGATGGTGGAGTGATTAAATTATTATTAATTTGACAACCTAAACGAGTGAAACAATCAATAATAAAATCTTTTGGAATATCAATACCGGAAACTTGAGATGGTTTTTGAAAATCAAATTCGATTGGATTAATTGTTTTTGGATTTGGATAATAATCAAAGACTTGTGAAGAAACTTGACCATAACAATTTTGTTGAATTAAATTAATCAGATGATTGAAAGCAATGGGAATAGCTTCTGGATCGAGAGATTTTTCAAGTCTAGTACCAGCTTCGGTAGTAGCTCTTAGTTGACGACTATTTTGCCTAACGGTAGTCTGATTGTAGATAGCAATTTCGATGATAGTTTCTTTAGTATCTAAATCAATAGCGCAGGCTTCTCCACCCCAGAAACATAAACTTAAAGCTTTAGTTGGATTATTAATCATTAAAATGTCCTTGTTTAATTCTAATTTGGAACCATCGAGGCTAATGAATTCTTTAAAACCAGGATTTAGTTGCCAGATAAGTTGATCTGTGGATTTCTTGGTGTCAAAAGCATGACTGGGTAAACCATACATAAACATAATATAGTTAGTCAGGTCGACAAGAGTATTAATAGGATTAGTTCCATGAAGACGAATAAATTTTTGAAGCCAATCAGGGGAAATAGAATTTTTAAGATCAGAAATTTTGACAGACATGACTCTAATAACAGTGTCAGTTTCTACTTTTATTGGTAATTTATTTACAGAACTTAAATTTATTGGAGAGGATAAATCAATTAGTTTTAAATTGTAAAAAACAGCTAAATCACGAGCAATGCCATAGTATCCCAAACAATCTCCTCGATTAACTTTAATATCTAGATCAAAAACTATTTCATTTTCTATTTCTTCAAAATAGTTGGTAAAATGACCAATCATGGTCAAATCGTCACGAAGTTGTTCTGGTTTGACCGATAGATCAGGTAAAAATTTTTGAAGGTGAGAATAAATTAATTTCATAATTCGTTTGGTTTATAGGCTAAATTACCACCCATTAATGTTCTAATATCTTTAATATTTTTTTGAGCCATAGTCCAACGATCAAGACCCATACCGAAAGCAAATCCTGACCATATTTTTGAATCAATACCGGCCGCTTCTAAAACTTTTGGATGAATCATGCCACTACCTCCCATTTCTATCCAACCAGCGTATTTACATAAAGGACAACCTTTACCATGACAGGAAAAGCATTGCATATCTGGACCGACACCTGGTTCAACTTCTGGATAGTATTTACAACGATAACGAACAACGACATCTGGGCCATATAAAGTTTTAAACATTAAATCAACGGTACCGATTAAATCCTTCATAGTAATGTTTTTATCGACAACTACTGCTTGGTATTGGTGAAAAACAAAATGGTTAGAACGATTAACTTTTTCATTTCTAAAAACTGAGCCAGGAAATGCAGCTCTAATTGGTAAATTATCTTTTTTTTGTTGTAATAAATAGCTTTCTATAGCTGAGGTTTGAGTACGAAGTAAATATTCTGGTTCTTTAATATAAATACTATCTTGCATGTCTCGAGCGGGATGATTAGCAGGTACATTAAGTCGAGCAAAATTAAATTCATCAGTAACAATTTCGGGGCTATTGTAAACAGAAAAACCGAGCTTTTTAAAAACAGCATTTAATTGTCGTTCTGTTTGAGTAATTGGATGCAAATGGCCTATTTTGGGAAGACCAAAAAAATGATCTTCAATTTTAGTTGAGATTTTTTCTGTTTTTTGTATGTTTATGGATAATAAGGCTGATTCTAATTCGTTTTTAAGTTGATTAAGCTGTTGACCGTATTCACGAGGATTAGAAGCATTTTTAATTTCAGAAAATAATTTATTAATTTCTCCATTACGACCGAGTATTTCAATACGAAGTTGTTCTAATTCTGAAGCCGAATTAATTTCAGTTATCTTTTTAAGATATTCTATTTTTATATTTTCTAAGGATTGATCCATTGATTTATTTTAACAAATTACTCCGATAAATCGGAGTTTGATAAATAGACAAAATTTGGCCCTATGGTTCAAATTTAGACCTATTTAACAAAAAAAAGCTCCCTTTTTGGGGAGCTTTGATTTTTTAAGCATTAACTCCCCTATCTAGTTTTTAAAGAAAAAGAAGAAAGAGGAAAAAAATTTCATAAAATTATTTGGTGGCAGATTCAACAATAGCTTTAAAATCTTCTGGATTATTAACAGCAAGATCAGCTAAAATTTTGCGATCGATAATAATATTTCTATTTTTAAGCATTTTGATAAAAGCAGAATATCTGATTTCGAAAGGTTTTAAAGCAGCATTGATACGAACTATCCAAAGTTGGCGTAAATCACGTCGTTTAAGACGACGACCGACAAAAGCATATCGACCTGCATGCATAACTGCCTCGTGGGCAACTTTATATCTTTTGTGACGAGTCATCCAAAAACCTTTAGCGGCTTTTAAGACTTTTTTGTGTTTGTCTTTGCGGACTGTTCCAGTTTTAACTCTCATTTTTAGTTTTTAAATTTATAAATGACCAAGAAGTTTTTTAACTTTAATGGCAAAAGCGCCAATAACTTGGTGTTTACCTTTAATTCGGCGAAGTTGTTTCTTACTTTTTTTGCGACGAAGATGTCGATTGAAAGAAGACATTCTTAAAACTTTACCTGTTTTGGTAATTTCGAAACGATTAGAAATCGATTTTCTGATTTTTCTTTTTGTGTTTGCTTTTTTCATTTTAGTTAGCAGCCTTCTTTTTGGAAGGAGTAAAAGTGATCATTAATCTTTTACCGATAAGACGTGCTTCTCCTTCTGGAGCAGCAAGATCTTGAAGATCAGTTTTAAATTTTTCAACAATATTGGTACCAAATTCTTGGTGAGCCACTTGTCGACCTTGGAATTTTATACTTAATTTAACTTTATTTCCAGTAGCAAAAAATCTTTTAGCTTTTTCAACTCGAGTTTGATAATCATTTTGGCCTATAAATGGGGTCATTTGAATCTCTTTTAGTTCTCCACCTTTAATACCTTTTTTCTCAGCTTGAAGCTTTTTGGATTCTTGATATTTGAATTTGGAAAAACTGATCAATTTAACAACTGGTGGTTTGGCATTGCCATTAACTTCAACTAAATCTAGACCAGTTTCCATCGATTGTTGACGAGCTTCACTAAGACTAACAACACCAATTTGTTTACCTTGATCATCTAAAAGACGAACTTCAGGAGCGTTAATGTATTGGTTGATTTTATAAAACTTTTGATTTTGGGTTTTGTTTCTAAAACTACTCATAAATATTTGCCTATTTTATCAGATTTAAAGATTTTTTTGAAATCTGATCAGTAATCTTTTCCAAAAACTCATTAAGTTGCATGACACCAAGATCTTGACCATCGCGCTGACGAACAGAAATAGTCTTATTTTCGGCTTCTCTACCACCAACTATGATCATATAAGGAATTTTTTCGCCAGCAGCATTTCTAATTTTATTTTGCATAGTTTCGGCCTTATCGTCGATTTCAACTCGAATATCTTTTTGAACAAACTCTTGTTTTATTTTTTGAGCATATTCTAGTTGTTTGTCAGTAATTGGAATAATTTCAATTTGAACTGGAGATAACCAAGTTGGAAAAGCACCACCAAATTGTTCAATTAAAATACCCATACATCGCTCAAGAGCGCCAGAAATAGCTCGATGAATAACGACTGGTCTTTCTTTTTCACCTTGTTCATTAATAAAAGAAAGATCAAATCTTTCAGGTAAATTAAAGTCACATTGAATGGTAGCTAATTGCCATTCTCGTTTAAGAGCATCTTTGAACATGAAATCTAATTTTGGTCCATAAAAAGCAGCTTCATCAATACCAATCTGATAAGGTAATTGGTTTTTGTCACAAATATCTTTGAGAACTGATTCGGCTTTGTTCCAAACTTCGTCAGAACCAAGATATTTACCTTTTGGTCCACGAACAGAAAGTCTAACCCAATAATCTTTCAACATATCGAAAGTAGAATAGAATTCTTTGACAATGTCGATAATGATAGGGATTTCTGTTTCTAGTTGAGAAATGCGACAAAACAAGTGACCATCGTCTTGGGTGATAGATCTTACTCTGGTTAAACCAGAAAGTTCTCCGGCCTTTTCATCACGATAGACAGTGGCTGGTTCGAAATAACGAATTGGCATATCACGATAGCTAAATTGATTATCGGCAAAAATTTGCATATGGTGAGGACAATTCATTGGCTTAAGATAGAAAACTTCATCTTTGTCTTTGCCATAGACTTTAAAAATATTGTCGCCAAACTTTTCAGCATGACCTGAAGTAATATAAAGATTTTCTTTGGTAATATGGGGAGTCCAAACTTGTGAATAACCTTTATTTTTATGCAAATCCCAAAGATATTTTTCCAATTCTTTTCTAATAATCATGCCGTGGGGTTGAAGTAATGGTAAACCAGCACCAACTAAATTAGAAATGGTAAATAATTTTAATTTTTGTCCCAAAATACGGTGGTCTCTTTTTTTGGCTTCTTCAATCAAATTTAAATATTCATCTAATTCTGTTTGGGATTCAAAAGCAGTACCGTAAACACGAGTAAGCATTTTATTTTTTTCATCGCCATGCCAATAAGCACCAGCAATTGAAAGTAATTTAACAGCTTTTATTTGATTGGTTGAATTAACATGAGGACCAGCGCAAAGATCAACAAATTCCTCACCTGTCTTATAAATAGTAATAACTTCTCCTCTGTCTTGGATAGAATCAAGCCATTCCATTTTGTATGGATTATCTTTAAACATTTTTTTGGCTTCGTCTAAACTGATTTCTTGTCGAACTATAGGTAAGTTTTCTTTGATAATTTTGTTTATTTCTGCTTCTATAGCGGGAAAATCAGTATCACTGATTTTAAAATCACCTACTGGTTCGAAGTCGAAATAAAAACCGTCGTCGGTAGCTGGACCCATGGCCATAATAAATTTGTTTGGGTATAGACGTTGAACAGCTTGAGTCAAGACATGCTCGGCTGAATGACGCATTAAATGAAGTAAATCTGAATTTTTAGAAGACATATTTTTAATTTTTTTTGATTAATAAAGTAAAATACTGTTTTATTTTAACAGGAAAATTAGATCAGCCCAAAGAGGACATAGCCCTTTTTGGGCTATTTAGTCAAAAAAAATTTAATACAAACAACACATTTCATGCTTGGTTGGAGTATAACATAAAAAAATTCGGGTATTATTAAGTTATGATGAAATTTAAAAAACATTTTTGGAAATTATTGTTAGGAATAATTTTATTGGCGGGAGCGGTAATTAGATTAAAAGGTTTTATGGATTTGCCAATTGATGCTCATCCAATGCGACAAACAGACACAGAATGTGTGGCTTATTATTTATTTTCTGGTAAAGCAAATTTTTTATATCCAAAATCATGTTTAATGAGGCCAGTATCTAATATAGATGGTTATTTCTTTTTGGAGGTGCCGTTTTATGAAGGATTAATTGCTTTTGGTTATAAAATTTTTGGAACTAATTTTTGGGTGGCAAGAATGATTAATATGATTTTGTATTTGATTGGATCTTTGGCGTTGTTTAGTCTAATCAAAAGTTGGTGGAATAAAAAAATGGCTTTGTTTAGTGTACTTATTTTTAGTTTTATACCAGCAAGTATATTTTTTGTGGGTCATGCATTACATCCAGATGCCTTGGCAGTTAGTTTTATTTTAATATCTTTGTTTTTTGGTTGGCAATATAAACAAAAAGGAAAAATTATTTATTTGATTTTATCAGGATTGATTTTGGGAATAAGTGTGGCCAGTCGGCCTTTTGGATTGATTTGCTTACCATTATTGTTTTATTTTTTGTTTTTGAAAAAAGCTAATTGGCGAGATTATTTAATTTTATTATTATTGAGTGGAAGTATTTATGGTTGGTGGTGGTGGCGAACAAAAACACTAGGGATAGATATGAGTTGGGAAAACTGGGTATTATCGGGACGAGAAATTCTTTTTCATTTTGAAAATTTAAAGAAATTGATTTGGAGAAATATGATGGGAGAAGTAATGGGAAGAACTGCCTCTGGTTTGGCAGGACTGGGATTGTTTATAGGAATAATCAAAAAAGATAGACGAATAATACCGCTTATTTTGTGGATTGGTGGAGTTTTTGTTTATTGGATTTTGGTGCCAAATGGAAATTTAACTCATCAATATTATGCTGACGTTTATATTCCTTTGGTAGTGATTTTGGCAGCAATTGGAATTGATTGGATTTGGAATAAAAATAAATTGATAGCACTTTTAATAATTCCAGTTTTAATTTATAACGGAATTAGAACCAGTAGCTATTATTATCAAAGACAAATTGAGGCTGATCTGGATATAAAAGTTGCGGAGGAAATTAAACAAGAAATTCCTGAAGACAAAAAAATAATTTACCTAAACAAAGGCAATTCAGTACCATTGTCTTTGTCACATCGACAAGGGTGGATGTTGGGAGAATGGCCGACAGATGTGGCGGTTCATAATTGGGCGTTTATGGAAATGAGACATTACCAATTTGATTATATTGTCGAGCCAAAACATAAAAAAGATATTTCTGATGATGAATTTAGAATTATCAAACAAAACTACCCGCTAGTAAAAGAATTGGAACATATTAGGATTTATAAATATCAATAAAATCGACAAAATTGATAACCTCTTTTTTTTGGTAGAAAAATAAGTTATACTTTCCGGTACTTTAGAGTCTATAGCTCAGTTGGTTAGAGCGCTTCGTTGACATCGAAGAGGTCAGAGGTTCGAGTCCTCTTAGACTCACTTTTTATTTTTTTGAAGGATGTTGAAGTCTATAAGATTGGAGTAAATCTAATTCATCCATTGATGATATTAATTTACCTTGACTTGATATTCTGACATTACTGTTTGAATATTCTCTGAATGTATGTCTATTAAAAATAGGTGGTTGTTGAGTGTCAGTTACTGATTGACTTTCTATTTTTGGAATTGAACTTTCGATTGGAGGTTGTGGAGAGTTTATTTTTTCTAAATCAATACGTGGTCGAAATAATTGAGCTACAGGCTCAATGATAGTTGATCTAACTTTTCTTCCAATATCATCTATTTTGTTTACTAGACTAAAAACACCAGGTCGTGGTAATTCACGAACTAGTCCATGATTTCTTCTTACAAAAGGAATTACTGTATCCTCAAATGTGTGTGTTCTAAATGGTGGTGGATCGTCTGTTGATGGAAATGGTCTTCCTAAATGATCTTGAAGTGCTTGATATTTTGATTTAATTATTAGTTGATCATCTGGTGATTCACCTGGCCTACTTAAATAATCATTGATTACTTCTTGTCTATAACGGTTTCGTTTATATTCGCTTTCTGTCATTTTTAAAAATAATTATTAATTGGCAGAGCGGGAGGCAGAGTGTTCACCACTTAATAAATATTGTTCTCCTCCACTCTTTTTATTTTTGGCCTTGTTCCAGAAAGAATTTTTACGCGATTTTTTATTGTTAAAACTTTCTAACCAGATTTGGGCTTCAGAAACATTTTTTCGATAGTTGATAATAAAGGTTTTGAGTCGAGTAAGGAAATTGATTTGATACTCGCTAAAATCAGTAATATTTTGATCAACAGCTTTTTCAACGTCTGTAACTTCAGAATTTAAACTCTGAGCTTCTTGGACTAATTTTTTAATTTCTGATCTTAATTCTTGAATTTGTTGTTTAATTTCTTGAGTGTGTTGGTTGATAAAAACAGTTTGTTCTTGTTTGACAGATTGGGATAAAAATTCGCGATTCCAATCGACCGGTTTTTCTTTTTGGCCAAAATTAATACTTTCACCAGGAGATAGAGTACCAGAAGAACTGGTTTTTTTAGCAAAAGTTATGGAAGAATCTTTGATGATTTCGCCACTGTTTTGTTTGATGATTTTATTTTTCAAATTGGGTTTTTGCCCAAAACCACCTGCCATGGCAGGATTATATCAGAAAAGTTTTATTTTTTGAGGAATTCGAATACTTTTTGTTGAATCAAAATATAGCTGACCATATTAATATTTTGAAGTAGAGCTGGATTTTTATCAGTGATATTTTTAATTTCTTCTGGAGTAACTTCAATTTTTTGGTCAACTGAGATTTTTTGAATAGCTAAATTAATAGTCCATTCTTCAACAATTTTTTTCTTAAGATTTTCTTGATAATCTTTAATATTGGTTTTTTGATTGGCTAAATATTGTTCAATGGTAATACCGGCTTGTTGAACTTGTTCAACTAAATGAGAAAGTTGATGTTGAACATCGGAATCAATTAATATTTGAGGTAAATCAACCTTGGCAACTGAGATTAAAGTTTTAACAATTTCTTCAGTTTTTTGATTTTCATCGGTAGCTTTAGATTCAGTTTTGGTTTTTTTAATTTTATCTAAATAATTTTTATCTAAAGTAATTTCAGGCATTTCACAAGCTGAAATTTCTATATCCCAATCTTGATCGAAACTTTCAATTTGTTTATTAAATTTAACTTGTGGCTGAATAATTGGTTTTAACTTATTTTCATCAATAATTTCACCATATTTTTGAGAGATTAATTTTGAAGCGACTTCTTCAAATAGTTTTTCAAAAGAAACTTCTCTTTCAACTACATCTAATGGAGCTTTACCCTTTCTAAAACCTTTAGTTTCAAAATTAGCTTGAATAGAAGCTAATACTTGTTGATGAGTTTTTTTAATCTCATCTTTGGTAATAATTAACTTGACAACAAAGGATTTGTTGGCTTGTTTTTCGACAGTTGATTGATTTGTTTTCATAAGTGGTCTTATGATACCATGTTTTTACAAATGGATAAGTTACAATCGGTATTAAAGCGAGTCTTTTTTCTGTCGGGATTTTTGATGTTGGGAGTGGTTTTGTGTTTCTTTGAATTAATTGTGTTATCTAAAACATCTGATAATAAGGTACTAGGAGTAAACACAGAAGAAACAATTAGAATTTTGGTAGGAAATAGTGAAACATTGGAAAATGAAAAATTGAAAGTTAACGAAAGTGCTTTAGGAGTTGATGCTCGACCAGTGATAATAAAAAGATATTTAGAAAAATATAAATCACCTTTAGTTCCCTATTCTGATTTGATCTATCAAGTATCAAAAGACTATGGTTTTGAATATTACTGGATAGTGGCGATTGCTCAACAAGAATCTAATTTATGTAAAAAAGCTCCAGAAAATTCTCATAATTGTTGGGGCTATGGAATTCATAAAAGAGGAACGTTAAAATTCGAAAATTATGAGTTAGCTATTAGGAGCTATGCAGAATATCTAAAACGAGAGTATTTTGATAAGGGTTTAAATACACCATCATTGATAATGAATAAATATTGTCCAAGTTCAAATGGTTCTTGGGCTCATGGAGTTCAGCAATTCATAGATGAGATGGAAAATGGAACGTTTTAATGTGTAACTGATCTATATCTTGACATTCTTATAATATTTGATATACTACCTCTTAGATCCTGGGGTGGCTCCTCTAAAAGCATGCTCTGGGATTTTTTTTTGGTCTTTTTAGTGTTAAAATCACCCCTATGGGAACAATATCAACATCACAATTCAAACGAGGTATTTATATTATCTTTCAAGATGAACCACATATGGTGGTGGACACATCTTTTGTATCCCCTGGAAAGGGTTCAGCCTTTTACAGAACTAAATTGAAAAATTTATATACTGGTAGAGTTGTGGAATATACTTACAAATCGGGTGAAAAAGTAGAAGAAGTAATAGTAGAAACTCATGAAGCTGAATATTCTTATTCTGATGGATCTAATTATGTTTTTATTGAACCTAGATCGTTTGAACAATATACTGTTCCGGCTGAAATTGTGGGTGATGATAAAGTTTATTTAAAAGAAGGTTTGTTGTATCGTATTAAATTTTATGACGAAAATCCGGTAGGTATGAGTTTACCAAAAACGATTGCATTTAAAATAATTGAATCAGAAAATTCTATCAAAGGTGATACAGCTACAAGTGCTACAAAACAAGCTATTTTGGATACTGGAATGAAAGTACAGGTGCCATTATTTATCAAAACTGGTGAAGAGATTTTGGTAAATACAGAAACAGGTCAATATTTGTCAAGAAAAAATTAATTTTCCAAATAGTATTTGTGCCGCAGAGAGGACTCGAACCTCCATGTCTTTCGACACACGGTCCTAAGCCGTGCTTGTCTACCAATTTCAACACTGCGGCGGGGTTGACTCCTCTAAACTGGCATCCAGCACTACATAAAGTAATACCGAAATGCCAGATTAGAAAAGTCAGTGCTTTATTGTACTATATATTTGATCAAGAAGGTTGAGGATTTCAGGACTAGTTTTTAATCCAATTTCTGGATCATTATTTAATATTTTTTCTTTAAATTTTAAGTAATCTATCCAAAATATTTCTGATAGTTCTTCTAATTGTATTGTAAATTCAGAGAGATCTTTATCAATTATTAAATAATAAACATCATTAAAAATTCGATTAATTAAACCATTTGGAAAAGATCTTTCTTTTTTTTTCAGTTGTTAAAAAAGTTAGAGACTCTTTGTTGATACAAATTCCTAATTCTTCTGATATTTCTCTAATCATAGATGTGATTGAATCTTCATTTGCTGAAACATGGCCAGCACATAATCCAATTTGATTAGGATTCATTTTTTTACTAGCAGCACGTCTTTGAACTAATGTTTCTCCTTTTGAATTAAAAATCCAGACTGCCACTTCACGATGCCATAATCCTTGTTGGTGAATAATATCTTTGTCTAATATTTGGCCATTTTTTTGGCCATTTTCATCTAATACTTCTATTAATTCCATGGTGGGTCCGGCGGGACTCGAACCCGCGACCAATCGCTTAAGAGGCGACCGCTCTACCAACTGAGCTACAAACCCTGATTGGGTACGAAACGTAAAATTTTTGAATAAAATTAACGTTTCAGTCACGTTTAAATTGTTTTGCAATTTATTACGTGTACGCCTAGAGGGAATCGGACCCCCATCACTAGTTCCGAAGACTAGTGCTCTATCCATTGAGCTATAGGCGCAAAAAATAAAGTATCCTCAGCAGGGATCGAACCTGCGACCTTCTCCTTAGAAGGGAGACGCTCTATCCAACTGAGCTATGAGGACTTGCTGTTGTATTTTACCAAAATTTAGTAAAAAAGCTCTTTATTTTATCAAGTAAATTAAATTGTGGGTGATATATAGCGGCATCATCAGAAAAAGAACTAATTTTTATATTGGGAATACTTTCCCAAGAAAGATTAATTTTTTGTTTATTTGAGCTTTTAATTTTAAATTTAAAATGGAAAATTTTAATTTGTCCAGGATAAATATTTTCTTCTGGATTGGTACACAAAGGGGTAATTTCAATTAGACTATTATCTACTGTAGGTTGAAGACAAAAATTAGTTTCTCCCCAAATTGATTGACCTGTATTTTTTAAAGTAATTTGGCCATTATATTCAGTGTTACCAAAAATCATAAATGGAATTTGATTTTTATAAAATTCATATTTAGTAATTTGCTCTGGTTTATTTTTATTTTTTGGGTAATCAACTAAGTTTTGATATGAAGGAAACAAATTTTGATTAGAATCGAGCCAGGAAAAATGATCAAAAGGTTCGTTTGGATAATTGTAAATGAAAGGAGTAATAGCCTGTATCCTTGGATCTTTAAACCATAATTTGTAAGCATCGAGTAAAAATTTAGCAGTGGTGTTAGTAGTATAAAAATTATTTCTTTTATTAATTCCCTCTTTGTGAGGCCAACCGGTTTCGGTAATAAATATTGGTAATTCTTTAGCAATACCTAATTTTTCAATAAAATCTAATTCCCACTTATATCCTTGAATACTGTGTTGACCTGTATCTTTTGGTGTACCAATAAATCCATGGTTTGGATAAGAGTGTGAAGCAATAGCATCTAAATAATTAAAATAATTAGGATTGTAATTATAAATTTCTTGATAAAAAGTTTTGGCTGACTTATATTCGTTTTTTTTATCTGGTGCGGCTAAATCAAGAGCCCCACTTAAAATATAAAAATTGGGATTTAATTCTTTTAATTTTTTTGAAGCATATATGGAAATATCGACAAAATTTTTAACATCAACTTCTCCACCCCATTCTTGACCATGATTTGGTTCATTAAATAGAATAATGTATTGTTGTTTAGTGGGCCAATTTAAAGAATTAAGAAAATTAGTTAAATTGTCGATATCTGAAGTGTTTGGTTGTTTCCAATTATCATCTTCGCCATAAGTAGCTAGTCGAACTAATGGAATAAGGTGGTACTTTCGGCATTTGTCAAAAAAATCTTGCCAAGTTTGGTGGTCTAAATTATTCAATGGAATAACAATAGTAATCCAACCCCAATCACCACCATTTGAGTTAATAATTTTGCTGGCTGATTCTACGTCACTTGATTGGGTTAAATGAAGACCAAAGATATTGTCAGATGCTAAAATAGACTTATTAAAAATAAGCCAAAAAGATAGAGTAAAAAATAAAAATAATATTTTTTTCAAAGTATTTAATTCTAACAGATGACCAAAGAAGAAATTATTAAAATGCAGATGTCGCGAATTGAAAAAGAAATTCGGGATACTCCTTATCATAAAGGGACAGAACACCACCATGGAATTTTGCGGGCTAGATTGGCTAAATTAAAAGATCAATTAGATGGTCCAACGAATAAAGGTGGTGGCGGCGGAGTTGGCTATGCTATCAAACACTCTGGTGATGCTTCAGTAGTTTTAGTTGGATTACCAAGTGTGGGTAAATCAACTTTATTAAACAAAGTAACTAATGCTGAATCAAAGGTAGGAAATTATGACTTTACTACTTTGGGTGTAGTACCTGGAATGATGGAATATAAAGGAGTAAAAATTCAAATTTTGGATTTGCCGGGAATTATTGAAGGAGCGGCAGGAAATAAGGGTTTTGGTAGAAAAGTTTTGTCAGTAATTCGAGCCAGTGATTTGGTAGTGTTGATGACGGATACAAAAAGAGTGGAATGGTTGGAAAAAGTTAGAACAGAGTTATATAACGCAGGAATTAGATTAAATGTAAAACCACCAAAGATAGTAGTCCATAAAACTCATAAAGGAGCAATTCAAGTTATTGATCCTTATTATTCTTTTGATAAAGAAACTGTGGTTGATGTGGCTAAGGAACTTGGTTTTGGAAATGCCATTATTCAACTGGGTGAAAAAATTGAAAGTGTAGATCGATTAATAGATGGTTTGGTTAAAACTAGGAAATATATGTCGGCAGTAGAAATAGTGACCAAAATGGATTTAGCAAAACCAGATGTAATTAAGAAAATTCCACTTCAAGCATTAAAAATGTGTGTTGATCAAAATTTAGGATTAGATGAATTTAAAGAAAGGGTCTGGAAAGGTTTGGGTTTAGTAAGGGTTTATTTGAAAAGAGAAAGAAATATGGAAGCGGACAAAAATGAACCTTTAATTATAAAAAATACAGCTACTTTGGATGATGTTTTAAAAAGAATTTCCAACCAAATGAGAGATGATGTTAATA
>JAEZTF010000019.1 GCA_023443725.1 Candidatus Parcubacteria bacterium
AAGAATAGATCCCAAACGAGTGGAAAAAAGCATAGCTTTTGGACCGGTAGTAAAATTATTGAAAGCTTTGATTAAAATTGGATATCCTGGTAAATGAGCTGGATAATATTCGAGTGGTTGGGGTAAGGAAAAATTTGGGCCAATACAATCTTTGTTGTAACCACATTTGGAAATAACCATATAATTAGGCCCGTCATAATTGGCAAAAATAGTTTCTAAGTTAACGTTATTAAAACCAATTTTTCCAGGTATGTTGAAATAAAAAATCAACCAAAAAAACAATGCCGAAAGTATAGTTAAAGTAATAAGCTTAAAATGATCGCTTAATTTGGTAAAATACATCTGTCTTTATTTTACAACATTAGGCCCTATCGTTGCCGACTAAAATCGAGCATCCTCGACCCAAAGGGTCGGGACTAGCGGTTAGGACAATGCCATATACTTATATACTATCATCCATTAAAGATAATTCTTATTATGTTGGCTCGACAAATGATTTGAGAAGTCGACTCGAATATCACAATAACGGTAGATCAAGATACACTAATCTTAAAAAACCATGGAATTTGATATACTTTGAAGAATTCTCAAATCTTTCTTTGGCTAGAAAAAGAGAAAAACAAATTAAGTCTTGGAAAAGTAGAAAAGCGATTGAAAGATTGATTAACAATAAGGCCCTATCGTCTAGCGGTTAGGACAGTAGATTCTCATTCTACTAACCGGGGTTCGATTCCCCGTGGGGTCACCAAAGTTTTTGAATTAGTTTTTTACCAACACCACCACAAAAAGCAATGCTTAGGAGAAGTATCTTTGTTAGTATTTGAAGCGACTTCTTTTTTTGGTTCCGACTTTATTTCTTGTGTTTTTGTTTCAGTTTGTATTCCTTTTACTTGGGTTATTGTTGGGGTAACGGATTTGGATTTAATATTAGAAACTGATTTTGCTTGAAATTTATCTACCAAGCTAGAGACAGCTTTTATATATTTATAATAGACAGAATTATTGGTAGTAAATTTCATAATATTACTCCAATCCCCTGGCATACAACCATTTTGACTTCTAACTTTTACATAATAAGTAGTATTTGGTTTAAGGAAATAAATGGTATGAGATTGAACCCCTTCACGAGCAAGAGTAACTAATTCTCCATTACCTTCTGCGTTAATATTGGTAGAAAAAGAAACATAATATTGATTTGTATCTGTTGGGGTAAAAAATAATTTAGCATTATTTTTTAAAGCATTAGTTTGAAAGAGATCTGGAGTTTTGATTGGTTTTGAATCGGTGCAAACTGGAGGACCAAAACTATTTGAAGACGAAGAATCAGAATTTGAGGATTGTGTAACACCAGAAGTTGGAGTTGCTGTAGGAGTTGGAGTAGAAGTTGGTTCACTACTATGTTGCCATATAAAAGTAGGATATGTTTCTATATTCGACCAGATATCAGTAAAATTCCAATCATCGTAGACAGCAAAAGAATAATTGGAAAAATTGGCAATATCAGTTGTTAAAGCATCATAAGAATTAGTTGTTGTAGGAAGATTATCTGGGTCAGTCGAACCGATTAAGGAAATATAAATATCTGATGAATTTTTGCTAATAGTAAAAGAATTATTGACTGCACCGTTTGAATATACTTCTCCTATCAAACCTCCAACAAGGTCACCTTCATCACTACTAATAGTAAGTACACCTGTTGAATAAGTTTGAGAAATATTTGGAGTTTCAGCATGACCAACTAAACCACCAACATAATGACCAGTAACGTTTGAAGTTGAATAACAATCATTTATTGTAGAACCACTACTTAGCCAACCAACTAAACCACCAACATACTGGCTATCTGATGAAATCAATGTTGAAGTTGAATAACTTTTGTTTAAATTACTACCATTTGAATAACCAACTAACCCTCCGATATTACTAGAAGTTCCAAAAATAGAAGATGAATTTGAATAACATTTGGTAATGGTATCTCCTGAAGATGAACCAACAATTCCACCAACATTACTATCACCACTAATAGATATGTCTGAATGACAATTTTCGATTGTAGTAGAACTAATACTACCGCCTAAAATTCCTCCAGTATTCATGCCAACATTAGTAATAGTTCCCGAAGAATAAGAATTTGTAATCGAATTAGAGCAAGAAGATATCCAACATTGAATACCACCAACTATACCACCAACAGCCATACCTCCAACAATATCGCCATCAAAATTAGAATTGATAATAGAGATACCTTCCACAGCGACACCAACTAAACCACCAATATTCATATTTCCTGTAGCAGTGACTGTACCAGTAAAAGATGAATTTGAAATATTAATATATCGCATTGATCCGACTAAACCACCAGTGTTCATAGTCATACCAGTAACAGAACCTGAACAATTGACGTTAGACAAGGTAACACCACCACCAGTGTTCATAAAAGAATATGCTCCGACTAAACAGCCAACACCTGATCCTCCAGTGATATTGGCATTAGTAATATTTAAATTAGAGATTGACATCTCTTGACCATGAACACCAAATAAACCAACACCAGCATTGTTGTCGGGATAATTTATTGTAAGATTGCTAATAGTATGATTTTGACCGTCAAAAGTACCACCAAAATCGGCAATCGGAGTAAAGTTGGCAATTGAAGAGCAATTGATATTGTTTCCGAGTAAATAATCTCCGGTATCACCGTCTGGTATGGCTTGTAGCTCTTCACAAGTAGTTATGGTAGTAGCGGCAAATATTTGTCGATTCTGTGGAAAAAACAAAAATAAACTCAATAAAACAATTGTTTGAAAAAAAAGTTTATTTTTAAAAGTCATGATTCATATTACATTGAAAAAATATTTTCGACAATTGACTAAATTGTATAAAAATTCGTTTAGGATATAAAATATCCTATAAGGTTTGATTTTAAATATTTTTTTAGTATAATGTCTTTGTTTATAATAAAGAGCTGACGAACTTTGATAATTAGAAGGTAGAAAATTCAAATTTTATAGGAGGGTTTTTAAATGAAACATCATATGTCACCACAATGGGTTCCTTATCATGGTCGCAAATTGTACGGTGAGGATTATGAAACACTTTATCTCCAACTTAGATCAGGAGAAAAACTAATCGGTTGTTTTGATAATGGAATGCAAGATGCAGTCTATATCTCTTCAGAGAAAGATTTTGAGGAATTTCAAGAGGGAGTGAACAGAGGTAGTTACATGGTCATTGGTTTTTATGCCATGCCTTGAAGATATCTCTAAAAGATGAACAAATAAAACCACCAATAAAATTAACCAGAACAATGATTTATTTGCCAATAGGCAGGTAATATTAAAGTTCTGGTTTTTTTTTGATCTTAAATGATAAAATTATTCGATGTCAGATAAATTAATATTAGCCTCAGGTTCAAGACAAAGGAAATTAATAATGAGTGCTTTGGGTTTGGAATATGAAATTATTCCAGCAGATATTGATGAAAAAGCAATTCGAGATGATAACTTGGAAAAAAGAGCTGAAAATATTGCTAGAGCCAAAGCTTTAGAAGTGGCAAAAAATAATCAAGGGATAATTATCGCTGCTGATACTTTTGCTTATTGTAATGGTATGGTTTTGGAAAAACCAAAAGATTTAGAAGAAGCAAAAGAAATGCTTAGGTTACAAAGTAATAATGAAGTGACTGTATATAGTGGTTTTTGTTATTTAGATAAAAAAAATAATATTGATTTTTCAAAAACTTCAGTTTCTAAGTTAATTTTGAGAAATATGAGTGATGACGAAATTGAATATTTTGTAAATAATAACCCAGTACTACAATGGTCAGCAGCTTTTTCACCAACATATTTATATCAATCAACTTTTATAAAACATTTTGAAGGATCAATGACTGGAGTTTCTGGTTTGCCGGTAGAATTTTTAGCACCATGTTTGGAAAAATCAGGAATAAAAATAAAAGGATCTAAATGGAATGAGATGGAATAATCTTACTTGTCACCCCTTGATAATCAATCAAGAAAGGTAAAATTTGGGCTGTTTTTAAATGAGATATTTTTTCTTTAGTTTTAAAAATATATTTTTCTTCTCCTAATATCCAAAGACAACCACCACCACCGCCACCAACAAATTTAACACCACAGTTGTTATTTCTGGCTATAGAAATTATTCTGGATGACGCTGCTGGCATTCGATATTTTAAAAAATCACGTCGAAGTTTCTCCTCTTGATTTAAACAAACTTTCATAGTTTCCAAATCTCCTTTATCCAAAGCTGATATGAAGTTTGAAGTGTTTTGACCAACTTCTTTGACAAAATCTAATCCATTTGTTTGATTAAAAAATGAATAAATTATTCGACTACCTTTTCGAGTGAGATAATGTGGAGATCCAGAATAAACAATTAACGATTTTTTTTCAAAATTTATTTTTAAATTTTTGATTTTCTTTTGGTTGAATATATTAGAATAATCCGAATATTGCCAATTAAATAAATTAATACCACCATAACAAGCAGCGGCTTGATCTTGAAGTCCGGTATTTTTAAACAGAGAATCTTCTATTGAGTGAGCTAACCAAACAACGTCTTTTTGGTTATATTTTGATTCAAGATTTAATGCTTTTATGAAAGCATGGATTAAAGCAATAGCTAGTGACCCCGAACCACCTAAACCACTCATTGGAGGAAACTCTGTTTTTATAGAAATTTTGACTCCACTAACTTTAAAAAAACTAGCAATTGCAATAACTAAAGCAAACTTATCATTAAAAATAGGGTTGTTGGCAATAATTTCTTTTGAACCAATTTTATCTGAGTCAATTAATATGTAATCTTTTTTGTAAGACTCTAAAGAAATTTTGGTGTAAAGCTTTACGGCAATATTAAAGGTTGTGAGATTATCTGAATGACAAATAAGTGAAATTATTCGATGGTCTATCCCCCCACCTAAATCAACGCGTCCTGGAGCTTGAGTAACAACTTTTTTATTTTTTAATGATTGAGACAAACAGGTATTCATTTGACTTATAATTAATATTATACTCTATGTTTTGTGATATAATAGGTCATGTTTAAAGAGAGTCAACCAATTATAGTTGGAAAAGAATTACCTAAACAAGAAGTAAAAAGTAATCTTGAAACAATTAATGGTGTAATAATTTTAGATTTGGATGGTACTTTAACTGTACCTGGCAGTAAATACGCTGTGGACAAAAGAACGCTTGGTGACGTAAGTGAATTTGTTTTAAATGGTGGAATATGTGCTCTTAATACTGGTGCAACAAAAGAAAGGGCTGAAAGGACATTCCTACATCCAATTTTTTGTTTACTTGATGAACAATGCGGTTTTGATAAAGCGAGTGAGATATTTTCAAAAAAAATGTGGTTATTACCAGAGAATGGTTCATCAATTTTAAAAAGTAAAGGGGTAACAGTAATGGAAAATGAATTATGGTTTTTATGGGATGAATATAATCCTTTACATTTACCAAATAAAGAAAACGTACGAAATTTAATTGAAACTATTTTAGTACCTAAGATACCTGGCTCCTTTGTTATTGGTGATAAACCAGGAGAAGTTGGTAGAAGAAACTATATATTAAGCTGGAAAGGGCTTAAAAACGTACCAGATTTAATTGAAATGATTAGAAATGAAGTGATTCCACAAACGGATAAGATTATTAATTGGAGCGAAATTGAAATGAAAGCAGCTAGAACAACAATTGATTTTATTAATGCTAAATCAGGAAAAGAACCATCGACAAGAAAATTTTTGTCGATGATTGACTGTAGCGGACCAATAGTTGGATTTGGAGATTTGGGCGATGAATTTGCCAGAGATCACAGAGTATTAACTTTTAATGTAAATGCTCAAAAACCTAATTCTTTTAGAATGGCTGGGGTACCTTCTATGGAAGTATCTCGTTGGAGATCAGTTTGTGTAAATGATTGCTTTATAAGTAGTGATGATAAGGTATTTTTTAATGAAAAAGAAATTCAAGTACTACGAGACAAAGAAGGAAAAATATTTTTATCAAATTTTGATCAAGATGGTAAAGCTACTGATAAAGAAAATATATTAGTAATTGATCCATTAACAAAAGGGGCTGGAGAAGCTACTGCCGAAATGTTGGAAAGATTAATGAAAATTGGCTATTTTGATAAATAAGTTTATTTATCAAAAAGATTTAAAACAGTTTTCCAAAAAAGAGTTGAACCATTGTCGCGAACGACTGGATTATTTTTAACGGGACGAAATTTTTTAAATGTTTTTAAGAGAAAGCCACTTCTGTAAAGCTCCCATATAAGATTAGCTGCTTTAATGGGATTTTTGGGTAAAATTATTCCTCTCATATTAGTAGATAAAAGACCACTTTTTTGAAGAAAATTTAAATTGTCGTATTCTTGACGACCGACAGGATTGGCAAAAAATAAAAACGAACCACCGACAGAATCATTGTCTAATAAAGCTTTAAATGATTGTTCGCTTGGTTTAGTGATCTCTCCTGAAATGACATTTTTTAGATAAACAGTATTATAGATATAAATAATTTCTTTGTAGTTTTCCGAAGCATATAAATTAATGTATTTTCGAGTTTGACAAATTTTTATAAATTCTTTGGTAAAAGGAGCTTGACGACAAACTACAAAAAAATTAAACCTTTTTGAAAAATGATGAAGACGATCCATTAGGTTAATAAAAAAATCAGTACCAACAGCAGCGCCTGAAATTGGGATAACTATATTGATAGGATTTTTTTGATCTGGGTTGTATTGTTTTTGACGATCTAAAATTTTTGTTTCTGAAAGATTTTTGGAAAAAAGAGAAAGAACTGGATATGGTAAAACTTCAAAATGAATATTTTTAAGTTTTTCTTTTTTGCCATATTTTATTAGCTCGTCAGCAGTTTGTTGACTTGGGGCAATAATTAAATCAGCGGTATCAACATACCAAATATACTGAGGCGAATCGTCGGTTACTTGAACAACTAAAAATATTTTTGTATTTAAAGCTTTTTCTAAATCTTTTTTAATAGAACCTAACTGATAGGCTAAACCAAAATGAGTTGAAGCAATAATAATATATGGAGGAATTGTGGGTTGAGTCTTAACTAAAGAAGTAAACTCTAGAAATAAATTACCGGTACTATTTTTGAGAAATTTTCTATAATATCGGGTAAAAATTGTTTGAGGCCAACCTCTTTGTACCCATTCCATTAAATTTCTGGCAAAACGATTAAGACTGGTAAAACGATGAATAGATTCCAATGATGGGTCTGAGGGAGAAAAAACCAATGACTCATATTCTGGTGGCAAACCTTCGATAAGGGCATCAGCAACCCGAATATGACCGAGGCCAGCGGGGGCATAGGTAAAAACTATAAGAGGCTTGGTCATAATAATAATTTAGTATATACTAAATGCCATGAAAAAAAGATTAAATGTTTGGTGGATATTGACTGGAGTATTGGGATTGGCGCTAATTGGAATGGGAATTTTTTATCTAAGTTACAATAAGATGGTGGTCAAAAAAAACATATCGATAAATAAAAATATGACGGTATCACCGACAGCAACACCAACTCCTGATCCATTGGCACCTTATTCAATATTATTGTTAGGTTATGGTGGTGGAACTCATGATGGTGGAAAATTAACCGACTCTATAATGTTGGCTCAAATCAGACCAAAAGATGAAGAAATAAGATTAATATCCATACCTAGAGATTTATGGTCACCAATACAAATCGACGGTGACAAAACAGAAAATAAAAAAATAAATGAAGCTTATGCAATAGGATCAGATGATAAGAAGTATCCTAATAAAAAAATAGAATTTACTGGTAAAGCTGGTGGTGGTGAAATGGCAAAATATACAGTTGAACAAGTGACTGGAATAAAACCAGATTATTTTGTAGCGATTGATTTTGATGGTTTTGTAAAAATTATTGATACTTTAGGTGGAATTGATGTAAAAGTAAACCAAAATTTTGATGATCCTTTTTATCCAATCGAAGAATTAAAAAATGATACTTGTGGAAAAAGTGAAGAAGAAATGAAATCTTTAGAAGCAACTATGTCGGGTGAAAAACTAGAACAACAATACACTTGTCGTTATGAATTACTGCATTTTGATAAGGGTATTCAACACATGGATGGAACTACAGCTTTAAAATATGCCAGATCGAGACATTCTGCTATTGGTGGTGGTGATTTTAATCGAGCTGAAAGACAAAAAATGGTAATTACAGCCGTTAGAGATAAAGTAATGGGTATTGGTTTTGTTTCTAAAATAATTCCAACATTTCAGACGTTAACTAGACATATAACTACAGATATTGATTTGACTAAAATGAGTGAATTGGTTTCGAAAACAGAAGAAGTATCAAAATACAAAATAATTTCTATTGCTTTGACTGATCAAAATGTATTAATTAATGCCAAAGCAAGTACAGGTCAATTTATATTAAACCCTAAGATAGGAGAAAATAATTTTGATGAAATCAAAAGTTTTATTGAAAATAAGGGAATATCGACTCCAACTCCAACAAAACTACCTACTTTACCAAAATCAATTTAGATCTGATACAATACTACGTCCTCATTTAGTAGTAGGATAATATAAGTATGAATAATTTTAACAACGACCGTGGATTTAAAAATTTTAGCGACAGAGGTTTTGGCGGCGGAAACAGAGGTCGTAGCTTTGGTGGAAATCGAGGTGGATTTGGTGGTGGTAGAGGTGGTCGAGAAGATCGACAAATGTTTAGCGCAATTTGTGATAAATGTGGTGCTGAATGTGAATTACCTTTTAGACCAACTGGGGACAAACCAGTTTATTGTAGTAATTGTTTTGAAAAGACTAGTGGCCGTGATGGTGGTAATAGAGATTTTGGTGGAAATAATCGAAGATTTGAATCTAGAGATACAAAAGATTACACAAAAGATAATACTAGAGCTGAAATTGAAGCTATTAATCAAAAACTTGATAAAATTTTAGCTATTTTGAATTCTTCAAAAGAAGTTACAAAAACAAAAAAGGCTAAAAAAGTTGAAGCTGTAGCAGAAACTCAAGAATAAAATATAAATCTATTTGATTTTTAAACTCCCCTACCTAGGGGAGTTTTTTTGTTTAAATTTGAAACTGGCCGTCTTGATAAAGAATGATTTTTTTACCAGATTTTAAAGTGGCAGTAACTACCCTATTTTCAGTAGAAATTATATCGGTATGAACTGCTGAATCATTAAAACCTAAATTAGCAAAGTCTTTGTCGGTCATTTTTTTGATATTACCAAAATAAGTATCACGATATGCTGCTCCCAAGGCTATGTGAGTATTACCATATTCTCCGCCAAAGTTTTCATCATATAAAGTTTCAGCCATAAATTTATTGATTTTGGAGAATCTTTTGTCGGTTAAAGAAAACTCACCAATTTTATCGCTATTCTCAACTTTGATTAATTCTTCCAAAACTTTTTCTCCTGATTTAGCACTAGATTCCACTACAATTCCATTTTTAAAAACTAATTTAATATCTTTGACAATATTGCCATGTCGATAAAGAGGTTGATCACAATAAATATAACCATTAGTACCTCGCCAATCTGGTGAAGTAAAAATTTCAAAGCTAGGAATATTGCGACCACTACCACCCAACCATTGTCGTTTTTCTCCAATTAAAATATTAAGATCAGTATTTTTTGATTTAACATTGACGGAAACAATTTCTAGCTTGTTTAATTTATTTCTAATTTGGTCAGACTTTTTTTGAATACTTTGCCATTTTTTAATAGGATTACTAGATTTTAAAAAACAGGCTTTAATTACTTGGTTCCAAGCTTCTCTTAAAGTCATATTGGCTTCTTTAGCCATAGCTGGTGTGGGAAAAAGTCCAATAGTCCAGGTCATCTTACCGGCATTTTCTTTTTTATCACGCCACTCTTTGTAAGGTTTAAAAACCATATTTCGATCCATGATTTTTTTGGGATCAATACCTTCAAGTTCATGATAATTAGTTTCGGCTAAAACCATTAGATAATGATCAGCTTGTTTAACGCGACCTTTTAAAAAGGTAGCTGGGAAAAATTTGAGTTGATCATCATCAGCTAATTCAAAAAATTCACGAGACATTTCATCTGGTAAATATTGAATAATGGCATGGGCACCGCTTTTTAGGACAGACCGTTGAAGAGAAATTAAAAGTGGTTTGGCACTTTCAGGTACTTGAAGAAAAACAACTTCGCCTTTTTTGACGCCTTGACCACTATTAAGAGCAAATTTAACCAGTACATCGGCATAATTATTGAGAATTTTTTGAGACGGGCAATACATAGTTATTTGTTAATAACTGCCAAAACTTCATCTCTTTTTTCTTCCATCAACTGTTGAGAATCGGCCTCTAGGTTAAGACGAAGAAGTGGTTCGGTGTTGGAAGTTCGAAGATTAAAACGCCAATCCCCCATTTCAAAAGTTACACCATCTATTCTTACAATTGGAGATACTGCTTTTGGACCATAAATATTTTCCATATCAGATAAAACTTTTTGAACATCGTTAACTTTGTTATTAATTTCTCCTGATAAAAAATATTTATTGGAATATTCATCTAAAATTTGGTCAAGTGTTTTTGGACTGGTTGATAAATATTCAAGAATATAAACAAAAGAAACTAAACCACTGTCACAAAGAAAAAAGTTTTTAAAATAATAATGACCAGAAACTTCGCCACCAAAATAAGCATCTTCTTGCTTCATACGAGCTTTAATATGAGTGTGACCAATACGATTAGGAAATGCTTTACCACCATTTAAAGCAATAATTTCTCTAACAGCTTTTGATGCTCGAATATCATAGACAATACCACAACCAGGATATCTTTTTATAAAGTATTCTGAGAAAATAGCAGTTAAGAAATCTCCTGAAACATAACGACCTTTTTTATCAATAACAAAAAATCGATCACCGTCAGGATCAAACATAATACCCAAATCACCACCCTCTAATGGAATACGTTTTTGAATTTCTACTCTGTTTTCTGGTAAGAGTGGATCTCCTCCATGATTTGGAAAATTACCATCTATATCCCAATACATTTTAGTAAATTCTATTTGAGGAAGTTTTTTGGATAATAGCTCTAAGAAAGGACCTACCATACCATTGGCAGTATCAGCATGAATTTTAAATGATTTTATAGTTGAAAGATTAACAAGAGATGAAACATAATCAACATATTCTTGCCAAACATTTTTAATTTCAATAGTACCAACTGTTGAAGAATCTGAGGGAACTTCACCTGCAACAATCCATTCTTTAATTTCTTTAATTCCAGCTTCTCCAGAAAAAAATTCAGGAATTTTTTTGACCATTTTAAAACCAGTGTATTCTTTTGGATTATGGCTAGCGGTTACAATCATTCCAGGTAAGTCTAGGGTTTGACAGGCGTAATAAAAACAGTCACTAGAAGCTAAATCTATATCAACAACATTGATACCAATTTTAGTAAGACCATCAATAACTGCATTTTTCATAGACTCACCAGAAGTACGACCATCACGAGCAACGATTACTTTTGAAGGAAAATTTAAATATTTTGCAAAACATCGAGCGATTTGATTGGCAAGTTGCTCGTCAGCTTGAGTGGGATAAATTCCACGAATATCGTAAGACTTAAAAATTGAAGTATCAATTATGTTTGTCATATGTAAACTAATATTAACACAAAAAATATTTTATAAAAAAATGATGAGATTTATGTTTAGAATAAAGTTTTTTAGTAAATTTAAACAATAATGTATTATTAGTACATATATGAAAAAAATATTTTTTTTGGTTCTATTAATTTTTACTGTGATTGTATTTTTTTTAATTAAATCTTTTTTGGGAATAAGCCTTAAACAAATGTTTGTTGTAAATTTATTCCATGATAATAAAGTTTACGTGAACTCTGTAAATAATAAAATTGAGGATTATTTAATTAATAAATACAGCTTAAAACAAAGTGAATTGAGTTTTGTTAGTGAAAATAATGTAACATGTCGATCATTTAAAACATCAGATAGTTATTATTGTGGAAAAGAATTTGTTTATGACATAAAAGGGAAAACTACGGTTGTGAAATTTAAAGAATCTAGTGATAAAAATATTGTTACTGATAATTATCAATCAGAAGAAATCTCAAACGAGGTTAATAATAAATTTAAAAATTTGCTTGGAAATAAGGTTAGTTTAATTTATTTTAGTTTTTATCCACTGGTTGATCAAAAAACTTTTTCAAGAATATCTGCTACTGATTCGTTTATAAATTATTACAATGGCGATATTGAAAAATTTTTTAAAGATGAAACTCTATCGCAAGTAAATATTGCTGTGTCGACTAATAAATATGAAAAGGAAAATATTTTTAATGAATATTCAATAAAACTTAAGAATTATGCTGAAAATTATTGTTTGGATAAAAAAACAAACAGGATACAAACATCATTTGAGATGTATTTCTTTGATAGTGAATCATTTTTGGGTGAAGACGATTTAAAATATACAAATTTTTACAACCAAGACACAAATGAAAATGATCCTAGAATATTATGTACATATTTTTTTGAATGTAATACAAAAAATTACGATAGTAATAATCCTAATTATGTTTTTGGTAAATGTCTCTAGTAAACTGAAATGAATTATTTTTGGTAAAATCTACTCATGGATCAAATAAAATATGACGATTTTGCCAAAGTGGAATTTTTGATTGGCGAAATAAAAGAAGCTGTAGAAGTGGAAGGGTCTGAAAAACTATTACGATTGCAAGTTGATTTTGGTGAAGAAAAATTAAGAACAGTATTTTCGGGAATTAAAAAATGGTATAAGCCAGAAGAAACTGTAGGTAAAAAAACTGTATTTGTAACTAATATAATTCCAAGAAAAATTATGGGTGAAGAATCACAAGCGATGATATTTGCCTCCTCCGCTGAAGCTACGGACGGCCAAGGGGTGCTTACAGAAATAGTAAGTTTGTTGATTCCAGACCAAGATTTACCAGTTGGGTCAAAAGTTTTTTAATATGAAAATTGTCGATAATTTAAAAAAAATAATTTTAGAAGCAGGACAAAAGTTAGAGCTGCCAATTATTGAAGAAGAAATAAAAATAGAACACCCAGCTGATGTAAATTTTGGTGATTATTCAACCAATATCGCCTTAGTGTTGGCAAAAGAAATAAAATCTAATCCAAGAGATTTGGCTGAAAAAATAAAAAATGAAATCGAAAAAAGTGAATTTATTGAAAAAGTGGAAGTAGCAGGAGCAGGTTTTATTAATTTTTATTTAAAACCAGAATATCTGATTAAGAAAGCTGAAAAAATAAATTACGAAATAGAGTTTAAAAATGAATTAGCAGAAACGGGGAAAGGAAAAACTATGGTGATTGATTATTCGGCACCAAATATTGCCAAACCTTTTGGAATTGGTCATTTGAGATCAACTAATATTGGCCAGGCAATTTATAATATTTACAAAATTTTGGGTTGGACTTGTATTGGTGATAATCATATTGGTGATTGGGGTACTCAATATGGAAAATTGGTAGCAGCGATAAAAAAATGGGGTGAAAAAGATTTGGACAAAATGACAATTGATGATTTGGAAAAGCTTTATATTAAATTTCATAAAGAAGCGGAAATTGATGAAAAATTAATTGATGAAGGTCGAGAATATTTTTCAAAACTGGAAAATGGCGATGAAGAAGTGAGAAAAATTTGGCAAAAATGTATTGATATTTCTTTGCTCGAATTTGAAAGAGTCTATCAAATGCTGGGGGTGCATATTGATTTTATCCATGGAGAAAGTTTTTATGAAAAAATGTTGCCAGAAATAACTCAGAAAATAATTGATAAGGGAATTACCAAAAAAAGTGAAGGAGCCACTATTGTGGAATTAGAAAATATGTCTCCGGCGATGTTGACCAAATCAAATGAGACGACAACATATTTTACCCGTGATATGGCTACAATTAGATATAGACTAGATACTTGGAAACCAGATTTGATTGTTTATGAAGTTGGAGTTGATCAACAATTGCATTTTAGACAAGTTTTTGAAACAGCAAAGTTGATGAGTTGGTGGCCCAAAGATGGTATGGTTCATGTGGCTCATGGACTAATTCGATGGCCAACTGGAAAATTTTCCACCAGAAAGGGTGACACAATTCATTTGTCTGATGTAATAGAAAAAGCTACGGATGAGGCAAAAAAAATAGCTGATAAAACTAGTGTTAATAAAGAATTAACAGCAACTGAAAAAGAAGAAATGATAAAAGCGGTGGCAATTGGAGCCATAAAATTTAGCGATTTAGCAAGTGATCCACGAAAAGATGTAATTTTTGATTGGGATAAAATTGTGAGTTTGGATGGTGACAGTGGTCCTTATCTTCAATATACATACGCTAGATGTAAAAGTGTATTGAATAAAACGACAATTAAAGAACAAAAAAATATTGAAAATCTACCAGAAAATATAAATGAAGATGAAATGGCTTTGCTTAAAGAATTTTATCGATTTGAAGAAAAAATTGTAGAAGCGGCAAATAGATATTCTCCATCTGTAATTGCTGAATATATATTGGGGATAGCCAGAAAATATAACGAATTTTATGCCAAAAATAGAATTATTGATCAAAAAGAAGAGGTCTTTAGAATATTTTTGACTAGAACTACAGCTAGTATTATTGAAACAGGATTGGACCTTTTGGGAATAGAAACTGTGGAAAAAATGTGATATTCTGGTTTTAATATGAGTCAAGAAAATGGTTTAGATCTGAGAATTTTTGATGTTTATATGAAGAAAGAGCATGGGAGTGATAATAGTCAACAAACTTCAGAACCAGTAAAACAACCAACACCAGAAGAACTACAAAAAGATGGATTAGGAAGTTTGAGATTCCAAAATTATCCAGATGGTTAATTTTATTTAAAAAGATTTTTGTAGATTTCGGAGTAATGAGAAACAGGAATAAATTTAATATCCTTTTTAACCTCATTAGGAATATCGACTAAATTCTTTTGATTGTCTTTGGGAATAAAAATAGTTTTTAAACCAGCTCGATGAGCAGCAATAGATTTTTCTTTTAATCCCCCAATTTCTAAAATATTTCCTCTTAAAGTAATTTCTCCGGTCATACCAACTTCCTTTGGAATTGGAGTATTTTTTAAAGCTGATACCAAAGCAGTGGTAATAGCCCCACCAGCACTAGGGCCATCTTTAGGAGTGGCGCCTTCTGGAACATGAATGTGAATATCAATTTTATGGAAATCTTGTTTAATACCAAATTCTTTTGATTGAGAACGAACAAAAGATAAAGCAGCTTGACATGATTCTTTCATTACTGAGCCTAATTTTCCGGTCAATATTAACTGACCTTTACCTGGCATGATATTGACTTCAATAAAAAGAATATCACCTCCAACACTGGTCCAAGCTAAACCAGTAGAAACTCCGATTTCATTTTTTTTGCCCTTAAGTGTGGGAGAAAATTTTTCTGGGCCTAAGAATTTTTTAATAATATCAATATCATTTAAATCAACTTTTTTGACTTTTGAGGTGACTATTTTTTTGGCAACTTTTCTAAAGAGTGAAGCAATCACCCGTTCAAGACTTCGAACTCCAGATTCTCTAGTATATTTTTCAATAATATATTTTAGAGTTTCATCTTTGAGATCGACGATATTGTTTGATTTAAGACCATTGGCAGAAAGTTGTTTTTTGATTAAATATTTTTTGGCAATGTGAAATTTTTCATCGACAGTATAACCAGAAAAATTGATAATCTCTAAACGATCACGAAGTGGACCTGGAATAGTAGACAGATCATTACCTGTTAGGATAAAAAATACTTTGGAAAGATCGACAGGAAAATCAATATAATGATCAGAAAACTCACGATTTTGTTCTGGATCAAGAGTTTCTAATAAAGCTGATGATGGATCGCCACGAAAATCAGCACCAATTTTATCAACTTCATCAAGCATAAAAACTGGATTCATTGATTTGGCATCTTTTAGACCTTTAATTATTCGTCCGGGCATAGCACCGACATAAGTACGACGATGACCTCTGATTTCAGCTTCATCACGAATACCACCAAGAGAAGCACGAACAAATTCTCGACCTAAAGAAGCAGCAATTGATTTACCAATTGAAGTTTTACCAACACCTGGAGGACCAATGAAACAAAGTATGTTGGCAATGTTAGCATCGGCTGTTTTATCTTGACTTTTTAAGTTAAGAACGGCTAAATATTCTAAGATTCTTTCTTTAACATCTTTAATACCATAATGGTCTTGATCTAAAATTTGAGCGGCTTGTTTGATACTGTTTTTTGAACTACTATATTTACCAAATGGCAGTTCGACAATAGTTTCTAAATAGGTTTTTATATAACTTGCTTCAGGAGCCATAGACCCCATTTCAATAAGTCGATTTAATTCTTTAAGCAACTTCTTTTTAATTTCTTTACTGACTTTAAGTTTTTTTAATTTAGTTTCTAATTCATCAAATTCACCATTTGATTCACCAAGTTTTTTTAATTCTTTTTCGATTTGTCGTTTACGTTCTTCTAAAACGTTTCTTTTGATACCGGTATTAAATTTTTCTTGAGTTTTTTCTTCAATAGATCGTTCAAGTTCAGCAACTTTCATTTCTTGAACTAATAATTCAGTAACGGTTCTTAATCGTTGACTAACAATTAATGTTTCAAGTAAAGATTGTTTTTCAGATAATTTAGCATCGACGGAAAAAGAAACTTGATCAGCCAAATCGCTACTAGAAACACCAGTAGAAAGTTGCATCATAGCTGGAAGATCAAATTGTCGACCGACAGCAAAAGCTTTTTTAAGTTGACTCAACAAAGCCTCAGCTGAACGTTGAACTTCAGTAAGAGGTTCTGGAACTATTGGTAAATCAACATATTCGGCTAAAAATAGTGGTTCGGTTTTTAAAATGTTGACAATATTGACCCGAGAAATACCTTTAACGATAGCATGTAAACTACCATCAGTTTGAAGGACATGCTCAATTTTTGCCAAAACTCCAACAGAATATAAATCTTCTAATTTTGGATTTTCGGTTTTGGGATTTTGTTGGGTAACAATTAAAACTAGTTTATTAGTGTTATCGTAAGCATGAAGTAAGGAGTTCATTGATTCTTTACGACCAAAAAAGAGTGATGTTTCGACTGAAGGAAAAAGAACAATATTACGAAGAGGAATTAGGGGTAATATTTTTCGAATTGGTTGGAGTGCAGAAGTTTCGTTTGGTATTTCTGGCATAGTAATTAGCAGTCTAACACTTGTATTGCTAAGTGTCAACTAATAAATGGTTATATAGTGTAAAATACATCAGTGAAAAATAAAAGTCAGATAGTCAAAAAAATAGGTAAAGTAGTAATCCTTGGTAGACCTAATACAGGTAAATCGACATTGTTAAATGCGATTATGTCCCAAAAGGTAGCCATTACTTCCCCATTACCGCAAACTACTCGAAAAAATACTCGAGTTCTTTTTAGTGATCAAAGAGGAGAAATTATTTTTAGTGATACTCCAGGAATAATTGGAAAAATCAATGATTTAGTTGGTAAAAGAATAAATCGAGAAGCACCAAAAGAATTAGACAAAGCAGACGTAATACTTTGTTTAGTAGATATTTCTCGACCAAAAAATGAAGAAGAAAATAAAGTAATTGGGCTAGTCAGAAAAGCAAAAGCTAAAAAAATCTTAGTTTATAACAAAATGGATATTGCTTTTGATTCAAAAGATCATCTAGCTGAATACAACTATTTGGAAGAAGAATTTGATCGAGTGATTACCATAAGTGCAATTAAAGAAAAAAATATCAAATCTTTATTAAATGAAATATTTGATTTATTACCAGAAAAAGAAAATAAAGAATTAAAATATAACATTGAATTGATGAGTGAAGGTAATAAACCAAAAATGGGCATGAATTCAAAAGAATATGTGGCGGAAATTATTCGAGAAAAAGCCTATCTTTTTTTACGAGAAGAAGTTCCATATTCAATGACAGTAGTGGTAAATGAAATTATTGATAAAAAGAAACTAATTTTGATTAAGGCAACTATTTTTACTACGGCTGACAGATACAAAAAAATGATTATTGGTAGGGGTGGTAAAAAAATAAAAGAAATTGGTTACAATGCCAGAAAAGAATTAGAATTAATGTCAGAACGAAAAATATTTTTGGAATTGACAGTAGAAGTTGATAAACATTGGCCCGAAAGAGAAGTAGCTAATTAGTTAATAGCTAGTAGTAATTAGTTTAGATATAATTGGCTAATGAGTGAAATTAAGATCGCAGTTGTACAAATGGAAGTGGTGGCTGGTAGACCGGATATAAATCTAAAAAAAATTATTTTAAAGATTAAAGAGGCTAAAAAAAACCAAAATGACATTGTAATATTTCCAGAGATGGTAGTAAGTGGATACTTGATTAGTGACGAATGGGAAAACGAAAGTTTGATTAAAAAATTAATGGAAATTAATGAAAAGATTAGAAAAGAAAGTGAGAATATAACTATAATTTGGGGAAATATATATGCTGATTTTAATAAAACCGGTGAAGATGGAAGAGTCAGAAAATATAATGCAGCTTTTGTAGCTGCTAACGGAAAATGGATTAGTAACGGAGTTTTTGAAGGATACACTGTAAAAACTTTATTGCCAAAGTACCGTGAGTTTGACGATGAAAGATATTTTTGGTCAATGCAAAAAGTGGCTTTAGAAAAAAATAAAAAGATTGAGGAATTATTAAAACCATTTAAAATTCAAACAAAAAAAGGTGAATTAAAATTGGGATTAACTCTGTGTGAAGATATGTGGTGTGAGAATTATTTGATTGACCCAACAGAGATATTATTAAAAAATGGAGCAGAATTAATAGTTAATATTTCGGCCTCACCTTGGACTTGGAGAAAAAATATAAAACGTCACCAAATAGTTAAAACTTTATTAAAAAATAATCCGGTGAATTTTATTTATTGTAATAATATTGGAATTCAAAACAATGGTAAAAATATATTTTTGTTTGATGGAAGTTCAACTGTATACAACCAAAACGGCGAAATAACGGCAGTGGCAGAACCATACAAGGAAGAAATTTTAAATATTAATTTAATAAAAAACAAAATTATTTTAGACCAAGAAGTTTCTGATGAAAAAGATACTCAAGAACTTTATGAAGGTTTGGTTTTTGGAATTAAAAAATTTTTTGAACAAACTGGTATAAAAAAAGCAATAATAGGAATTAGCGGTGGAATAGATTCGGCATTATCGATAAGTTTGTTAGTAGAAGCATTAGGAAAAGAAAAAATATTAGGGGTAAATATGCCATCGAAATTTAATTCTGATTTAACTAAAAATTTGGCCCAAAGATTAGCTATAAATTTAGATATAGACTATAAAATAATACCGATACAAGACGGAGTTGATTTGACCATAGAACAATTAAAAGAAAATAATTTTGAAATTAATGAAATAACTAAAGAAAATATTCAAGCAAGAGATCGAGGTAGTAGAATTTTAGCTGGAGTGGCAGCTTGTGTTGGTGGAGTAATAATTAATAATAGCAACAAAACAGAAATGGCCTTGGGTTATACAACTCTTTATGGCGACATGAATGGAGCAATATGTCCTTTGGCTGATTTATATAAAAGTGAAGTATATCGATTGGCAAAATATATTAATGATATTAACCGAAAAGAAATTATTCCAAAAGAAATTTTTGAAATAGTACCGTCTGCAGAATTAAGTAATAAACAAGATATTACTAAAGGTAGAGGTGACCCAATTCTCTACCTTTATCACGACAAATTAGTCAGAGCTTTTGTGGAATTTAGAAAAGATCCAACTGAGATTTTAGATTGGTACGACAATGGAATGATTGAAGAAGAAATGAAGTTGGATAAAGGGTTAATTAGTAAATATTTTAAAAATAGAAGTGAATTTAAAAAAGATTTAGAAGAAAAATGGAAATTATATAAATTAAATTATTTTAAAAGAATTCAAGCACCACCAATAATTGCAGTAAGCAGAAGAGCTTTTGGATTTGATCTGAGAGAATCACAAGATGGAGCATATTTAATTGACAGTGATTCTAATTTACTTTAGACTGAAAGTGTTAACATTTAAATTTAAAATATGGCAAAAACAGGAAAATTCTTTTTAGCAACAATGTTTGGCGCAGTTGCTGGCGTTGTTGGCGGTTTATTATTAGCCCCAAAATCTGGCAAAGAAACCAGAGAAGATATAAAAAAATTGATGGCAAAATTGGGCAAAGAAGTTCAAGGAACAGTTAAAGATACTAAAGAAAAAGTGACTGATATTTTTGGACAAGTAACAGATACAACTATGGCTAAATATAAAGAAGTTAAATCAGCAGTGATGAATAAAATTGCTGAGGTAAAGACCGCTGGTAAAGAAATTGATAAAGAAAAATATGGAATAGTGGTAGAAGATGTGGTTAATGAATTTAAAGATGATTTTAAAGAAACCAAAGATGGAGCTAGAAAAATGGTTTCTTATTTAAAGAAAGATTGGATCAAAGTTAAAAAAGCTTTATTTTAAAAGCTTTTGGCAATCAAATCATTAAGTTTTTTAATACTGTCAGAGTCGATGATTGAAGTTGAAACATCGGCTCTGATTTTTTTGGCAATCTGCTTAATTTCTTTTTCGGTTTTGGTATCAGTTTTGGTTAAAACAATTATTTCTGGTTTTTTGGCTAACACAGAACTGTAATTAGATAACTCTTGACGAACTGTTTGGTAATCTTTTAAAGGATTTTCACTTTCAGCAGAAACGCAATGAATCAAAAGATGAGTACGTTCAATATGCTTTAAAAATTTAATTCCTAATCCCCGACCATCAGCGGCACCTTCTATAAGCCCTGGGATATCGGCTATAACTAAACCTCCTTTAGTAACTCCTAAATTTGGTTCAAGAGTAGTAAAGGCGTAATTAGCCACTTTAGCATTGGCTGGAGTAAGTTCATTTAATAAACTGGTTTTACCAGCATTAGGTAAACCAATTAGACCAATTTGAGCAATAAGCTTGAGTTGAAGAAAAAGTTTTTTGGGAGTGCATTTGAAACCCAATTCTCTTTCTTGAGGAGTTTGATTAGTGGCGGAACGAAACATCCAATTGCCTCGACCACCTTTTCCACCACGAGCAATTAAAACTTTTTGATTAACTTCGGTTAATTCAATAGAAGTACCATTATCATAATTAACTACAGTACCAGTTGGAACTTCAATTATTAAATCATCACCATTTTTACCAGTACGATTGTTTCTGCCACCTGGCTCACCGTTTTGAGCGGCATATACTTTGGCATGACGAAATTGATTTAATTTACTAAAATCAGAAACTGCTTGAAAATAGACTGAACCACCATGGCCACCATTACCACCGTCTGGTCCACCTTTGGGACGAAAAGCATCTGAGTAAAAATGGACTATACCATTTCCGCCATCTCCGGCCTTAACTAGAATTTGAACTTCATCAATTAACATGTGTGTATTATAACGAAAAAAAAGACCGAAGGGTTGGTTTTATTGTATACCCAACGGTCTTTTTAATCTGAAATTTCTTATTTTGGTTGTGAAGATGGTTGTTTCTTGGCGGCTTTATGAGCACCTCTACACGAACAAGAATACTTATAGTTATCTTCGTGTTCATATCTGTAATCACGTTCTGGAATTACTATTCCGTTGCAATAAATACAACGAAATACGCCGTCGATCAAGACGCATTGAGTGTCAACAAATGTTTTTTTCTTAAAATGGCACATTTTTTTACTCCTTTCTAATTTCAGATTGTTAATTTGTGACTATATCGTAAAAATTTGATTGCAACAATCAATTTTATCTATAGTGGCTGATTTTAGCACAAAAATTTTATTTGGATTCGGTGGCGAGTTGACCACAGGCAGCGGAAAAGTTTTGACCAAAAGATCGACGAAGAGAAAAATTAACTCGATAATCTTCTAAGTATTTAATAAACATTTGTTGTTGATCTTTAGTGGCTGGATTTAAACCACCATTAACAGGATTTAAAGGAATTAAATTGACAAAGAATAAATGGTGAGAATGAATAAAGTCAGCCAATAATTTGGCATCATTTTGGGATGTATTTTTATCGGTTAGAGCGTATTCAAAAAATAATTGACGATTGGTGTGATTAACATAATATAAACAAGCTTTTTTAAGAGCGTCTAGATCGAATTGACGAGCAATTGGCATAATAGAGGCACGATATTTTTGATCGGCTGAATGAAGAGAAATAGCGAGGTTTATTTGAGTATCTAATTTAGTAAACTCAATAATTTTATCGGCTACACCAGCAGTAGAAATACTAATTTTGCGAGCACCAATTTTAAGACCATTTGGAGAATGAATTATTTTTAAAGCTTCAATTAAATTATCCCAATTTAGGAAAGGCTCTCCCATACCCATAAAAACAATCCTTCCAACAAAAGCAGGGTATATCTTTTGATTCCAATAAAGAATTTGATCAACAATTTCGTCAACAGTTAAATTTCTTTTTAAACCCATTTTGCCGGTGGCACAAAATTTACAACCAAGTGGACAACCGACCTGACAAGAAACACAAGCCGTAATCCAGTCTTCATAATTCATAAGAACTGATTCAATTAAACTGCCATCAGATAATTTTAAAAGTGATTTTTGAGTAGATTGATCACCAATATTTTTCTCTTCTTCAACTGAAAGTAAAGACATTTGGGTTGATAATTTAGCACGTAAATCAAGGGAAAGATCGGTCATTTGATCAAAACTCTCATAACGACCAGAATAATAATTTTTGATTATTTGACGGTAACGAAAATCGGGAAGATCTTGTTGTTTTATAAAATCTTTTAGTTGGTTTAAGTCCATTGATTATGCTTTATCGATGGCGTTTAGGTAATCTTGTTTTTGTCTAAATCCAACAATAGTTTCAATAACTTGTCCATCTTTAAACAACATTACAGTAGGAATACCAGTAATATTATATTTCATGGATATATCTTGAGCTTCATCAACATTGACTTTGACAACTTTGACATCTTTTACTTCAGTGGCAATTTCTTCAATAACTGGACCAAGCATTTGACAAGGACCACACCAAGGGGCCCAAAAATCAACTAAAACTTTACCTTTAAAGTCTAAAACTTCTTTTTGAAAATCTGATTGATTAATGTTTTGTGCCATATGCTGATTATTATAAACTATTATTTTGATTTAACTAGTTTAGCAGTATAGATTATTTGACGAACAACACCATCTGGACCTTCAATTTGGTTAGTACCGGAGATAGAAACGTATTGAGAGAGATAGTCTGATAAAGCAATTTTAATTTCTTTAAGTTGAGTTTGAGTTTCTTTTAATTTATCAATATTAGTTTTGGCAGCAGGAATATTTAAAGCCTTTTGACGAGCAGCGGCTCTTAATTTAGCTGTTTTTTTGGCTTCTTTATCAGCTTCTTGAAACTCTGTATTACTTTCTAAAATTTCATCCAACATTGATTTGTATTCTTTTACCTCATAAGTAAGGTCATTCAATTTTGAATTGGCGCTATTAATAAGAGATTCAATGTTGAGCAATGTTGCTACTTTATTTTCGTCTGGCATATTTTTAACTTTACCAATCTTGGAATTCATCTTCAAGAGACAAAAGTTCTTTGACTGAGTTT
This sequence comes from Candidatus Parcubacteria bacterium, assembly GCA_023443725.1. GTDB lineage: Bacteria > Patescibacteriota > Microgenomatia > UBA12405 > UBA12405 > WARW01. The sequence continues at coordinate 23,744 of JAEZTF010000019.1, forward strand.
AATCTAACAAGCTTCATTCTGAGCGACTTTGCATTAGGAAAATCAGTAGTATAAAGCAAAAAATGTTTACGTAAACTATCAAAAGCCCGATCTGGGAAAACCTGATTAAAGATTTGTGCATGAAGCAACATGGCAGAAAATTTTTCCCTGGTTGTGGCAATATGATCTGAGAAACACCAGGGATTACCAGCAGCAGCACGACCAATTAAAACACCATCGACACCATATTGCTGACAATATTCAATTCCCTGTTGACGATTTTGAATATCGCCGTTACCAAAAATTTTGGTTTTAGTCTTTTTGGCTAAATCAACTACTTTTTGAATTTCTGACCAATCAGCCGTACCGGCATAAGCTTGTTTAAGAGTGCGACCATGAATAGTTAAAAAATCTAAGTTTTGATCTAATAAAGTTTTGGCCCAATTTTCAATAATTGAATGGGTAACACCTAGTCTGGTTTTTACTGAAATGGTGGGTTTATTTTTTGATTTATTTTCTACTTGAGAATATTTTTGATTTTTTTTGATTACTTCTAGAGTTTTTTGATTAAGACCGATATTGGTAATTTTTATTTTTCCAGAAAACCAATCTTCAATTCCCTGTTTAGTTTTTTTAATGATCTCAATAGCTAACTCTGGTTTACCAATAAGAGCAGCACCCGACCCGTGTTGGGTAACAGTTTTGGCGGGACAACCCATATTAATATCGATGCCATCAAAACCAAGTTCACATAAAATAATGGCTGATTTATAAAAACTTTCTGGATCCTTACCAAATAATTGCCCAATTATGGGTCTTTCTTGAGATGAAAATAATAAAGTATTATAGAGTTTTATGCCTCCACGACTAATACCTTCGGCACTAACAAATTCTGTAAATAAAAGGTCAGGTTTTGCAATTTGACATTGAACCAAACGAAAAGCTTCGTCAGTAATTCCATCCATTGGAGAAAGAGCAATGATGTTTTTTTTATCTAAAAAATTTTTATGATTCATTTTCAACTATTTTTTTAAAACTAAGATAGAAAAATAAATTAATAAAACCTAGAATTGTTGAAATAAGTAAGGCAATTCTTGGACCAAAATTATCAGCAAATATACCTAATAAAATGGCAAAAAATCCAAAAAATATACTACCAGCTAATGAATTTAATGAACCCATAGTGGCTCTTTGATTATGAGTAAATTCATTTTGAAGAAGTTTATTCTTTGATACTTCACCTACTCCGTAAAATAATGAAGTACTAGTCATGATAACCGGTGATAATATTGTTGGAAATAATAAAGAAGTTAAATTAATAATTTTACTGATAAAAAAATTAGTAATTAAAATATTAATAGCTGATATTTTTTTTAAAATCTTACCACTAAAATGAAAACTGATAGATGCTCCTAAACTGGATAAAACACTAGCGATACCGATGGCCCAAGATGGCCAAAGTGTAGCTATAAATGCGGCTCTGAATTGATAAGATGATTCACTAAGACCAAAACCAATAATATCTGACAGACTAATTAGTCTTAATTTAAAATTAGAAATAAAGTTTTTTAGAGCCTGTTTAATATGAATAAAAATGTTTCCAGACTCATGATCTATTGTTTCGACTTTGTCTAGTTTAAAGCCTAAAATTAGACAAATTAATTGTGACCCAACTGACACCCAAAGTAAAAAAGACATTGGAAAAAAAGCAATTAAAAAAGATAGCGCGGCTGAAATAGCACAAGCTAATTGTGACATTGAACCAATTTTGCCATTATATTCTTCAAATTTATCAATTTTGTTGTCAGATGCTAAATAATCATAAAGAAGAGCATCATTGTTACCACTATAAAAAGCTCGACCTAAACCTTGAACGATAGCCCCAGCAACTAAAAACCAATAATTAGAACCAATGGCATATAAAATAGCACCAATAAAAAAAGAAAGAGAACCAAAAATTAAAGTTTTTGTACGACCGTATTTATCAGAAATAAAACCAGTTGGTAACTCAAAAATAGCAGACGAAATCATAACAATTGAAAAAATACTTAAACCTAAAGCGTAGGAACCAGATACTTTAGAAAAATATATTATGGCTAATGGAGACCATAAACTAAAATCAATAAAAAAACTGTGCCAACGAAGTAATTTTATATTCCTTTCAAATGACATTTTTATCTTCCTTTCTTCGACCTAGCAGCAAATTTTGCCCCAGTACGAGCTCCAAAAACACGCTGTTTAAAAACAGTAGAACGAACATGAAGTGGTGAACTAGACTTGTATTCTGGTTTTTGACCTGGACGGGCGATAAATCTTTTCTTTTTAACTGGAAATGCTTCTGGAATAAACTTAGGTGTATATTCACCTGTAGTATTACGATTGAGTGATTTACCTAAAGAATTAAACACCGGTTTACCACCTTTATATTTTTTAGTTGGACGAGACTCATTACGGTTGAAATTTGTATGAAATTGAGAACGACGATTTTGATATTCATCTGTATCCATATCAGGATGAGGTAAATAATTTGATGATTGACGTCGATTTGGATGTTTTTGGAGGGCTTCTTCGTGACGAGCTTGACCTTCAGGAGTTAAAAATGGATCTGGTTGGGCATAATCAACTATAATAGATCTGTCTTCTAATCTGTGATTGTGTAATTCTTTTTTGGCATTGATGGCATCATCTAAATTTTCAAATTCAATATAACCAATTCCCCGGCTTTTACCCCATCGGGTATGCATAATTCTTATCGAAATTATTTTTCCATAGGGAATAAAAAGGCTAAGGAGTTCCCCTTCAGTAAACCGATAAGGAAGACTGCCAATAAATAGGCGTTTTGAGACAGGTTTGTTTTCTAACATAAATATAAGTTATTATAACCTATGATCAAATGGGAAACGATGATTGTCGGCGATTTACAAACTAATTGTTACTTAGTCTGGGACGAAGACAGTAAAAAAGGAATAATAATTGATCCTGGTGAAGATGGTCAAGGAATTGCTGAAGAAATACAAAATAAACAAATAAAACCTATTGGTGTTGTTTTAACTCATGGACATTTTGATCATTGTTTGGCGGCATTAGATTTAAAATTAATTTTTGGTATACCAATTTATTTGAATAGTGATGATGAATTTTTATTAAAAAGACAAGACGAAACAGCTAAATATTTTTTGGGGGTAAAGAATACTCCACCAAACATAGTCAAAATTGATAAAGATTTAAAAGATATAAAGACAATAGAATTGGGAAACCAAATAATTGAAGTAATTCAAACTCCAGGACATACTCCTGGTTCAATTTGTTTATACTCAAAAGAAAATAATATTTTGTTTAGTGGTGATACTATTTTTAGAGGTGAAAGAGGAAGAACAGATTTTAAATATGGATCAACTAAAAAAATATTTGAAAGTATAAAAAAGTTAATGAATTTACCAGAAAATACTGATGTCTTATCAGGACATGGAGAGATAACAAATATTGGGACTGAAAAAAGTCGATATGGCCTTAGTTAGATTTGAGATTATTGATAGTTTCGTCGAAGTTCTTGATATGGTCTTGTTTAATACTTTCAAGTAAATTGACTAAAAGTTCGTTAATATATTCCTTAACACCTTCGGCTTGAGCTTCGGTAAGATTTAATTCTTTCATGAGTTCTTCAATTGGTTTCATGGCTATTTATAACATTATTTTGATCAAAATAGTATAATAAACGGCATTACTGCTCTGTCGTCCCCTAAAGGGACTAAGAGCCAAGTATTGAAAAAACAATGCTCTGTCGTCTAATGGTAGGACAGTCGGCTCTGAACCGACTAATCGTGGTTCGAATCCATGCGGAGCAACTAAAAGATTATTTATTGCTTTTGAAAAGGTTGATAGTAAGGGCGCCGAGGCCGACAGTTACAGCTAAGAATGAAATGAGACCACCGGCTACTGGAATAGCTTTTAATAGATAAAAGACTAATAAACCTAACGTAAAAATCCAAAAGGAATGAAGTTTATTCCAATTAAATTTTTTAGCTATCATATTTCCGAGTGATAAACTAACAACAAATTTAGAAAGATAAATAAATAAAAATAGAATTAAAAAAGACACACCGATAAGTGGAATACCAACCATGGAAATTAAAAGAATTAGAATGGCTGGGAAAAAGGTAATAAAAACTAAAAAGCCAATGCCAAGACTCTTCCAAAATTGTTGAGAAAGAATTAAAGATGATTCAGTAAAATATTTTTTAAATAATTTAAGAAAGATAAAACCAATTATTAAGGTACTGACAAAAGACATAAACTTAGCGGCTAACTTGAATGATTTAAATTGTTTTTTTACTACTTGAGTATCAGTTTTGGTATCAACATTGTATTTTTGACTATGAGTATTGCCAACAATTATGGCTTTATTAGAAATATTTATTTTATTATCACTTTCATTGTAGACATAATATAAATCCATACCGACTTTAGTATTGTCTTGAAGAGCGGCATTTCCGGCACCTAGATAAAGATTCCTATTTATTTTTGAATCCATAGTGATACTACCAACTCCTGCAAATACTGATCCTTTAATAAGAGTTTTCTGATCAATCACAGCACTACCAGCGCCAATTAATAATGATCCTCCAATAGTTGATTCATTAATAATTACACTGCCTGATCCTATATAAACATTACCTTTGACTTGTCCTTTAAGTGAAACATTACCAGAACCAATATGTAAGTTTCCATTTACAATTCCATTAATAGTAGTTTCTTCAGCTCCAACAAAAACATCTCCATTTATAGTGTTGTTGAGAATTACTTTTTTGGCACCAATAATTAGATCATCATTTACGATTTCATTTTTAGCCAACTCAACAGTGCCGTCTTTGTTGGTTAAGATTTTTGCAGAAACATTTTTTGGAGAAATAATAAAAAGAAAAGAAATTAAGAACAGAGTAAATATTTTTTTCATATAAATAATATTACCATGTTCTTATCGATGATTTTATGATATATTGATTTTATTGTTTTTTGAATTATTTTTTTCAAAAAATGCCTAAAGAAGCAGAACAAATCAATAGATTGGCAACAGAGTTGAGAGCTTTTGATGTGGAAACGTATAAACATTCAAAAAGAGTGGCCAGTCTTATTGTATCTTTTGGTTCTTTTTTAGGAATTGATAGTCAAGATTTGTCTGACTTTAGAAAAATTGGTTTGTTGCACGATGTTGGTAAAACAAAAATACCATTGGAAATTTTAACAAAAAAAGATAAATTGACTGACTCAGAAATGGAAATAATGAGAAGACATGCTATTTATTCGGCTGACATAATTGACGGAGTTCCTGAAAAGTATTTCAATAATAAAAGATTTGTTTTAGATGCAGTTTTAAGTCATCATGAAGATTGGAATGGTAATGGTTATCCTTTTGGTTTGTCTGGAGATGAAATACCAGAAGCAGCAAGAATATTGAGAATAGTTGATTCTTATGATGCAATAAGAAGTAGAAGATACTATAAAGAACCGACAACTTATGAAAGAACTATACAAATAATGACTGACGTTTCTGGAAAACAATTCGATCCTAACTTATTGACACAATTTAATGATTTTATGAGAAAACCCCAAGCTGCGTAGTTAAAAAAAAGGAATTGGGGTTTAATTTTAGAAAAACAAGTTTGTTGTTACTGGCAGTAACAGTACTTATTTTTTAAAACAAACCCCAACTGCGATAGCAGGCGTGAAACTAAGACTTTGCCTGCTCTGGCACAACTCTCCAGGAGAGAGTTTTAGAAAGAAAGAGATACTTATTCAGTTTTTAAAAACTATTTCATTGGACTATACCGCGATTTGTTCGTTTTGAGTGCATGTCTGCAAACTGCTTAATCGCTAGGGTGGATGAAAACCTTGAACGCTTTTCTCCTCATTGGTTGGCTGCTTGCCCTCTTTGACAACACAGCTGTTTACCGGATACAAGGGAATCAAGATCGGTTTTTGAATAAGAACAACCTCCTTTCTTTTATGTAAAACACACTTTTGGTGTGATATTGAAGCTTTATCAATATAACAACTAATATAAACCTAAAAATTGAAAAATAAAAGAGGTTGTTTAATATTTTTTAACTCGAATATTGTTTAAATATTTTTTTTCAAATCCAATTATTTGATTTTTCTTGGTTTCATTGACGAATCTGATATAGATATCAAATAATTTTAACCACTGATCAAGACTTAATTGACTAGGTTTAAGATAATTTATTTTTAATTGATGATTAATTTTTTTAAATTGATCATAAGAAAATATTTTTTTGTAAATTTCAAAAATATTCGGCTTCCACTGATTAAATCCAAAAATAACAAAATCACGAAATTGAAAATATTTTTTTGGATCAATTAGAGATTTTGGTCTCAAAGTAAATTTAATAAAAGCGATATTTACTTGAGGTTTTGGAGTAAAAGCAGATCTATCAATATCGCCTAAAATTTCAGCTTTATAAAAGACGGAAAGAAGAATGGAGTTTTGGGTGTTTAGATTGTCGGTCAAAATATATTTTTCAGCAGCTTCTAATTGAGTTATAAAATAAATTTCTTCAGGTTTATTGTTACTTTTTAAAACTTTATCGACTATCTCAGCGGTAATACTAAATGGAATATTGGAAAATATTTTAAAAGGCGGATTGGGTAATGACCAAGTTAAAAAATCCTGATTTATAATTTGAAGACTATGGTTTTGAGCAAATTTATCTTTTAAGAATCCAATTAAGTTTCTATCTTTTTCAATAGCGACAACTTGATCACAACAATTAATTAATTCTCGGGTAATAATCCCCTTTCCAGGACCAATTTCAATGACAAAATCTTTTTTGTTTAGAGATGTAATAGACAGTAATTGTCTAACTAAAACAGAAGATTTAATAAAATTTTGAGAAAGAACCATTTTTATTTTTCTTCTGGATTATTGGCTTTATATTTTTCAGCCATAATATTGCTGACTCGCAAAAGACTGTCAAAAGTTCCAGCATCTTCCCATAAAGTATCGAAGATATTTACTTGAAGTTCACCTTTTTCTAAATAAGTTCGATTGATATCAGTAACTTCAATTTCTCCACGAGGAGACGGTTGGAGATTTTTAGCAATTTCAACTACTCGATTGTCAAATGTGTACAAACCGACAACAGCATAATTACTTTTTGGTTGAGCTGGTTTTTCTTCAATTGAAACAGCTTTCATATTTTGATCAAACTCAACTACCCCAAATCTTTCTGGATCAGAAACTTGTTTTGCAAAAACCATGCCACCTGATTTAAAGTTTTTAATTTCATTAGAAAAATCTTGTTCAAAAATATTATCACCCAAAATCATAGTGACACTATCATCACCAATAAAATCTTCTCCAATTATAAAAGCATCTGCTAAACCTTTTGGTTCTTTTTGAACGGCATAACTAAAATGAGCACCAAATTCTTTACCATCGCCTAATAGGTTTAGAAAATGACCTGAATAATCGGGAGCGATGATAATCAATATATCCTTAATGCCAGTCTTCAATAAAGTTTCAATTGGGTAATAAATCATTGGTTTGTTGTAAACCGGAAGTAGTTGTTTTGAGGTAATGGCTGTAAGTGGTCGGAGACGAGTGGCACGGCCACCAGCAAGAATGATACCTTTCATAGATTAGTTAATTAGTAATTAGTAAGTAGCTAAATATTAACACATTGTTATTTTTTCTTATTTTTCCAAATAACGTTATTGTAGATAATCCAATTTAATGGAATAGTTAGACCAAAAATAGCGATAATTTGGTAAAGAAAAAGATGATCTCCAAATAAAGAAGTCAGTATGGAAATAACAACAGAAGGAATAATTATGCCACTGACAACTGAAGATAAATTAAAAGTAAGGAATTTTGATATTAATTTATTTTTATCGGTAATTTTTTCTTTTGAAAAAGTCCAAACATTGTTAAAAGTAAAATTAGAAATAATTGATATTTCTGCTGCCATAGCATTACAAAGACCATTTAATAAGCTAATATTGGCTTCTGGAGTAATTAAAATTGATTTAAAAATTTTGGCACCAACAGTATTGATAACAAAACCAACACCACCAACAGTACCAAACTTAAGAAACTTTTGAGTGAAATCATCTTGCCAACGAAGTAAAAAAGCAACTCGGAAAATATCTTTAGCTGTCTTTGATTCTATTTTTGATTCGCCAGCGTTACGAACATGAAATTGAAGAGGGACTTCTTTAAATTTGGCTCCCATTTTAAGAGTTTGAAAGAGAAGTTGAAGTTTATAGCCAAAACTTTTGGTTAATAAATGGCTATAATCCATATCCATTTTGTCAATAAATCCCTTAACTCTGGTAACTTTTAGACCAGTAGTAGGATCGGTAACTTTAAAAAAGTTTTTAAAAGGGAAAAACATCATAAAACGAGCAGTTAAACCACCGACTTCTGAAAAGAAAACACGTTTAAATCCCCAACCTTTTGGATTGGAACCACCTTTAATTTTACGAGAACCAATAACATAATCATAACCATCTTCCATGGCTTTTAACATAACTGGAATAGTCTCTGGAGGATGTTGAAAATCACCATCAAACTCAAAAACAAAATCGGCTTTAAGTTTTTCCATGGAATATTTAAAACCTTTTAAATATGCAGCACCGATACCATCTTTACTAGTTTCAGTATAAAGAAAAGTATTAGAATATTTCTTGGCTTCTTTCTCAACAACTTTTCCTGTACCATCTGGAGAATTTCCATCAACCACTAATATCTTCATTTGCCAATCTTCTTGTAAATCATTTTTCTTATTTTTAATATCAACAAATGTTTTGGTGTTTAAATAATCAATCATTTTGCCGATGTTGTCGGCTTCGTTGTATGTAGGAATAACAATGATAGCAACTGGTTTTTGATTTTTAGTAGTCATATAAGAAGAGTATAACCCAAAAATGATAAAATAAGTCGTGAAAATAGATATATTAACTTTGTTTCCCAATATGTTTAAGTCACCTTTTGGTGAAAGCATAATGGCTCGAGCAATAAAAAATAATATTATTGAGATTAAGACACACAACCTTAGAGATTGGGCAATTGATACTTATGGTAGTGTGGATGACAAACCGTTTGGTGGTGGAGTTGGAATGTTAATTAGACCAGAACCAGTTTTTAATGGATTGAGTACAATTTTGAAAAAATCTCCTTTTGAGAAAAGAGATTTATCTAAAACTAGAGTGATTATGATGTCGGCTGGAGGTAAAAGATTTAATCAAGCTAAGGCTGAAGAATTAGCAAAATTAGAAAATATAATTATATTAGCTGGCCACTATGAAGGATTTGACCAAAGAATCGGTGATTATATGGTGGATGAGGAAATATCGATTGGCGAGTATGTACTAACTGGTGGAGAATTACCAGCAATGGTAATAGTTGATGCAGTATCGAGGCTATTACCTGGAGTTTTAGGTAAAGATTCATCTAGTCATGATGAAAGTTGGTCAGAAGTAGAAATTGATGGTAAAAAAATTCGAACTGAAGAATATCCCCAATATACTAGACCTCAAGAATTTATGGGTTATAAAGTACCTGAAGTTTTAATAAGTGGTGATCCAAAGAAAATAAAAGATTGGCAATTAAAAAAATGTGCCAGTAAATAAGACAATTCCGAATAGAATAAAAACTAAATATTCGACTATTATAGATAAACTAAGATCACCGCGATGATAATGATGATATAAACTCCAAAAAAAGTAACCTGCTCCTAAGATAATGACGACAAAGCGACGATTGGAATTAGAAAGTCCGGCAAAAAGATAAAAACAAACGCCAATGATAAAAAACAAAGCTAAAAAAAGATATTCTAATGGCTTTTTTTTGATTTCTGGAGGAATAATCATAATTAGAAAATAGCCCCCTGCTGGCTAGTAATAATTAATAAAAGAATCACAAATAAAAATCCAATGTGACCAATATTAGAACCGGTTAGCCGAAGATGATTGTTTTTTAAAGTAACAAAACCATCAATAAATAAAACAACTATAATCAAACCAAAAAGAATCAAACTAATAATTTTATTTAAGGTTAAAGGATTAATTAATTTTTTCTCTTGAGCCAAAACTTCAGGAGTCTGAGGTAAAGAAATAACTTCAGGTATTTCTGGAGTAATCACTTCTTCTTGTTTTTCTAATTTTTTTTCTGGAATTTTTTCTTGGCTCTCAGGTAAAACAGCAATTAAAGGAGTACCAAAATGTTGAACGACTAAAGTGGTTTTAACTCCACCTAAAGTACCATTAACAACACCAATTCCAATTTCTTGATATTTTGAATTCACTATATTATCCCTATGTGTGGGTGAATTCATCCAAGCCTTGATTAGTGAATCGGTATCATAAAAATCACGAGCTAAATTTTCACCAGCAGCTGAATATTTATATCCAATTGATTTAATAAAATCCCAAGGTGTAGTTCCAGTGGGAGAAGTATGAGCCCAATAATTATTAGTAAACATGTCCTGAGCTTTTTTGGTAGCAGATTGAGACAAAAGTGAATTGTATTTTAAAGGTGTAAGTCCAAGTTCTTGTCTTTTTTTATTGGTTTGATCAATAACTTTTTGAACTGTAATCTCTGAAGAATAACCAAGTATGCCTGGTTTGACAACACTAATAAATTTAATTAAAGAATGATTAAAGAGATAAAAAGCAATTAAAATCAATAAGGTATTAGTTCTCAAAAGAGCGGCACGATGGTTGTTTTTTTCTAAAGGTAAAAACCAATGTTTCCAAAAATACTTCATTATTTAAGTATAGACTTTTTTAATAAGAATTTAATAATTAAATAGCCAACAATGATACCGACTAAATCAAAAAAAGTATCACGTAATCGAGCGGTCCTACCAGGAACAAAATATTGGTGAAACTCATCTGTGAATGAATAAAAATAAGATATTAAAAAGGAAGGTTTTATTTTTCTAAAAGCAAAAAAAAGGCATAAAAATAAAATAGCATATTCAATTAAATGAAAAGACTTAAGAATACAAAATCGAAGCCAATAAGAGTCACCACCAATTCCAGTAGTTTGACGTGAAGAAAAATAAAAAATAATCCCCATCCAAATAATCGAGGGTAAAAATTTTAATACTCTTTTCATTACTTTTTAAGTTTAGAGATAATCAAAGGACTTAGCAAGAGAATAGCTCCACCAAAAATTAGAATAATGGGTAAAAAGTTTTGTTTTGTAGAATTAGTATCAGAATCACCTAAAACAAGTCCTGAGCTAGAAGTAGTGTCTAAAGAATCTTCTATTTTATCAGTGGTAGTTGGAGAATTTGTAATAATTGGAGTTGGTTCTATTGAAGGGATTTCTGATATAGTTGGGGTTGGAGTGAGAGTTGTGGTTGGTGTAAGAGTTGGAGTAACGACAAAACACTGATTATTGGCCTGACTTTTTGATATTAAGGCAAGACACCAATTATTATCATTCTTAGACCAACTTTTTTCTAAATCAAACTTACTGGCAGGATACTGGTAACTATCAATAATTTTTTGATTTTGATTATATAAAATTAGTTTGTCACTATCTGAATTATTTAAGAAAACAGAAAATTCAAAAACGGCATAGCTCTTGGCTTTAATATTTAACTCTGAAATATTTTTAGTATGCGCATTGTTGTCTTCTATCTTCCAAGCAACTAATCTGACATCGTAATCATTACTATTATAGAGTTCAATCCATTCGACATTTGAATATGGCATTATTTCAGTTAAAGTAATACCACTAGATGGATTTATAACTGTCGGATCAATGGTTGGTGTAGGACTAGGGGTAGAGGTGGAAGTAGGAATTTTTGTTGGAGTTGGAATCGGATAATTTAACTGATCAACTAAATTATTTGAATTATCATAAAGATAAATTGTATCTTCGTCATCATTAAGCCATCCTTTTGGATATTCTAATTTAATTTTTTCGTTTGCAGGAATTGTTGTGTTTCCTATATTTCTTTTATTTTCTTTTGCATCTTTAAAATACCAATTAATTAATTCGATTGGTGTGTTTTGATTATTAGTTAATTCAACCCACTCAGGATCGGTATCTTCAGAAAAATTAGTTATTTTAATTGATGATTCGGCAAAAACTGGACGAAATGAAAATAATAAAAATAGTAATAAAACTAACACAATTTAGTTTAACAAAATTAAGATAATTTAGAGATAGCAAAATTTAATTTATGAATAGTTTTTTCTTGACCTAAAGCTGGTAAACACTCAATTACTGGTGGAGTAAATGCAGATCCACAAATAGCTACTCTAAAAACCATAAAAAATTCACCAACATTCCAATTATTTTCTTGAATTAGATTGGTGATTTTGTTTTGAATATCGGAAAAATCAGAAAGTAATTCTTTGGATTTTACTAACATATCTTTGGCTACTTCTGAACTGGTTCCCTTTTTAAGCAATAGATCTTTATCATATTCAACATCTTCAAATAAAAATTTTGTCTGGATCTGAAGGTCAGAAAGTTTGACAATTCTTTCTTTTAAAATAGGAATTAAAATTTTTATTTGTTCATCATTTGCTTGAGGTAAAAACTTTTTAAATAATTCAAATAATTGTTCATCTGTTTTTTGACGAAGATAATAACCATTTAAATAATCGAGTTTTTTACGATCAAAAACAGGAGATTTTTTATGAAGGTGTTCTAAACTAAAAGATTGAACAAATTCGTCTAAAGTAAAAAATTCTCGATTGTCACCTGGATTCCAACCTAAAAACATCAAAAAGTTGAGCATTGCCTCAGGCAAATAACCATCCTCTAAAAATGATCGAGCCGAAGTTGCTCCATGACGTTTACTTAATTTGCCTTTACCATCTGGATTTAAAATTACTGTAAGATGGGCAAAAACAGGTGCTTCCCAACCAAAATAACGGTAAAGCAAGAGATGTTTAGGTGTAGAAGAAAGCCATTCCTCCCCACGAAAAACATGAGTAATATTCATTAAATGATCATCAACTACAGCGGCAAAGTGGTAAGTAGGAATTCCATTGGATTTAATTAGAACTTGATCATCAACATCATTGGTATTAAATTTAATTCGACCACGAATTTGATCTTCAAAAATAATAGTTTCGTTTTTTGGAATAACCATTCGAATGGTATAAGGGATTTTGGCTTCAAGATTTTTTTGAATTTCTTCTTTTGACAAATGAAGACAATGTTGATCATATTTGGGAACTTGACCAGCTGCTTTTTGAGTTGTTCGAAGATTATCTAATCGTTCTTGACTACAAAAGCAATAATAAGCCAAACCTTTGTCTAATAATTCTTGAATGTATTTTTGATAAATTTCTAAGCGTTGAGTTTGAATATATGGACCATATGGACCATTAATGTCTGGTCCTTCATCCCAAATTAAACCATAATCTTTAATCACTTGAAGAGTGCGTTCCATAGAACCTTCAACTAACCTCTTTTGATCAGTGTCTTCAATCCTAATAATAAATTGACCGTTATATTTTTTGGCTAATGCATAATCATATAAACATGTTCGAAGATGACCGATATGATATTCTCCGGTTGGACTAGGAGCAATACGAGTACGAATTTTTTTGTTATCTACCATGGCTAATTTTATCATTTAGTGTAGAATATTTTTATGTCTCTTACTCATACTGCTTATATGAGCCGAAATATTATTAAATATGGCGGTGTTATGGTGCTTTTGGTTGTTTTTTTGTGGATGTCAATTACTACTGGATATAAGATATACCGAGCAACTCATCCAGAATATGTAGCTCCAACACAAAAATACGGAATACTACCAGCAATTATTTTTCCAGAAAAGGAAAAAACTAATAAGAACTTTTCTTTTGAATTTGCCAATGATACGATTCCAAAATTTAATGATCAGGCAAAAGTATATTTTATTTATAGATCTAGTAGTAGTATTATGGCATTGGAAAATGATAAAAGAACAGCAGAAAAGTTTGAGTTTGTGGAAGAGCCAACCGAAATTAAAACTGGTATATATGAATTTAAAAATAGTGCCTTAAATAAGATATTAACTATGAATGTTTTAAATGGAAGTTTTAAGATAACTTATCCTTATATGGATGATCAATTATTATTAAACCCAAAAAACATGCCATCAAAAAATGAGGCAATAGATATTGCTTCTTCTTATTTAGAAGGTGGAGATAAATTAACCGAAGATTTAGAAAATGGCGAAAAGAAAGTTACTTATTGGAAAATTCAAAATGGTTCACTAATTGCAGCTAATTCACAATCTGAAGCTAATTTAGCTAGAGTTGATTTTTATAGATCTAAACTAGATGATTTAGAAGTAGTGTCAGAAAACGAAGGACAAGCATCAGTTTCGGTTTTAGTTTCTGGATCGGAAGTGGCAGACAAAGAAGTTTTGGAAGTTGATTATAAAGATTTAAATGTTGATAAAGAATCATATTCAACTTATCCACTTAAAACAGCACAAGAAGCTGTAGAAGACTTAAAGGCTGGCAATTATTGGCCAGTGACAGATATCGCTGCATCACAAGTGACAATAAGAGATGTTTATTTAGCTTATTTTGAGCCAGTAATATTGACAAATTATCTACAACCTATTTTTGTCTTTAAAGGTGATAACAATTTCACTGCTTATGTGTCAGCAATAAGTAGTAAATCGGTTAAATAGTCTTACCAAAAGACATTTTGTTTTGCCCAATTCAAAATATTTTTTGTATCTTGAAAACGATCATCGCTCTGAGCAACAACACTGATGAGATAGTGCCCATTTAAATTGATTAAACCAACAAAGCAACCCTTAGCTTCTGGAGTCCAACCTGTTTTTAAACCTTCTATTTCAGGAGTAGTAGTCAGTAATTCGTCTGTAGAAGTTAAATAATGTTGAATTGATCCATCTACACTAGAAACGGTGATTTCTTTATTCTTTACAGTATTTTTGACAATATTATTTTGGACAGCAATTCGACCAATTTGAGATAAATCATAAACAGTTGAATAGTGATTTTCATTTTGAAGACCATCAACATTGACAAAATTGGTGTTTTTTAGATTATATTTTTTAACCAAAAGATTCATTTGTTTTACAAAGCCCTCAAATCCTTGTGGATGTTGTTTGGCTAAAGTAAAAGCAGCATCGTTAGCAGAATAGACTAACAAAGCTGAAACTAATGATTTAACTGTGATTTTTTCGGCTAATTTAAGACCCATATTCTGACCTTCCGAATATTCTTCATTTATAGTAATAACTTCATCAAGAGGATAGATATTTAAAGCAGTTAAAGCAGTAATTAACTTTGTAGTAGATGCAGGATATATTTTTTCTTCAGGATTTTTAGAAATTAAAACTTTATTAGTTTCCAAATCAACTAGAATATAATTTTGAGCTGTAGTTTGCGGTTTACTAGCTAATTTAACTATTGGAGACGAAGGGATTTTGAATTGAGAAATTTTACTTTTGGAAATTGACTGATCAGTGCCATAAATACCCCAATATGAAAGTGATGGTAACCAAAATAAATTTAGTATCAAAATTAAAAAAATAATGATTAAGTCAAACCAGTTATTCTTTAGAATTTTGGGCATCTTTTTTGATCATTAAACCTACATCATCAAGTTGTTTTTGATCAACTTCACTTGGAGCATTCATAAGTAAATCAACTCCGTTTGAGTTTAATGGGAAGGCATAAACATCTCGGATGTTTGGTTCATCTAAAAGTAACATTAAAAATCGATCTAAACCAATAGCCCAACCACCGTGTGGTGGAGCACCATAATGGAAAGCACTATACATACCACCAAATTTTCTTAAAACTTCTTCACGACCATAACCAATAACTTCAAAAGCTTTAACTAAAGTTTCTGGTTCATGGTTTCTGATAGATCCGGAAGCCAGCTCATAACCATTCAAGGTTAAATCGTATTGAAAAGATTCAATTTCTAGAGGAGGTTTATTCATAAGAGATTCCATTCCACCTTGAGGCATAGAAAAAGGATTATGACCAAAATCAAGTTTACCTTCATCGGTCATTTCATAGAATGGGAAACCAGTAATCCAATTGAAACTCAAAATATTTGGATCACGAAGATTTAAACTATCTCCAATGCTTAAACGAAGGTGACCTAAAACTTTATTGGCAATTTCTAGTTTGTCAGCAACGAAAAAAATCATATCACCTGATTTTGCCTTAGTTTCCTTTATTATCTCTTGTTGAAGTTGGTCATTGAAAAATCGAGCCACACCAGTATCTAAAGTTTTGTCTAAAACTTTGGTATAAGCTAAACCTTTGGCGCCTTTTTCTTTGGCTAATTTTTCTAATTTTTCAATTTGAGTTTTACTAAACTCAGCACAACCTGGAGCAACAATACATTTAATAGCATCAGCACTATTGAAAACATTAAATTCACTTTTATTTTTAATAACTTGGGTAACGTCTTGAAGATAAATTTCAAAACGAGTATCTGGCTTATCACTACCAAATTTATTCATCGCTTCTTTGTAAGGAATTCGAGGAAAAGGAAAATTAACTATTTTCTTTTGAGGAGCTACAGTTTGATAAGTATCTTTGATTAAATTTTCGGCAGTAGCAAAAATTTTGTCGATAGTGGGAAAACTAATTTCAATATCGATTTGATAAAAAGCACCAGCATGACGATCAGCTCGAGGATCTTCGTCTCGCATACAAGGAGCGATTTGAAAATATTTATCAACTCCACCAACCATTAATAATTGTTTAAATTGTTGAGGAGCTTGTGGAAGAACAAAAAATTTACCCTTGTGGATACGAGATGGGACTAAAAAGTCACGAGCACCTTCTGGAGAAGACGTGGTTAAAAGTGGAGTCATAACTTCAGTAAAACCATGTTGATCAAACCAATTTCGAACGGCCAAAATATATTTACTTTTATCCCTCATAATCTTAGCTAAACGTGGACGACGTAAATCAAGATAGCGATATTTAAGTCTAAGTGATTCATCAAGCTCGGTACCGTCAGTATCTAATGGAAAAGGAATGGTGTCGCTTTTACTTAAAACAGTTAAATTTTGACAATGAATTTCAATCTCACCAGTAGTGATATTTTTATTGGTCGACTTAGTGTCTCTTTTAGCGACTTCACCTTCGACACTAATAACCCACTCCATACCTAAAGTTGAAGCACTTTTAAAAATTTCGGTATTGTCTTTAGCATTAACTACAATTTGAATAATTCCACTCCAATCACGAAGATCGATAAAGATTAATTGACCATGATCACGGATGTTGCTAACCCAACCTTGTAATAAAACTTTTTCTCCAATTTTTTGGAGACATTCTTTTGTTAGTATTCTTTCCATAAATACATTTTATAATAAAAAACTAATTTTATCCCGCAGTTGCGGGATTGTGTAAATAAGCAAAATTTGTCGCTTTGTTCCAAATTTTGGCCTATTTAAACAAAAAATCCCGACATGTGTCGGGAAACAAAAACTCGATTAATTATCGTGCTCTGTTTCAAAATGTGACACACGTTGCTCGATTTTACAGTTTGGCTTCTGTAGGGTTCTAATAAGTGATTAACTTTTCTTCCCTCAGCTTTCCCGGTGTTGACGGGTCAAATGCTTTATGGAGTTATTATACACCATTTTCGATTGACAAGACTATCAAAAAAATAAATCCCATTAATGAACTGGACTTATTTCTCTTGTTGGTACAACTTTAGTACATTTTTGGACTATAACAGGATTATCAAGAGTACAGCCAGATGGACTTTTTTCTGAAATTTCTCTAGTCTGAAATCCATTTACACACGAACTCCAAGAAGTATATGTAACAGAAGTACAAACAGTACACGACTCACTTAAAATTGGATTTTCAACCGTACAACCAGATGGATTCTTTTCAAAAATAGTTCTAGTTTTAACTCCATTTTTACATGGACTCCAAATTGAATACATAACAGAAGTACAAACCACTTTTTCACCCGGAGTAATTGGTTTATCTAATGATTTCTTCACACAAGTATTAGTTTTTGAGTTCCAAACACAACCAACAATATTACAATCAGCAGATTTAAAACAAGAGCCACAATTCGAATTAGAACATTTATCTATTGGTGTTTTTGTTGTTTGAGGACATACCCATTTTGCTTTATTTTTTATACAAAGATAGATTGTTTTATATGCAGGATTAGAACATTTACAAAGTTGTGTTGAAGGCGCTGCGCTACTTCTATTTTCCTGATTCTTTTGCACCATTTGAGTTCCATATACTAATCCCCCACCTAAAACTAAAGCCATTACTAAAAATTTACCAATTCCAAATTTATTTGTTTTATTAGACATTTTTTAAAAAAATATTAATCTATAAAGAGAATATTATTTCTCTAAAAATTGTCAAGAACTTAAAAACGACTGAAAAATAACTATTAATTTTGTTATTACAAAATGTCTTTGATAACCAACTGAGGAGAAGTATTACCATTCCAAACATTTAAATTTAGACGAGCGGTGAAAGAGATTAAATCACCTATTTTTAGGTGTTTATCTAAATCCCCTTTCTTAAAAGCAATGGCATCGATATTATCTAATTTTAATTTAAGATGTTCTTGGTTTTGACCAAGTAATCTTTTTTGAGTTATTTTTATGTCTTTAAACAAAAAGATCGGTTCTAAATTTTCTATTCCAAAAGGTTCTAGTTTTTGAACTAATTTACAATTTTTAACAGTAACGGCGGAAAGTTTCATTTCGGCATCAAAATAAATTGATGGTTTTAATTCTATATCAGCTAATTTTTGATTAATAACTTTAGTAATAGCTTTTTGGAATTTGGAAATATTTTCTGATTTTAAACTAAATCCAGCAGCACCAGCATGACCACCTAACTCTATTAAATACTTTTTAACCTGACGAAGTGATTCAATAATATTTAGTTCCTTTACTGACCGGCATGATCCTTTAGCGGTTTCCCCATTGACACTAATAACTATTGAAGGAAGATAATATTCTTCGGTAAGTCGTCCTGAAATAAGACCGATGACACCAGGGTGAAATGATTTATCAGCCACAAAAATTAATTTATCTTTAAATTTTTTTGGGATTTTATTCTTGGCTAAAGTAATACTTTCTTGTTGAAGATTTTGGCGATCTTTATTGAATGAATCTAAAATTTGAGAATATTTAGAAGCTTGAGTTGATGATGAACAACAAAGTAGTCGAAGAGCATCGGTAGGATTGGCTAAACGACCAACTGCATTGATTCGAGGACCAAGAACAAAACCTAAATCATATGTAGAAATAGATTCTTGTTTTATGCCGCTTATTTGGATTAATTTTTTAATTCCACAATTTGGATTCAAACGAAGACTTTGAAGACCATGGAAAACAATATTACGATTAATATTGTTTAAAGGTAAACAATCGGCGACTGTACCCAAAGCAGCTAAGCCAAGATCGGCTTTTTTATCAATCTCTTTTGATAAAATCCAAGAAAGAACTGAACCGGAAACTTTAGTCGAATGAACTGTAGTAATTGATGAAGATAATTTTTTATCGGCAACATGATGATCAACAACAATTATCTGAACATCTGAGTCAATAATTTTTTTTAGTTCATCATTAGCAACAATTCCATTATCAACAGTAATTAGAAGATCAAATTTAAGATTTTTTTGTTTTTGAAATTCAAAAAATGATTTCGATCTGATTCCGTAACCATCGTTTTCTCTATCAGGTACAAAAGGAGCAACTTGGGCGCCATGACTATATAAAACTTGCCAAAGAATAGCTGTGGCTGTAACACCATCAACATCATAATCACCATAAATTAGGATATTTTTATGATTCTTAACATTATCTTTGATAATTTTGACCGCTCTGTCTAATGATTTTTGATTAACACCAAATTCCGAGACTAATAAAGACGAAGGGTTGATTGGTTTTAAAAATTCATCGACTTTATCCAAACTAATATGACGATTTTTCAATAAAAGATAAAGTAACTCTATTTCGGTTGTAGATTGATCAATGATGGTCATTAGTAGCTAATTTTACACATTTTGTTGATTTTGTTATACTACTGGTTAGTTGAGAGAAGGTAGCCATCCTTTTTTTGATAAGGTTTAAACCTGTTATATTTTATAAGGTATTAAGGAGTTTTTAAAAAAAACAATGGCAAAGAAATTATTTGTAGGCAATCTTCCTTTTGCAATGACAGATGCCAATTTAGGAGAAATTTTCTCCGCTTATGGAAACATCGTTGCAGCTAACGTTGTCGTCGATAAATTTTCCAAAAGAAGCAAAGGCTTCGGATTTGTCGAATTTGAAAATGAAGAAGATGCTGCTAAAGCTATGGAAGCTTTAAACAATTCTGAACAGATGGGTAGAAATATCGCTGTCAAAGAAGCTTTACCAAAGCCAGATCGTGTATAAATTAAATTAAAAACGATTTTGAAACCCTCCGGGAAACTGGAGGGTTTTTTGATGAAAACAAAATCTACCCCTTAATCCCCTCCTTTGAGGAAAGGAGGGGAAATATGAGGTAAAATATGGGTAGTATGGAAATACCACAAAAGGTAAAAAATATTATTTCTAAATTCATCGAGAATAAAGCTGAAATTTATATTGTCGGCGGGGCTGTTCGTGATCTTTTACTTGAAAGACAAGTTAAAGATTGGGACTTTACAACTAATTTAACTCCAGAAGAGATGAAAAAAATATTTCCTAAAAATAGTTTTTGTAATAACGCTTTTGGAACTTTTAGTATTTTGACCGGTGAAGAAATTTTTGAAGTAACTACTTTTAGAACTGAAAGAGGTTACAGTGATAATCGTCACCCTGATGAAGTGACCTGGGGTAAAACTTTAGAAGAGGATTTACAAAGAAGAGATTTTACTATCAATGCTTTGGCTATTCGAATGGTTGAAGATAAACCGGAATTAATTGATTTATATAATGGACAAGAAGATTTAAAAAATAAATTAATTAGAACTGTTGGTGATCCAAATGAAAGATTTAATGAAGATGCATTAAGATTGATGAGAGCGGTGAGGATTGCTGGACAAATTGGTTTTAAAATTGAAGAAAAAACTTTGAAATCAATTCAAAAAAATGCTCACCTGATTACTAATGTGGCTGGAGAAAGAATTAGAGATGAATTATTTAAAATTTTATTATCCCCGACTCCATCACAAGGAATTGAAATATTAAAAGACTCTGGGTTATTGAAAGAAATAATGCCAGAGTTGTTAGTTGGAGAAAATGTAACTCAAAAAGGTCACCATATTGATGATGTTTGGACTCACAACTTAAAAACTTTAGATAATTGTGAAACTAATAGTCCAATTACCAAATTAGCAGCTCTATTACATGATGTGGCCAAACCATTGGTAATGACAGGTGAAGGAGAGGCTAGAACTTTTCATAATCATGAAGTAAAAGGATCACGAATTGCTCTAGCTATTGGCAAAAAACTAAAGCTATCAAACAAAGAGTTAGACCAATTATTTAAATTAGTGAGATGGCATATGTTTACGGTCCAAGAAACTCAAACAGACAAAGCAGTTAGACGATTTATTCGAAATGTAACTTTGGATTATATTGATGAAATGATTGCTTTAAGAAGAGCGGATAGATTGGGATCAGGAGCTAAAGAAACTAGTTGGAGATGGGAATTGTTTAAACAAAGAATTGTGGAAGTTCAAAAACAGCCATTTGCAGTTAAAGATTTAAAAGTTGATGGTAAAGATGTAATGGAAATTTTGAATATTAAACCCGGACCAAAAGTTGGTGAAGTTTTGAATGCCATTTTTAAAGAAGTTGAAGAAAAACCAGAAATGAATGAAAGAGAAGTTTTGTTGGAAAAAATAAAAGAATTTGTTTAAAAAATTAGACCGATTTAGTCTTAACCATTTCAATGACTGATACCAAAAAATGTTGTAATTATTTTAATAAAAAAAACTGTAAATATAATTAAAGTTAATAATATAAAAGTATTTTTTTTAATTTTCTTGGATATAATTAATTTTTCATTTGGATTCTTCTTCATCAAAAATGAAAAAATAATAATGCGAATTACTAAATAAAAAATAAATAAAACAAGTGTTAATAGAAAAAATAATACTAAGACGGGGTAGATGCCGAATGAATCATCAATTGAAGAAATAAAAATAGGTATACTTAAAAAAAATAAGATCAAATATAAAGACAAAAATATTGAGTTTAATTTCTTCATTAAATCAATTATAGATTAATGAATTTATTTTTTCTTTGAATGTTTTTTGAAAAACAAAACCAATGGAATGGCGACGCCAGTGGAAGAATAAGTACCACAAACAACACCAACTAAAAGAGCTGTAGCAAACCATTTGGTGGAAGAACCACCAAGTAACACTAATGAAGTTAACATAAAGATTATGGTCATAGAGTTGTTGATGGAGCGGTTTAAAGTTTCTGTGACAGCTTGGTTGGCTAATTGGACCCAATCAATTTTGTAATTTTGGCGTTTGAGTTCTCGGATACGATCAAAAGTTACCACAGTATCGTGAACCGATGAAGAAAGAGTGGTTAAAAGAGCAGTAACAAATAAAGAATCGAGTTGAGCCCCAAAGAAATGACCAAAAATTGAAAAACTACCAATTAAAATAATAGTGTCATGAAACATAGCTAAAATAGCACTGGCACCAAAAGTAAGATCTTTGAAACGTCGACCAATAAATAAAAATAAAAACAAAGAAGATAAAATAACAGCAGTAATGGTTTTTTGAAGTAATTCTTTACCTAAAATTGGACCAACTGATTCATATTTTAATTCTTTAAATTGAGGAAAAGTTTTTGAAAGGCTCAAGTTGAGTTTATTTTTTTGCTCAGTATTGATATCGGCAAATTTAAGAGAATAGTTTTGATCACCTAAAGAATTTATTTCTTTAATAGTTAAATTATTTTCAGAAAAAACTTGATCGAGTTTATCTTTGGAATATTCTGGAATTGTTAATTCCCAAGTAGATCCGCCAGTAAAATCAATCGACATTTTAAATTTCCAAAAGACAACCGAGAAAAGTGATGATAAAAGTAATATTGATGATAAAACAAGAAAAAACGGTCTTAGTTTCATGACGTTCATATTTTTTTCTCCCTAATAAAAACACGTAAAAGATTTCGAGTAACAAAGACACCAGTAAAAATACTGATAAAAATACCTAAAATTAGGGTAACAGCAAAACCTCGAATCATACCAGAAGTACTTAAAAATGACCAATTAAGTGGGTTAAATAAAATAAACCCAGTAATAATAGTACAGGTATTAGCATCTTTGATTGAATCCCAGGCTCGACCAAAAGCCGATTCTAGGGCCATTTTTAAATCTTTTCCTTTTCTAGTTTCTTCTTTAAATCTTTCAAAAATTAAAATATTACTGTCAACAGCCATACCGATAGATAATATAAAACCGACAATACCAGGAAAAGTAAGAGTAACCGGAATAAGTCGATAAAGACTTAAAGTAATAAGACCGTAAATAATTAAACCTATATCGGCAATTAATCCAAGTTTGCCATAATTAGCAATCATAAATAAACAAACTAAAACAAGGCCGACAACTCCAGCAAAAATACCCTTATTAAGAGAGTCTTTGCCTAAGGTTGCTCCTATTTGAGATTGTTGAATTAAATTAATCGATAAAGGTAAAGCACCAGCGTTTAATTGAACTGAAAGATTCTTGGCTGATTGAGAGTCGAAGCTACCACTGATAACTGCTTTACCTTCTGTAATAACAGTGTTTACAGTTGGAGCAGTTAATAGTTGTCCGTCTAACAAGATAGCAATTCTTTTATTTAAAAACTCTTTGGTAGCAGCAGCAAAGATTTTTGAGCCTTCCTCATTAAACTCTAAAGAAACTTCTGGTTCAGAATTGTTGGAATTAATAGTAACTGAAGATAATTTTAGATGAGAACCATTTAAACCTATGTCTTTAAATGACTTTTGGAATTCAGCCGATGTGGTGGCGGTAGTAAATAAATTATCATCGATAATACCATAAAAATTTAATTGGGCTGTGGTACCAATAAGTTCAATAGCGTTGTTTATATCTTCAATGCCTGGCAAATCTACTTGTAATCTATATTTATCTTGTTGTTTATTGATTTGGACTGAGGTTTCACTAACCCCAAATAAATTAATACGTCGTTCAATCTTTGATTTAAGAGACTCTAATGCAGTTGGTAAATTTTGGGAAGTAGTATTACTAGTATCGATATCAAAAAGAAGTGATGATCCTCCAGCTAAATCTAAACCATATTTTAAATCAATATCTTTTTTGATTTCTTTTGATCCCAATTTAAAATTTATTTCAGGACGATAAAAAGTATGCTGCCAATTAATTTTCCCCAAGTGAATATTTATAGGCAAAACTTTAGGCATGTTTAATATTAAACAAACCAAAGTCATACCAATGATGGTCCAAAATATCCTGAGAGTTTTTTTACGATTAGTCATAAATTAATTTTGAGGTTTATTAATTAAAGAGAGCTGTCGCGGATGTCCAGAAAAAGTATATCTGATAGAAACCTTGGTTCTGTTAATAGAAATACTAACAGGATCTCCTTCGCGAATATTAAAATCTTTAATTGCTTTTGAAGGAATAGTAATAGCTAAACTATTACCGGTTTTAATTACTTTCCTGATTTTGGTCATTTATTAAAAATTAATAGCTTCTTTAAGATCACCTATTATAGCAATTGGGCAATTAAGAAAAAAATCGATAATAAATTGATCTCTTTTTTGTTTTCTTAAAATAAATTCATTTTTATCCATAACCATATAATTTATTTCACGACCGCGAACTTTTTCTTCCTGTTGTAAATAACTTTCAATTTCATTAAAAGAAATATCTCCAACAATAATTATATCGATATCATCGGGATTTTTTTTGTTGTTAATTAAAAAATTATAAGTATAAAAAACTAATTTCAAATTACCTAAATTTTCGTTTTTAGTTTGTAACTTCAGGCCTAAACCAAAATTTTGATTGGCAATTGTAATGAGATTGGTAAAAAGAGGTGAGTTTTGATTGGCCCAATAGTATAATCTATTTCCTCTCCATTCAAAATTAATTAGCCCAGCTTTTTTAAGATTATCTAATTCTCGGCGAACTGAATTTATTTCTTCATCAACTAATCTGACTAATTGACGAACATAAAAAATTTCTTGAGGAGAATAAAACAAAACATTGATTAGTTTTAATCTAGTCTGAGAAACAAACAAATATTTTAAACTAGTTTGAATTTTCATAACTAATTATAAGAAACTTCGGTTCCGATAGGTAGAATTTCTACCCAAATATTTCCTGGAATGAAATTAACTTCTTTACCAGATTTATCTTTAAAGATAGTTCGAGAAACTCGATTGGCTTTGGCCCAAGTAATATCAGTTTTAATTCCATTTTGAATCAAGACACCATCTCCGCTTCCAATAACAGCATATAAATTGTGAAGATGATCATCAATTGATCGACTTTCTTTGGCAAATTGAATGACAATATTTTTACTGGTAATAGTTTTTTGAATATTAAAATCTATATGTTCATTACCACCGTTATAACGAATATAGTTATTATTGATAGCATCATATTTCCAAGAAACAGAATAATCTTTATAACCTGACCAAAAATCAAAAGTAACATTAGAGGTGGTTGGAGAAGAACTAGCCTTATCTTCTTGTTTGAATAACCAAGGTCGATAGTTTTTGTCCCAAGAAGTATTTTTTGCCTCAGTTTTATTGGTTAAACCACGACTAGCAGCGGTATTGTAAAGTTCTTTTGAAGAACAGTACATGGTATGTTCAGTAGCTACTACCTTACCAGTTCTTTCCGGTTCACGACGACAAACTTTGTAAGAAAGAGAAAACTGACTTAAATCACTCCATGTTCCCTTATCATTCCAATCATAGTCGGCAATTTGTTCGATAGCTTGAGCTTTTTTGTTGGTAGTACATGGACCACCTGATGTAGCAGCACTACAATTAGCACCACCGACATGAGTATAAAGTGGATAGTCGGAATATTCAGAAGCTAAGTCGAGAAAATAAGTTCTGGCAGATCGAACTGGTCCTAAATCATATTTATTAGTTTCAGATTCAGCAATAACACCACAGTAAAAAACACCCATAAATCGAGTAATTCCACCTTCAGCTACAGCTTCATAAACAATATCAGCACCTTGAAGACCAGATTGAGGTCGAGAGTCTTCATGATTTTCAATCATAACCATTAGAGGTCGACGAGTAGACCAAATAGCTTCTTCTTCTTTAGTGTAAAGTTGACCATTAATAGGGCAAACTTTTGTTTTTGGACCAGAATAAATAGAGTCAGATTTAGTTTCAGATTTTTGATCATTCTTTTGATTATTATTTTTGATAGAAGTCAGAATAGAATGACTAGAAGCAGGAACAAAATGATCAAATAATATATAGGAAATTCCGGTAAATATAAGAAATAATCCTATATATCCAGATATTTTTGTTAACTTAGAATTCATTTAAAAATTAACCTTTAATAGTTTTAACTATAGCTGATTTTTCTTCTTTTGACAAAGTGATATTATCTCCTTCTCCATCTTTTACAGCTTTGGCATAAATTCTAGTAATATCACGATTGTGTAATGATGTAATAACAACTCCAGTATTACTTTGATCTAATATCGTTAAAATAAAACTTTGATCACCGCCTAAATCGTTAAATGGATTAAAACGAGTGACATTGATTTTTAGATTATCCGATTTTGGTAATTGATTTTCTTTTGAGATAGATTTTCTTTTATAAATAACAAAAAAAACATAAATTGACCAAAGAAAATTGATAATCACTAAAAAATAAATTATGAAATTCATAAACAATTAATTGTAGCAAGAATTTTTGTGCTATACTGCGGTATGAACGTAAATGAGAATGAAAATATGAGATTCTTAAGAAGAGATTTAACAAAGAGCTTGATTTTAAGTCTGATTTCTATTATGGTGATAGTTGTTATACGTTTATTCATTAAATTTTGAGGGGGTGAAGTTTTAAAATGCCAACCATCAAATTTTACAATGTAAAATCACGCAAAGCAGTTGAAGTTGATGTCAGCAAGGTCAAAAAAGTTACTCTTAAGAATGGTCGACCAGCAGCTGAAACAATCGATCCTGAAACCGGAGTTAAAATGTTCAAAATTTTATCTGCCGCAGATGCAGCTTTGCTTTAATTGAATTTTTAAGGATAAAATCCTGAAGAAACTGAAGGACCAATTCCGATTTATCGGAAAGGAAAGTCCGGACCACAAAAAGCACAAGACCTGAAGATGTAGGGATTCGAGTAATCGAATGGCAATACTACAGTGACGAATAGTTCTGCTTTGCAGAATGAAGTGAAACGAGCATCCTCTTGGTGGAAATTTCAAGATGAGACGTTAATATCTAGTTTTTGAGAGTCTCAGGTAGAAAGAATAGATAGATGGTCCATAAACAGAATCCGGCTTAACAGTTTCTTCGGGATTTTTTGTATTTATGAATTATTTTTTGGCCACTAAGATCTTGACGACAGTTTCGATGATTAGATATAAAGGAACAGCTAAAAGAGCGCCGGTAATACCAGCAAGTTGAGCACCAGTAGCGATTAAAAGGATAGTAATTAGTGGATTTAGACCGATTGTTTCTTTCATGATTTTAGGGACGATAATATTATTTTCTAATTGTTGAATGATAATACCAGCACCAATAGTTAATAATCCTGTTAATGGAGAAATAGTAAAACCGACTATAGAAGCAACGATACTAGTTAAGATTGGACCAATAGTTGGAACGGCTTCAAGTAAACCGGCAAGAATAGCTAATGGAACGGCATATTTTAAACCAAGTAAGAGGTAAGCGACATAAGAACAGATACCGATAATAGTCATTAAAAAGAATTGAGCATTAACCCAATGACCAAGACGAGATTCAAGTGCATCAATAATTTCTAGAAATTTTTGTTTTCCAGTTTCACCAAAAACACTAAGACTATATTTTGGAAAATTCTTTTTTTCTAAAAGAAGATAAAAAGTTAAAAAGAAAATAACAAATCCAGAAATTATATTGGTAACTATTTCAACGGCAGTTTTGGCAATATTAGTAGGAATATTTTCTAATATTTTAAATTGAGATGATAAATCAATAGCATTATTGCCAAAAATTTTGACATTTTGGAGCATGTTTGGAAGAGAACTAATTAAGCCCGCTGTTTGTTCAACTAAAATAGGAACTATTCCAGCAATAGTAAAAGAAAGAGTGGCTAATATTAATATGTAGATAATTAAAATACCTAAAGGTCTTGGAATTTTTATCTTTTCTAATCTGGAAACGGCTGGATTTAAAGCTTCCATAAAAATAAAACTAATGAAAAGTAAAAGAATTATCGATCTAATCTGCCATAAAAGAACTAATGAGATAAGAAATAAAACGGTAAATATAATGGTTTTGTAAGAAATTTCAATTCTTTTTGTTTTCATGATTTAGTATACCATTTGGTAATTTTTGAATTAATATTTTTAACAAAATCTTTATTGGTGATATCAAAAAAATATACATTTGGTCGAGATTTAAACCAACAACTTTGGTGTCGAGCATCAGAATGTTCGGCGTAAGACCATTTTTGAAGACACGAAGACAAAATCTCCTTCCCTTCGGGCTTTCCCCTTTGATGAAAGGGGAATTTTTTTTGATAATCGAAATATGGTTTAAGACATTGATAAGCGGCAATTTGCATGCCTGGGTCTGACCATTTATATTTTTTTAGCAATGTTTTTATTTCATCAAAAAAACCAATATCAATTCTTTTTTGAACCCGAGCATCAATTCTTTTGTAAAGAAAATCTAGAGGAGCAGTGAGAGAGATATGTAATAGATCAAAATTTTCAATTTTCAATTTACTATTTTGATTATTTTTAGAAAATAATTTAATTTCAATTTTACGGGAGAGACGATAGTGGTTGTTAATATCTGAATGATTTAATTTAGAAAAATTTTGGCGATCTAAGAATTTATAGATCTTTTGTAAAGTTTTGACCGAAAAACGATTTAAAATAAACCTTAAAAATTTGTTTGGTTTTATTGAAAAAGTATTATAGTTTGGGTTAATTACAGAATCGATATAAAAACCGCTACAACCAACCAAGATGGGTAATTTATTGCGAGATTGAATTTCTTTGATTGTTTTTAGGGCAACTTTTTGAAAATCGGCAACAGAAAACTTTTGGTCTGGGGTAATAATATCGATAAGATGAATCGGAGTTTCTTCTGGTTGATCTTTACCCGTACCAATATCCATACCTTTATAGATTTGACAAGAATCACCAGAAACTAATTCTCCATTATATTTTTTGGCTATTTTGACAGCCAAATCTGTTTTACCGGTGGCTGTTGGACCAGAAATAATTAAAAGTTTATTAAACATTGAATTTAAATTCGACGATGTCGTCGGGGTGCATGATATAGGCTTTGCCTTCGTGACGAAGAAGCCCAGCGTCTTTGGCACCTAGCCAACCGTTATATTTAACAAAATCAGAATAAGAAACAATTTCAGCCATAATAAATCCCCTTTCAAAATCGGTATGAATAACTCCGGCAGCTTTTGGAGCAGTATCACCTTGGTGAATTGTCCAAGCCCGAACCTCTTTAACTCCCGCAGTGTAATATGACTGTAAACCAAGAGTTTGGTAGGCTTTGTTAATTAGTCTTTCTAAACCTGATTCCTTCATTCCTAGCTCATCTAGATAGGCTTTTTTGTCTTCTAAACTAAATTCAGCCAACTCATTTTCGATCTTGGCGCAAATTGGAATAACAGTTTCAAAATTATTTAAATTAATTTTCCAATCGGCAATATTTTTGTAAGTATTTTCGTCAACATTGGCAACAATAAAATAAGGTTTGGCACTGAGTAAGAAAAATTCTCTCAACATATCTTTTTCTTCATCATCAAATTTTAAATTGACAGCTAAAATTCCTTTTTCCAATTCTGATTTTAATCTCTGAGCTAAAAGATACTTTTTACTAATTTTTTCTTTGGCATTATTTTTGTTGGCATCTAAATATTTATCGACTGTTTCCAAGTCCTTAATAATGAGTTCGGCACAGATAACTTCAAAATCTCCCTGAGGATCGACAGAACCTTCTTTGATAATATTGGAATCAGAAAAATCGCGAACTACATGACAAATAGCATCACAATCACGAATATTGGTTAAAAATTTGTTGCCTAAACCCTCACCTTGAGAAGCGCCTTTGACCAAACCAGCAATATCAATAAATTCAACTGCAGCTGGAACAACTTTTTGAGTTTTGACAATATCAGCTAAAACAGGTAATTTTTCATCGGGAACTTCAACCACTCCAACATTGGGATCAATGGTACAAAAAGGATAATTACTAGCATCTGCCACTTGTTTACCAAGTAAAGCGTTGAAAAGAGTTGATTTGCCAACATTGGGTAAACCAACGATACCGATAGATAAATTAGACATGATGATATTTTACAACAAAATCGGCAACATTTTGAGGAACTAAAGATTTTAATGATAAATCATGATTAATAATCATTCGACGAATGTCGGTGGCACGGGTTGGCAAAATAGTTTGAATTTGATGTTCAAAATTGTGACCGTAATTTATAAAACAATCTGAAGTGTAATTATTGTCAGTAAACAAACAAGTATTGGACTCATCTATTTGAGGAAAAAAAGTTTTGACATGATCGGCATATTTTGGTGGATTATGAATATCAGGAATAAGCTGAATTTGATAAGGGAAATTTAATTTATCTAAATTGGGAATTAATAATTCTTTGACTTTGGTAGCAGTCAGAAAATTTTTATCATCCAAAACTCCGGCATCACCAATACCAATTAAAATTTCTTTGACTCCAGAATCAATAACTTCTTTGATAAATTCCAAATGGTGAAGGCAAGGTGGTTGAAAACGACCAATAATTAGACCAAAGTGTTTATTTGTTTTCATTAATTAATCTAGTATATAACTAAAAACTCCCCCAAAACAGGGGGAGTTTTGAAATTCAAAAATAAGAATTATTTAACCATTTTCTTGATTTTGGTACCTGGAATGTAGCGAGGCATTCGGCGAGCAACAATTTTCTTAGCTTCTTTTGATCCAATAGCTTTAATGGTTTTAGCTTTGAACATTTTGGTTTTGAAGGTTCCAAAACCGGACAATTTAACAGTTTCACCGCTAGCAAGAGCTTTCATTACTTCGGAAAGGAAAGTTTCAACGGCTTGTTTGGCAGCTTTTTTGCTGAGCTTGGCTTTTTGAGAGACAGACTCAATGAGATCTTTTTTAGTCATTTGATTATTTTTTTTAATTAATAATTAATTTAATAATAACGGAATATATGGAAAAAGCAAGTAATTTTAATCTTCTTTTACCGCATTTTTGTTGATTTTACTACCAACTACGACACTGCTAGTGCGTACTTCTCGAATAACAGTGACTTTTATTTGACCTGCCCACTTTGCTTCTTCGTCGAGTTTTTCGGCAATATTTTGACTTAATACTTCGGCCTCAGCATCTGATATTTGACCTGGATCAACAATAACAACGACTTCTCGACCGGCTTGATAAGCGGCAACACTAGTAACACCATTGAAGTTTTTGGCGACTTCTTCGATATTTTTCATTCGTTTGAGATATTCCTCATGAACTTCATATCGAGCACCTGGACGAGCGCCAGAAGCAGCATCACCAATATAAACGATAACTGATTCAACTGAAGAAAATTCTTTATCTTCGTGATGTTCAGCAACACAATCAATTATTTTTTCTGGGATCTTATATTTTCTAAGTAAATCAACGCCTAAATCAATATGAGTCCCCTCTTGGTCGGTAACTACTTTTCCAATATCATGAAGCAAAGCCCCTAATCGAACAACATTAATATTGGCTTTTAACTCGTAAGCAACTGCAGTGGCAATTTTGGTAGCTTCTATAGTATGTTTGGCTAAATTCTGCCCATAAGAAAAACGGAATTTATATTTACCAATTTCTTTGATTAAATCGATAGGTAAATTGAAAGCACCGACTTCTTGGCAAATTCTTTTACCTTCGTTAAGTAAAATTTTGTCCATTTCAGTTTTAGTCTGAGCCACAACTTGTTCTATTTTTAAAGGTTGAATACGACCATCTTTAATTAATTTTTCTAAAGAAAGACGAGCAATCTCGCGCCTAGTGGAATCAAAAGAAGAAATACGAATATCATTTGATTCATCTAGCTCTAATTCAACACCTGTAGCTTTTTCAAAAGCTCTAATATTACGACCTTCACGACCAATGATTTTTCCTTTAATAGTTTCGTCAGCTAAAGAAATAGTGGAAACAGTATATTCGGCAACATAGTCAGTAAGTCCATGACGAATATTATCAATAATTACTTCTTTGGTAATTTCTTCTTCTTTTTGTCTAATTTCATCACGAGCTTCTTCAATTTTTTTACTAATCCAGCTGGCCATTTTTTTTTCAGTGCTACTGATAATTAACTGTTTGGCTTTTTCAATATCAAGACCAGAAATAGTCTCTAGTTTTTCCATTTGTTTTCGATAAAGATCATCAACACTGGTTAGCTTATTTTTTAAATCTAAAGATTGTTGATCAATAGATTTTTCTTTTTGAATTAAATAACGCTCTTTTTCATCAAGAGATGATAAACGTTGAAAAATCTCGGCTTCCTTAGCTTTGGCATCAGCTTCAATTTTTTTAGCGTTTAATAAAGCAGCTTGAACCGCAGCGTCATTTTGAGGGGTAGTAGTAACTACTGGAGCGGCCGGTGTGACTGGTTCGGCTGATTTTTTAGGAGTAAAAACAACCCGATTTTTATCATCATCGGCGACATCTACACCTATTTTTGGTTCAGTCTTATCTATTTTTTTATTTTTTTTATTTTTTACATCTCCTGACTGATTAGAAAATAACCCTTTTACTTGGGACAAGAAAAACTCTAACATAAAATTTCCTCCATTACTTTTTATGACGCCAAAATAGAATTAAGATTTCGAACGGACTGAATGAACTAATCTCGAAAATTTAATCAACATAAGTACTTGCGTAGATAAAAAGCTAAAAATTTTTAATTTAATTAACTATTAATAAAAGTTTAAACGAATTACTATATTTTACTTTAAATTAGACAACCCGTCAATTACAGCCTTAATATCAGAGAGTTTGAAGCCTCGACGAAAGAGAGAAGCCATTATTTTTTGACGATAATTAAAATCTTTAAGCAAATCGGCAGAAATTCTCTTTTTGTTGAGATATTTTTCAATTAGCTTTTGATCGTCATCTAAAGTAAATCGGTTGGTAATTTCTGGATTAATTTCGATTCCTTGTTGGGATAATAGATATAATATTTGAGTTTTGGATTTGTGACGATTCTTGTTTATAAAATAAGAAACAAAACTCTCTTGATTTAAAAGATTTTTGGAATTTAGATTTGTAATTATTTGATCAATAATAATTGAAATAGAATCGGAAGTAATTAAATTAAATTTTTTTCTGATTTTCTGAAAGAATAATTTTAATTTTAATTTAAGATTCTTTTCTGTTTTTGGAGAAATAGCGATTTGACGAAGTGCGTACTCACGTCCTAGATAAAGAAGTGAGGTATTTGTAATAATCTCATACAGTTTTTGATCAATTTCTTGTCCTTTATGTAAAGACAATTTAACAACATCGTCAATAAATAAAGGTAGATATGACCCGTCTGAGAAAATTAAATTGACTCGATTAGTAATTCGACTAGCTTTTATATTAGACAGCTGCAGCATCTTTTACTTTTTGCCAAATTTGATCTTGAATTTCTTTGAAAATCTTTGGGTTTTCTTTGAAATATTTTTTAACAGCTTCTCGACCTTGAATATTTTGATCACCAAGTTTAAAGAAAGCACCAGCTTTGGTAATAATTTCGTATTGAACAGCTAAATCAACGACACTGCCAGTATTGGAAATACCTTCGCTATTCATGATATCGAATTCAGCTTCTTTAAATGGAGGAGCAACTTTATTTTTGATAATCCTAGCTCTGTGTTGGGATCCAATTGATTCACC
This sequence comes from Candidatus Parcubacteria bacterium, assembly GCA_023443725.1. Classification (GTDB taxonomy): domain Bacteria; phylum Patescibacteriota; class Microgenomatia; order UBA12405; family UBA12405; genus WARW01. Next base: position 57,817 of record JAEZTF010000019.1, read on the forward strand.
AGCAGCAGTTTTAATATTGGCAACTTTACGAAGATCAATTCTGACTGAAGCGTAAAATTTAAGAGCTAAACCACCAGGAGTAGTTTCTGGGTTACCAAACATAACGCCGATTTTTTGGCGAATTTGATTGGTAAAAATAACTACAGCTTTTGATTTGGAAATGGCTCCAGTAAGTTTTCGTAGTGCTTGAGACATAAGTCTGGCTTGAACACCCATCATAGAATCACCCATATCGCCTTCGATTTCGGCTTTTGGAACAAGAGCGGCAACGGAATCTACAACGATGACATCGACTGCATTTGATCTAACTAAAGTTTCCACAATTTCTAGAGCTTGTTCACCATTGTCTGGTTGAGAAATTAAAAGATTGTCAACATCGACACCAACAGCAGCAGCACGAAGAGGTTCGAGAGCATGTTCAACGTCAATAAAAGCAACATTGCCACCTGATTTTTGAGCTTCGGCAATAACATGTAAACATAAAGTAGTTTTTCCAGAAGCCTCTGGTCCAAAAATTTCAGTAATACGACCACGTGGTAAGCCACCAACACCAAGAGCAATATCAACTGGCATACAACCAGTAGAAATAACCTCAATAGACATATCGGCTTTGCGTTCGCCCATTTTCATAATCGAGCCAGTACCATAGGCTTTGGTAATTTGTTCCATGGCTAATCGAATAGCTTCATTTTTTTGATCTTTATTACCACCGACTGGAGAACTAATTTTTGTTTCTTTTTTCTTTTTCATAAATTTATATTTTTAATTAACTGTAATAGTGATACCAAGCCAGACTATATCAAGTCAATAAGCAAAACACGAATAAAAGCCGAAACTAGTAAATTTAAATTTAATTAAGTAAAATACACAAGTACTACGGGGATTGGCGCAATTGGCTAGCGCGCACGCATGGGGTGCGTGAGGTTGCAGGTTCGAATCCTGTATTCCCGACTTCGTTAAAACTTCGTCGGGCGAAGCCCGACAAATTATTCTCGAACATGAGAAGCGGACAATTCGATTCCCTTTTCTTTTTGCTCTTCTAGATAAACTTTATTTGATTCTTTGATAATTTTGTAGGCCTCAGTACGATTGAGCCAACCCTTGACGGTGACATCTTTTTCTTCAAGACGTTTGTATTCAGTGAAAAAATGAACTAATTCTTTTAAAAAGTGAGGTTCGACATCTTTTAGAGTTTTAATATGATCGTAATTAGGATTTTTTAGAGGAACAGCAAGGATTTTTTCATCGTCTCCATTTTCATCAGACATAATTAAGACACCAACTGGTCTAACTTCAATTAAACAGCCAGTAAATACAGGAGAGTTGGTAATAATCATAACATCGAGATGATCACCATCTTTTGATCTAGTTTCTGGGATAAAACCATAATCAACTGGATAATGCATTGGAGAATGAAGAACTCGATCAAGTTTAATAATATCCAACTCTTCATCATACTCATATTTATTGTGAGTTTCCTTGGCAATTTCAACAATAGCGTTGACGATTTGGGGAGATTGATGTCCTAAATGAACTGAAGAATTCATATTTGATTGTCTGGATTATAACACCGTAAAATAATTAAAGCAATTTAACTAAATATGTATTCGTTATGTATTAATTTCCCCATTTCCAATTAGTAATACTCTTATTCATACTACTTGGCATATTAAACATGAAGTCTGGTTTGTAGTTAATTAATACTGCCGGGGAAGTATTATTACTAACCTTATTAGCATAAGATCTAGTAATATTGACTAAATTAGTTCCATAAAGACTACCATTAATGACTAATTGTGCCCCACTTCCTCCAATATTAATATTATTACCGACTAAGATTCCATCAACACGAGTTACTGATTCATCAATAGTAATATCACCTTTAGCGACTATCATGGATATTGGAGTCGTTTTGTTTTGAGTAAT
>JAEZTF010000002.1 GCA_023443725.1 Candidatus Parcubacteria bacterium
TTCTAATCTATTTACTCTTATCTTCATCTCTCTTCTGGCCTTGTCTCTTCCTTTAGCCACTAATCTAGTACAAAGGTCTTCAGATGATCGTAGTCGGGCTACGGAAACTGATCAATCTAAGATTAACTTTAAGATAGCTTTCAAAGGATTAAAACCAGAGTCATCCTGTTCTGCTTCTCTCAAGACTGTTGATCTAGACATAGTTAATATCACCAAAAAAGTTTACCAACCAGGAATTGGTACTTCTATTACTCCAGTAGTTGGGGAGACTAATTCAGATGGTGATCAAGTCTTTTTAGTCTCTGATTTTGTTTTAGACAATAACTTCAAATCAACTGATTCATTCAATTACATCCAAGTTAAGAATCAAGCTTATCTCTCAGCTCGAATGTGTTTTAACAATCAATCATCCAAGATGACGACTTCAACTGCTTGTGATCTACCTCTGACTAATGGAGTGACTTATGACTTTACTAAATACTCATTAATCCCAGGTGATCTTAATCAAGATGGGATTGTTAATGCTTCTGATTTCTCTATGGTTAAGTACAATGTTAATCCTTCGGCTGATTCACAATGTGGTCAACAAACAGATCTTAATTATGATGGCATTACTAATTCCTTTGATCTTACTTATCTAAAGAAATCCTTACTTCAAACTAATGATGAAGTAGTTATTGATCCAACAACTATTACACCGACACCAACTATGAGTCCACAACCACGAAGTTTAAAAGCTCAACAATTAGGTTCAATGAAATACTGGCTCTATCTTCCAAATGGTTACACTAAAGACAAAAAATGGCCCTTAGTTGTTTGGTTACATGGTCGGGCTGAAACAGGTACTAATATTAATCAACTTTTAGAAAGTGGTTTGCCGGCTGTTCTTAATAAAGGTTATGATTACGATGCTGTTATTATCTCTCCACAATGGAATGGTGGTTATGGTGGTTATGGTGGAAAAGATTATCATCCTTTTATTAAAGAAAATTTAATTCCTAATATAGTTGAAAACTATAATATTGATACTAATAAAATATCTCTAGTTGGTCATAGTATGGGAGCTAATGGAACAGTTTCGATGGGTTGTACTTATCCTAATTTTTTTTCTTCCCTAGTCACAATAAGTTTATGTGGATATAGTGATGGTTGTATTAAAACACTTTCAAAAACAAATATGAAACTTTTTCATGGTAGTAGTGATAAAACATGTAGTATTTATGAAAGTAATGGTTTTATCGCTCAAATGAGAGAAATTAAAGGTAAGGCAAGACTTGTTACGTTGAAAGGTGCTGGTCATAATATTACAGATCAAGTTTTTAAAAACTATAAAGCCGTTGAATGGATGATTAAGCAAACCCTTGGTCAACCATGGCAAGATTAATTTAACCCAAACAAAACCCAAAGACTTTGGTAAAATATTACCTATGTCATTTAGTCTTCAATCCGAATACAAACCTTCAGGCGATCAACCTCAGGCAATTGCCCAACTTTCGGACAATATTATCTCAGGTGTCAAACATCAAACCCTTTTAGGAGTTACTGGTTCTGGCAAAACTTTTACTATCGCCAATGTTATTCAAAATACTCAACTACCAACCTTAGTAATTTCTCACAACAAAACTTTAGCTGGTCAACTTTATCAAGAGTTTAAAGAATTATTTCCCAATAATAAAGTTTCATATTTTGTTTCTTATTACGATTATTATCAACCTGAAGCATATATTCCTGCATCTGATACTTATATTGCTAAAGAAGTTGATATTAATGATCGCATCGACCAGCTTCGTCTTGAAGCTTCATCCAATCTTTTATCTGGTAACGATAACATAATTATTGCTTCAGTTAGTTGTATCTATAATATTGGTGACCCAGTTGAATTTGAAAATATGACTTTTTCTTTAGAAGTTGGTGAACAATATCCTCGTCGTCAACTTTTAGAAAATTTTATTTCTCTTTATTACATTCGTTCAGAATTAGAATTCAAACGTTCAACTTTTCGTATTCGTGGTGGCAATATTGAACTTTGGCCATCTTATACAGATTCTTATTTAGTTTTGGAATTTCAAAACGATGTTTTAACCAAAATTATTCAACGTCACCCAATGACGAGTAAAGAAGTTGTTTTAGAAAAATTTAAACTTTTTCCTGCCAAACAATATGTCAGTGGCAAGAAGGATCTCGCTGAAATCTTTAAACAAATTCGTTCTGATTGTGATAAACAAGTCCAAATTTTTAAATCGCAAAACAAAATTCTTGAAGCTCATCGCATTCAACAAAGAGTCGAATACGATTTAGAAATGCTCCAAGAGACCGGGTATATTAATGGTATTGAAAATTATTCAATTTATTTTGATCGAAATAGAAAACACGGCGATCCACCTTATACTTTAGTTGATTATTTTAGACATCTTTGGGGTGATAATTTTTTGACAGTTATAGATGAATCTCATGTAACTGTACCTCAAATTGGTGGTATGTATGCTGGCGATTTTGCTCGCAAAACAAATTTAATTGATTTTGGTTTTCGTCTTCCTTCAGCTCTCGATAATCGTCCTCTAAAATTTGAAGAATTTGAACAACGTATGGCCAAAGTTGTTTATGTTTCGGCTACACCATCAAAATATGAACTCGAAAAATCCAAAAATAATATTGCTCAACAAATTATTCGTCCTACTGGCTTAGTTGATCCAGAGATAAATATTAGAGCTACAAAAAATCAAATTCCTGACTTAATTAAAGAAATTAAAGCTCGAGTTGATAAAAAAGAACGTACCTTAGTTGTTACTCTTACCAAACGTATGGCCGAAGACTTGGCTAATTATTTATCTGATCCAGCCAAAACAGAATGTAATTTAAAAGTGGCTTATCTTCATTCAGATATTGATACATTGCAACGTTCCAAAATTTTAGATGATTTACGTTCTGGTAACTATGATGTTTTAGTTGGTATTAATCTCTTACGAGAAGGTCTTGATTTGCCAGAAGTTAGTTTAGTGGCTATTCTTGATGCTGATCAACAAGGCTTTTTAAGATCTCAATCTTCACTAATTCAAATTATGGGTCGAGCTTCTCGTCACATTTCTGGACAAGTTATTTTATATGCCGATTCAATTTCTGATGCTATGAATGGGGCTATCAAAGAAGTCAATCGTCGACGCAAAATTCAAATTAAATACAATCAAGATCATCATATTACGCCCAAATCAGTGGTAAAATCTATCCGTCCTCAAATAGTTGATGATATCAAAAAGGAAGTCAAAACTAATTGGTCAAAAATTGATACTTCATCATTAACCCCATCTCAACGTCAAAAACAAATTAAACAATTAAAAAAACAAATGAGAGAATATGCCTTCAACTTAGATTTTGAGGCCGCTATTCAAATTCGTGATCAAATCAAAGAAATAGAAAATTATGATCGATAAAATAATCGTTAAAGGTGCTCGAGAAAACAATTTAAAAAATGTTTCCTTTGAGTTTCCTAAAAATAAAATAGTTGTTTTTACCGGTGTTTCTGGATCCGGTAAATCTTCTATGGCATTTGATACTCTTTTTGCTGAGAGTCAACGTCGCTATGTCGAAAGTCTTTCTTCTTATGCTCGTCAATTTTTAGGTAATATGAAACGCCCAGAAGTTGATTTAATTACTGGTCTTTCACCATCAATTGCCATTAATCAAAAAGCCATTTCTCACAATCCTCGTTCCACAGTTGGTACTGTTACCGAGATTTATGATTATCTTCGTTTACTTTTTGCTCGTATTGGTCACCCTCACTGTCCAGAATGTGGTCGAGAAGTTTCTCCTCAGACAAGCAAGCAAATTGTTACCCAAATTTTAGATAATGCTGCCTCGCAAATTTCAGGTTTAAATCTTTATCGATTTTTAGTGTTATCTCCCATAGTTCGTGATAAAAAAGGTGACTTTAAAGGTTTGACCGAAAATTTAAAAAAACAAGGTTACAAATGGATTCGAGTTGATAATCAAATTGTCGATTTATATTCTGATTTTGGTATTGCCAAGACAAATAAACATAATATTGATGCTGTCATCGATCGGGTTTCTATAAATAAAGATAATTTTAAAGATACTAAACCAATTTATGATCGTCTTATTGATGATATTGAACAAGCAATGAAATTAGCCAATGGTTTGGCGATTACGGCCCAAATCAACGACCCAGGATTTGATTTTCCAGCAAATCCTAAAGATTTTACAGACACTTTATTTTCTGAAAATTTCGCTTGTCCTCATTGCAATATTTCACTTCCAGAAATTGAACCTCGTTTATTTTCTTTCAATTCTCCTCAAGGAGCGTGTTCCGAATGTAAAGGTCTCGGTTCAAAATTTCAAGTCGATCGATCAAAATTTCCTGAATGGCGTGCCAAAATGATGGAAAGTCGTTATGCTTCAGTTGCTTCCGATGCAATTAGAGAAGAATTAGAAAAATTCATGATTAAAAGTGAATGTACCACTTGTCACGGTGCTCGTCTCAATCAAGATGCTCTTTCTATTCACATTTTAGGTCAAAATATTTTCCAAGTAACTCAATTACCAATCGAAAAACTTGATAAATGGTTAAATGACCTCGATTCTCAATTAACCAGTGATAAAGAAAAAGAAATTGTTATTCCAATCAAAAAAGAATTAGCTGCCCGAATCGAATTTTTATTAGCTGTTGGACTTGATTATTTAAGTCTTGATCGTGAAGCTGGTACTTTATCCAGTGGAGAATCTCAGCGAATTCGTTTAGCCAGTCAAATTGGTACTGGTTTAACTGGTGTTCTTTATGTTTTAGACGAACCAACTATTGGTCTTCATTCTCGTGACAATGATCGTTTGATTGGTACTTTACAAAAACTCAAAGATTTAGGTAATTCTCTGGTTATCGTTGAACACGATGAAGATGTTATTAAATCTGCCGATTATATCGTTGATTTTGGTTTATATGCTGGTAAACACGGTGGTGAAGTTATTGCCCAAGGAAGTCTTGAAGATATTAAAAAAAATAGTAAATCTTTAACCGGTAAATATTTATCTGGTAAATTACAAATTAAAAACAATCTTGATTCAAATATAACCAATCCTGATTATAAAATTTCTATCAAAGGTGCTAATCAGTGGAATCTAAAACATGTCGATGTTGATTTTCCTCTTAATAAATTAATTTGTGTCACTGGTGTTTCTGGTTCTGGTAAATCCACTTTAGTTCATGACACTCTTTATGGTGGTGTCCGTAAGGCTACTCTTGGAAGTTATTATGGATTTATTGGTAAATACGACAAAATTACAGGTGTCGAAAATGTTACAGATGTATTATTGGTCGATCAATCTCCAATTGGTCGCACTCCTCGTAGTAATCCAGCCACTTATACAAAAATTTTTGATGATATTAGAAAACTTATGGCTCAAACCATTGAAGCTCAAATTCGCGGTTTCAATGTTGATCGTTTTTCATTCAATGCCAAACCAGGTCGTTGTCCTGTCTGTGAAGGTCAGGGACAAATCAAAATCGAAATGCAATTTTTACCCGATATATATGTCACTTGTGATGAATGTCACGGCACTAGATATAAAGAAGAAACATTAGAAGTTGAGTATAAAGGTAAAAATATTGCTCAAATTCTCAAAATGACTATTGATGAAGCGGCTGAATTTTTCAAAAATATTCCCAGACTAAAAAGAATGTTAACTACTATTCAAGATGTTGGCCTAGGTTATCTAGAGTTAGGTCAACCGTCCAACACTTTATCGGGAGGGGAATCACAACGTCTTAAAATTAGTCGTGAATTAGTTAAATTAGGTCGTGGCAAAATGCTCTATATTCTTGATGAGCCCACTACTGGTTTACATTTTTATGACGTTGATAAATTAATTACCGTTTTAAGAAAATTAGTTGACAAGGGTAATACGGTCGTTGTTATTGAACATAATCTTGATGTTATCAAAAACGCTGATTGGATTATTGATATGGGTCCAGAAGGTGGCCAAAAGGGTGGGGAATTAGTCGTTGCTGGTACCGTCAAAGATGTTATGAATTGTACTCGTTCTTACACTGGTCAGTATCTTAAAAAAAATATTAGATAAAGAAATACCCGTCAATGAATTAATGCGTTAAAAACGCTCATCGACGGGTTAAAAATCATTTCTCTTTGTTTGGGTATTTATTCGCCTTCATACAAGTCTTGATGTTCTTTCAACACCCAAAATTTTGCAAATTTTCCATGTGGACCTCGGTGTATTTTGTATAGTATTTCTTTACCTGCCAATATGCCTCTAGGATAAGGTTCAGCCGGTTTAATCCAGATATACGTTCCGTCAAGAAGATTGGTGGCAGGCATTCTTGCACCTTTAAGGTTAAAAAACAATTCTGTTCCGTCTGATTGAATTAGTCTTCCTTCTCCTTTCTGCCAGTCAAAATATCTAACTCTACCAATCATAATTTCTTCATTCAAAACACTCACCACTTTCTTATTTTTTTGAGTTTAAAGAGAAATAGGTTTTTTAAGTACAACGAAGATTATATCAAAACATATCAAGTATTTTTTTATTTACACAACTCTCTAATTTCTACTGTTGTTCTCCATTCAGTTTGCCATTTATCCACCGTACAATATTTAGCAAATTGTCCCAACCACCCAATAGTACTACCGTTATCTTCGTAAACTAAAGCAATTTTATTATCATTTTCTTTTGTTTTTCTATAAAATTCTTTCTGAGCTCTAGTGTATTCTGGCACTTCAATTAAACTGTAAGAGACTTTATTCGGCATATAACCATATTTCTTAAATCCATACCACCAATATAAATATTGGTTTGAATAATCATAAATTTCTGGCACATAAGTATAAGCTTGAAAACCTATTCCGTTCATTTTTTGATATACCCAATCAACATTTTTAATTAAATTAGCCATTTTCTTTGGATCATCCTTTCCAAAATTTCCTCCAGTAAATTGCCATTGATCAATTGTGGTTAAATAAATATTTCTAATTAAAAATAAACCCACCACTAAAGTTATTAGATTTTTAAATTTATTTATATTTACCAATCCAATTCCCAATACAAAACAATACCAAACTCTCAAACTATCTAGATACCAACTCTTTAGTTCGTGATGATAAACCACTGTGTAAAAAATATAAGCAAAGCCTAAAAATGATAAAAAATAAACACCCATTTTTCGGTATTTTTTATTTATCAAAATTAATCCTATTATTAAGATTAAAATTCCCAAACCCCAGCCGTAGTTGACAATAAATTGTCCTTCAAAAAAACTAATTATTTTATTAAAATGCGAAACTACTGTTTCTCCAAAAGTCATCTTGTCACCCAATACTTGATTACTTCCATTAAAAAATCCCAATAACAACTTCGTCATTTGAAATTTATTTTTTATTTCCAAAGCTATTTGTGGAAGAAACCAGGGGACTACTCCTATCAAGAAAGCTTTCCAATGTTTTATTTTTTTATTTAACAAAATTATTAATCCTGAAAATCCCAAACAAACTATTCCAAAAGCAGCTTCAAATTGAGTCATTACTGCTGCTGTTAACCCTAAATATAAAATCGATTTATTATCTTTTTTCTCAAAAAAATTCCATAAAGCTACAAAAAAATAAACACTTAGGTAAGTTGCCATATTGGCATTCCAAAAATATCTAGTTAAATTAAACATTTGTGGTGCCATCAAAAAAATACTTCCAATTAGAAAACCTAAAGTTATGTTTCTTTTTCTAAAATACCAAAATATAAAACTTCCCGAGAATAAAAATAATAATATATTCCAACTAACCAAAGTTTGTGGATTACCTTGACCCCACCAGTAAGCTGGTAAATTTGCGTAATAATAAAAAGGTCCTAATCGGAGTCCATTAATTGATGTTGTTGGACCCAAAACTGCCAAGTCTTTAAATTCTCCCAATGCCCTAATATCCAGCATATCTCTGGCTTGGTCATAAGTAAAAGGAAAATTAAAATCTTTTGTTTGACTAAATCTAATATATCCCGAAATAAATAAAATTATTCCAAATAAAACAGTTAATATTTTTTCCTTTCCTTTCATTATTTCATTATATAATACCTATGTGATTGATTTAAGCCATATTCCAAATTCACCCGGTGTTTATATCTACAAAAATACTGTCGGTAAAATTATTTATATTGGCAAAGCCGTAAATCTTAAAAAACGGGTTTCTCAGTATTTTCAGTCTGATAATGCTTTGGGCTATAAAACCAATCAATTAGTTTCAGAAATTGCTGATATTAGTTTTTATACTGTTAGCTCTGAGATTGAAGCTTTAGTTTTAGAATCTAGTCTTATTAAACAATATCGTCCCAAATTCAATTCTCAACTTAAAGACGACAAAAGTTATATCTACATTACTATAACTAAAGATAAGTTTCCTCTCATAAAACCAGCTTTTAAATCTACTTTAAATCAAAACAATATATTTTATGGTCCTTTTCCAGATAGCCGTTCTGTTAAAAGCCTTCTCAAAACCATTCGTCATATTTTCCCTTATTATTCAAAAAAACATGATTCTAAACCATGCTTATATTGTCATCTTGGTCTTTGTCCAGGCGTTAATCCAGACCAAAAAGAATATCGAGCTAATATCTCAAAAATTAAAAAAATACTCAACGGCCATTTTCATAAATTAATTTCTCAATTAACCAAGGAAATGAATAATTTTTCCAAACAACAAAATTATGAATTAGCCGTCCTTCGTCGCGATCAAATTAATTCTTTAAATTATGTTATTTCAGGATGGCAAAGTTTAAGTCATCTTTATCAAGAAATTGATTTTAAAGAAGATAAATATCAAAAAGCCTGTGATCAATTAGTTTTAACTTTATCGCCATATTTTCCAAAGCTCAAACAAATCAATCGTCTTGAAGGTTATGATATTTCTAATTTAGGCTCTAAGGTTTTTGTTGGTGCTATGACGGTTTATCAAAATGGCAAAATTGATACTTCTCAATATCGTCAATTCAAAATTAACACCAAAATTACTCCTGATGATCAGTTTATGATTAAAGAAATCATTTACCGCCGCCTCAAACATTCTGAATGGTCTTACCCAAACATTCTAATGGTCGATGGGGGAAAGCCTCAAGTTTCAGCCGCTCATCAAGCTTTAGAACTTTCTACTAATCCTCAAACCAATCAAATATGTATTATTGGACTTGCTAAAAAATTTGAAACTATTGTCATAAAAACTGTTGATGATTGGGTGGAAATTAACTTACCAAAAAATTCTCCCGCTCTTCAATTACTTCAACAAATTCGTGACGAAGCTCATCGTTTTTCCAATCGTTATCGTAAAAAACTTATCAATTTTAAATTATCTTGATCTTTGTGCTGTACTATCACTTCTTTTTATAAAATCACAAAATTTATCAAAATCATCCAGTACTCTCGCTTCGGTTAAATTAAAATATCTTTCTCCTTCAAAATATTTTTTTGGAATAAAAAATTTACGGTCTTTTGCTATATTAACCGGTTGGTCTCTTAGATCAGAAAAATCATCATCTGTTTTTCTAATTGATACTCTTCTACTAAATTTTTCTAAAGGCTCATATGCTATTTTTCTGGATTTGACATGGTCTTCAATATCAAACACGACTATGTCATTTCTAACTGCAAATAAACGATCTACTGTATCAGCATTATAAGGTTTTGACTTTAAGCTACGAGGTTCAACTAATAATCTGGTTTTCTTGGGAATATAAAAAATATCTCTAGTATCTCCCATTGTTTGCATTACTAAAACTTCAGCACACAATTTATAAAATAAGGGTCTTACTTCCGTTCTAAAATCAATTTCTTTTTTATCAACTGAATACATTAAACTAGGATCATCAGATCCATATAAAGCCAATCCTGTAGAAGTTGTCCCTATTGGTTTATCATCTTCATCCAATAAACGATCTACTTTTAATGAAGTATCATCGTTCTGTTGTTCAATAATTGTTTCTCTTTGTGTTGGAACGTCGGCAAGAGTCGGATTAAAATTTTCTAAATCACAATAAATATCAAATATATTAATTTGACCTACAGCTTCCTTTACTCTAGCCATATATCCTATATTATACTATATATAGTGTTTATTAGTCAATTCTTCCACTAAAACTTCATCATTTTTCTTATATGTTCTTTAGCAAAAGTAGTTTTTACTGTGTCTAACCAATTTTTGTTTACGTTGTTTTTTTTACCTAACAACACTTCAATCAAATCTCCAGTCTTTAATTCATCATCTATTTTACCCATTTTTCCATTTATTTTTACGCCCCTACATCTATCACCAACACTAGTATGAACTCTATAAGCAAAGTCTAGAGCGGTACTTCCTTTGGGCAACTGTAAAATATCTCCTTTCGGAGTAAATACATATATATAATTAGTCAATACTTTCAGTTGATAATTATTAATCTCATTGTCTCCTTTTTGCCACTTAACTAAATCTTTAACCCATTCCATTCCACGACCGTTTTCTATTACTCCTTTACCCATTTTATAAGCAATGTGAGATGCTGGTCCAAATTCATTAAATTCATGCATTGCTTTAGTTTTAATTTGAATTTCTACCGTCATTTTATCTTTCCAAGCAATAGTTGTTTGAATTGATCGATATCCGTTTGGTTTTGGAGCTGAAATATAATCTTCAAATTCTTCAGGCAAAGTTCTATATTTTGCTTGTAATAATCCCAAAACAGTATAGCAATCAACTAAATTATCGGTTAATACTCTAATTGCTACTCTGTCTTTAACCTCATAATTTCCACCTTTATTTTTTATTTTTGCAAAAGTACTATATAAACTTTTAATTCTTCCTTCCACTACTGCATCATTAATGTTATTAATTTTCAAAATTTGTTCCAACTCATTTTTTACTAGGTTTAATGCTTTAATTTCGTCTTTTGCTTTTTCCTTAAACATTTTTTTAATTTTTTCTGCCTCTTTTGGATATAGAATTTGAAAAGCAATGTCTTCCAATAATTTTTTAAAATAATGCAAACCTACATATTCAGCCAATGGTCCATAAATCTGCATAACATTTTTAGCATAAATTATTTGTCTATCTTTTGGTAAGAACTCAATAGTTAAGCTATTATGCAACTTATCTACCAATCTAATAATCAACACTCTTACATCGTTTACTGATGAAAAAAAGAATTTTCTAAAAATCTCAATATTAGTTTTATTAATTTGTAGACCAGCAGTTTTAGTTTTTACTTCAGTTAAACCTGACACCAACAAAGCTACCTCATCTCCAAATTTATTGGCAATTTCTTCAATATTAGTTGAAGTATCCTCTATACAATCATGAAGTAAAGCGGCAATCACTGCTTCTTGTCCAATATTAAGTTGAGCAACTACCTTAGCAATCCAAGCTGGATGAGAAATATATGGTTTGCCTGAATAACGAAACTGGTCTTTATGAGCCTCAACCATAAAATCATAAGCTTCCTTAATTATTTTTTGGTCAAAATTCTTATTAACCAGATTATTCTCTAAATCTGACCAATAATTTTCACTAAAAGAAAGATCAAGGCCCATATTAAATCCTTTCCGCAAATATCAATAATCTTTTCCAATTTGTTCCAATTGGCCAACATGTTTGAAGTATTAATACTTCACGATTTTCATCTTTATAATTCAAATATTCCGCCTCTTTATAACTTATGATTTTTTTATCATACACCTTATATTGATATAAATTGCCATTATATTGTAGATAAATAGAATTTCCGTTAACCAATTCTCCCAACAAATAAAAAACTGAATTTTTTCTAACCATATTTAAACTTTGTTGAGTTGAATGAGCAAATAAATATGTAGTGTTGTTTTTTCCTTTCCCTGGTAATGATGATGTAGAAGATTGAGCTACTTCATCATTAGCCAATATCGCTAAATACTCCTTTTCATTATAAGGTGATACATTAGCTGTAATTTTTGATCTAGCCGCAATTTTTGGAATAGAGATAGAAAAAGTGCTATCTATTGGTTTTTCTTCTATTTCATTAGTTTTTACTAATGACTTATTAAAAAACTTATATACCACTAGGGATCTAATTAGCGGAGTATATAAATAACTTAAATAAATGAACCCAAAAAGGATTATTAAACTTCCCATATAAAAGATTATTTTCTTTTTTGTTGGTGGATTACTATAAAGTATCCCATATTTTTTGCCGATCTTGACGGTTCTTTTCTTAGGTGTTATTTTAAAAAGATTGAACATTTTCTATTTAGATTTTAAGCTATTAGAGTCAATTTGACAAAAGCTTATTTTTAATCTAATATACAGGCTCACTCTGGATTTCCCAACCAGTTTATATCTTGGGATTTTAATCAATTTAGATAAATAAAATGAATCAAAAAATTATTTTGACTCAGGAAGGTTTTCAGAAGTTAACCTCTCAATTAGAGGATTTAAAACAAAAACAAGCTCGACTTATTGATCAAATTGAAGATGTCGCTCAACCAGATGAATCTGGTGAAGATGGTCTTGCTACTCAATTAAAAGAAGAATTAGAAGTCACCAATAATCAAATTGATGAAATCAGTGAAGCTTTGGAAACTAGTGAAGTAATCAATACTAAATCAGATAATCACACTGTTCAAGTTGGCTGCAAGGTAAAAGTAAAAATCAATAATAAAGAAACTCGAGAATTTTTTATTGTTAGTCACCTAGAATCCGATCCAAATGTCAGTAAAATATCAGATCAATCTCCAATCGGTAAATCCTTAATTGGTAAAAAAGTGAACGATCAATTTGATATTGACACTCCGGCAGGCAAAATGACCTACAAAGTCGTCAATATCGACTAAATGTATAGTAAAATACATTCATGTCGGATATAAAACTAAACGAACTCCAAAAACAGAGATTAGATAAACTGGCCAAAATTAAAGAGTTAAAGTTAAACTCGTATCCACAACCAAATTTAGCTGATAAAAATCCTATTGCTCAAGCTCGGGAATTGCTCGATCAAAAAGTTTTAGTTGCTGGTCGTTTAATGTCACTTCGTGGTCACGGCAAAATTTTATTTGCCGATTTACAAGATCAAACCGGAAAAATCCAACTTTTCTTTCAAGAAAAAGTTTTACAAGACAAAATGTCTTTAACTAAGTTATTAGATTTAGGAGATATTGTCTCTATTTCTGGAGAAGTTTTTAAAACTGTTGCTGGAGAAACAACTATCAATGTTTTTGAATTTGAAATCTTAGCTAAAAATTTACGACCACTTCCAGAAAAATGGCATGGACTTCAAGATATTGAAGAACGCTATCGTCAACGATATGTCGACTTGATTGTCAATCCCGAAAGTCGAGAAGTTTTTAAAATTCGAACTAAAGTTTTATCTCAAATGCGTCAGTTTTTAGATGATCACGGGTTCATGGAAGTTGAAACTCCAATTCTTCAACCAGTTTATGGAGGAGCCTCGGCAAAACCATTTATTACTCATCATAATGTCTTAGATATGGATATGTATCTTCGTATTTCTGATGAGCTTTATCTCAAAAGATTAATTGTCGGTGGTTTTGAAAAAGTTTACGAAGTTTCTCGTGATTTCAGAAATGAAGGTGTTTCTCGTTTTCACAATCCCGAGTTTACTCAAATCGAATTTTATTGGGCCTATGTCGATTATGAAGTTTTAATGAACTTTACCCAAGAATTAGTTCGTCATGTTATTAAATCAGTTAAAGGTGATTTGAAATTAAAATTTCAAGATGTCGATCTTGATTTTTCAAAAGATATTCAACGAGTTACTTTTACCGAAATTATCGAAAAACATACTGGTATAAATATTGATCAAATTACTACCGAAGAAGATTTTAAAAAAGTCATTAAAGAAAAAAATCTCAAAGTTGATTTATCTGGTGTAGTTGGCCTTGGTGCTTGTTTTGATGCTTTATACAAAGAACATGTTCGTCCAAAAATTATCGAGCCTACCTTTGTTTGTGATTATCCTTCAGAGATGATTGCTTTAGCAAAAAGAAAGGCCGACAATCCCAAAAAGATTTCTTCTTTCCAACTTTTAGTTTGCGGTACTGAACTTCTCAAAGCTTACAATGAATTAAATGATCCCAAAGATCAATCAGATCGCTGGTTAGAAGAAGTTGCTCTTGCCAAAAAAGGTAACGATACTGCTATGCAATTTGATAAAGATTATATTCGGGCTCTTGAATATGGTATGCCACCCACAGCCGGATGGGGTATGGGTATTGATCGATTTGTTCAATTTTTAACCGATTCTCCCACTATTAAAGACGTCATTCTTTTCCCCGCCATGCGAAAAGAAGACTAAAATTAAAAAATGAAATTGCTTCTTACTTCAGCTGGTCTTACCAATCAAACTATCGTTAAAGCTCTTGATGAATTAGTTGGTCGTCCTTTAGATCAACTCAAAGTTGCGTTTATTCCTACCGCTTCAAATTTAGAAGAAGGTGACAAAGGTTGGTTAATCGATGATCTTCGTCGTTTAAGTTTTTTAAAATTTAAAGAAATTGATATTGTCGATGTTTCCGCTTTACCAAAAGAAATTTGGTTAGCTAGATTAAAAAATGCTGATGTCTTTTTTGTTGAAGGTGGCAATACGTATCATTTGATGCATTGGTTTAATAAATCTGGTCTTTCAAAAGTTTTACCCAATTTATTAAAAACTCGAGTCTATATCGGAGTAAGTGCCGGATCAATGATCGTAAATCCAACCATCATACATTCTTATAAAGAGAAACAAATTTTTAACAAAATAAATAAAAACAAATCAGACAAAGGTTTATCTTATATAGATTTTATGGTTGAACCACATCTAAACAATTCTGGTCTTCCAGAAATAACTATCAATAATCTAGAAAAAAAACTCAAAGATTACCCTTATACGGTATATGCCATTGATGACAACACTGCCATAAAAATTGATGGCAACCAATTAGAAGTTGTATCTCAAGGTGTTTGGAAAAAATTTGAAAAATAATACCAATCTTTTTCATTTTCTTGCCGAAAAATATCGTGAACAAGACAAATTAATTTTGGCTAAAATTTTAAATTACTTAGCTATTTTAAATTATCAGGTAAACAAAAATTATCTAGGCTTGAGTGATGCTTACCAAAGTTTAGTCTTAATTTATAAACATCAATTTTTATTATCCAAAAATAATAAATTTATAAAACTAGCCCAAAAATATACCAAAAAAAGTTTAAATTTAAGTCTGGCAAAAAAACTTACTAATATCCACACTGGTTATTTTCGACTTGGTGAAGTTTTTATGCTTTCAAACAATTTTTCAAAAGCAATTTTAAATTATCAAAAAGCTTTGGCAACTTATCCCAAAAACGACAGTGAAAAAGGCGATTATCAATATCATCTAGGCGAAGCTCAATACAGAAATGGGGATAAAAAAGATGGTCTAAAAAATCTTTTAGAAGGGTTAAAAATAATTCAGAAATATAGATCCGTTACAGATTCTTTTTTAATTCATGTTTGGGAATCAGGCTGTTTAATGCGTCTTGCCGAACTATTAGTTACAGATAATCCAATAAAGGCAAAAGAGTATTTGAAGTTAGCTCAAAAAATTATACAATCAGACAATAAATTAATTATTCGTCGTCGTCAATTTGACAAATTGGCACGAAATTTTAAATAAACATGGATAGAGATAAATACCTAACTGCTGTTAAAAATTCTTTAGAACAAAATATTTTTTATCATTCTTTGGCTTTAGAAGCTTGTATGGGTGGAATTTATAATTATCTTAAAAGTAATAATTTACTAAAACCAAATGAACTTCCAAAAGAAGACTGGATGTTGGCAGGTTTAATCCATGATATTGATTATGTTGGCGAGTTTAAGGAATTTCATCCCAACAAAACCAAAGAAGCTCTAGCAAAATTTGGTTTACAAATTTCTGATGAAGTTGATCAAATCGTCAAAGCTCACGCCCCCTCATTAACTGGAGTTAAAACAGAATCTCAATCTCAATGGTCTATTTTTTGTGCGGATAGTTTAACGGGATTAATTGTGGCTGTTGCTTTTGTTTATCCCTCTCGTAAACTTTCCGATGTCAAAACTTCTTCTGTCTTAAAAAGATTTCTAAAAGAACCTCGTTTTGCTGCTGGTACTCGCCGTGATGAAGTAAAAATGTGTGAGCTACAAGAAGGCTTAAATATTCCACTCGAAAAATTCATTGAAATTTGCTTAACTTCTATGCAACAAATTGCCCCAGAAATTGGGTTATAATTAATTATGAGCCAATCATTAGAACTTGCTAGAAAATTATTAAATACTGAAGTTGACGTTACTGTCGATAGACAGTTAGGTACTTTTCATCCAAAATGGAATTTTAGATACGATGTAAATTATGGATATATTCAAGGAATCATAGCTCCAGATGGAGAAGAACTTGACGCCTATCTTTTAAAAGTTGATGTTCCTGTTGAAAGATTTTCCGGTCAAGTAGTTGCCATCATCCACAGACTAAAAGATGATGATGATAAATTGATTGTTGTTCCAATTAATGAAAGTATTACTGATCATGAAATAGAAGAATCTGTAAAGTTTCAAGAAAAATTTTTCGAACACAAAATAATTCGTTGATCTTACGTTTTTTTATTAAGCGGAGATATCACAAAGTGGTAGAGGGGTTTTCTTTTGCGTTTAATTTGCGTGTAATTTTAGTATTTGTTTTTGTTAAAATATCATCAACAATGATTGATATTAATTTATTAAGAAACGATCCTAATCTTGTAAAAACTGCGCTTTCAAACCGTCAAAAAGATTCTAGTGTTGTTGAAAAAATTTTAGATATAGACAAAAATTTTCGTGAAATTTTATCTCAAGTTGAAAAACTTCGAGCTGATCAAAATAGTATTACTCGTCAATTCAAAGGCAAACCAACAGAAGATCAATTAAAAGAGGCTACAAGTATTAAAGAAAAATTAAAAACTCTAGAGGCCGAATTAAAAGAAACCGAAACGAAACAAAATTTATTACTAGAAGAGATTCCTAATATTCCCGCTGCAGATGTTCCAGTTGGTAAGGATGATAGTGAAAATGTTGTTTATAAAACAGTAGGGGAACCCACTAAATTTGATTTTAAACCACTAGACCATGCTGATTTGGGTGAAAAACTTGATATTTTAGATATCAAAAAAGCCGCTGAAGTTTCTGGTAGTCGTTTTGGTTATTTCAAAGGTCAGGGTGCTGTCCTTGAAATGGCGGTTATGTTTTATGCTTTTCAAAAACTAATTAAAAAAGGTTTTATTGGTATGATTCCACCAGCCATGGTTAAAGCCGAAAGCGAATGGAAATGTGGTTATGCTTCCAACAAAAATTTATTTAATGCTTATTATTCAGCTCCAGAAGATGATTTAATTTTTATTTCTAGTTCTGAACATGCTGTTGTTCCATATCATATGGACGAAATTCTAGACTCTACAAAATTACCCTTAAAATACATCAATTTTTCTCCTTGTTTTCGTCGAGAAGCTGGCACATACGGCAAAGACATGAAAGGTATGCTTCGAGTTCACTTTTTCAATAAAGTAGAAATGAATGTTTTCACTCTTCCTGACTACAAAATTTCTGATGATATGTGTTTGGAAATGTTAAGTTACGAAGAAGAACTAATGCAAGAACTTGGTATTCCTTATCAAATAGTCAAAAGTTGTACCGGTGATCTTCCTCAACCAAATCGTCGTATGTACGACATCAATTCTTGGTTCCCAGGGCAAAACGCCTATCGTGAAACTCAATCGTGTAGTAATTGTGGTGATTATCAAGCGAGAAGATTAAATACCAAAGTAAAAATTAATGGTAAAAATGAATTTGTTCATATTCTCAATGCCACATTAACTGCCGATCGTACTGTTTTGGCTATTATCGAAAATCATCAACAAGCCGATGGTAGCATTCTTATTCCCAAAGTCCTTCAACCATATACCAATTTTGATATTATCAAACCCAATATAAGCTAGAGGAGCCACCCTGTCTTCGGTTCCTCTCCCTAAAAGAGGGGAACCGAAGCTCGGTTTTTACGATATAATTAACCTATGTTTAATTTCTTAAAAAATTTTTTTGATGAAAACGTCAAACGAATCAAGTCTTATCAAAAAATTGTCGACCAAATAAATTCTTTGGAAGAAAAAATATCCAAATTAACCGATAAAGAGTTATCTCAAAAAACTGAATATTTTAAAGAGCAATTAAGCAAAGGAAAAACTTTAAATGATATTCTTCCAGAAAGTTTTGCTGTAGTTCGAGAAGCTATCAAAAGAACAATTGGCGAAAGAGCCTATGATGTTCAATTAATGTCAGCTATTACTCTTCATCAAGGAGCTATCGCTGAACAACGAACTGGAGAAGGTAAAACTCATTCTGTTGTTTTTCCAGCTTATTTAAATGCTCTTACCGGTCGTGGGGTTCACATTGTTACTCCAAATGATTATCTTACTCGTGTTGGTGCTGGTTGGTATCCAAAAGCTTTAAATCTTCTTGGTATTTCTACTTCCTGTATTGTTCATGAACAATCATTTATATTAGATCCATCTTTTACTGATGAATCAGAAAAAATTGATGATCGTTTAGCTCATCTTCGTCCTGTTTCTCGTCAAGAAGCTTATCAAGCCGATGTTACTTATGGTACCAATAATGAATTTGGTTTCGATTATCTTCGCGATCATATGGCTTCTAGTCAAGATCAAGTCGTTCAACGACCTCATCATTTTGCTATTGTCGATGAAGTTGATTTTGTTTTAATTGATGAAGCTCGAACTCCTCTTATTATTTCTTCTCCAAACAATTCTCCTGTCGACAAATATTACAAATTCGCTCAGATTGCTTCTCAACTTCAACCCACTGATTACGTCATCGATGAAAAATCTCGATCAGCCACATTATCAGAATATGGTATTCGCAAAGTTGAGAGAATTTTAAATGTCAAGAATCTTTACGAGGAATCTTTCGAAACAATTCACTATATCGAAAATGCTATCAAAGCTCAAGCTTTATTTCATAAAGACAAAGATTATGTTGTCAAAGACAATGAAGTAATTATCGTTGATGAATTTACTGGTCGTATGATGAACGGTCGTCGTTGGTCAGATGGACTTCATCAAGCCGTTGAAGCAAAAGAAAATGTTCCAGTTCAACGAGAATCTCAAACTTGGGCAACTATCACTTTTCAAAATTATTTTAGATTATATGAAAAATTAGCCGGTATGACAGGTACTGCCATCACCGAAGCTGAAGAATTTAAAAAAATCTACGATTTAGATGTGGTTACCATTCCTACACATAAAACAATTCAAAGAATAGACGAACATGATTTAATTTTCAAAACTCAAAGATCAAAATATGCCGCCATTGCTAATTTAGTTGAAGAAATAAATAAAAAAGGTCAACCAATTTTAATTGGCACCACCTCAATCGAAAAAAATGAAATTATTTCTTCATTACTTCGTAAAAAAGGATTACATCATCAAGTTTTAAACGCTAAAAATCACCGTTCAGAAGCAGAAATTATTTCTAAAGCTGGTAAAAAAGGTGCTATTACTGTCGCTACTAATATGGCTGGTCGTGGAGTCGATATTATTTTAGGTGGTCCTAAAGATGGAGCTGATAAAAAAGTTTGGTCAAAAGAACATCAAGAAGTAATTGATCTTGGAGGTTTATATGTTATTGGTACCGAACGTCACGAGTCACGTCGTATTGACAATCAGCTTCGTGGTCGTGCTGGTCGTCAAGGTGATCCAGGTTGTTCTCAATTTTATATTGCTCTGGATGACGATATTATGCGTGTTTTTGGTGGTGAAAAAATTAGCTCTCTTATGGAACGTTTCAATATGCCCGAAGATACCCCATTAACTCATCCATTAGTTTCCAAAGTTATCGAACAAATTCAGGTTAAAGTTGAAGGTTTTAATTTTGATGCTCGTAAAAATTTGGTCGAATACGATGACGTTATCAATAAACAAAGAAAAATTATTTATCAACTTCGAGATCAAACGTTATTAAATCAATCAAAAGATCCTGAAGTTAACAAACAAAATGTTTTTAGCTATATCGAAAAGCAAATTAATTCTATCGTTAATATCAATACTAACTATGAAACTGGCAAACCAGATTTTGAAAAAATAACTCTAGAGTTTTCTGAAATTTTACCTATTTCTTCCTCAGATAGACAAAAACTTAAATCAGATTTAGAAAAATCTGATCAACCACAAAAAGTTTTAATCGATTTATTAGAAAAACAATGGCAAAGTCGTGTTTCTTTTTTTGGTGCTGAAATTGCCAATGCTATTTTAAGTTTTGCTATTATTTCTACTCTTGATCCTCTTTGGGTAGATCATTTAACCGCTCTTGATGATCTTCGAGATGGGGTCAGACTTCGTGGTTATGCTCAAAAAGATCCTTTAATTGAATATCGTAAAGAAGGTTATGAAATGTTTCAAAATCTATTAACTCAATTCGAATACAATCTAACTAGAAAATTGTTTAGATTAGAACCAGTTGCTCCGACCGAAAGTTCTCCAAAAAATGTTAATGAAGGTAGAGGAGATTCTATGGCTAATTTACCAACGGAAAATAAATCAGTTGATGAAGATGTAAAATTACCACCAAAACAAACTACTATTCATAGCCAAAAAGTTGGTCGTAATGATCCTTGCCCTTGTGGTTCTGGTAAAAAATATAAACAATGTTGTTATCCAAAATTCGGTTAAAATAAATTATGAATTTAAAAATTGTTGGTAAAAAGATTTGGAAAGAAATTAATCGTGCTAATAATATTCTTCTAACCATCCATGCTGGTCCAGATGCTGATTCGGTTGGTTCCAATTTAGCTCTTTATTACGTCCTCAAAAAAATGGGTAAAAATGTTTGTCTTATTCAAGGCGATTCAGAATTACCACCAAATCTAAAAACTATACCTGGGACTGATAAAATTTTCCCAAAAAATATTTTTCAAATTGACTTAAATCAATTTGATCTTTTTCTAATTCTCGATTCTTCATCTCCTAGTCAAATATCTCGACTCGGTAAAATTACTTTTCCCAAAAAACTAAAGACAATCATTATAGATCATCATCAGAGTAGTGAAAAATTTGCTCAAATAAATCTTGTCATGCCAAAATATTCTTCAACTTGCCAAGTAATCTATGATCTTCTTCAAAACCAAAAAATAAAAATTGACAAGAATATGGCTGCTGGTCTTTTTATTGGTATTTATACCGATACTGGAGCATTCAAATATTTCAATCCAACTTATAAAATATTTGATATTGCTGGTAAATTAGGTAAGATTTATCCAAAATTTCCTGAACTTATTTTTGGAATTGAAAATAATGATAGCCCAGATCGTATTAAATTAATTTCTTATCTTCTTTCATCAGTCAAAAATTATTGTTCAGATCATATTGCCATTGCTTCTATCTCTAGTGAAGAGATTCAAAAAAATCATATTGATATCAACACTCTTAATGGGTATTCCGATGTCACTAACATGCTCAAGTCTGTTGTTGGTTGGGATATTGCTATGACTATGATTGAATTTCAACCAGGTACTATTAGAATCAACTTTAGAACTAGAGATTCTAATAAATATGATTTATCAAGAATCGCTACCGCTACTGGCAGTGGTGGTGGTCATAAAGCCGCCGCTGGCGCCACTATTAGTAATAAATCTATCTCCGAGGCTACTGAATTTATATTAAGTATTATCAAAAAACTTTACCCAAAAATAGACAAATAAATTATGGACGATTGTATTTTTTGCAAAATTATAAAAGGGGAGATTCCTTGTCAAAAAGTATATGAAGATGAAAATTTTTTGGCTTTTTTAGATATCAATCCAATTAATTTAGGTCATACTCTTCTTGTTCCAAAAAAACATTATCGTTGGGTTTATGATATCCCAGAGTTTGGTGAGTTTAATCAAGTTGCTCAAAAAATTGCCCTAGCTATTACTAAATCTGACTTAAAACCTAATTTTGTAACCTTTTTAACTGTTGGAGAAGATGTAGCTCATGCTCATATTCATATTATTCCAAGAAATTACGGTGATTCTTTCAAGCAAGGATTAACCTTAATTTCTCATTATAAAACTTCAAACGAAGAATTGGAAAAAACAGCCTCTATAATTAGTTCCCAGATCTCTGAGATCTAACTCGATCTACTTTAGTCAAAAGTTTCTTTCTTAATCTAATATTTTCTGGAGTTACATCAATAAGTTCATCGCTATTAATAAAGTCCAAACATTCTTCCAAAGAATATTTTACTGCTGGGGCCAAAATAATATTGTCATCGTTTCCAGCAGATCGAGTATTAGTTAAATGTTTCCCTTTACAAATATTAATTTCCAAATCATCCACCACTGGTCTAAAACCAACTATTTGACCCTCATAAACTTTCTCATTAGGATTTACAAAAGTAATACCTCTTTTTTGAGCTAAGTCTAAGCCATAAGATAATGCTTTGCCCGATTCAAAGGCAATCATTACTCCATTTCTTTCTTTTTTATTATCTTCTTGTTTTGGTTCATATCCCAAAAACAAAGTATTTATTGATACCATTCCTTTAGTCTCTGTCATTAAGGCACTTCGTAAACCTAAACCATTTTTTTCACTGATTTTATAAGTCATTTTAGTACCAACTTTATCATCGGTTTGCATATCCAACATTTCTCCTTTTCTTTTTCCCATTTCTGAAGTTATTACTCCCACATATTCTTCTGGAGTAATAATAGTTAGTTCATTAATTGGTTCGTGAACTTTTCCATCAATAGTTTTTAAAATGACTTCTGGTTTACCTACTTCCATTGCATAGCCTTCTCTTCTTAACTTTTCGATTAAAATAGCTAAATGCATTTCACCTCGGCCAGACACTAAGACTCTGATACCATCAGTTGGATCATCTTCAATTTTTAAACCCAAATTTGTTTCTACTTCTTGTCTCAATCTTTCTTTAAGTTCACGACTAGTCAAAAATCTAGATTCATCTCTAGCAAACATCCCTGTATTAGGGCCAAAGCTTGCTTTAAGAGTTGGTTCAGCCACTTCAATAGTAGGCAAAGCCACTTGATAATTTATCGAACTTAAAGTTTGGCCAATTTCAATATCGGGAATTCCTGATAAATAAACTATTTCACCACTAGCAGCTTGGTCTATTTCAACTTTCGTAATTCCTTCATTAACATACATTTTTTCTATTCTAAAATTTCCCATTACTTTTTGATCTGGCTTAACCATTGAAACAAAGTCACCTTTTTTAATCAATCCCTGATGAATTCTTCCCAAAGCTAATCTACCTAAATATTCGTTTTTTTCAAAAGCCGAGACTAATAATTGAAATGGCTTATCGATATCTTTTTGGGCACTAGGAATGTATTTTAAAATAGTTTCAAAAAGTGGTTCCATATTACCTGGAGTTTCCATGGAATCAGGCATTTCTAAAAATGTCTTTCCATCTCTACCTACGGCATAAATAATTGGGAAATCTAGCAAATCTGGATCATCAGCCAGGGATAAAAATAAATTTTCAGTATCTGAAACTACTTCTTTAACTCGCTCGTCTTTTCGATCAATCTTATTAATTACCAAAATTACTTTTAATTTATAGTCCAAAGCTCTTTTTAAGACAAACTTGGTTTGAGACAGAGGTCCTTCTGCAGCATCTACAATCAACAATACTCCATCAGCCATATTCAAAACTCTTTCTACTTCACCACCAAAATCAGCATGTCCAGGAGTGTCAATGATATTTATTTTTGTATCTTTATAAAAAACTGAAGTATTTTTAGACAAAATAGTAATTCCTTTTTCTCTTTCCAAATCATTACTATCCATGATTCGGTCCATTTTCATTTCTTCCTGGTTATCTCTAAAAGTGTTGGTTTGTTTCAATAAGGCATCCACTAAAGTTGTTTTACCATGGTCTACATGGGCGATTACAGCAACATTTCTTATATCTGTCATTTTGGGCATTCGCATATTCTACTACAAGATCAAAATTAATCAATCATTAGGCTTTATTTAAAAAACAGCTATAATAAAATTATGTTCAAGAAAATCGGCCTTTTTTTACTTATTATTTTGATTTTTTTATTTCTTATTTTTAGAAAAAATATATTTATTTCACCCAAAGTTGAAAACAAAATAAACGAAGTAAAAAATACAGTTGAAAATATTCAAGAAACTATTGTTCCGAAACCAACCAAGATTCTAGATACAGGTTTACCCAACAAACACTTAATCAAAACCACTTTTATTCCTCAATCACCCGAGCAAAATTGGGATCAACCTTGGCAAGATGCTTGTGAAGAAGCTGCCATTCTTACTGTAAATTATTTTTATAAAAATCAAAAACCAGATACTTCTACTATTAGAGATGATATCTTAAAAATGATTGAATTTGAAAATAGTCAAAATTTTACTCATGACATGAACATAGACCAGATGGTTTTGGTGGCTCAAGAATATTTAAATTTCAAGACAAAAATAATTGATAATCCTACGGTTGAAGATATAAAAAAATATATTTCACAAGATATACCAATAATTGTTCCTGCTAATGGAAAAACTTTGTATCAAGAAAACAAACATTTTACTCACGGTGGTCCTTATTATCACAATTTGACCATTTTAGGTTACGATGACGACAAAAAGCAATTTACAGTTCACGATGTCGGTACTAAATCAGGTGCATATTTTAAATATTCATATCAACTATTAATAGATAGTATCCATGACTTTCCAGAATCAAAAAACAAAGAAGATATTAACACTGGTTCTAAAAGAGTCCTTATTTTGTTAAAATAAACTCATGAAAAAGTCAATTAAATTATTTCTAATTATTTTTTCTGTTTTTATTCTCTCTGGATGTGGTGTTAAAAATAAACCTAATCCAACCAATATAAATTTAGAGGAAAACACAATTCCTACCAGTAACAATATGAAATCTTCATCAAATTCTTCAACTAAACAAAAAGATAAGTTTGTTGCCATCAAAACTAAGGATGGTGAAATCGTTTTAAAACTTTATTCTGATGTTGCTCCAAAAACAACTGCAAACTTCATCTCAAAAGCTGAATCAGGTTTTTATAAAAACTTGACTTTTCATCGAGTTATTCCAGGTTTTATGGCTCAAGGTGGCGACCCTCTTGGTAATGGTACTGGTGGTGGCCAAATTAAATCTGAAATTAACAATATTCCTTTTGTTCGTGGCACTATCGGTTTAGCTCGTGGAGGCAATATAGAAATTAGTAATGATAGTCAATTTTTTATCTGTTTTACAACCGAAGGCTGTCAACATTTAACTGGTGATTACGTAAATTTTGGAGAAGTTGTTTCTGGTCTTGATGTTTTAGATAAAATCAAAATAGGGGATAAAATATTAGACGTTGTTACTACTACTAAATAAAATGATAAAAAAAATAATTAGCTTTTTAGTAATTTTATTAGTCGTTGTTGGTTTATATAAATTTCTTTCTATTCCACCAAAAACAGCAACAACTCCCCAAACAGATAATACAGTTAATTCTTCAAATGCAGATATTTACAAAGATAATCCTATTTATGACAATCCAGATTTAGTTTTTTATTGGGGTAATGGATGCCCTCATTGTAAAAATGTTGAAGATTGGTTAGATAAGAATAATGCAGACAAAAAAATAAAGGTCAATTATAAGGAAATTTATTATAATGATCAAAATCGAACTGAATTAATAAATACCGCCAAACAATATTGTTCTGAAATAGTCACTAATGACGGTATTGGAGTTCCTGTTGGATTCGATCCTGTAAACAAGAAATGTATTCAAGGAGATACTCCAATTATCGACTTTCTTAAGCTAAAAATTAAATAATGACTAAAAAAAAAGAATTTCACTTTACATTTGGTGTTTTTCTTCGTTTATTAATTTTCTTTTTAATTATTTATTTTTCTATCAATTATTTTGCTTCTCAAAAAAATAATTTATCTACTCCTATAGTAGACAGTACTCTAGCCATAGATGAACAAACAAAAAATAATTTATTACCTACAGTTTGGCAAGATATTTATTCTAAACTACCAGAAAACAGTCGTTATCAAATAGAGCATATAAAAGAAAATCCCACTGTTGTTTATCTTCAAAATCAATTAAATGGTTTTCCTCAAAAACAAATAAAAGAAATTCAAAAAATGATCGTCAAAAATGTTTCAGATAATATTATTAAAAACATTGACCAAAATTGATATGACCGATATTAGTGATATTAAATCAAATTTTGTAAAACTCAAGGAAAAACTTAATTTTGATCAAAAACAAATTGATCTAATTGACTTACAAAAGAAAGCCGAAGATCCAAATCTCTGGGATAATCAAACACAAGCTCAAGAAATACTACAGCAAATAGCTGAAATTCAAAAGAATATTAATATTGTTAAAGAAATTGATAACGAGATCGCTTCAATAGAAGAATTTCAAAACCTTTTAGAAACAGACTTGGATCCATCGTTAGAGATGGAAGTGGAGAAAAATATTTTGCATCTTCAAGAACAAATAAAAGAATTAGAATTAACTACCTATCTTTCAGGAAAATATGATTTTAAAAATGCTCTTCTTTCAATTCATTCTGGCCAAGGTGGTACAGAAGCAATGGATTGGGCGGCCATGTTGCAACGAATGTATTTGCGATTTTTTGAAAGAAAAGGTTGGAAGTATGAAGTTATTGATTTTATTCCCGGCGAAGAAGCTGGTATAAAATCTGTTTCTTTTAGAATCACCCAACCACTTGCCTTTGGTTATTTAAAAAAAGAAGCTGGAGTTCATCGTTTAGTTCGTCTTTCTCCTTTTAATGCTGATCAATTAAGACAAACTTCTTTTGCCAAAGTTGAAGTTACTCCTATTTTAGATTTTTCTTCAGATTTTAAAATTCCAGAATCAGAAATAGAATTTTCTGCTTTTCGTTCTGGCGGTAATGGTGGTCAAAACGTTAATAAAGTTTCTACTGCTGTCAGATTAGTCCACAAACCCACTGGTATTGCTGTTTCTTGTCAAAGTCAGCGTAGTCAAGATCAAAATCGAGACATTGCTTTACAAATGCTAACTTCTAAATTGTGGATGATTGAACAAGAAAAACAAAATAAAGAAGAGAAAGCTATCAAGGGTGATAACATTATTGCCGGGTGGGGTCACCAAATTAGATCCTATGTCCTTCATCCATACAAAATGGTTAAAGATTTAAGAACTAGATATGAAACTTCTGATACTGTTGGTGTTTTAGATGGTGATATTGACCAATTCATCGAAGCTGAATTAAAATCATAAAATATATGAAACGTTTATTTAAATTTTTTATTTCTGGTATTTTATTTATTTCACTCATTTTTGTTTTAATTTTTTTAAATGCTTCTTTTGAATTGTCAAAAAGTATGGGTAAACCAGCCAATTATCTAATAAAAACTATTTATCAAGCATCTTCTCAAAATCCATATTTATCAAAAGATAAAATTAATTTTTTGATTTTAGGTTTAGACGAAAGAAACGATTCTCTAGAAGTAACCCAAACCACAGACACTATTATTCTTGTCTCGTTAAACTTAAAAACATTTAAAATAAATACTATTTCTTTACCACGAGATCTTTGGTCTTATCAATTAAACAACAAAATAAATCAAATTTATCCTTTATCTCTAAACCAAACCGATAAAATTGCTTTTATTAAAGAAAATTTTAAATATATAACCGGTCAAGATATTGATCACATTTTAATCATAAAAACTGATAATTTAATCGATTTTGTTAAATTAATTGGCGGAGTTGATTTAAATTTAGATATTGGTTTTGTTGATCATCAATATCCAAATCCAGATTATATTGCCAGCCCTTCCGCAAAAATTCCAATTTATAAAACAGTTGAATTTAAGTCTGGTCAAATTCATTTAGACGAATCAAATATCACCGAATTTGTTCGGTCTCGTCACGGCGGTGAAACTGCCGCTCAAGGTGGTACTGATATTGGTCGAATTCATCGTCAACAACTTTTACTTGAAGCTGTTATATCAAAAGTTAAATCTGATTCTTTCAGTCTTACTTCACAACAATTATCAAGCCTTTATAAGTTATGGGATCAAAAAATAATCAAAGATGTTTCTGATGTTCAAGCTATTCAAATGTTATCAGTTGTTGGTAGTAATTTTTTAAATTTAAATCTAAATAAAATAGATATAAAAATTGGAAACAATCAAAAGGATGGTCTTATTTATCACCCAACTAAGTTCATAAATTCTCAATGGGTATATCTTCCTTCTGATGATAAATATCTATTACTCCAAAACTTCATTAAAGAGTCAATAAATTAATACCCCTCATCTTCTAATTTGTTATACTGAATTATTAGATTTTAAATTTAATAATGGATATACCAAATTTATCTCCTTTAGAGACTTCTACCAATAAACAAACTAACATCAAAAATGGCAAAATTATTATTGCAATTGTCATTATATTTGGAATTACTGCCGGATTCTGGGTCTCTCGTTTTTGGCCTACTAAAACAGCAGTTTCTTTATCGGATTTAGATACAAACAATCCAACTGCTATCACCGACACTACTTCACTAAAAGTTGGCATTCTTTATGGCGACACAGATCAATCTTTCAAAGATTCGGCTACAGGTACAGTTGAGGAAGGGAATGTAAAAGGAGAGGGTACACATGTCTTGAAAAGAGATGGTGGTGACTCTCAGACAGTAGCCCTTACTTCGTCAACAGTCGATCTTAGTTTATTTGTTGGTAAAAAAGTTGAAGTTACTGGTCAAACAAACAAATCCAATAAAGCTGCTTGGCTTTTGGATGTTGGTAATATAAAAATTATTGAATAAAATGAAAATTGTTTTTGACAATGTTGATAAAAGTTTTGGGCTTATTCATGCTCTTAAAGACATTACTTTTAAAGTAGATCAAGGCGATTTTGTTTTTATCGTTGGTCATTCTGGCGCTGGTAAATCAACCATTATAAAATTGATTCTCAATCAATTAAAACCAACCTCAGGAGAAATATTAATCGATGATATTAATATTGCAGTTGGTACTAAAGAGCAAATCAATCAAATTAGAAGAAAAATTGGTGTCATTTTTCAAGATTATCAACTTATATTTGATAAATCAGTCGAAGAAAATATTGCTCTTATCTTAGATATAGTTTCCTATCCAAAAGATAAAATTCAAGAAAAAATCGATGAAGTTATAAGTAAAGTTGGTTTAGAAAATCGTCGTTTTCTTTTTCCATCACAATTATCCGGTGGGGAATTACAACGAGCTGCTTTAGCTAGGGCTTTAGCTATAGACCCAGAAGTTATTTTAGCGGACGAACCAACTGGTAACTTAGATCCAGAAAATTCTTGGAATTTAGTTAAACTTCTAAAAGATATTAATCAAAAAAACAATACCACTATAATTATGACCACTCATAATTACGAAATTGTTGATGCTTTAGGTAAAAGAAAAATAGAAATAGTTAATGGAGAAATAAAAAAAGATCCTTCAAAAATTATTCATAAAGTTATCCATTCCGCTAAAAAAAATGAGCACAACTAAAACTACTTGGCACCATATTCGTCGATCTCCATTTCAAAGTCTAACTGCTCTTTTAGTTATGATTTTTAGTTTTTTAGTAATTTCTGTTTTCATAGTAGTCAATTTTGGTTTATCTGGAGTATTGTCATATTTTGAAACCAAACCTGAAATTACTCTATTTGTTAAGGATGGATTAGATAGCCAAGCTATCGACAATATTCAAAAAGATTTAGCCTCTTACTCAGATATTAAAGAAATTAAATATATATCCAAAGATAAAGCCTTAGAAATATATAAACAAGAAAATAAAGATAATCCTTTATTAACAGAAATGGTCACTGCTAGTATTTTACCTGCCTCTTTCGAAGTTAGTGTTTCCAATCCAAATACTTTAGAAAAAATTTATCAGAATTACGCTACTAAAAACGATGTTATTGATGAAGTCATTTATCAAAAAGATATTATTAGTTCATTATTAGATTGGACCAACATTATTCGCCGTACTGGAGTAGCTATTACTCTTATAATTAGTTTTATTTCTTTCTTTACTATTTTTATTATCATTGGTATGAAAATTACCAATCGTAAAGAAGAGATTCGTATTAGTCGTCTTCTCGGTGCCTCACATTTATATGTCAAAAAACCTTTTTTATTAGAAGGTCTATTTTATGGAGTTGTTGGAAGTTTTATAGGCTCAGTCTTAACTTTTTCCTTTGTTCTTGTTTTTCGTCAATCAATCAATTCTTTCTTTCAACCTGTAGAGTTTATTAGTTACGATACTGTTTTTTACGCTTTAATTCTTATTTCAGAGGTGTTTTTAGGATCATTTATTGGTCTTCTAGCAAGTTGGATTGGAGCAAAAAGATATATTAAATTTTAACCAATGATAAAAAAAATCATTGTTTTATTATTATTTTTTGTGGTTTTATTTAATTCCCCAGTATTGGCTGACGATACAACTGATTTAAGTAACAAAATCACTGAATACACTCAAAAACTTACTCAATTAGGAACAGCTAAAAATACTTTAGCTAACCAAATAAAAATAATTGATTCTCAGGTTCAACTGACTTTGCTCAAAATTACTCAAACAGAAAATTCTATTAAAACTTTAGAGTCAGAAATTAATCAACTTGGTGTTGAAATTGAAAAACTTGATGGTCAATTAGACACTCTTTCAGTAATTTTTATAAATCAAATTGTTCAAAATTATAAACTTCAAAAACGAGTTCCCGAATTTGCTTATATATTTTCGTCTAACTTAAATGATTTTTTGGAGCAACATAAATACATTACTATTCTTCAGAAAGATAGCCAAAACAATCTTATCAACATGGAAACAGTTAGAACTAATTATGATCTTCAAAAAACCACCAAAGAAAAAAAACAGACTGAATTAGAAGAACTAAAAAAGACTTTAGCCGATCAAAAAATTAGCTTAAATTCACAAAAAGATTCTAAAAGTAAATTATTAGAAATTACCAAAAATGATGAAAAAAAATATCAGCAATTAAAATCAGAAGCTGAAAAAGAGTTATCTGCTCTTTTAAGTGCTAAGTTTGTTGAAAAGAAAACAGTTAAAAAAGGAGATGTTTTGGGAATAATGGGGAACACTGGTTATTCTTTTGGTGCTCATCTTCATTTCGGTCTTTATTCTCTTAAGGAATCAGAAATATCATCTTGGTCATATACTAATGACATTGATCCAACCGGTTACATAAATGCAAACAGATGGCCTATGGACGACCCAAGAATAACCCAAGGAAGAGGTGCTACTCAATACGCTTATTTATATTCAGATAGATTTCATCATGGTATAGATATGGTTTCTGATAATAAAATAATCAGAGCCGTTAACGACGGAGTTGCTTATTTCTTTAGAAATGCTGGCAGTAGTTTAGGCAACCATGTCAAACTTTTTCATCCTGATGGAAAGATGACACTTTATCTTCATATGCAATAAAAACCCCCCATCTTTCGACAGGGGATTTCAAATCTATTTTTTTATTGTTTTGCTTCTAACTACTTACTAATAGCTAATTAACTAACTTAATATCCTCGAGCGTATTTTCTAAAAGCCATACCGCCACCAATTAATGACAATATTACGATAGTTTTAACGATCAAGTCATTATTTCCAGTATTAGGAATAGCTACACCATTACCAATGTAATATATAGCATCATCCTTATCACAAATTTCATCAACACAAACTTGAGCTACATTAGTTTCTTTAGTCAAAGTTCTGACATTTTTAGAATCATTAATTTTTGCTCTAATCAAAAAATCTTGAGAATGACCAGGATCTAATTGGTCTATAGTCCATTCAACTTTATTATTTGTTTGATCAAAAGTTCCTGGATTAAAAACCAATTTTAAAAATGGAGGTAAATAATCAATTACTTTAATATTTTTCAATACTCCGTCTCCTGTGTTTTCTACAGTGATTTTAAATTCTATTAAATCAGTTTCGTAGAATACTTTCTCAGAAGCTGCAAGATTATCTTTGTACTCTTTATCCTTAACAGCTTTAACTTTCTTATCTATAGAAATAGTTTTTTCACTATCACTAGAATAATAAGAAGTAGCTTGTGCCTTTATTGAGAATAAAGACGAAAACAACACTGCCATAGCGGCTAGTATTAAAAACAACATTATACTTTTATTGTGTTCCACCTGCTTCATAATTTATTTTAATAACTTAAATTATAGGTCATTATATCCAATGAATTCCTATTTGTCAAGTAAAATTGAATATTGTTGTTAAAATGATAAATTTTGCTTATACTCTCTTTATGAGCAAAATTTTAATTCCAGAGCTTTCAGTTTTTTATCCTTGCTACAATGAAGAGAAAAATATTAAAAAAACAGTCGATAAGACAGTACCTGTATTAAACAAAATTGCCAAAAAATGGGAAATTATTTTAATAAATGATGGTTCCAAAGATAACACTGCTTCAGTTTTAGAATCTATTAAAAAAGAGTACTCTCCCAACATAAAAGTCATTACTCACAATCCTAATCGTGGCTATGGAGCTGCCCTAAAATCAGGTCTCTATAATGCTAAATACCAATGGATTACGTTTACCGACTCTGATGGTCAATTCGATTTTTCTGAAATTGTTAATTTACTTGATAAACAACAAAAAACCCAAGCAGATATTGTCATTGGTTATTATCTTTCTCGAAAAGTTTCCAAAGCTACTATCATTACCTCCAAAATATGGGAATTGATTGTTTTTATCCTTTTTGGTTTACGAGTTACCGATATTGATTGTGGTTTTAAGTTAATTAATAAAAAAGTTATTAATACTATTCCCAAACTTGAAGCAGAAAGGGGAGCCTTTATTAGTAGTGAATTTTTAATTAAAGCCAAAAAATCTGGCTTTAAAATAGTTGAAATTGGAGTTCATCATTATCCCCGTGTTGAAGGTCAAGCTACTGGTCGAAATATTAAAGTAATATTAAAAAGCTTTTCTGATCTCTTCCGTTTGTGGTTTAAAATCAATTTTCATCGTGCTTAAAACTATTTTAAAAAAATATTGGTTATTGGTCTTAATTGTTTTAATCGGGTCTTTTTTACGTCTTTACAGAATCGGAGGTTACATGGAGTTTATGGGTGATCAAGGTCGTGATGTCATTATTCTTAAAGATTTTTGGCAAAATGGTAATTTATTTTTTATTGGACCTCAAACCAGTATTGGCAATATGTACTTAGGACCTTGGTTTTACTATCTCATCTCACCAGCTCTTTTGATTTCTAATTTTAATCCGGTTGGGCCTGCTGTTTTTATTGCCCTTTTAAATATTTTAACTATATATGTATTGTATTTTGTTGGTAATAAATGGTTTTCAAAATCAGTTGGTTTAATTTCAGCCCTTCTTTTTGCCATTTCTCCTGTTGTTATTAAATACTCCAATTTCATCTGGAATCCCAATATTATGCCTCTTTTTAGTCTTTTATTTATTTATTTCTTCTTTGAAGGTTTTAATTCCAAGAAATTTCATTATTTTCTTTATGCTTCGTTATCTTTTGTTATGGTCATCAATAGTCATTATTTAGGTTTAGCTCTTTTACCCTTAGTTGGCATTTATTGGCTCTATTCATTAATTAATTTTCTTAGAAAAAAATCAAAATTTCTTAAACCATTTTTATTAAATACTTTTTTTGCCTTTATTATTTTTGGATTATCTTTAACTCCTCAAATACTTTTCGACATCAAACATAATGGTCAAAATATCAAAGCCTTAACTACTTTCTTTACTCAAAGAGAGACTACTGTTAATCTAAAACCATATAAAGCCATTCCTGTTGTTCCTTTGCTTTTTGATCAAATCAACACTCGGCTTTTAGTTGGGAAAAATGAAACAATTGGCATAATTATCACTATTTTATTAGCTTTTGGAATTTTAATTTTATTGGTCAAACCAAAGAAACAAAAATTTAATTTCTGGGTAGTATTAGGTTGGTATTTATCAGGAATAATCGCTTTAGCTTTATACAAACAACATATTTACGATCATTATTTTGCTTTTTTATTTCCAGTTGCTTTTCTTTTTATAGCCATTTTAATCAATAAGTTTAAAATTATTGGCATTCCGATTTTAGTTTTATTGGTAGTTTTTTCTTTAATCGAAAATCCATTGCGCTATTCACCGAACTATCAACTTCAACACAGTCGCAATTTAGCTAATTCAATAAATCAAAACTTATCCCAAGACGACGGTAAATTCAATGTTACTATGTTAGCCTCATATAATGATTTTCGAGCTCAAGCTCCACGTTATTTTATAAATTCATCAAATTTACTTTCTCAAGAAGATTATCCTTCAGCCAAAACCTTATTTGTGATTCTAGACGATCCATCAAAGTGGAAACTAGGTATTGATTCTGATATTTGGGAAATCAATGTTTTTAAACAAAATTCAAAATATACTTCCTCTAGTTTTACCAGTTCAGATGGCACTCAAATTGTAAAATTGACCAAGCAATAAATTAACTATTTTGTATAATTAAAACAGATGACCAAAATATCTATTATTATTCCTTGCTACAACGAAGAGAATAATTTAAAAAAAGGTGTTCTTCAAGAAGTCTACGATTTCCTTATTACCCAAAAGTTTTCTTGGGAAGTTATAGTTTGTAATGACGAGTCTACTGACAATAGCCTTAAACTAGTTAAGAATTTTGTTTCCAAACATAAAAACTTTAAAGTTCTCGATTTACCTCATGGCGGCAAACCATCAGCAGTTTGGGGTGGAATCAAAGAAGCCAAATATCCTTTAATTCTTTTTACTGATATGGATCAATCCACACCTTTAAAAGAATTAAGCAAACTACTTCCTCATTTTGATCAAGGTTACGATGTTGTTATTGGTTCTAGAGGAGCCAATCGAGAAGGTAATTCGTTTATTAGAAAGCTTATGGCTAGGGGTTTTCTTTTAGGTAGAAGAATGGTGCTGCTACATAACATTATTGATACTCAGTGTGGTTTTAAAGCCATGAGGACTAATTTAGCCAAAAAAATATTTCCCGAACTTCAATTTTTTAAAGACAAATCAGAAAAAAAAGGTTGGCGAGTCTCTGCTTTTGATGTCGAACTTCTTTTTATTGCCCAAAAGAAAGGCAGTAAAATAAAAGAAGTTGAAGTTGAATGGAAGAATGAAGATATTAGTACTACCAAAGGAGATGATTCTGTCCGTTTCAAACGTGAATCAAAACAAATGCTTCAAGAGATCATTCGTGTCATAAGCAACAATTTAAAAGGTGTTTATGATCAAAAATAAGTTTTTTCGTTTTTTTGTTGTTCTATTAGTAGTTGCACTTTATTTCTTTAGTCGTCTTCAAAATTTAACTTCCATACCAGTTTTCGGTGATGAAGCTATTTATATTCGTTGGGCTCAAATAATCAAATCAGAAGAAACTCTTCGTTTTATTCCTCAGACTGACGGCAAACAGCCACTGTTTATGTGGCTAAATGCAGTTAGTTTGAAATTTATTTCCGATCCATTAGCTTCTGGTAGACTCATTTCTGTTTTTGCTGGTTTTGGAATTATCTTAATGCTCTTTTTTATTGCTCCTATAATTTTAAATTTTTCATCATCAGAAAAAAATATTTTTAAATTTATTTCAAAAAGTATTTCAATATATTTTTATCCAGCAATTTTAACTTCATTTATCTATTGTTTATTACCATTTACCTTTTTCTTTGATCGTATGGCTTTAGCCGATACTTTACTCTCATTTTTTGGGTTAACTTCTTTTTTATTTTCTCTGCTTTTATCTAAATATCCTCGTTTAGATTTATCGCTTATTCTAGGTGTTATTCTTGGTTTAGCTTGGTTAACCAAGTCGCCAGCTATCTATTTTATTGCCCTTTCTATAGGCACTTTTGTTTTTTTAAATTTAAACAAATTATCTTCAATATTTTTACCAATAATCTCTTCTTTGATTTCTTTTGTTATTTACAATATTCTTCGACTCGGACCTCAATTTCAAATGATTACACTTCGCAATCGTGATTATATTTGGTCGTTAAGTGAAGTTATCAAACATCCGCTAGACCCTCTTAAACCTCATTTAAGTGACACTTTGACTCTTTACCAACATTATATTTCTTGGCCTATTTTAATTTTAACTATTATTGGTGTTATTTTTTATTTTATTTTTAAAAATAAATTTCAAAAAATATTCTTAGTCATAATTTCCTGGTGGATTTTGCCCTTATTAGCCAATGCTGCTTTTGCTAAAGTTTTTACTGCTAGATATATTCTTTTTACTTTACCAGCATTAATAATTATTATTTCTTTATCAATTTCCTTTCTAATTTCTAGATTTAAATCATCATTACTCAAGTTAGTATTGTTGATTTTGATTTGTATTTTAAATATTAATTTTATTATTAAGTTATCAATTGATCCATTTCATCAAAAATTACCCAGTACAGAAACAGGTTATCTTACTGATTGGACTTCAGGCTGGGGAATTAGTCAAGCCGCCGAATATCTAAAAGTCAGATCGCAAAAAGCTAATATCATTGTTGGTACAGAAGGTAATTTTGGTACTCTTCCCGATGGTCTTCAAATTTACACTAACAAAGTTCCTCAATTAACCGTTATTGGTCTCGGTCTTGGTTTTACTAATACTCCATCAAATTTAGTTAATGCCAAAAAATATGGAGATGAAGTATATATTTTGATCAATAAATCTAGATTGAAAATTAATTCATCAGAAGTAAATCAAATGACTTTAATTAACTCTTTTAAAAAACCTCAAGACGACGAACTACTTTTATATCAGCTATAATCTATTAATAAACTATGTTTTTTAAAAAAATAATCAAATCTAAATTTTTTTGGCCAATAATTACTTTTCTCCTAATAATACCAGCATTTTCATTTCTACTTAAACCTGGATACTACAATATGCATGACGATATGCAAATGATTCGTCAACTAGAAATGGAGAAGTGTTTAGCTGATGGTCAAATTCCTTGTCGTTGGACTCCAGATTTAGGCTATGGCTATGGCTATCCATTGTTCAATTTTTATCCTCCTATGCCATATATGGTTGGCCAAGTTTATCGTACATTAGGTTTTTCTTTTACTAATTCTGTTAAGGCCACTGCAGTCACTCAAATTATTCTTTCGGCTGCTTTTATTTATCTTTTATCTACTTCCATTTTTGGATCTATCGGTGGCTTTTTATCAGCTTTATTTTATACTTATGCTCCTTATCATGCTCTCAATATTTATGTCCGAGGTGCTATGAACGAAGCATGGGCAGCTGTATTTTTCCCTTTAATATTTTATTTTTCTAGAAAATTAGTCTTAGAAGGTAAGTTTAAATATGTTTTAGGTTTATCTATCAGTTTTACCGGTCTTTTGTTGTCTCACAATCCTATGGCCTTAACTTTTACTCCCATACTTTTTGTTTGGGTTATGTTTTGGTTGTTTAGTAAATATAAAAAATCATTCGGTTCATTTTTAGTAAAAAAAATACCCACAATCATTAAGCTAACTTTTTCAGGTATTTTAGCTGCTGTATTAGCTGCTTTTTACACGCTACCAGTAATTTTTGAAACTAAATATGTCCAAATAAATACCATGTTTGAAGGTTATTATCATTTCTCAGTTCACTTTGCCACTTTATATGAACTATTTATTAGAAGCTTTTGGGGTGATGGTGCTTCAGTTTGGGGACCAAATGATGACATGTCTTTTGCTGTTGGTTATCTTCATTGGATCATTCCGTTATTTATTTTAGGTTTTATTATTTTCCAAATTATTAAACATCGTCGTCATCTCAAAAAAATTGATTCAAAATATTGGTTATTGGGTTTATTAATCTTGATGGGCTTGGGTACAGTTTTTATGACTCATAATAAATCTACTTTTATTTGGCTACTATTTCCCACTATTCAAAAAATTCAATTTCCTTGGAGATTTTTAAATCACTCTGTCTTTTTGTTTTCCTTATCAGCCGGAGGTTTAGTATTAATTTTAAATAAATTCCTTACCGATAAGATTAAATACATAATAATCACCGGTCTATCCATTATATTGATAATTATCAATGTTTCTCATTTTACCCCAATACATTATGGACCAATCACTGATGAACAAAAATTTTCCGGTAAAGCTTGGATTAATCAAGTTACCTCTGGTATCTACGATTATCTTCCCAAAACAGCTCGAATTGCTGCTCAAAGAGCTGCTAATCCCTTTGTTGATGAAATAGACGCAAATGTCACTTATCAACTAACTGATCAAAAACAGGGTAGTGATTGGTCATATTTCAAGATTAATCTCAATAAACCAGCCAAAGTTACTCTTTCACAACTCGCTTTTCCAACTTTTGTAGTTACCGACAACGATAAGCCGATTGATTATCAAATTGAACCTGAAATTGGTAGGATAGTGGTTAATTTATCAGCCGGTGATCATCAAATTTTTGTCAAATTCACCAATACTCCAATCAGGACAATTTCTAATTATGTTTCACTGGTTGGTTGGATATTTGTTTTATTATTTTTCTCTAAGCCACTATGGAAACGGTTGATATACAGGAAATAAAACACGTCACCACTAAAAACGTTTTATTTTTATCTCTAAGGAATATTGGTATTCAAGCTATTTCTTTCATTGGTTTTTTTCTTTTAAGTGTTTTATTAGGTGCTGGTGATGTTGGTGTTTTTGCTATTGTTTCTGAATCTGTTGGCATTTTAGGTTATTTTTCAGATATCGGCTTAGCTGCTGCTCTAATTCAACAAAAAACTGAGGTTACAAAAGAAGATCTTCAAACAACTTTTACAATTCAACAAATACTAGTTGGAATTGCTCTTATCGTAGCCTTTTTTATTGTTCGTGGTCGAAATCTAGGGTCTAATGAGTTATGGATTGTCGCTGCTCTTTGTTTTTCTTTTGCTGCTGCTTCTCTAAAAACTATCCCATCTGTTCTTTTAGAACGTCGTTTAAATTTTAAATTAATCTCTACTATTGATATTATCGAAAACGTTACTTTCTATATTTTTGCCGTTTTGTTCGCTTTTCTAGGATTTGGAACTCTTTCTTATGCTATTGCTACATTTATCAGAAGTGCTCTTGGTCTTATTATAATTTACAGTTTTAGTTCATGGCAGATTGGATTTTCTCTTTCAAAAGATGTTGCCAAAAAATTATTTAAATACGGTATTCCTTATCAATTTAATTCATTCATTTCTGTTGCCAAAGATAAATTATCAAATCTTTTAGTCGCCGGTATAATTGGCACAACTTCATTTGGGCTTTTATCTTGGTCTCAAAAAGGTCCTCGCACACCTCTAAGTTTTATGGATGCCATTATGAAAGTTACTTTCCCTACTTTTGCTCGTCTTCAAGA
Organism: Candidatus Parcubacteria bacterium; assembly: GCA_023443725.1. Classification (GTDB taxonomy): domain Bacteria; phylum Patescibacteriota; class Microgenomatia; order UBA12405; family UBA12405; genus WARW01. Next base: position 39,446 of record JAEZTF010000002.1, read on the forward strand.
TCATAAAGAATTATTAAAGAAATCTTTAGAAAAGAGTTTATATTTTATTGCTTTAGTTGTTTTTCCAGCCCTAATAGGAATTTCTTTTGTGGCTGTTGATTTTGTTTATATCGTTCCAAAATATACCAAATGGTTACCAGCAATATTTCCAATGTACTTATATTCCTTTAACTATGCCATTGCCGCCATCACTACTCCTATAACCAATGCCTTCAATGCTATTGGTAAAATTACTTTGACTACTAAATTTATGATTATGTGGACTGTTTTAACTTGGGTATTTTATCCGCTTCTTAGTTGGAAATTTGGTTATATTGGTACCGCTTGGGCAGCTGTTATCGTTAGTCTTAGTTCCTTTGCAGTTTGGATTGTCGCCAAAAAACATTTTGATCTAAACATATTTTATTCTATTAGAAAACCATTTTTAGGATCACTTTCCATAATTATAGTTTTAACAACAATCAATCTTTTTTCTTTAAATCCCTTACTCAATATTGTTATTAAAATTATCTCTGGAGTGGTCACTTATGGTCTATTTTTATTTATTTTTTCTCGACAAGAAATTAATTGGTTTATCAAACAACTTCAATGTCTAAAAAACAAAAAATAATTTTTATTTTAGTTTTTTTAATTTGTTTTTTTATTCAGATAATTCCAACAATTCGTAGTGGTCTTAGATATGATTATGGCCTTGGATTTTGGGGGAGTAATGGCCATGATGCTATTTGGCATTTAAGTTTAATTAATCACATAAAAAATCCACTCAAAATAGAACTTCCCATTTTTTCTGGAACATATCTAAAAAATTATCATCCATTTTTCGATATTTTAGTAGCTTTTTTAAGTAAGATTAGTCACCTCTCATCAATTAATTGGTATTTTCAAATATTCCCTGTTCTATCAACATTATTACTATTAATTACCTCTTATTTATTAGGTAAAAAGTTGACCAATAAATTTTATGGTGGTCTTTTGTTGATGTTTTTTAATTCATTTGCTAATTCGTTTGGTTGGATAATTTCTTTAATAAAATCAGGTCAAATAGGTGGAGAATCGTTCTTTTGGTCAATGCAGTCTGTTTCCAATCAGTTAAATCCACCATTTTTATTATCTTTAGTTTTTATAAATCTTTTATTACTACTTATCCTTAACACCAAAAACAAATACTTAATTTTGAAATATATTGCCATAATTTTAATCTTAGTCTTAACTCCTATCACTAAAGCTTATGGAGGAGTTGCTGTCTATTTAATTTTTGGATTTTATTCTTTGTCTTGTATTAAGAAGAACAAAAAACCTTTGATATTATTATTAATTTCACTTCCTTTAGCTTACTTAACTTTTTCTTTATACAATCAAACTTCTGGCTCTCTTTTTATTTTTAAACCTTTTTGGTTTACCAATACTTTAATAGAGGCTCCAGATAGATTGTTTATTCCTAAATTAGTTAGTATGAGATATAGTCTAGAAGCTAGTGGGTTGGTCGGGCCAAGGTTGATTGCAATTTATTGTTTTTCCACTTTTATTTTTTATTTAGGAAATTTTTCATGGCGATTATTAGGTATTTTTTCCATTAATAAATTCAAAAACATTGTCAAAACACCTTTATTACTAACCGTGATCATTACCGGACTTATTCCTTTACTTTTTATTCAAAAAGGAACTAGTTGGAACACAATTCAATTTATTTATTATTCTTTATTTCTTTCCAATATTTTTTTGGTTTTATTTTTAGTTCAAAAATCATCAAAATTATTAATTTCATTAATAGTTTTTTTAACTTTAATTCCTTCAATAGAAGTTTTTAATACCTACTTGTCAAATCCAGCCCCAGCAAATTTACCTGTTTATGAAATTGATGCTTTAAATCAATTATCAAAAGAACCTAGGGGTATTGTTTTAACTTATCCTTATGATAAATTTAAAAAAGAAAAACTTTCATCACCAATTCCTTTATATGCCTATGAAACTACTGCTTATGTATCGGCATTTTCAAATAAAATTGTCTTTTTAGAAGATGAAATGAATTTAGATATTACTGGTTTTGATTGGAAAAATCGACGACTCGAATCAGAAAAATTCTTCAATACTAATGATGAATTTTTTGCTCGTGGGTTTTTAATAAATAATCAAATTGATTATATTTATTTAGTTAACGATCAAAAATTACCGTTAAATGAGTCAAAACTTCAAATTAATCTAATCTTTGATAATGGCCAAGTTCGAATATATCAGGTACAAAGGTGATAAACTAAACATATCTTATGAAATCTAAACCAACAATTTCAGTTGTCATAAATGTCCGAAATGAAGCTGAAGATTTAAAAAAATGTTTAAAGTCAATCAAAGGTTTTGCTGATGAAGTTGTTATTGTCGATATGAAATCTAGCGATGGAAGTTTGGAAGTTGCCAAAAGTGCCAATGCTAAGGTTTTTTCGTATAAACCAATGAAATTTGTCGAACCAGCCAGAAACTTTGCCTTATCAAAAGCCACCGGTAAATGGATACTATTACTTGACCCAGATGAATATGTCAACAAAACTCTAAAAAAAGAGCTAGTTAATATAACTAAAAGAAGCGATGTTGATTTTGTTAGGATTCCTCGACAAAACATGATTTTTGGTAAATGGATCAAACATTCTAACTGTTGGCCTGATTATTTAATTCGATTTTTTAAAAATGGTAGCGTCACTTGGCAAAAAGAAATTCATAGTCAACCAGTTACCAAAGGTAATGGTCTAACTTTATTAGATTCAGATCAATTAGCCATAAAACACAACAACTATACTAGTATTGTTGATTTTATTAATCGAGCTGTTCGTTATAGTTCTATCCAGGCAGACGAATTAAATGCCCAAGATTATAAACTAAAAATTAGTGACTTTATTCTTAAACCTATTCAAGAATTTAACAGCCGTTTCTTTTTTGCTGAGGGCTACAAAGATGGTCTTCATGGATTAATTTTTTGTTTACTTCAAGGTTTTGCTATTGGTCTTATTTATATTCGACTTTGGGAAAAACAAGGATCACTAGACAAACCTATACTAAAAGAATCCTTCGTCTCTGCTTCTCAAGAAGCTAATTTTGAATATGATCATTGGTTTATAAAATTTTATAAACAAGAATGTTCGTCTAATATCTTCAAAAGATTCTTCATTCGTTTACGATATACTCTTAACTATCTAACCAAAAATTTTTAATATTCATGAAGACGGTTGCCATTATTATTCTTAATTGGAAACAACCTCAACTTACAGTTGACACTATTGAATCGGTTTTAAAAATTAAAAATACTAATTTTAAATATCAAATAATTTTAGTTGACAACGGTTCTCCAGATCAATCTTTGGAAATTTTTAAAGCTAGATATCAAAAAAACAAACTAATTAAAATTCTAGAAACCAAATCAAATTTAGGATACGCTGGTGGAAATAATTTTGGTATTAAATATGCTTTAAAAAATAAATTTGATTATTTAATGTTATTAAATAATGATGTTTTAGTTGATCCTAATTTTTTACAGAATCTCATAAATCAAACAACTAAATATGATCTTGTTGGACCAAAGATATATTTTGCTCCAGGATATGAATATCATCACGATCGTTATACCGAAAAAGAACGAGGTAAAGTTATTTGGTCTGTTGGTGGTAAAGTAGATTGGAATAATATTTACGGTAGTAATCTTGGAATAGATGAAGTTGATCATGGTCAATTTGACCTGAAAAATGAACAAATCGATTTCATTAGTGGCTGTTGTCTTATGGCCAAAAAAGAAGTTTTTCAAAAATTAAAAGGTTTAGACGATCAATATTTTATGTATTTTGAAGATGTTGATTTTTGTCAAAGAGCTAAATTAAACAATTTCAAAATGGCTTATATTCCAGAATCTGTAATTTGGCATATCAATTCTGGGTCAACTAAAGGCCCTGGAGATTTACAAAATTATTTTATTACTCGTAATCGTCTTTATTTTACTTTTAAATTTGCCAAATTAAGGACCAAATTTGCTGTCTTTCGAGAATCTATTAAGTTTTTATTTAAAACAAAATGGCAACGTCGAGCTGTTATTGATTTTTATTTAAAAAAATTAAACAAGGGGAGTTGGAAATGATTTTAAAAAACCTTTCTGTCATTATTTTGGCCGGTAATGAAGAAAAGATGATTGTCGATTGTCTTAAATCATGTTTATTTGCTCAAGAAATTATTTTAGTTGCTGCCAACTCTACTGACAATACTGTTAATCTAGCCAAAAAAACTATCCCTTCAATTAAAATAATTAAAGCCCAAGATGGTTATAATCGTAATTTTTCTAAATGGCGTAATTTAGGTTTGAGTAAAGCCACTAAAGAATGGGTTTTGTATATAGATTCAGATGAAAGAGTTTTACCTTCTCTACAACAAGAAATAGATAAAACTATTTCCATCAAATCAAAGTTTTCTCATTTTGCTATTCCTAGAGCTAATTTTTATTTAGGAAAAAGAGTAAAACATGGAGGATCATATCCAGACTTTGTTATTAGACTTTTTAAAAAAGAAAATCTTAAGGAATACCAAGGAATATTGCATGAACAACCAATCGTTACTGGTCAAATCGGTTATTTAAAGTCTAATCTTTCCCATTTTACTCATCGAGATCTTTCTTCTATGTTGCAAAAAACTTTAGTTTGGACAGACATGGAAGCTCAAGCTTTATACAACAACCAACACCCTCCAGTTGTTTGGTGGCGTTTTATTAGAATGATGTTAACCAAAATTTGGGAAAGATTAATCAAACAACAAATGTGGAAAGATGGTACGGTTGGTTGGATCTCAGTTATTTTTGAGACTTTTGATACTTTTCTAATTTACGCCAGACTTTGGGAGATTCAACAAAAAAACAAAAAATAATGTATTATTAGATTAATGCACAAACGAGTTGCTATATACGATCCTTATTTAGATACTCTTGGAGGTGGAGAAAGATACTGTCTTACAGTAGCCGAAGTATTACTCAACAAAGGTTATCAAGTCGATTTATTTTGGTCTGGAGACAAAAGTTTAATTGAAAAAGCCGAAAAAAGATTTTCTTTAAATTTAACTGATTTAAAAATAGTTCCTGATATTTTCCAAATTAAACCTCAAAAATTAGAGTTAATTGAGGAAAGTCGTATTTTTTCAAAATTTATTACCAAAGTTCTAGACCCTCAAAGAGTCAAACTAAAACTCAAAAAAACTTATCAAAAAATAAAAACTACTAATAAATATGATATTATTTTTTACCTAAGTGATGGCAGTATTCCATTTTTATTTGCCAAAAAGAATTTTCTTCACATTCAAGTACCTTTTACAAAAAGTTCAAGTTATTTTAAAAATGTTTTAGAAAAACCAAAACTTAAACTTATATCCAATGTCATTTGTAATTCTCAGTTTACTTCTCGTTTCCAAACTGGTGATTTAAAAAGTAAGACTTTAGTTTTATATCCTCCAGTAGATGTCGATAAGTTTAAAGTATCACCTCGTAAGGAAAATATAATTCTTTCGGTTGGTCGATTTGACAATATTCTCAATGCCAAAAAACAAGACGTTTTAATAGATGCTTTTGCAAATTTAGTCAAAAATTACAATTTAAGAGATTGGAAATTAGTATTAGCTGGTGGCAGTTTACTTGATCCAAATAAAAATGTTTATTTAAAATGTCTTTTAGAAAAATCGAAAGATTTACCTGTTAATTTTTTAATTAATCCACCATTTACTGAATTACAAAAGATTTATTCAGAATCTAAAATATATTGGCATGCTGCTGGGTTTGAAGTTGATGAAAATCAACATCCAGAAAACACCGAACATTTTGGTATAACCATAGTTGAAGCAATGGCCTCAGGGTTGGTTCCTGTAGTAGTCGCCAAAGGCGGTATTCCTGAAATAGTTGAGAATGGTGTTAATGGATTCTTATGGAATTCATTAGATGAACTAGTCAAAAAAACTAAAAAACTTATTGATGATCCAGAAACTTTAAAACTTATGTCTCAACAATCAATTATCAATTGTCGATCTTTTTCAAAAGAAAATTTTGAAAAACGTCTTTTAGCAATCATCGAAAACTAGTATGAAGATTTCTGTTATTGTTACCAATTGGAACGGTAAAAAACTCCTTGAAAAAAACTTAGAAGCTATCATTAAGCTAAGTCCAGAAGCAGAAGAAATAATTTTCACTGACGATGCATCCCAAGATGATAGTGTTGAATATGTTAAAAAACTTCAAAAAAAATATAAAAAATTAAAAATAATTCATCATCAAAAAAACCAAGGGTTTGGAGAAAACTCAAATTATGCCGTCAAACAAGCAAAAGGGGATTTGGTTGTTCTTTTAAACAATGATATTTATCCTCACCCAAAATATATCACCAATAGTCTAAAACATTTTGAAGACAGCAATGTTTTTGGTGTTGGTTTTGCCGAACTTGGTCACGAAAATTGGGCCCGTATATTTTGGAAAGATGGTTATCTTCAACATGAACCAGGAATTGATAATCAGAAACCTCATATTTCAGGATGGGTTTCAGGAGGTAGTTCAATCATTCGAAAAAGTTTATTTGAAAAATTAGGTGGTTTTGACGCAGTTTATCAACCATTTTATTCAGAAGACCTCGATCTAGGCTACCGTGCTTGGAAATCTGGTTACACTTTATTATGGGAACCAACAAGTGTAGTCGAACACCATCATGAAACTACTATGTCCAAATTTTCAGTAAATTTTCTAAATTATGTTAAGGAAAGAAATCGTCTTCTTAACACTTGGCGTAATATTACTGATCCTCAATTATTATCTCTAAATAAGATAGCTCTTGTTGGTAGGGTAATGTCTGGACCAAATTATATAAAAATAATTCTAGCCGCCAAAAGACAACTTAAAAAATCCTTACCACCTATTGTTTTTCCCAAACTCACCGATCAAGAAATTTTTCAAAAGTTTCAATGAATAGAAAAAAATTTTTAATTAGGTTTGGGGTAATTTATTTAATTATTTCCGGTACAATTTTTTTTGGTCTAAAATTTTATTCTCATAAAAAATTTAACGAGCAATCTTTAAATCAATTAATCACTGGTAAATCAAAATATCGAGATATTACTGATAATTTATGTAAATTCCAAATTTTAGGAGAACCAAAAGTTGGTAAGGATTATATAAAAGTAAATTTTTGGTGTAATGATGCATCAAAAGCCAGAAGTACTTTTTCTCTTGTAGCTTTTAAAAATAAAACCGCCAACGGTATTCTTCAAGAATATGCCAGAATTATTGGTTTTGATTACAATATTATTAAAGATAAAAAATGGTTTTGTACTTTAAATGATCAAGAAATTGATTCAAAAGTAGGAGAAACAATCGTTCCTTTAGCTAGTACTATTGATTGTTTTGAAACTAAAGGATTACCAAAACATGATTAAAAAAATTTTAAAAGTAATAATTATTCTTGCCATAACTTTTTTAGCCTTAATTTTAAGAAAAAAAAATTACGCAGAAATTCCTATAGCCGGCCAATCAACTGATGAATATAGTTATTCTTGGGTTGGTTTATCACTATTCAAAACTGGTGTACCAGTTGGTATTTCTGGACTACCTGGATACGAACATCAATCTTATCACTATATTAATATAGATCGTTTCATGCAATTTTTACCTAGTGACCCATTGACAATTAATTATCCTTGGATGGATCATCCGCCATTATTAGGATTAATTACAGGTGGTTATGCTTATCTTAAAGGTGCCGATGTTTTTGAAGATACCATTACTGTTTTCATTAGAAAACCAATTATTTTAATTAGTACTATTTCAGTTCTATTAGTTATGGTATATTGTTGGCTTAATTTTAGCTTTTTAACTGCTGTTATCAGTGGTTTAATTTATGGAACTGCTCCTTTAGTTGTTTTAAGTGGTCGTATGATTCAAGCCGAAAACGCCATCATTCCTTGTTTTCTTTTGGTAATGATCGCCATGAGTTTGTTTATTAAAAAGAAAAAAGATGTTTGGCTTATAATAGCCTCTATCTTTGCTGGAATTGCTACTCTTTTTAAATTAACCGGAATAGTTTGTTATCTTTTTATCTTTTTTGCTTTATTAAAAAAACATCAGCATTTAAATAAAGCTTTTTTAAATGATTTACTTTTCTTTTTAGCCATTAGTTTACCAATCAGCTTTCTTTTCGTTATTTATGGATCCGTTTATGGATTAACCAATTTCAAAAACATTTTGTTTTCCAATGCTACTCGTTTTTATGGTATTGGACCAAATTTAATACTAGAACTAATTAGAAATCAAAGATTAACTCAACATAAATTTTTACCCGAAGTTTGGGTAATTTCTGGTTGGTTGATTACTTTAGCGTATATTATCAAAAATCCTAAATCAATTATTGATCAAATACCATTAATGGCCATATTTTCTTACCTAATTGTTTACATTTTCTTTGGTAGTCAACCTTATGGTTGGTATACTTTTATTTTTTGGCCAATATTAATTATTATTTTATCTAGATTTCTTGTTTTAGGATTTGAAAAAAGAGAGAATTTAATTTCTGTCTTTTTATTTTCTATTATGATTTTCGGAGCTAACATCGCTAGACTTTTAGGTATTTTTGAGTTTCAACCATATGCTTCTATTTGGCGTTTTGGAGTGTCGGGAATTTTATTTTTATTAATTTCTTTTTCAATTTTAAAATTGAAATCAAAAGTTTTAATTAAAGTTTTACTATCTGTTTTATGGTTAGCCATGATTTATACCAATTTAAAGTATCTAAATATTATCAATATAGATTTCTGGTGGAATAATTTATCTTAATTTATTGTTTTGTATATCAAAAATTGAGGTTCACCGTCTGGTTTGTAAATTGTCGTTAGCAACTCTAATTTATCAAAATTATCACCAGCCTTAGGATTAGAAATTGAAACTACATATAAACTATTTTTTTCAACTAATTCTTTATTCCAGTCAATATCTCGTGTCCAATATTTTTTTATCTTATTAAGATTGTAATCCTTTTCTTGCATATCCTTTGCTTCAAAAGCCCCAAAATAACCAAAATATAATTCAGGTAAACCAGAATATTGACCAGTATTGCCAAACCTAGACTCCATAATTATTTTTTCATATTTACTTTCTATTGGTTTGATATATTCCCAAGCTTGTTTATAACCATATTGATAATTATCGCCAGATATTTTTGGAAAATGATTATAATAGGCAATTCCAAAATAACCAAAGTTGATTAATATTCCAATAGTTAAAACAGTAAATATCTTTTTATTTTTATCAAAAATCACCAAAAGACCACCAGCCATTATCAATATAGTTGGGATAATAAAAGCCAAATTTCTAACCGATGCCGGTTCTCCCCAAGTCAAAGAGGGAACTATTGGACATAGCAACCACCAAGTCAAAAACCAATTCAAATATTTTCCAAAAATTAGTCTCATATTAAAAAGACCAACAAACAGTAGAGGAGCAGTAAAAACCAAAAACCAGCCAAAGTTAAATGGTTCATTTTTAGGAAATAAATCCATTCCTTTTCCAAAAGAAAAGTCCAAACTAAGATAATCAAAATATCTATAGACCGGATCGGCTGAAACTTTTACTATTTTTTTAAATAGATTATCATTACTACTTTTTAAATAATCCTGGATAGACGCTTGTTGAAACCATATTTGAGAGGAGGCTCTATTAAAAGGATCTTTCCTGGAAACATTTATAAAATCAAGAAAAATTGGCAGGATTACCAAACATGTTGTTATCCATAACAAAAACCATTTTCTTAGCTTAATTTCTTTACGTAAAAGCCATGGCATTAATACCAATACTAAAGGCACTAACCCTTTTTGTGTATGATAAGCCCAAATAGAAAAACCCAAGAACAAACCAGAAATTATTAAATACCACTGTTTTTGATTTTTTCTAAATAAAAATAAAACATAAATTCCTAAAGATACTAATATCATTGCCAGATTAGCTTCATAAGCCATTCTAGAAGCAAAAACAGCTTTTGGATTTAAAGCCAGTAAAGTTGCCGACATCAATCCTAGTTTTTCATTTTTAAAAAACTTACCCATCAAACCAATCATTAAAATTCCTAAAGTTCCTACAAAAGCAGACAAGAATCTAACTCCATATTCATTGTTTCCAAAAATCCAATTGAAAGGCATATTTAAATAGGCATAAAGAGGCGCTTTATAATCACGATGTGATTTAAACGACAAGGGCCATTTAATTCCATAGCCATCTTTACCTGTAGTTCTCAAAGAATAACTATCAAAAGCAATTGAAATTTCATCATTTCCAATATGAGGAGGGTTTTTATCGAGTCCTATCATTCTCAATAATCCTCCTATCAAAACTATTACCCCCAACCAAATCCAAAAATATTTTTTAATCATTTCAAAAAGATATCAATTAATAACAAAACAAACCAAATCCAAGTTCTACTTTTAAAATACTCACTCTTTATTCCAAACAAAATTAAGTAAATAACCGAAGGAATGGCTATATAAGCAGCCATAGAACTATCCCCAATTACTCTCAATGCTGCAGTAAAAATCACCAATAAAAACCAACCTATTACCCAATAGTTTTGTTTTTTCTTAATAGAGTCGATCAATCCCAAAGAAAATAAATAAAAACCGGAAAATCCTAGCAATCTTATCCAAAAAGACGGCGAAATTTCTTTCAAAAAATTATTAAACCATGGCAGTAATAATAAATATTGGCCATAAAATATTTTTCTTATCGAATATGGAATAATTAATCCTTCGTTATAGTAACGATTTATAGATGCAGAAATACCAGGATAACCCAAAAAAGATTGTTCCCAATCAAAACTAACAAGTGAATTACTGGTTTTAAAAGCCAATAGTCTGTTTAAATATAAAACCAAAATCACCAAAAACGGAAACACTAACCACTTATATTTTTTTAATCTCCAAAAAACTAACCAAAAAAATAACATCGCCAATGTCACCCAAATAGGAATTTCCACTATCCTACGACATAAAACAGAAAAACACAATGTCGTCAACAAAAATATCAAGTTTTTTACATTAATCATCTTTTTCATTATAATCAATCTAGTTTAAATCTATCTGATTTTTTATGAAAAACAAGCTTTCGATTATTATAGTTACTTGGAATACTGCCAGTATTACTTTAAAGTGTGTGGAAACTATTAATCGTTATATTCCCAATCAAGAAATCATTGTCGTCGACAACGGATCTCAAGATAATACTGTTGAAATATTAAAAAAAATCAAAAATGTAAAATTGGTTGAAAATGGTGCTAATCTTGGTTTTGCCAAAGCTAATAATATTGGTTTAAAGTCAGCTACTTCTGATTATGTTATTTTTATGAATTCCGATATTGAATTACTTGATAATAGTATTTTAAATATGGTTGATTTTTTAAAAAACAATACAAAAATCGGTATTATTGGCCCAAAATTTTTGAATCCAGATTTGTCCCCACAAGCTTCTGTTTTTCCTCCACAAACAATTTTAAATGCTTTCAAAGAATTTTGGCTTGGCCAAAAAGAAGCTTATTCAAAATATATTCCTCAATCAAAGAGTCCTACTGAAGTTTCTTATATTTCCGGTGGTTGTTTAGCTGTTAACAAAAAATATTTTCAAAAAATTGGCAAATGGAATGAAACTTATTTTTTCTATTTTGAAGATATGGATCTTTGTCGTCATGTTAGAAAATCTGGTCAAAAAATATATTATTATCCAGAGTGTCAAATAATTCATCGTCATGGAGCTAGTGGTAAAAATATTGCTCCAGCCAAAGATCAATGGAAAAGACTTATTCCTGGCAGTAAAAAATTTCATGGAATCTTAAAACATTATTTAATTAACCTTACTATATGGTCTGGTCAAAAATTGCAAAAACTTTTTCAAAAATAAAAACAATTTTATTAATTGCCCTTTTATTAAGAATCTTTTTAGTTATCGTTTTTTCTTGGCACCCAGATTTACTCAATCACATAGACTGGGGAAATCGATTTTTAAATTTAGGAGCTAGAAAAATTTATGAAAATATATTTTGGGGAGTATCTTGGTTAAATCAACCGTTAGGTACAGCTTTACTTTTTGCTTCATGTGCTTTTCTCAAAAATATTATTTTTTCTTTTTTTGAATTTTTAAATCAAAATATAAGTATTTTTCCATCATCAATTATTCCTATCCTTGAAACAAATCTTCATGTTTGGTTAGTTAAACTACCATTTATTTTAGCCGATATTGGACTAGGTTTTTTAATTTACAAAATAGTTTATAAATTTAAACCTAAATTAGCTACTTTAGCTGCTGCTATTTTTTTATTTAATCCAGTTTTAATTTACAATTCTGCCATTTGGGGACAAACCGATTCATTAATCAATTTGTTAGCCATTAGTGGATTTTATTTTATTTTTCAAAAAAAATATTTTGCTGGTATTTGGCTATTTTTATTCGGATTTCTTTTTAAAATGTCTTTAATTATTTATTTACCTATATTTGGGTTACTTCTAATTAAGCAAATCAAAGATTGGAAAAAAATGATTTTACCAATCTTATTATTCATAGTATTTTTGTTTTTAATTGCTCTACCTTTCAAACTAGATGGTTTTACATCTTTTCGTTGGCTATGGTACATGTATACCAATCGGGTTTTAGTTCGACAGGGGAGTATGCTCAACGGTAATGCTTTTAATCTTTGGACACTAATCTTTAGTATCGATTTATCGAAGTCAGAATTTACCAAAGTTTTCGGTCTGTCTTATCAATTAATTGGCCGAATTTTGTTTATCTTATCTCTAATTCCTATTTGTTTAAAATTTATTAAAACCAAATTAACTATCTCTAGTCTTTTTAGCGCTTTAGTTTTATCCGCCTTTAGTTGCTTTATTTTTATGACTAATATGCATGAAAGATATCTTTATCCTATATTTCCACTAATTAGCGTTTTGCTGTTTGTACCAAAAACAAAATTTAATCTAAAAAATCTTATTATTCTCTCTGTTATCCATTTTCTAAATCTCTACAACCTTTGGTTTTATCCCCAAATTAATCTACTAAAAAACTTTCTTATTTCCAATAACTTCCTCACTTGTCGGGTTTTATCAGCTATACTAATAATTGTTTACATAAAATACTTTATTGATTATTTAAGAAGTGAAAATTGATCGTAAATCGATATTACTCATTGGTCTTTTAGTGGTTTCTTTTCTAGTAAGAATTTATCGGATTAATACTCTCAGTCTTTTTGGTGATGAAATTGATGTTGGATATCAAGCATATTCTCTCTTAAATACCACCAAAGATTACAAAGGTAATTTTCTTCCCACTTATATTCAATCTCTTTCCGAATCACGAGCTCCTCTTTTAATTTACACCTCTATTCCTGGTATTAAACTATTTGGTTTAACCGAAACAGGTGTTCGCATTACTCCAATAATCTTTGGTGTTTTAAGTATTTACCTTCTTTATAAACTAGTATTTTTACTCTCAAATTCATTTTCATTAGCTTTTTTAAGTTCATTAGTTATGTCTTTTTCTCCGTGGCATTTTCATTACAGTCGAACTTCTTTTGAAGTTACTTTATTACTTTCACTTATTCTTTTGGGTGTTTATTTATTTCAAAAATTCATTCAACAAAACAAATCATATTATCTTTATCTATCAATAACCGCTTTTGGTTTAACTTTTTATACCTACAACACTGCCAATATTTTTGTACCTTTATTAGTTGTTGGTTTAATAATAAGTAATTGGAAAAAGTTTTTTTCAATTCTTAGTTTTAAGAAAATAATCATTAGTCTTGGATTAACTCTTCTTTTTATTATTCCTATTCTAACTCAAATTTTTTCCGGTCAAGCAGCTAATAGATTTGGCTTAGTCAATATTTTTAATGACCCAAAAACTATTAATCAAATTATTGATCGTCGAACTTCATTTTCAGCTACCAGTCCACAACAAGAAAGATTTTTTTACAATAAGATTACCGGATGGACTACTGCTTTTTTTCAAAATTATTTAGAAGCCATATCGCCATTAGTTTTATTTAATAAAGGCGATACTATCAATATTCGCCACAATATCCCTCAGTTTGGTTTATTATTTTTATCTTTTGCCCCACTTCTATTTATTGGTTTAATTAAATCACCCAAAAACAAACTCCGACAATTAATGTTCTATTGGTTGATAATTTCTCCGATTGCTTCTTCGTTAACTACTCAAGGAGGTCATCATCCAACTAGACTTTTTGTTATGCTTCCTCCTTTAGTTTATTTTATCGCTCAGGGAATTTTAGCTTTAGCATCTTCAAAAACATTTTCAAAACTAATTTTAGTAATACTTAGTTTTACTTTTATATTTGAACTTTCTTTTTATTGTCATGAATATTTTTATCGCTATCCAAAAGATTCTTTTGAACATTGGAATTATGGTTATAAAGAAATTTTAACCAATATTCCAAAACAATATTCTCGTCTTTATATCAGCAACACTAAATATAATTCATTATTACCTTTTGTTTTTTATCAAAAACTTTTACAAAATCCTTTGAATGATTCATCCCAAAAAAGTATAGTTTTTAACTATAATGGTTTTTCTTTAAAAGAAAATATTTATTTTATTGATAATTGGGGTGATCGTGACGTATTAAATCAAGTAAGCAATAATTCACAAACAAGTGACACTTTTATTCTTTTTCAAGGTAAAGATATTCCCGGTGATATGGACTTTTCACAAAAACCATTAGAAGGATTTAAAACAATTAAAACAGTATATTATCCCAATAAAACTATATTTGCTCAAATTATCCAAAAAATATGAAAAATAAAATAATTCTGGTCTCCATATTAGTAGTTGGTGCTTTTTTAAGACTATTTCATCTTTCAAATTTACCCAATTCTTATACTCCAGACGAATTGGCTCAAGGTTATACCGCTTATTCCATTATTCAAACTGGTAAAGATGAGTGGGGCAACTCTAATTGGCTAAATCTTCGTTCTTTTGGAGACTATAAACCACCAATACAAACTCTTCTTATGATTCCTAGTGTAAAATTATTTGGTTTAAATACTTTTGCTGTTCGTTTTCCCAATGCCTTTTTATCTATTTTTACTATCTTACTAACATATTTAATTGCTTCTAGCTTATTCAAAAATTCAACTATAAGTATTTTATCGGCCTTATTTGTGGCCATTTCCCCATGGAGTTTACCTATGTCTCGAATTGCTTTAGAAGCCAATTTAGTAGTTTTTATAATTTCTTTAGGCACATACCTTCTACTGTTGGCCCAAAAGAAAAATAATCTATATTTAACTATTCTTTCTGGAATGCTTTTTGGTCTTAGCTTATTTACCTATCATTCAGCCAAAATTTTTACTCCATTATTTTTAATTTTCTTTATTTTTTATCAAAAAATTTATCAACAAAAAAAAGTTTTAATAACTGTTTTGATTTCCTTTTTATTTTTTCTGTTTTTTAATTTTTATAACAACCAACTAGTTGAAACTAGTCGTACTGGAGATATTGCTATTTTTAATCCTACTGATAAATGGTCTTATGTATCTGACAGTCAATTTGAAATGACTCAATCAGGTCTACCATATCTTGTTGTTAAAATGTTTTATAACAAAATTATTTACCTTTACGAAACATTTGCTCACAACTATTTTTCTTATCTTTCACCCCAATTTTTAATTACTCAAGGAGCCGGTGAGACCACTTATGGCATGCTTCCTGGTTATGGAGTTTTAGGTTTAATTCCTGGCATTGGTTTTTTCTTATCTCTAATATTTTTAATTCAATCAAAAGGGGATAAGAGTAAAAGAAATATATATTTCCTCTTAACTACCATTTTGATACCACCATTAATTGCCGCTATTGCCAAAGGGCAATATTCTGCCAACCGAGTTTCGTTAATGATGCCCTTTATTCAAATTTTTTCTGCATTTGGGTTAGTTAGTTTTATTTCAAAAATAAATTCTAAATTTCAATTTATTAGCAAATTGGCGATAACTTCAGTTTATATCTTTACTAGTTTGATTTTTTTACAAAGATATTATTTTCAAGGAAATCAAATATTAGCTCCAGGTATGCTTTTTGGTCATCAACAAGCCAATGAATTTATAAAAAATCAACAAGTCGATCAAATTATTTATTCTCGTAAATTATCGGAACCCCAAGCATATGTAAACTTTTTTAACCAAGTTAATCCCTTAGTAGTTCAGTCAGAATCTGTTAATTGGTTAAAATATCAAAAAGACGGTCTGTCATTCTTAGATCAATTAGGCGAATATAATTTAAATAAATTTATTTTTCGAGAGATTAATATAGTTTCCGATTCTCAACTACCAAATGCTTTAATAATTGGTCGACCAGAAGAATTTAGAGATACCAAACCAGATTTTATTATCTACTATCCATCCAAATCAAAAGTAGAAGCTTCTATTTATATCTATAAAACTAAAAAATGAAATCAAAATTATTAATTGTTTTAGTTTTATTACTTGGTCTTTTTATTCGTTTCTATCAGATCAATCAACTTCCACCAAGTTTAAATTGGGATGAAATTTCTCATGGCTACAACGCTTATTCAATTCTTAAGACCGGTAAGGACGAATGGGGGATAAGTTTTCCTACAATTTTCCGCTGTTTTGGTGATTTTAAATTACCTTTATATATCTATCTCACAGTTCCTTCAGTTTTATTTTTTGGTCTCAATCAATTTTCAATTAGATTGGTTTCTATTTTGGCAGGATCCATTGTTCCGTTAATTATCTATTTAATTCTTAAAAAAATAATTAATAAGAAAAGTATTATTCCATATTTTGGTTTAATTATTACTGCTTTTTCTTCAACAACTATTTTTCTTTCGCGAATTGCCTTAGAAGCTAATCTTTTTATGCTTTTGTTTTGTTTAAGTTTATATTTTTTAATTAATCATAAATTTGGTTGGAGTAGCTTTATATTTGGTTTAAGTCTTTTTACTTACAATAGTAGTCGAGTTCTATTACCTTTTTATTTTATTTCATTGATTTACTTATTAATTACAACTAAGTTTAATTTCAAAAAAAACTTTTATAAATTCTTACCTTTTATTTTTTTAGTTGGGTTAGCTTCATTCCAAATATTAAATCAGTCAGGACAAGCTCGTTATCAATGGGTTTCATTGTTAGATTCAGGCTCTATTAATCATATCAACGAACTTCGACAAATTTATCCCCGATTTTTAGTCAATAAAGTTACTTATTTTACTTTGGCAGCTACCAAAAATTATCTAAGTCATTTCAATCCTCAATTTTTATTTTTTAACGGTGGTAATCATTATCAATTCAGTTTGCCAGGATTCTATCTTATTTCTCCATTATTTATTCCTTTTTTATTATTAGGATTAATTTATATTTTTAAAAATTTTAAACAATCAAATCTTCAATTAATTCTTTTTTATTGGCTAATTTCTCCTCTTCCATCAAGTATTACTAGAGATGCTCCACACATTCTCAGAAGTATAATCTTTATTCCTACTACAATAATTATCATCAGTCTTGGTTTTATTTATCTACAAAAAAAACATTCAAAAATATCTGTTTTTTATTTAATAGCCACTATTCTAATTGGACTAGCAACTTTTTGGCCTAAATATATTGATTACTCAAAAAACTATTCATCTTCCTGGCAATATGGCTACCAGCAAACGGTTAATTTTATTAAAGATAATTATCACGATTATGATCAAATAATTTTTACCAAAAAGTATGGAGAAGCTCATGAGTTTATTCTTTTTTATTGGCCTTGGAACCCATCATCGTATCAAAAAGATCCCAAGTTAAATTGGGATTATCACGCCACTTGGTATTGGGTCAATGCTTTTGATAAATTCAAGTTTATCAATGATTGGGAGATTCAAGAGAAAACTAAATCGGTAAATTCAAAAACACTTCTAATCACTTCACCAAACAATTACAATAAAGACAATAGTCGGCTAATTAAAACTATTAATTTTTTAAATGGTCAAGTTGCTTTTGAAATATTAGAAATAAATCCATGAATACTAAACTTAAAATATTTATGTTTCTTTTGATTATTTCACCATTATTTTGGTGGCAATTCGTAAATCACAACAATCCCTTTATTGAATATTCCAAAACCAGTTTTTATATCAAAAACAAAACTACTTCTATTTTAAGAAATACTAAATATATCGACGAATCTAGATGGAATGATATAACTCAAGGCAGAAAATTAGTTGGTCTCTTTTTCTACAACAAAAGTCGTTTTGTGTTTGATGAAGCTTTTTATTTTCTCAATATTCTAAATCCTAGATTTTATTTTCAATCTGGATCTGGTCAAACAGATTCTCCTCCTCAAACAGAACCAATACCTTTTTTACTTCTTCCGATTTCATTTTTTGGTATTTTCAGACTAATCAAAAACAAAAAACATAAAATATTACTTTTATTTCCAATTTCTTGTTTCTTAAGTTATATAACAGGTCAATCAAGTCTTTATTTTTCTTTTCCAGTGGCATCTTTATATATATATTCCAGTTCATATGAACTTTCCTATTGGAAGAAAAAACCATTATTATGGTTTTTAATCACTCTTGTAGTATATAGTTTATTTTTGTTTTTCAAAGTTATTTACATTTCAAATTTATGAAAAAGAATATTATATTAATAATAATCTTTTCAGTTAGTGTCTTGTTTAGATTTTGGAATCTAATCAAATATCCAGTCAGCCTTTCAATGGATGAAACTGCTATTGCCTACAATGCCTATTCAATTCTTAAAACTAGTACCGATGAATATGGTGAATTTCTTCCCTTAGCCTTTAAATCAACAGGGGATTACAAACCTCCAGTAAATGTTTACCTTACTGTTCCATCGATATACTTATTTGGGTTAAATGAATTTGCTACCAGATTTCCATCAGCTTTACTCGGATCATTAACACCAATTATATTAGTGCTTTTATTAATAAAATTAAAAATAAAGCCTACCGCTGCTTATCTAACTGGTATTTGGTTAGCTATTTTACCTTGGCATATCCATTTTTCCCGCGCTAGTTTTGAAGCAATTACTGCCTTATTTTTTTTAGTTTTTGGTACATACATGTTTATCAATTGGATTGAAAATCAAAAAACTTGGAAAATAATCATTTGGATAATATCTTTTAGTTTGTCAGTTTGGGCTTATCACGCCGAAAGACTTTTTGTTCCTTTATTTGTATTAGGATTAATAGTTTTCTATCGTCGTCAAATAAATATTCTAAAAAATAAAAAACAATTAATTATTGGATTAATTACTTTGTCTATTTTTGCCATTCCTTTTATAAAACTTACGTTTTTAACTCCAGCCATAAAAACACGAGCTGTATCCACCTCAATCATTAGAGAAACAACTCTTAGT
Source organism: Candidatus Parcubacteria bacterium (assembly GCA_023443725.1). Lineage (GTDB taxonomy): Bacteria > Patescibacteriota > Microgenomatia > UBA12405 > UBA12405 > WARW01. Next base: position 58,865 of record JAEZTF010000002.1, read on the forward strand.
AATTCTTTACACAATGGAATTTACAAAAACAATTTAGACTTTATTTTTAATAACGATTATTACTTAATTTTCAGACATTGGTTAGGAAAATATCTTAATTATTTTAATTTTGAATTTTTATTTTGGAATGGGCTAGAGTTAACAAAGATAGGCTATCCAAACTCAGGATTACTTTATTTAATTGATTTACCTCTTTTCTTTTTTGGTGTTTTTTCTTTAGTAAAATCTAAAGATAAACTTATAAAAAAAATGGTTTTATTGTGGTTTTTATTGGGTCCGTTACCTGCATCTTTGACCATGAATGAGCATCATCCTCTTCGAGCTTTAGTCTGGATACCAGCATTTGCAATAATTATTGCCAAAGGATATGAAACACTTATAGAATTAAAATCTAAATTAATTTTAATTTTTTATTTTATTATTTTATCCATTAACGTTTTTTATTTTACTGATATTTACTTTTACCAATTTCCAAAACATTTTTCTGAATATTGGCAATATGGTTTTAAAGAGATAGGTAATTATGTTTGTCAAAATAAAGACAAATATCAAGAAATTATAATTTCTGATACTTTTGGTAGTGACGGTCCACTTAACACTGGATTACCTTATCTTTATGTTTTATTCTATTGTCAGATGGATCCCCAAAAATTTATAAATGCTCGATCAACTAGTGATAGATTATATGTAGAAAATATATCATTTCACCGAATTACTTGGAGAGTAGACTCAACCAAACCAAATACTCTTTTAATTGCTTCTCCATGGGATTTTTTGGATGCCAAAATACCAGAGGATCAAATTATTAAAAAAATAAATTTTTTAAACAATAAACCAGCTTTTTGGTTTGTAAAGACTAATTAAATGAAAATAAAAAATAAAATATTATTAGCTTTAATAGTTGTAATTGCATTTTTAATCAGAATTTATCAGGTTAATAATTACCCTTCATTGCTTTGGGATGAGGCAGCCTTAGGTTACAATGCTTATTCAATTTTAGAAACTGGTAAAGATGAATATGGTCAAATATTACCAATTATTTTTAAATCTTTTGGTGACTATAAACCAGGATTTTATGTCTATCTTTGTCTCCCTTTTATAAAACTTTTTGGCTTAAATCAATTAACTACTAGATTACCTTCCGTTATATTAGGTGCCTTACTACCTCTTCTAATATATTTATTAATTAAAGAAATTAGTCCAAAATCACACAAAGTTGCTCTAATAGCTGCCCTAATAACTGCTTTTAATCCATACAATATTCACTTTAGTCGAGGTGCTTGGGAAACCAACATTCTTACTTTTGAACTTGTTTTAGCTTGTTTTTATTTTTATCGTTATCTGAATCGTCAAAAATCAAAATATTTATTACTTTCTGCCATTATTTTCGGACTTACTCTTTTCACCTATCAAGCCGGTAAAATGATTAGTTTATTTCTTATACTTATTCTTTTCATTTTAAATCTTAAATCATTAAATATAAAAAAGACTATTGTAAATTTCATCATTCCTTTAGGTATTTTTGCTTTACCCATAGCTTACGGCTTACTTTTTGGCAACAATTCTAATCGTTTAAAAGTAGTTAGTCTCTTTTCTTATCCTAGATCAGAAATCGAAACCCAAACTATCATCAATGAAACCAACAAACTAGACTATACTGTTTTTTACAGCCAACCAATATTTTTTATTAGAAATTTTCTTTCTCGTTACTTTAATCATTTTTCTCCTAGATTCCTTGCTTTTGAAGGTGACTGGCAAAATCCTCGACATTCAGCTCCATACATTGGTGTCATTCTTTATCCAAGTTTAATATTTCTAGTTATTGGGTTATTTTTTGGTTTAAGTCGAAAAAAAATAGATAATTTAAATTTATTCTTTTTTCTTTGGTTAATCGTGGCCCCTATTCCAGCTGCACTAACCAGAGATTCTATTCAGGCAGTTCGTTCTATGTCGTTATCTATTCCGCTAATATATTTTATTTCACTAGGATTATTTGCATTTTTTGAAAAATTTAAGTCTAAGTTTATTATTTTAATAATAATTTTAGTCTATCTTTTATCTTTCAAATATTATTTTGATTTATATCTCAATCATATGGTTCAAAAGAGTCCAATTGATTATCTTTATGGATATAAGCAAGCTGTTAATTATGTTATTAAAAATCAAAATCGTTTTAATCGTATTTATATAACTGATTACTATCATCAGCCATATATTTATTATTTGTTTTATTCCCAATATCCACCTCAAAAATATCAACAACAAGCAAAATTAGAAGACGCTTCGCTTGATACTGGTAAGGTTAAAATAATCGATAATATTCAATTTGAAACCGCTCAATTCAATTTTATTAAAGATCACCCTGGAACTTTAGGAATTTTTTCTCAAGAAGAAATATATCGTCAGGGGATAGATAAAAAACCAGAATTTAATCAATTTATTCCACTTAGTAATGTTAGTGGTATTTCCACTTTTTATGCATATGAAAATCCATAAAATAATTTTGCCATTAATAATTGTTATTGCTTTTTTAATTCGTTTTATTGATATTAGTAAT
>JAEZTF010000003.1 GCA_023443725.1 Candidatus Parcubacteria bacterium
ATGATTGGTGCCAATGTTGGTCCAAATGATATTTTAGTTGGTAAAGTTGAACCTCGTGGGGAAAAAGAATTATCTGCAGAAGAAAGATTATTACGCGCAATTTTCGGTGAAAAAGCTCGTGAAGTTAAAGATACTTCGTTAAGAGTTGCCAACGGCGAAGGTGGTGTTGTAATTAAAGTTGATATCTTAGACAAAGATCAAGGTGACGAACTCGATCCAGGTGTTAATAAAATTGTCAAAGTTTATGTCGCTCAAATCCGACGTATTCAAGAAGGAGACAAAATTGCCGGACGTCATGGAAATAAAGGTGTTCTTTGTCGTATTATGCCTCAATATGATATGCCTCGAACTGAAGATGGTACTCCAATCGATTTAGTTATGTCTCCAATTTCAGTTATTTCTCGTATGAATTTGGGACAAATTTTAGAGACAACTTTAGCTCACGCTGGCCTTTATTTAAACAAAAAATATGCTGTTCCAGTTTTTGAAAAATATAGCGAAGAACAAATTGGTCAAGAATTAAAATCAGCTGGTCTTCCAGAAGATGGAAAAATCCAACTTTATGATGGACGAACTGGTGAACCATACCACCAAAAATCTGTTGTTGGTATTGGTTATATTCTTAAACTTGTTCATATGGTTGATGATAAAGTTCATGCTCGTGCTACTGGTCCATATTCTTTGGTTACTCAACAGCCTCTTGGAGGAAAAGCTCGTATGGGAGGTCAACGTTTAGGAGAAATGGAAGTTTGGGCTCTTGAAGCACATCGTGCTGCTCATACTCTTCAAGAAATGTTAACTATCAAATCAGATGATGTTGAGGGTAGAACTCATACTTTTCAAGCCATTATCAAGGGTCAGGAAATTCCTGAACCAGCCATTCCAGAATCTTTCAAAGTTTTAACTAAAGAACTTGCTGGTTTAGCTCTAGATATTTCTCCAGTTGGTATAAAAGAAGCTACTGATCTTATTGGTACTAACGAAACAGATGTTCCTGTCGAACCAGAAATTAGTTTAGAAGTAAATGAAACTTTAGCATCTATCCCCGCCGAGGATGAAGCTGAAGGATTAAATATTACCGATGAATCGGCATCATTAGATGATATAAAGGAGGAAGAATAATGTTTAATTTTAAAAATATTATTGATTTTGATGGACTCAAAATCAAATTAGCCTCACCTGCAGATATTCTTTCTTGGTCTCATGGTGAAGTTACAAAACCAGAAACAATTAATTATCGTAGTTGGAGACCTGAAAAAGATGGTCTTTTTTGTGAAAAAATCTTTGGACCTTCACGTGATTACGAATGTTATTGTGGAAAATACAAGAAAATTCGTTTTAAGGGTGTAATTTGTGACCGCTGTGGAGTTGAAGTTACTACTTCTAAAGTTCGACGTGAACGAATGGGTCACATTAACTTAGCTGCTCCAGTTACTCATCTTTGGTACCTTCGCAATACACCATCTCCAATCGGAGTTATTCTTGATGTTCCTCAAAAAGATCTTGAATCAGTTGTTTATTTCACCAAATATTTAGTTACTTCAGTTGATGATTCCAAAAGAAAAGAAGCTGTTGAAAATTTACATCAACATTCTCAACAAAGATTGGAACAAATTGATGTTGATACTAAAAAAATGGTCGAGTTAAAAACTGATCAAACTGAAGAAGAGAAAAAAGAGCTTAAGAAAAAAATTAAAAATAAAGATCAACTTTTAATTGCTCAAGAAGAAAGAACTGTTAAGTTAAAACAAGATATTCAAAAATTAGAAAACAAAGCTCTTAGTGAGAAAAATCGCATTGAAGGTTTAATTAAATATCTTGAAGATAAGATTCAATCTATTCAAGTTTTAACCACTCTTTCTGATGAAGAAAGTTTTTATCTTTCTCAATTTAAAGCTGATATTTTCTTTGAAGCTAAAATGGGTGCTGAAAGTTTATATGAAGTCCTCGACAAGATTGATTTAGTTGAAACAGTTAAAAATCTTAAAAAAGAACTCAATAAAACCAGTTCTAAACTTAAGAAAAAGAAAATCATGTACAAAATCCGTATTTTAAACGGCATGATTGAAAACGAAATTAAACCAAGTTCAATGGTATTGACTAATGTTCCAGTTGTACCACCAGATCTTCGTCCAATGGTTCAACTTACTGGTGGTCGTTTTGCTACTTCTGATTTAAATGATTTATATCGTCGTTTAATCAATCGTAACAATCGTCTTAAAAAATTACTAAAACTTGGAGCTCCAGAAATCATTTTACGAAATGAAAAAAGAATGCTTCAAGAATCAGTTGATATTTTAATTGACGCTCAAAAAAGTTCTAAAAATAAACGAAAGAGTTTAAAGAGAGTTCCTCGATCATTATCTGATCTTTTGAGAGGTAAGAAAGGACGTTTCCGACGTAACTTACTTGGTAAACGTGTCGATTATTCTGGTCGTTCAGTTATCGTTGTTGGTCCAGAACTTCACCTTGATCAAGTCGGTTTACCAAAAGAAATTGCTTTGGAAATGTTCAGACCATTCATTCTTCGTGATTTAATGGTTAGTGGAATTGCCCCAAACATTAAAAGTGCTAAAAACTTAATTGATCGTCGTGTCAACGAAGTCTATGATATTTTGGAACAAGTTACTAAAAACAAATGTGTTTTGTTAAATCGTGCTCCAACTCTTCATAAACTTTCAATTCAAGCTTTTAAACCAGTTTTAGTCGATGGATTAGCCATTCGTTTACATCCATGTGTTTGTAAAGGTTTTAACGCTGACTTTGATGGAGACCAAATGGGTGTTCATTTACCACTTTCCGACATGTCTCAAAAAGAGGCTAGAACATTAATGTTACCTTCTCGTAACTTATTAAAACCTGCCGATAGTACCCCAATTTCTATTCCTACTCAAGGTATGGCTGTCGGATGTTACTACATCACTTCAGTTCGTTCAGAGGATTTAGAAAAAGAAACTAAAGAAGGTTTCGAAGGTTTGTCAATTTTTGCTGATAAAAACGAAGCAGAATTAGCTTATCAATCCAAAAAAATTGAATTAAGAGAATTAATTGTTGTTAAAATCAACGATAAACTCATTAAAACTACTTTTGGTCGAATTTGGTTTAATAAAATTCTTCCAAAAGAATTTGGTTATGTTAACGAAGCTATGGCTGGTTCAAAAGCTCTTAACGATTTAGTTGTTAAATCTCTTGAAATTGCTGGTCGTATTAAAACTGTTAAATTAATCGATTCTCTCAAAGAAATTGGTTTCAAAGGTTTCACTCTTTCTGGTATTTCATTATCTATGTCAGATTGTGGATATTTAGCTGGTAAAGAAAAAATTATTGAACAAGCCAACAAACAAGTTGCTGAAATCGAAGACAATTATAAATCTGGTTTAATCAGTAACGAAGAAAAGAAACGTCTTTCACAAAATCTTTGGTTAGAAAAAACTGAAGAAATTGCTGAAAAAACTTGGGCTACTCTTGACGTTGATTCTCCAATTCGTATCGTTTCTGCCGCAGGTATCAAACGTGCATCCAAAGATCAAATCAAACAGCTCTCTGGTATGAGAGGACTTATGGTCGATCCTACCGGTAAAATCGTTCAACTTCCAACAAAATCAAATTTCCGTGAAGGTTTATCAGTTTTTGAATATGTTACTGGTGCCAGAGGTACTCGTAAAGGTTTAGCCGATACCGCTCTTAAAACTGCAGACGCTGGTTACTTAACCAGAAGATTAGTTGATGCTGCTCATATTTCTATTATTAGAATTGATGACTGTGGTACTGACAAATTTATTACGGTTGATGCTAACGAAAAAGGTCGAGAAAGATATTTTGGTAAACGTATCTTAGGTAGATATTTAGCCAATGATGTTATTGATCCAAAAACCAAAAAAGTTATTTTAGAAAAAGGTACTTTAATTGATCATAATGCTGTTGAATTAATCGAATCTAAAGAAATTCAAACAGTAGATGTTCGCTCTCCACTCACTTGTAGTGCTGAAACTGGTCTTTGTAGTAAATGTTATGGTTGGGATTTATCTACTCGAAAAGCAGTTGATATTGGTGTTCCAGTTGGAACTATCGCTGCTCAATCAGTTGGTGAACCAGGTACTCAGCTTACCCTTCGTACCAAACACACTGGAGGAGTCGTTGGAACCGACGTTACCCAAGGTTTGCCACGTATCCAAGAATTATTCGAAATTCGTATGCCAAAGGTTCCTTCACCTTTAGCCGAAATTAACGGTAAAGTTAAAGTTAAAGAAACTATTGATGGTTATGAAATTAAGCTTACTGGTAAAGATGAAAATAATACTGCAAAAGTAATTACTTATATCTTGCCATTAAATGCTAATCTCTTAGTTGCCGATGGTGATCTTATTGGCCAGGGCACTCAATTATGTTCTGGTTCTCTTGATGTACGAGAAATCATGTCTGTTAAAGGCATTGAAGCTGCTCAAAAATATCTTATTAACAGTATCCAAAGTGTTTATGAATCTCAGGGTATTACTATCCACGATAAACATTTGGAAGTCATAGTTAAAGAAATGAGTGGCAAAATTAAAATTGAAGACCCAGGTGATACTAATTTCTTATTTGGCCAAATCATTACTATGGCGGTATTCAATGCTGCTAATAAAGAGATTGAATCCAAAAAGGGTAAACTAGCTGTTGGAAAACGAGTTTTGTTAGGTCTTATTCAGTCTGCTCTAAGTACTGGATCATGGCTTTCTGCTGCTTCGTTCCAACAAACCACTAGTGTATTAACCGAAGCTTCCTTAATAGCTGAAGTCGACAACTTGATTGGCTTAAAGGAAAATGTTATTATCGGACGTCTTATTCCTGTGAGTAAGCATCAAAATCAATAAAAATATGCCAACATTTAATCAACTTATAAAAAAAGGTCGAGTTGTCAGAATTAAGAAACTTAAAACTGGTGCTCTTCGTAAAAATTTTAATAGTGTCAAAAATAATTTTGTCACTAGTATTAATCCTTTTAAAAAAGGAGTCGTTACTGTGGTCAAAACTATGACTCCAAAAAAACCACATTCAGCTTTACGAAAAATTTGTAAAGTTAAATTAAGCAATCGTAACTTAGTTACTGCTTATATTCCCGGTATAGGTCACAACCTTGCAGAGCACAGTATTATCTCTATTCGTGGAGGTCGTGTCCGAGATTTACCTGGTGTCCGTTATCATGTTGTTCGAGGTAAATTCGATGCTGGTGCGGTTGAAGGTCGTCTTCAATCTCGTAGTAAATATGGTGCCAAGAAACCATCAGTTAAATCAAATTAATTATTACTTTATAAATAAAAATGTCTAGAAAAGGAACCAGTAAAATTAGAAAAGTGGAACCAGATGCCATTTATGGTAGCGTCACTATTTCTAAAATAATCAATTATGCCATGATGGATGGTAAAAAAGCTGTTGCCGAGAAACAAATTTATCAAGCTTTAGATCTTATTAAAAAAGACTTTCCAAATGAGTCAGAAATTGATGTCATTGAAAGAGCTTTAGAAAATATTCGTCCTAAAGTTGAAGTTCGTCCTCGTCGTATTGGTGGTGCTGTTTATCAAGTTCCAACTCCAGTTCGAGGTAATCGTCAAAACTCATTAGCTATTCGATGGTTTATTACCGCCGCTAGAGCTCGTGCCAACAAACAATTCCATTCTTTTGCTGAAAAATTAGCTGCTGAAATTAATGATGCTCTCAATAATTCCGGTGCTGCTGTTGCCAAAAGATTAGAAGTCGAACGTATGGCCGATGCTAACAAAGCTTTCGCTCATTTACGTTGGTAATTTTGATTTAAATTTTAAAACCCTCTCTGATATTGTTTAGAGAGGGTTTTTGTTATACTTATACTATATGTCATTGTTTTCTAAACCCAAAGTGGTCTTTTGGCCAAAAGATAAATCCTTAGAAATTTATATTGATAAAAAAGAAAATAACCATTTCACTTTGGATATTAATTTGTGGCAAGAAAATAGCGATAAAGATCTTGAATCCCTAACCAACTATCTTTCTCAAAATAAAATTAATGAATGTTCTGTTTTATTACCAGATGATGTCATTCTCACTAAATCATTCATTTATGACACCAAAATTGATCAAATCGACAAAAAAGAAGTAATTGGTCTAGCTGAGAGTTTTGTTCCTTTTAAAATTGATCCAGAGTCAATTAATTACACTTTAATTCAAGAAACCAACAAAACCATAATTCAATCAACTATTTTTGATGTATCAAAAATGGCTATTCTTAGGAATAACTTAACTAAACTTAGTCTTCAAATAAACAATTTCACTTCAGTTTCTAGCGCTATTTCCAAAGTCCTTTCACATATTTATACCAATCAATTTTTCTTAATTTATCCACTTAATGACAATGAATATACTCTTTTATTATCTAAAAATAACATTGTTTATCTGACTAATAATTTCAAAGGTTCATCACTAGATATTCAAAAGACTATTAATTATTCCAATCTTTATTTTTCCACCCCTGCCAACAAAGTTTATTATCCAGAAAATAAAGACTTAGAAATTATTACTACCGCTGAAATTGAAAAAACTTCCTATAATGAGAGTCAAATTGCTCAGAATTTAAATAAATCTGCTAATTTACCTTTGCCTGTTTTGGGTGAGTTTAGTGTTATAATCAATAATCCCCAAGATATTAATTCATCGGGAGTTAAAAAAATGAATAATAAGAAAAATATATTGCCAATCATTGCTGTTCTTATTTTTACAGCAGCCCTAGTTTCTTTTATAGTTTATTTTGTATCTAGTAAAAACTCAGAAGATACCGATAAAACTACTCAAGATATTACTCCAACAACTATTGTTGAAAATACTATTGAATCAACTCCAACTCCAATGGTTACCTTAGCTGAAGTTGATAAGGATATTAAAATCCAAGTTTTAAATGCTACCGATATTAACGGTCAAGCTGCTACTATCAAATCAAAATTAGTTGGTCTAGGTTTTGAAAACGTTACCGTTGGTAACGCTAGTGCTAATGCTACAGAAAATTCTGTTCAAGCTAAAACCAAAGAAGTTGCTTCCTATTTTGAATCTAATTTAGGAGACTTTTTTGCTGGAGAATATACTAGTGATCTAAAATCTAGTTCTACTTATGATGTTGTTTTTACTATTGGTACTGATTTAAGTAAATCTTCTTCATCTGTCAAGACTACTGTTACTCCAACCAAAACAGCCACAGCCACTCCAACTAAAAAAGTCACAGCTACTCCAACCGAAGCCGAAGAATAAAATTTATTTTAATTTTTAAATCCCTCACTCCAGTGGGGGATTTTTAGTTTTAAATTTTTCCAAATTAAAACCCCGGATTGAAAATAATGCTTACGCATCATTTCCTCTCCGGGGCGGGTTCTAAACAGGATTGTTATTGTTGTAGAGCAGGTATTTTATTGCGAAGGCCCAAGCGTTGTTGACGAGACCATCCATGCCCAGCGGAAAATCTTCAATTGGAAATTCAAAATTTCCAAAGATTTTTTCTCCTTCAGGTGCAACAGTTTGCTTTATTTGCTCGTATGCGGCAATAAAATAGTTGGGGCAAGTTCTGGTGTTTGCTCTGTTTGCAGAAGCATAACCAACCGGCTTGACGTCGATCAGTTTGATTCCAGCCTCTTCAAGCGATTCTCGACGAGAAACAGCTTCAGGTGATTCGCCTGTATATATGGCAAAACCGCCAGGGAAAGAGTAGCAGGTTACACCTTGGACACCGTTGATATGGTCATAGATAACCGGTCGTTCTTGCTGGAAACATCTGACATAATACTTGCCATCATCACCTTTTCTCACTGGTACAGTGATTGCTCCGGGGGTTGCTAACCCAGTTGTTGGATCGATAGGTCCATCATCCCACAACATAAAGTCGTAGGCGAAAGTTCCATCATCCTTCAACATTGCCGAGTGTGTAAAAGAACCAAGGCTGGGGTTTTTAAACCCAACGATTCGATCTCCTTCAATCGTCGGCGTCCATCCACATTTTTTGTCTGCAGGTACTGTAACCTCCGTGATTTTTTTAATAGACGACATAAGACACTACCTAACCTTTCTTTTTTATTTTTTAATAAGTGGGAATCTAAATCTAAAAAATTAGAATCAAGTTTCCACTTATTAAATCAACAATCCTATTTTAATGTGCGAGATTATTGTCTATAAATTCGTTTTGAATAGATTTTCAATAATTCGAACAATTATACCCTATAATACTAAATAAATCAATAATTATGGGATTTAGTTAAACCTAAAATTACACAAAACCCTCTTTTTGACATATAATGGGTTTACTATGAAACTTCTAATCACTGGTGGATCTGGCTTTATCGGTTCAAATTTTATTAAGCATTGGTTTTCAAATCATCCCGAAGATTCGATAATTAATCTCGACAAGATGACTTATGCTGCCAACCCTCGAAATTTAACCGAATTTGAGGGAAAATCAAACTATCAATTTATTAAAGGCGATATTTTAGACGAAAAATTAGTTGACGATTTAGTTTCTCAAGTTGATACTATTGTTCATTTTGCCGCTGAATCTCATGTTGATCGATCCATCGATGATCCATCTCTTTTTGTCCGCACCAACGTTTTGGGTACCTACAATCTTTTAATGGCTGCCAAAAAATACAATAAGCGTTTCCATCATATCTCTACTGATGAAGTGTTTGGTTCTATTGAAATGGGATCAAGCGATCAATTTAGAGAATCAACTCCTTATGATCCTTCTAGCCCTTATTCTGCTTCCAAAGCTTCCTCTGATCATTTAGTTCGATCTTTTTATAAAACTTTTGGACTTCCAGCTACAATCAGTAATTGTTCCAATAATTACGGTCCTTATCAACACCCCGAAAAAATGATTCCCAGATCGATTACCAATCTTTTAACCGATCAAAAAATTAAAGTTTATGGTCAGGGTTTAAATTTCCGTGATTGGCTTCATGTCGAAGATCATTGTCGGGCCATCGAACTTATTTTAGAAAAAGGCAAAATTGGAGAAACTTATTGTATTGGTGGTCTAAAAAAAGGTACTTCCAATATGGAATTAGTCAGACTTATGCTTAAACTCATGGGTAAAGATGAATCTTTTATTGAATATGTTGACGATCGTCCCGCTCATGATAATTATGCCGTTAATTGGGACAAAATCAATAAAGAACTTGGTTGGGAACCTCAATATGATCTAGAATCTGGTTTAAAACAAACCATTGATTGGTATTCAGCCAATACCATTTGGTGGCAAGAAACCAAAGCTGAAGCTGAAGAATTTTATAAAAAACTTAATAGTTTAAAAAAATAATCAAAATGAACTTTATCAAAAGTCAAATCGAAGGTATTGTTACTATCGAACCTCAAGTTTACCAAGACGATCGAGGTTTTTTTATGGAAACTTATTCCAAAAAAGTTTTTGCCGACAATGGTATAGATGTCGAATTTGTCCAAGATAATCATTCTCATTCATCACAAGGAGTTCTTCGTGGTCTTCATTTTCAAAAGCCGCCATTTGCTCAAGACAAATTAATTCGAGTAACTCAGGGTGAAGTAGTTGATATTGCTGTTGATATTCGTCCCAATTCTCCAACTTTTGGTAAATGGGAAGCCGCTCATCTTTCTGCTGAAAATAAAAAAATGTTTTTTATCCCAAAGGGTTTTGCTCATGGATTTTATGTTATCAGTGAAACTGTTGATTTCCTCTATAAATGCAGCAGTTTCTATAACAAAGAATCTGAAAGTGGACTTTTGTGGAATGATCCAGAGTTAAATATCTCTTGGTTTACCGACGGTAATCCAATTCTTTCTCCAAAAGATCAAGCTTGGCCAACATTTTCTCAAGTCAAAGATGAATTGTTAAAAATCAATTGGTAAATATGACCAAACCAAAAATCATTGGTACAGGTCTTTCAGGTTTAGTAGGTACTCGTATAGTTGAATTATTAAAAGATAAATTTGAATTTATTGATTTTTCTCTAGATACTGGTGTAAATTTACTTGATAAAGAAAGTTTAACTAAAGCTTTTGAGACTAATAAAGACGCCGTGGCTGTTTTACATATGGCTGCTTTTACCGATACCAACGTTGCTTGGGAACAAAGAGGGGACAAATCTGCTATTTGTTATCAACTCAATGTTCAAGGGACTCAAAATATTTTAGAATTAGCTCAAAAATATAACCAATATTTAATTTATATCTCCACTGATTTTATTTTTGATGGCAATCAAACTACTCCATATTTAGAAACAGATACTCCAAACCCAATCGAATGGTATGGCGAAACCAAATATTTAGGAGAAAAAGTCATTACTGATTCAGGTTACAAAAATTACAATATTTCTCGTATTACTTATCCTTATCGAGCTAAATTTGATACCAAACCCGATATTATCCGAAAAGTTTTAACTAAACTTCAAAATAGTGAAGAAGTCAAATTATTTTCTGATCAAATTTGTACCTATACTTTTATTGATGATATTGCCACTGCTTTGGGGTATTTTCTAGAAAATAAAAATACAGGTATTTATCATTTAGTCGGTTCATCATCTCATTCTCCATACGAAATGGCCAAATTAGTGGCCAAAGTTTTTAATCTTGATCAAAATTTAGTTAAACCATCTAGCCTAGACGAATATATCAAATCTCAACCCGAGGGTTCTCGCCCCTGGCAAAAAACTTTAATTACCTCCAATCAAAAAGCCAAATCTTTAGGCCTAAATTTCAAAAACCTTGAAGAGGGTCTAGTTGAAATCAAGAAACAATCGTTTAGCTAATTGATTATCTTGAATTTTTCCCAGAATAACCTATTCTTGTAGTAGATATGGAAAACTTAAATACAACTGAAACTTCAAACCAAAAAAATCTTCCCAAATTTATTACCATGGGATGTTTAATTATTATTGCTGTTTTTAGTATTTTCACTTTTCTAAAAACGAACAGTAATATCTCCACTATTTCTGTCACCGGTCAGGCCGACATTTCTGCTCAACCAGATTCAGTTAAATTTGTGGTCACTCGGGTTAATGTAGGGAATGAAGTCTCTTTAGCTATTGATGATGGTAATAATGGCATCAATCGTCTGATTGGTGTTGCTAAAGAATTTGGTGATCCAAATATGGAAATCAAAAAAACTTTTTATCAAATTACTTCTACAGGAACAAGTTTTTCAATAGCTAATGCTTTCAGTGTTAAAACTAGTAAAACTGATGATTTAGATAATTTAATCAAAAAGTTTTACACCTATGGAGCCACAACTGTCTCTAATATTACTTTTGAATCTGAAAATATTAAGAACGTTGAAGAAAAACTTCGTCAGGATGTTTATGCTGATGCTCTAAAGAAAGCTAAACTGATTGCTAAATCAGCTAATAAACGTTTAGGTCGAGTTCTGTCCATTACTGATGACAATACTAATATTACTTCCACTATTGAAGACTTAAAGACCAACAATGGTTCAATTAATATTTCCAAAAGTGCTTCTGTCATTTATAAAATTTGGTAATCATTAAAGCAAGTGAAATGTAGACAGCATTATTCATCATCAAATGGATTTGCTACTGTTTTGACTTTATTAGGCATGTTATTGGTGGTAATTTCTTTACCAATTGCCACTAAATTAGTTCAACAAAACCAAGAGAATAGAAGTAGTGCCGCAACTGATACTACTTACGATATTCCAAAAGGTGGTCATGAAGCAGAATGTGACAAAGGTGACACCAAATGTATTGATGGTTTTATCAACAACTGTAATTCAAGTTATCGATGGTCAAAAACTTCTCAATCTTGTTCTGATCCTAAAGTAACTCCAGGTACTCCTCTATGTACGACTGTTCGTTATGGTTCATGGTCAACTTGTGTTAATGGTAAACAAACTAGAACTGTAACTAAAGAACCGAGTAATTGTAGTGGAGGAGTAACTGTCTTACCAAGTGAACAAAACTGTGTTATTAAACCAACTTGTACTTCTTTTGATGTTGGTCCTTGGGGAGCTTGTAATCAATTTGCTGGTGGTAATTTTCAAACTAGAACTGTTAAAAGTATTCCTGAAGGTTGTACTGGTGGTAATCCACCAAATACTAGACAACCATGCAGTACTGTAGTTAATCCAGGTGGTCATGAAGCAGAATGTGACAAAGGTGACACCAAATGTATTGATGGTTTTATCAACAACTGTAATTCAAGTTATCGATGGTCAAAAACTTCTCAATCTTGTTCTGATCCTAAAGTGACTCCAGGTACTCCTCTTTGTACTACCGTTAGATATGGTAGTTGGTCAACTTGTGTTAATGGTAAACAAACTAGAACTGTAACTAAAACGCCAACCAATTGTAGTGGAGGAGTAACTGTCTTACCAAGTGAACAAAACTGTGTTATTAAACCAACTTGTACTTCTTTTGATGTTGGTCCGTGGGGAGCATGTAATCAATTTGCTGGTGGTAATTTCCAACTTAGGACTGTAACTGGAAGTCCAGCTGGTTGTACTGGTGGTAATCCACCAAGTACTAGACAAGTGTGCGTTGTTGATACTGGTCACACTCCTGTTTGTGGATCTAGTGAAGGAGCTTGTGTAGTGGGAATTCCTGGTCAGGTTAATAAAAATTCAGCAACTGGAGAATCAAAATGGAATTGTGTTATAGCAGGATATTACACAGAAGCAGGCAAATTCGTAAATCCTAAAACTACCGTAAGCTGTAGTTATACTGATAAAAATATTAACTGTGGGAGTTTGAATACTCCCAGTAGTTGTCGTTCGGCTGGTTGTTCTTGGGAAACAGAAGTTAAAGCTTGTACAAGCAAAGATATTCCAATTGCCGCATGTGGAGGAGCTACTATTGGGACTCAAAAATGTGTTAATCAATCTAGTTCTGCTATTTGTACTAAAACTGGTTGGGATACTACTAATTGTAATGTTCTAACTCAACGCTGTTTCAATAATACCTGTGAAAACAAGAAAGAATATTATGAAGATCATACCCCATGTGCTAAAAGTACTTATCATTTACAATCATATTATTCCAGCGATGCTTGTCCAAAAGGTTATTCTTGTAACCGTTTTACTGAAACTTGTGAAGCTGTAGATGCATCTGCTGGCAAAAAGGGAACTGGTGGTAATTGTACTACTGATGCAGATTGTTTATCTGGTTATTGTGTTTCAGGAAAACAACAAAAGAATATGGTTTATCCTGAAATGTATTGTCAACAAACCTCTCAAGAAGAATCGATTGATGAACTTTATATGAAAGGGACTGAGACTGTAGGTAACATATTAGCAATTACTGCTGGTGCTTTAGGTGTTGTTGAATATGGCCCTGAATTGTACAACTATCTTAAAGCTCGTTTCGGTAATATTAATTTATCAAGCATACCAGAAAGGGTTGCAAGTGCTTTTGGTAAAACAGGTACCGAAGTTATCGGTGTAGCTGAGGATGGAAGTAGATTGATAAGGGTTGGTGGTACTATTTATGTAGATACAAGTACGGCTAGCGTCGATATTTTTGAAAAATATGGTATGAATTTAACTTCAGAACCAGGATATCTTGATTACTCAAATTTAAAAAGAATGATTCAAGATTCTTCTTATAATGATGGATATTTTTTTGATGGGGATAATTTAATAGCAGCTTTAACTGGAGTTAATCCTAATAATAGTGACGCTATTACCGATTATATAGCGGTTGATTCAAATGTCATTGCAGGAAAATATAATTTACCAAATCCAAATAATTATTCTGATATTACCACTTTTGAAAATGATTTTATGTCTTATACATCAAATAATCAAATAAATATAATTACCGATGAATTTGAAAAATATCCTTTACGAGGAAGCAGTCAAGAATCAATCGCAGAATTTTTTCAAAAAGATAATGAAGCTGGTGGAGTTTTCACTCCAGATTATCCAAATAATATTTTTTTTGTTGAAGATAGATTAAAAGATGTTAACGTTGAAAATATAGAAGTAATAGGGCACGAGGTAGTGCATTTAGAACAAAATAAACTTTATCCAACTTATTTTATGATGAATAGTAGAGGAAGAGAATATGAAGCCTATACATATAGTACTTATGTTAAATTGATAGACAGAAGCAAAATACCAATTAATGGTTTGGAGAGTGCCTTAACAAACCAAATTAGATCATCGGCACCAGCAAGTACTATAGAAGAGCTTTTAGGTTTTTAATAAATCAACCATTTTTTTTGCCTCACTTACGGCGTAATTCATTCCTCTATCTTGTGGATAAATTTGAGCAAAATTTAATCGATAATAATTATTTGACACTTTATAAGCAGGCACTTTATAATTTAAACCCACAATATGTTGGGCATTTTTAAATTTAAACACATTGATTTGACTAATTTGTTTACGATCAAAATTTGGAAATACGTTTGGTAAATAACTCAACCATTCGTCAATAATTTGTTTATCACTCCATTTAAAATATTTACTTTTTTGCGATATATAAGTCCCCAGATAATAAATATTTTTTCCATTATATTTTTTTGTCCCCACTAAATTGGTATGTTGCAACAAAGCTACAAAAGGGGAGTTTAAATCATTAATATTATTCCAATAATATTTGCCTAAATTTTGACTCGAACTAAACACAATATTTACCATTCCTAAATAATTAACTTCTTTAATTGGTCGGGTATCAATTATTAAATCAAATTCTTTTTTTATTTTTTCAATGTCGTCAATTTCTTTATTTAAAATTATTTTTCCACCTTTAGTTTTAATTTTTTCAGCTAATTTTTTAGTCAAAGATTCAAATCCTCCATCAAGATAGCCCAAGACTTCCTCGCCTTTTTCATTCGTCGAATTACCTCGAGTATGAATTCTAGCCCAAAGCCAAGCCATAGAAATTTGTTTATAAATATCATCAAATTTACCTTTTAATAACGGCTCCCAAACTACCTTGTATGGTTTGTCTCCAATCATCTTTTTCATCCAACTATAGGCCAAAACATTCTCGTATTTTTTCCAATCCTTATCAAATTTCAACCACATCGCCACCATTCCCATTCTAAATTTTTCCAAAATATTTAATGGTTTAAATTTCAACAGATCCATAGCTGTCAAAAAAGGATAAATTTTTCCTTGCCAATATAATCCAGTCGAACTTTTGTACCAGTGTAATTTATTTTTTAAACCCAATTCATTAATTAATTCAATAATATCTTTGTCAGTTTTAAATATATGTCGATAACTTTTATCTAAAATTTCTCCTTCCATTTTAAATCCAGCTGCCAATCCACCAATATTTTTTTCTTTTTCAAAAATAGTAACCTTATTATTTTTTTTTAATAATTCATATCCTGCCGTCAAACCGCCGATTCCAGTCCCTATAATTGCAATCTTTTTTTTCATAAAATATGGTATCATAAGTCCATCCGCTGTTGCCTGATGGCTGCAGCTTTATTATTAATAACTAATTAACTAAAAAGCTAATAGCTAACAAAACTAACCATGGCTGATCAAATTAAATTAACTAAAAATCGAGACGTTCCAATGGAAAAAGTCCGAAACATTGGTATTATCGCTCATATTGATGGAGGTAAAACTACCACCACTGAACGTATTCTTTTTTACACAGGAAAAATCCACAAAATTGGTTCTGTTGACGAAGGTTCAACCACCACCGATTCTATGATTCAAGAAAAAGAACGAGGCATTACTATTCAATCTGCTTGTATCACCACTTTTTGGAAAGAATATCGTCTTAATATTATTGATACTCCAGGACACGTCGATTTTACTGCAGAAGTAGAACGTTCTCTTCGTGTTCTCGATGGAGCTATTATGATTTTTGATGGTAACGCCGGTGTTCAAGCTCAATCAGAAACTGTTTGGCGTCAAGCTGATAAATATGGTGTTCCTCGAATTGCTTTTGTCAACAAAATGGATAAAATCGGTGCCTCTTTTCAAGGTACTTTAGATAGTATCAACGAAAAACTTCGAGCTCCAATCTGTCCAGTCGTTATTCCAGTTGGAGAAGAACATGACTTCATGGGTGTTGTCGATCTTATGAATATGGAAATGGTTGTTTACGATAAGGATGAAGAAGGTATGGAATTTACTCGTAAACCAGTTACCGATGAATTCAAAGACAAAGCTCTCAAAGCTCGTGCTGAAATGGTTGAAAAAATTGCCGGTGAAGATGAAGCCTTAATGGAAAAATTCCTTAATGATGAAGAAATTTCTGTCCCAGAATTAAAAGCTGTTTTGCGTAAAGCTACTATTGAAAGAAAATTATTCCCAGTTTACTGTGGTGCTGCTTGGAGAAATAAAGGTATCCATCCAATTCTAGATGGTATCGTTGATTATCTTCCTTCACCTTTAGATTTACCTCCAATCGAAGGTTATGATCCAGAAACTAATGATGTTATTACTCGAAAACCACTTCGAACTGAACCTCTTTCTGCACTTCTTTTCAAAGTCCAATCAGATCCACACGTTGGTACTCTTTCTTATGTTCGTGTTTATTCAGGAACTCTAAAAGCTGGTACCGAAGTTTATAATACAACCAAGAAAAAAAGCGAAAGAATCGGTCGTTTATTGTTAATGCATGCTGACAAAAGAGAAGGTTTAGAAGAAGGTTTTGCTGGAGAAATCGTTGCCTGTATTGGTCTAAAAGAATCTACTACTGGTGACACTCTTTGTGATGCTAATAATGTTATTTCTCTTTCTCCAATTCAATTTGCCGAACCAGTTATTTCTTTATCCATCGAACCATTAACCGGTGATGATCAAGAAAAAATGGGTGCTGCTTTGAATAGATTAGCTGTAGAAGATCCTACTTTCAGAGTTAGTTATAACCAAGAAACTGGTCAAACTACTATTGCAGGTATGGGTGAACTTTACCTTGAAATTATCGTTGATCGTTTAAAAAGAGAATTCGGCGTCGGTGTAAAAACTGGTGCTCCACAAGTTGCTTATCGAGAAACTATTTCACAAAATGCCGATGGTGAAGGTAAATACATTCATCAATCTGGTGGTCATGGTCAATACGGTCACTGTAAAATCAAAATTGAACCTAAAAACAGGGGAGAAGGTTATGAATTTGTCAATGCCGTCAAAGGTGGTGCTATTCCTGCCAACTTTATTCCAGCTATCGAAAAAGGAGTTAAAGAAACTCTTCAAAAAGGTATTATTGCTGGCTATCCATGTACTGACTTAAAAGTTACCGTATATGATGGTACCTACCACGAAGTCGATTCATCTGAAATGGCTTTCAAATTAGCTGGTAGCTATGCTATCAAAGATGCTTTCCAAGCTGCTAAACCATTAGTTTTGGAACCTATCATGAAATTTGAAGTTGCTACTCCATCTGAATTCTTAGGATCAGTTATTGGAGATTTATCTTCACGCCGTGGTCAAATCAATGGTACTGAAGATAGTCATGGCTTCACTACTATTCATGCTTTCATTCCTTTAGAAGCTGTTCAAGGTTATGCCACTGTTATCCGATCTCTTACTCAAGGCCGTGGATCTTTCTATATGGAACCTAGCCATTACGATCCAGTCCCTCGCGATATTCAAGAAAAATTAACTATTAAAACCAATTCGGATAAATAATTTTTCATTTGTAATCCAAATACCCCGTTTTTGCGGGGTATTTTTTTGTTCTTTAGCTAAAATTTATAGTCAAAGACGACAAAATTTTGTCTAAAGATCAAACTCCGATTTATCGGAGTATTCCATTGATTTTCTTGACTTTTTGATATAAATAACTTATAATAAAACAATATTGAAATAATTCATTAGCGAATTAGTTCAATCTCGCACTTTTAAAGTTGGGTTGATATTGATGGCAGAAACTTAGTTCGATATTTCGGGCTAGCTTCCTGCCATCAAAGATGGGCTAACAGGAGAAAGAGAGGAATCAACATGGCTAAAGCTTTTGTTGAGAAAACATGCTCTAAGTGCGGAAAAACATTCCGTACAGCAAATAATAACGGGAAGTGCTACAACTGCACTCTCGACGAAATTACCGGTGGGTATGCGCCAGAAGAAGGCGATTACAATTCTGCTCGGATAATATCCGGAGAAATCACCGAAGCAGAGTTCCGCGAATTACAGCAAGAACTTGGAGCTGTAGAACTCGGCTCGTAGCAAATCCATCCACAACCCAACAAATACCCGGCAACAAGCCTAGGAACTGAACAATAATATTGGGACGCAATTTGCGTTTTGATGTTTTTTCAGTTCTTAGGTGCCGGGTGTTTTTTTTGTAAAAAAACAGGTATAATCCCTCTACCGCATTTGTATGCGGATTTACTTTATCTTAAATATTGCAAAGCTATTAACTAGCTGATACAATTCAAAAGCGTTTTGCTCTAGAATATTATTAATTAGAAATTTTGTCTTAAAAAAGACTATAAACAAAAAAACAAAAGGAGAAAAATATGGCAGATACTTTTCAAAGAACTAAGCCACACGTTAACGTCGGTACTATTGGTCACGTCGATCATGGTAAAACCACTTTAACTGCTGCTATTTCTAAAGTTCAAGGTAGTGCTAAATCCTATGCTGATATTGCTAAGGGTGGTACTGTCCGTGATGCTTCAAAAATCGTTACTATTGCTATTTCCCACATTGAATACGAAACAGCTAATAGGCATTATGCTCACATCGATTGTCCAGGACACGCTGATTACGTTAAAAACATGATTACTGGTGCTGCTCAAATGGACGGCGCTATTTTAGTCGTTTCTGCACCAGATGGTCCAATGCCACAAACTCGTGAACACGTTTTGTTAGCTAACCAAGTCAACGTTCCAAAATTAGTCGTCTTCTTAAACAAAGTCGATTTAGTTGAAGATCCTGAATTCTTAGATCTCGTTGAAATGGAAATCCGTGATCTTTTAACCAAATATGGTTACCCAGGTGACGAAACTCCAATCATTCGAGGTTCTGCTCTTAAAGCTCTCAATGGTGATGCTGATGGTGTTGAATCTATTAAGAAATTAATGGAAGCTCTCGATACCTATATTCCTGAACCAGTTCGTGAATTAGACAAACCATTCTTAATGCCAGTTGAAGACGTTTTCTCAATCAAAGGTCGAGGAACTGTTGCTACTGGTCGTATCGAAAAAGGTGTTGTTAAAGTTAACGATGAAATTGAAATCGTTGGTTTAAGAGACACTCGAAAAGCTGTTGTTACTGGAGTTGAAATGTTCCACAAAATGCTTGATCAAGGTCAAGCTGGTGATAACGTTGGTTTATTACTCCGTGGTGTTGAAAAAGACGATATTGAACGAGGTCAAGTTTTAGCAAAACCTGCATCAATTACTCCTCACACTGAATTCAAAGCTGAAGTTTTGTTACTTAAAAAAGAAGAAGGTGGTCGTCACACTCCAATCTTCTCTGGCTACCGTCCACAAGTTTTCATTCGTACTACCGATGTTACCGGCGATATTGCCTTAGCTGAAGGTACTGAAATGATTATGCCAGGCGATAATGCCAACGTTACTGTTAAATTGATTAAACCGGTTGCTATGCAAGCTGGTCAACGCTTCGCTATTCGTGAAGGTGGTTTGACTGTTGGTGCCGGTGCTATCACAGAAATAATTAAATAAAAATATGTCCAAAGGTAACCGCATCCGTATCAAATTGAAATCTTTCGATCATCGAGTTATCGATGAAGCAGCTATCAAAATTGTTGAGGCTGCGGTTACCGCTGGTGCGAAAGTAGAGGGACCAATTCCTCTTCCAACTGAGAAAAAAACCGTTACTGTTTTAACTAGTCCTCATACCGACAAGAATGCTCGTGAGCATTTTGAAATTCTTACTCACAAGCGATTAGTCGATATTTCGAATACTAGTCTTCGTACTGTTGATAGTCTTCAACACTTGGATTTACCTTCCGGAGTAGAAGTCGAAGTAAAGATGTAAAACTATGATTTCAGGATTTATCGCTCAAAAAGGGTCAATGACTAGTATCTATACCGAAGACGGCAAAAGAATTGCTGTTACTCGTTGTATTGCTAAGCCTCTCATTGTTACCCAAATCAAAACTAAAGATAAAGATGGTTATGATGCTATTCAATTAGCCACAGGATCCAAAAAATCTCTCAATCAAGCTACTGCCAAAAAAATGGCCAAATTAAAGCTTGATATCAAGCCTTCACAATTTAAAGAATTTAAATTAACAACTGATCAAATTCCAGAAATTGGCTCTTCAATTTCAATTGATGCTGTTTTTGCAAAAAATGATCAAATTGATATTACTGGCATTTCCAAAGGTCATGGTTTTGCTGGTGTTATCAAAAGACATGGGTTTAAGAAGCAACCTCTTTTAGGAGCTTCTAATTATGTTCGTCACCCAGGTTCTATTGGTGCTCAAACTCCTGGAAAAGTTGTCAAAGGTAAAAAAATGCCAGGACATTTTGGAGTTGAAACCACTACAGTTTCAGGGTTAGAAGTATTTTCTGTTAATCCAGAAACTAATGAAATTTTAATTAAAGGTTCAATTCCAGGTAGCCTCAATTCTTGGTTAATTATCAAAAAGAAATAATTATGAAAGCTCAAATTTACAATATTAAAGCTGAAAAAGTCGGTGAAACCACTTTACCAAAAGAAATTTTTGACAAAGAAGTTTCAGAACAACTTATTAACCAAGCTATTAGAGTTTATTTAGCTAATCAAAGATCTTCGTATGCTAAAACCAAAACTAGATCGGATGTTAGCGCTACTCGTAAAAAGGTTTGGCGTCAAAAAGGTACTGGTAATGCTCGTCATGGTAATCGTACCGCTCCAATCTTTGTTGGTGGTGGTGTTGCTTTAGGTCCTGATGGTCAACAAAATTACACTCTAAAGTTAACTAAAAAAATGCGACGTAGTGCAATTAAAGGTGTTTTGACTAAATTTGCTAAAGAAAATCGAATTTTAATTATTGATAAATTCAAAGATTTAACCCCTAAAACCAAAGAGGGAATTAAACTTATTACTGGACTTAAAGCCGCTAATAAAGTATTATCAGAAAGTCAAAAAATCGGTATTATTACTACTAAAAGTCTTAGTAATGTAAAAAGAGCTTTTAGTAATATTCAAAAAACTAATCTTTTGTCTACTAAATCACTTAATGTTTACGATTTATTAAATCAAAATTTCTTGATTTTAAGTCAAAAAACTATCAAAAATTTTAAATAATATGATTAACAATATTATCAATTTAAAACCTATCATCACCGAGAAATCTCTTGGTGCCCAAGAAACATCTGATAAATACAGTTTTTGGGTTGATTGTAGTGTTAATAAAAACCAAGTTAGAGCAGCTTTTATTGAAGTTTTTGGTGTCAAACCATTATCTGTTAATACAGTTGTTACAAAAGGTAAATTAAAAACTAATTGGAAAAATCGAAAACCAATTCAAAAATCCAATAAGAAAAAAGCTATTGTTAGTCTTCCAAAAGGAACAAAATTAGAGCTTCTAAAAATCAAAACTAAATAATTATGGCTATTAAATCATTAATTACTATTAAAAAGAAAACCAGCGGTCGTGACTCTCAAGGTCATGTTTCTACTCGTCATCGCGGCGGTGAAGAAAAACGTTTTTTACGTCAAATAGATTGGCAAAGAACTCAGTATAATGTTCCAGCTAAAGTTGTTGCTATTGAATATGATCCAGGTCGTACTGCCGATATTGCTCTTCTTTCTTATGAAAACGGTTCAAAAAGCTATATTTTAGCTACTACCAAATTACAAGTTGGTGATATTGTTGTTGCCGGTGAAAATGTTGCTATCAAAGAAGGTAATTGTTTACCTATCAAGAATATTCCAATTGGTCTTCCAATTCATTGTCTTCGATTTCAAACTACTAAAGCCGCTCAATTAGTCAAAAGTGCTGGTTCTGCTGCTTATATTCAAAGTATTGATGGTGATAAGGCTATTATTAAACTCCCTTCAGGAGAAATTCGTATCTTTAACGCTAATACATACGCTACTATCGGTCAAATCTGCAATGCTGATCATTCTAATCAAAAATTAACTAAAGCTGGTCAATCTCGTCATCGAGGTATTCGACCAACTGTTAGAGGTATTGCTCAAAATCCTCATTCACATCCACACGGAGGTGGTGAAGGTCGAAGTTCTATTGGTATGCATCCAAAAACCAAATGGGGTAAACCAGCTTTCAAAAGAACTCGTAAACTTAAAAAAGCTTCCAATAAATTAATTGTTCAAAGAAGAAAGAAATAATTATGTCTAGAAGTTCAAAAAAAGGACCATACGTTGATGCTAAGCTCTTGGAAAAAATTTCCAAAGGAGTTTCATCTATCAAAACTTATGCTAGACACAGCCAAATTTCTCCAGAATTTGTCGGTAAAAATTTTGAAGTTCACAATGGTAAAAAATTTATCAATGTCTATGTCACTGAAGATATGGTAGGCCATCGCTTAGGCGAATTTTCTCCTACTCGTACTTTCAAAGGTCATGGTCGTGTTGTTAAAAGAGTTATTGAAAAAACCTAAAATAATATGGCTAAAGTTATTAAAAAAACTACAATCAAAACTAAAACTCCAGTTAAGGCTGTTAAAAAAACAGTCGAAACTAAAGCAGTCGAAGTCAAGAAACCAGTTGAAAAAGCAACTGTTGTTTACAAAACTGCTCAATACGTCAATAAAAACGTAATGATTTCTCCACGAAAATTACGTTTGCTCGTTGATCGTATTCGACCACTTACCCCAAACAATGCTCTATTAAATTTAAAATTTGTTAATACCAAAGCTGCAAGAATTTTAGTTCAAGCTTTAAAAAATATTATTGCTGATGCTAAAAATAATTTTAATTTAGACACAGATTCACTAAAATTTGATACAATCAAAGCCGACGAAGCTACCAGAATCAAAAGAATGGATAAATCTCATGGTTCTCATTTTGCTCGTGGTCTTATTCAAAAACGACATAGTCGTTTGTTAATTAAAGTTAAAGGAGTTCAAAAATAATATGGGTCAAAAAGTAAATCCAATCGGTTTTAGACTCGAAACTGTTAAAAACAGCCCAGAATGGCAATCTAGTTGGTTTGCCAACACTAAAAAATATGGAATCTATCTTTTAGAAGATAAAAAAATCCGTGATTTTTTACAAAGTAAATTTTCTTCTGCTGGTATTGTTGGTATTCGTATCGAAAGATCAGCTAAAAAAATAAAAGTTACTTTGATTGTTTCTCGTCCAGGTTTAGTTATTGGTCGTGGTGGAAAAGAACTTGAAACCATCAAAAAGCAAATCCAAAAAATTTCTAATCCAATTCGAGGTAAACAAAATATTGAAATCCAAGTTGAAGAATTTAAAAACTCCGATCTTTCAGCTAAATTAGTAGCTGAAAAAATTGCCTATCAGCTTACCAAAAGAATGCCTTATCGAAGAGTAGTTTTATCATCAATGGAAAAATGTATGTCAGCTGGATGTAAAGGTGTAAAAGTTGTTTTATCTGGACGTATTAATGGAGCTGAAATTGGTCGTCGAGAAAAATTTTCAGAAGGTAAAATTCCTCTTTCAACACTTCGTTCAAAAATTGATTATTTCGAATGTCCATCTTTAACCAGATCAGGATATATCGGTGTTAAAGTTTATCTTTGTTTAATCTAATTATGTTACAACCAGGTAGAACCAAATATAGAAAACAATTCCGAGGTAAAATGCGGGGTAATTCTAAAGGAAATTTAATTTCCTTTGGCGAATATGGTCTTAAAGCCATGGATCGTAGTTGGTTAACTGCCAACCAAATTGAATCAGCTCGTAAAGCCATTTCTCATCACACCAAAAGAAATGGTCGTATGTGGATTAGAATCTTTCCAGACAAACCATTTACTGAAAAAGGTACTGGTACCATGGGTGCTGGTAAAGGTGATGTCAAAGGTTATGTAGCTGTAGTTAAACCAGGTCGAGTTATTTTTGAACTTTCAGGTATCAGCGAAACTGATGCTCGAGAAGCTCTTAAATTGGCTGCTGCTAAGTTACCAGTTGTTTGTAAATTTGTTATTAAAAAATAAACCTAGATTTTATGAAAAAAACTGATAAAATTGCCTACAGACAAAAGACAACTTCTGAGTTAATTAAAAACTTAGCTGATTTACGCAAAAGTCTAATTGAAACTCAAGCTAAATATAGCACTGGTAATCAAAAAGATACTTCTGTCTTTAAAAAAATTAAATATGAGATTGCACTAATCTCAACTATTTTAGCCAATAATTCTAATGAAAAATAAAACAGTTAACAAAAATGGTAAAACCTTTATAGGTCAAGTCGTTGGTGACAAAATGGCCAATACTATTGTAGTGTCAATGGATTATACTCAACGACATCCAATCTATAAAAAAATCATTACCAAACATAAAAAAGTTTATGCCGACAATAATTTATCAGCTAAAGTTGATGATATTGTCAAAATTAGAGAAACTCGTCCTCTAAGTAAACAAAAGAGATTTATTACTGTTGAAATTATTAAGAAAATTAAATAAAAAATTATGTCAGTCCAATTAAGAAGCATGATCAAACCGGCCGACAACTGCGGGGCAAAACTCGTCCAAGTTGTTCACGTCTACAAAGGTTTCTTTCATAAGAAAGGATCCATTGGTGATGTGGTTTTGGCTGTTGTTAAACAAGCTATTCCAAATGGTTTAGTTAAGAAAAAAGAAAAAGTTAAAATGGTTATTGTTCGTACCAAAAAAGAATACGGTCGTGAAGATGGATCTTATATTCGCTTTAGTGACAATGCTGGAGTTATTATTGATTCTCAAAACAATCCTCGTGGAACTCGTATTTTTGGACCAATTGCTCGTGAAATTAAAGATTTAGGCTTCAACAAAATTGCTTCCATGGCCCAGGAGGTTTATTAATATGAAAATTCTTAAAGGTGACAAAGTCAAAATTTTAATTGGAAAAGACAAAGGTCGTGAAGGTCTTGTGGTAAAAAGTTTTCCTAAAAAAAGCCAACTTTTAGTTGAAGGAATTAATATGTTTAAAAAACATGTTAAACCAACTCAAGGTAGAGCTGGTGGAATTATAGAAAAAGAACGAGCTATTTTAATTTCTAAAGTTGCTTTAATTTGTCCAGAATGTAAAAAAACTACTCGTGTAGGTTATAAAATTGACAAATCCGGTGATAAATATCGTATTTGTAAAAAATGTCAGGCCATCATCAACAATAGTCCTGCTAAAAAATAATTATGTTAAAAAAAGATATTGAAACCAAACTCAGACAAGACTTAATCAATAGTCTAGGCAAAAAGAGAAATGTTTTCTCTTTACCAAGATTATCTGCAGTTGTTGTTAATTATCGTGTTGGTGAAGCTCGAGAAAGTCAAGAATCTCTTACTAGTGCTACTGAAGAGATTTCCGCTATTACTGGCCAAAAACCAAAACTTTGTAAAGCCAAAAAAGCTGTTGCTGCTTTTAAAATTCGTCAAAATGATCCATTAGCTCTTAAAGTTACTCTTCGTGGTCAAAGAATGTATGATTTTGTCGAAAAATTATTTAATCTTATTTTGCCTCGTCTTCGTGATTTTAAAGGTATGCCTTTAAATGCTTTTGATGATGCTGGTAATTATAATTTAACTATCAAAGATCAAACTCTTTTTCCTGAGATTAATTTGGATAAGGCCAACAAAATTCGCTCTGTTCAAATTACTATCAAAATTAATACCTCTTCAAAAGAAGATTCAAAAATGTTATTATCTGCCCTAGGCTTCCCATTTGAGAAAGCTAACTAAATATGGCTACAACAGCAAAAATAGTTCGAGAACAAAAAAAATTAAAATATAGCGTCCGACATCACAATCGTTGCGCTATTTGTGGGCGACCACATGGATTTATTCGTTTATTCGGTATCTGCCGACTTTGCTTTAGGAAACTTGCCCATCAAGGTATGCTTCCAGGAGTTAGAAAAGCCAGCTGGTAATCAAAATTATGTTGCAATCAACTTCAATAGATTTTTTAATTAGAATCAAAAACGCTTACAAAGCCGGTAAAAAACAGATAGTTGCTCCAGCATCTAATTTCTGTTTAGATATGGCTCAACTTTTAAAGAAATATAATTTCATTGATGAAGTTTCTATTTCTGAAGGAGTAAAAAAAGAAATTACTCTTAAACTTTCCTATAATGGTTTTGAGCCAAAAATTAATGATATTAAGATTTTTTCAAAACCTGGTCGAAGAATTTATGAAAAAGTTTCTTCTCTTCCATGGGGAAAAACTCCAAGTTCTCTCATAATTATTTCCACTTCTAGTGGTGTTATGTCTCAAAAAGAAGCTAAAGTTAAAGGTTTAGGTGGCGAAATAATCGCTGAAATTTACTAATATGTCACGTATTGGCCGAATGCCCATAACCATCCCAACCGGAGTTACTATCACTACTGACTCTAATTTAGTTACAGTTACTGGTCCAAAAGGATCTATTAGTATTAAAATTCCTTTCAAGATTACTGTCGAAGTTAAAGATAATGTGGTTTATGTAACTCGCGTTTCAGAAGATAAGAAAATCAAAGCTTGTCATGGAGCTACTAGAGCTCATATCAATAATGCTGTTTTAGGAGTTCAAACACTTTGGAAAAAAGAAATGGAAATAAAAGGTACTGGTTATAAAGCTAGTGTTAATGGCAATAAACTTAAATTATTAGTTGGATTTATTCATCCAGTAGAAATGGTTGCCCCAGAAGGAATTTTCTTTGAAGTTCCAGAAGAAACTAAAATTATTATTACTGGTGTCAATAAAACAGTTGTTGGTCAAGTTGCCAGCAATATTAGAAAAGTCCGACCACCAGAACCTTACAAAGGTAAAGGTGTCCGTTATGCTAACGAATTTATTAAATTAAAAGCTGGTAAAAAAGCCAAAGCCTAAAATAATATGATTACACTTAATTCAAAACAACGTCGTCTTAAACGAGTCAGAAATAAAATCAGTACCAATTTAGGTATTCCTCGATTGACTGTTTTTAGAAGTAATCAACACATCTGGGCTCAAATAATCGATGACAAGCATGGTAAAACTATGGTTGCTACTTCAACCAAATCTTTAAAAAATATTAAAGGTAATAAATCTGAAAAAGCTGCTTTGGTTGGTCAAGAAATTGCTAAACTAGCTTTAGAGAAAAAAATTATTAATGTTAGATTTGATCGTGGTCTTTATCGTTATCACGGCCGAGTTAAGGCTTTAGCTGATGGCGCTCGATCAGGTGGTTTAAAATTCTAATATGGCATACAACAATCAAAACAATAACCGAAAAAACGAAAGATTTGAAAAACCAGTCAGTGAATTTACTGATAAAGTGGTTCAAATAAAACGCGTTTCCAAAAAAACTAAAGGTGGAAATCAAATTCATTTTACTGCTTTAGTTGTCTCTGGTGATAAAAAATCTCGAGTTGGTGTTGGTTTAGGTAAAGCTAAATCTGTGGCTGATGC
>JAEZTF010000011.1 GCA_023443725.1 Candidatus Parcubacteria bacterium
AGTTAGTACTGGTGTTGGTTTATCATGGGCTACTGCTAGTGGTTCATCTACTTATACTGCTTCCAATGGTATTACTTTAGTTGCTAGTGATATTCAATTAGATCTAGGTTCTACCAATGTTTGGTTAGCTCCTCAAGTATTTACTAATGGTATTAATTTAAGTAACAACTATATTACTAATGGTACCCAACCAGGTAATTCTAATTTTGTTGGCTATTATGCTGGTTTAAGAGCCACCAACGCTTCATATTCAAATTTCTTTGGTATCAATGCTGGTGTAGATGCTGTTAATGCTTCTAGTTCAAATTTCTTTGGATACCAAACTGGACTTGGTGCTAGTAATGCTTCTGGTTCAAATTTCTTTGGTTATACCGCTGGAAAATATGCTAGCAATGCTTCAAATTCTAATTTTTTCGGCTACGAAGCTGGTCTTGGTGCCAGTAATGCCTATGATTCTAATTTCTTTGGTCAAAGTGCTGGTGTTGGTGCTAGTAATGCTTATCATTCTATTTTTTTTGGTCGACAAGCTGGTCAAAATGCTTTCAATGCTCAATATTCTAATTTCTTAGGTTACAATGCTGGCCGATATGCCTTCAATGCCTATGATTCCAATTTTTTTGGTTGGAATGCTGGAGTTGGTGCCAGTAATGCTTATCGATCAAACTTTCTTGGTAATAGTGCTGGCATTGGTGCTAGTAATGCTAATTATTCTAATTTCCTTGGTTGGAATGCAGGTCAAAATGCTACAAATGCTTCTAGCTCCAATTTTCTTGGTAGTAATGCTGGCGCTTTAGCCTTCAATGCCACTAATTCTAGCTTCTTTGGTACTTGGGCAGGTGTTGGTGCTAGTAATGCTTACGAATCTAATTTTTTTGGTTATCATGCTGGTACAGGTGCCAGTAATGCCTATGATTCCAATTTTTTTGGTCGACAAGCTGGTGAATATGCTTCCAATGCCCATGATTCCAATTTTTTTGGTTATTATTCAGGTATTGGTGGTAGTAATGCTTACTATTCTAATTTCTTTGGTTTTTATGCTGGAAATGGTGCTACTAATGCTTATAATTCTAATTTTATTGGTCAAAATGCTGGCCGAAATGCTTTAAGTGCCAATAATTCCAATTTTCTTGGTACAGCTGCTGGTCAAAATGCCTTCAACGCCACTAATTCTAATTTTATTGGCCAAAGTGCTGGTGTTGGAGCTAGCCGTGCCTATAATTCGAATTTCTTTGGCCAAAATGCTGGTATTGGTGCCAGTTTTGCTTATCAGTCTAATTTTATTAGTAATGCTGCTGGAACAAATGCTTTATATGCTAATAATTCCAATTTCTTTGGTCAAGGTGCTGGACAAAATGCCTTCAACGCCACTGACTCTAATTTCTTTGGTTACATGGCTGGACTTGGTGCTAGTTTAGCCACTGACTCTAATTTCTTTGGTGATCAAGCCGGTATTGGTGCTAGTAAAGCCCAATTTTCAAACTTTTTTGGTCAATATGCTGGAACAAATGCTATAAATACCTTTTATTCCAATTTCTTCGGTTGGCGTAGTGGTGACGGAGCTTTTAATGCTGATCATTCTAATTTCCTTGGTAGTGCCGCCGGACAAAACGCCACCGACGCTAACCAATCCAATTTCTTTGGTACCAGTGCTGGTGTTGGTGGTAGTAATGCTGAATATTCTAATTTTATTGGTTACAATGCTGGAATTGGCGCCAGTGATGCTTGGAATTCTAATTTTATTGGTCGTAGTGCTGGACAAAACGCGACTGATGCTAACGAATCCAATTTCTTTGGTACCAGTGCTGGACGATATTCTACAAATGCTAATCTTTCAAATTTTTTTGGTGCCTATGCTGGTAATAATGCCAATAATGCTTCATTTTCTAATTTCTTTGGTTACATGGCTGGTAGAGGTGCTACTAATGCTGCTAATAGTATCTTTATTGGTTACGGAGCTGGTTACAATGACACTGTTAATACTGGTAGTACAGCTACAGCCATAGCTATCGGTCGTTATGCTGGTACAGGTGGATTTAAAAATAGTATTGCTATTGGTCAAGGAGTAATTAATACTGCTGAAAAACAAGTCAATATTGGTAATGTTCTTTATCTTAGTGGTATTTACAATTCCGATACTCAATCTGGTGCTGCTGTTGCTGGCGGTAAAGTAGGTATTGGGACTACCAATCCTAGCTACACATTAGATGTTGCTGGTGATATTAATATCACTGGTTCATATCGAGTCAATGGTACCCCAATTACCACTGGAGGATCTAGTCAGTGGACTACATTAGGTAGCAATATTTACTACTCCACTGGTGCCGTTGGTATCGGTACTACTACTCCAACTGGCAAACTAACTGTAGCTGGTAGTAGTGGCGATGGTCGTTCAGTTTCTATTGACAATCGAGAAATAAAATTCCGTGGTGATGGTGTCGCTCACATGTCCATTTTAGGACCAGATACTGGCAGCTCTTTAATTACTTTTCAAAACACTAGTGCTAATTCTGCCACTGGTACTGTTGGTACTGATTTATTCACTATTATGAGTAGTGGTAATGTCGGTATTGGTACTACTAATCCTTCACAACGATTCCAAATTACTACTTCTGGAGCCAACGATGTTCAATATGGAATTCGTCTTCAAAATCCAAATAATTCTACTACCGGTGCCTCAATTGGAATTGCTTTTGCTAATGATACCGATAATAATTTAGCCAAAGGTGCTTTAGTTTATACTGGTCGCGATGGTTATGGTAAAGGAGATTTCCTTTTCTTACAAAATACAGACAATGATCTTAGTGTTCCAACCCTTAGTAATGCTGTCATGGCTATTACTAATGCTGGTAGTGTTGGTATCGGTACTACTGCTCCAACCCAAAAACTAGATGTTGCTGGAAAAATTGCTCTTAATGGTATACAAATTCTTTATCGACCTTCCGATATGTACAATTCTTTAATTATTGGTGATGGTGGCAACAATCTTAGCCATACTTCAGGAGATCAAGGTTATTACAATACTTTTGTTGGGCTATCTTCTGGTATTTCAAATACCACTGGCCCTTACAATACCGCATTAGGTAGTAATTCACTTTATAACAACACTCAAGGTTATGATAATACTGCCTCCGGCGGTTGGTCTTTATTTTCTAATGTCACTGGATATGAAAATGCTGCTTTTGGCTCATATTCTCTTTACCATAATATCGATGGGGTTGAAAATACAGCTCTTGGTGTAAATTCTCTTTTTGCCAACACTTCTGGAAGTAATAATATTGGAATTGGCTATTTAGCCGGACGTTATCTTGCTGATGGTTCTACTGGTAATTCTTCCCCAGACTACAGTATGTATCTTGGTTATAATACCAAGTCTCTTTATAACAATGCTCAAAACGAAATCGTTATTGGTTACAATGCTATTGGTAACGGATCAAATTCTGTTGTTTTAGGTAATGACTTTATAACCAATACAATTCTTAAAGGCAATGTCGGCATCGGCACTACTAACCCAAATTACAAACTTGATGTTTCTGGTGATATTAATATCACTGGTTCATATCGTATTAATGGCACTCCAATTTCTACTGGTACCACTTATACTGCTTCCACTGGTATTACTTTGGTTGGATCTGATATTCAATTAAATCTTGGCTACACTCCAATCTGGACTGGATTACATACTTTCAATGGTGGTATTGGTGTTAGTGGTTCAGCTTCTTTTGGTAGTGATATTAATTTAAATAATTTTTATCTTACTAATGGTACTCAACCAGGAAATTCTAATTTTATTGG
The DNA here is from genome assembly GCA_023443725.1 of Candidatus Parcubacteria bacterium. Lineage (GTDB taxonomy): Bacteria > Patescibacteriota > Microgenomatia > UBA12405 > UBA12405 > WARW01. The sequence goes on from JAEZTF010000011.1 coordinate 3,793, forward strand.
TTATCAAGCTGGATTAGGAGCTAGCAATGCTACCAATTCTAATTTCTTTGGTCAAAATGCTGGAATTGGTGCCAGTCGTGCTTTTAACTCTAATTTCTTTGGTCAAAATGCTGGAATTGGTGCCAGTAATGCTTATGGTTCTAATTTTTTTGGTAGATATGCTGGACAAAACGCAAGGGAAGGACATGATTCTAATTTTTTTGGTTCAAATGCTGGTGACGGATCTAAATGGGCTAGCTATTCTAATTTTTTTGGTGCTAGTGCTGGACAATATGTATCGGCCGATTATTCTAATTTCTTTGGTTATCAAGCTGGTATTGGTGCTACTAGTGCTAAATATTCTAATTTTATGGGCATTTTTTCTGGACAAAATGCTAAGTCTGCTATATATTCTAATTTCTTTGGTTATCAAACTGGTATGAGTGCTACTAATGCTTCCTCCTCTAATTTCTTTGGTTTGAATGCTGGAGCAGGTGCTACTAATGCTGCCAATAGTATTTTTATTGGTAGTTATGCTGGATACAATGATACTGTTAATACTGGTACTACCGCCTCTGCCATTGCTATTGGTCGATATGCTGGTACTGGTGGATTTAAAGATAGTATTGCTATCGGAAGAGGTGTCATAAATACAGCTGAACAACAAGCTAATATTGGTAATATTCTTTATCTAAGTGGTATTTATAATTCCGATACTCAATCTGGTGCTGCCTTAACTACAGGAAAAGTTGGTATTGGAACTACTGCTCCTGGTTACACTCTTGATGTAGTTGGTGATGTCAATATCACAGGATATTATCGAATTAATGGTACTCCAATTGCCACAGGTGGCTCCAGTCAATGGACTACTAGTGGTAGTAATATTTACTACAATGCCGGCAATGTCGGCATCGGCACCACCAATCCTAGTCATAAATTAGAAATTATTGGTAATAGTTATCTTTCAGGCAATGTCGGTATCGGCACAACTAACCCTCTATATAAATTAGAAGTCAATGGTGCTGTTTCCTTTGGTGGGGATATTGATTTAAATAATTTCTTTATTACAAATGGTACTCAACCAGGTGGTTCTAATTTTATTGGTTATCAAGCTGGTCTTGGTGCAACCAATGCTTATAGTTCAAATTTCTTTGGTTATCAAGCTGGTCTTAACGCAAATGACGCAAATAATTCCAATTTCTTGGGTTATCAAGCCGGTATTGGTGCTAGTTGGACAAGTGCTGCTAATTATTTTGGCCAAAATGCTGGCCAAAATGCTGCCAATGCAATTGGTTCAAATTTCTTTGGTCAAAATGCTGGTTCTTATGCCGATAGTGCTATGTATTCAAATTTCTTCGGTTCAAATGCTGGTGAAAACGCTGCTTATGCAAATGATTCCAACTTCTTCGGTCGTAGTGCTGGCATTGGTGCTAGTAATGCTTATGAATCTAATTTCTTCGGCATAAATGCTGGTAAAAACGCCGATTATGCTTATGGTTCCAATTTCTTTGGTTCTTATGCTGGTATTGGTGCTAGCGGAGCCAGTTATTCCAATTTCTTTGGTCAATATGCTGGAGAATATGCTTATAATGCTTTCAATTCCAACTTTTTTGGCAACAGTGCTGGACAAAACGCTACCAATGCTTCAAGTTCCAATTTCTTTGGCCAAAATGCTGGTGCTGGTTCTCCTAATGCAAATGGTTCAAATTTCATTGGTTACCAGGCTGGTCTTGGTGCTAGTAATGCTAGTAATTCCAATTTCTTAGGTTGGAATGCAGGCAAAAATGCTACTCTCGCTAGTAATTCCAATTTCTTTGGTTATAATGCTGGTTCTGCAGCTACTAACGCAGCTAATAGTATTTTTATTGGTAGTTATGCCGGTTACTATGATACTGTAGATACAACTAGTAGTGCTACAGCTATTGCTATTGGTCGTTATGCTGGCACAGGTGGATTTAAAAATAGTATTGCTTTAGGACGAGGAGTCATTAATACCGCCGAACAACAAGCTAACATTGGAAATGTTCTTTATCTTAGTGGTATCTATAATTCCGATACTCAATCAGGTGCAGCTGTTGCTGGTGGCAAAGTTAGTATAGGTAATACCGCTCCAACAGGAATATTCCAAGTTAATGTTGGCGTTACTCAAGCATTTATTATAAATGCTAATGGTAGAGTTGGTCTTGGTACCACCGCTCCATCTCGACAATTCACTGTCATTGGTAACGGTAGTGTGAGCGGTGTTGCTTTATTTCAAAATACTAACACTGGTAAAACTATGCCTACCATGATTGTTCAAAACGGTAGTTCAGGCACTGGTTTTACTGGTTCATATATTGATTTCGTTAACGGTGCTGGAGTTAGAATGGGTCGTATCAGAAATACCAACACCACTACTCTTACTTACGGTACTACCGTCAACGCCGATTTTGCCGAATATGTTCACGGTGACGAGCCAACCGAACCTACAGACTTAATTGCTTATCATGGTGATAAATTTGGTAAAGCTGTTGATGGTCAAATGATTGCCGGTACTCATACTAATTTTGGAACTTACTTAGGCAATGAAGCTATTGCTGACGAACAATATTCTCTACCATTAGCTATGGTTGGAATTGTTGATCTTAAAGTTTCTAGTGTTTATGGCAATATTTCCGCCGGTGATCCAATTGCTACTAGTCCATTTGCTGGCGTTGGTGCAAAAGCTATTAAATCAGGCCGAATCGTTGGTCATGCCATAGAAAATTATTCTAATAATAATCCAAACTCTATTGGCACTATTAAAATAATTGTTCAACCAACTTATTATGATTCTGATATTAATATCACTTCTACCGGTCAAATTGCTGTTAATTATAATGTTTCTGAATCAGTTCTCTCCTCTCTTGGTTATTCTGGTGCCAAAAATGAAATTGAAGCCGCCTCATACAATTTAACCGACTTGTCCACCGGAGCTTCAGCGGCGGCGGATTCTTTAGTTAATAAAGTCGATCAATTTAAAGAGTTAGCTAGTGCCAAAATCAAAGCTGGTTTAATTTCTGCCAAAAATATAATTGCTGATAATATCGTTACTAAGAATTTAGTCTCTCAAAAAGTTACTACTGACAATATAGTTTCTCCTTTAGGTAATATTAATCATCTTACTACTCAAGATATTCAATCTACTAATGTTGAAACTGAAAATCTTGTGGCTCAAAATGTTCAAACCACTCAAGTTTCTACTCAAAATTTAGAAACTGATAATTTAATAGCCGACAACGCTACTATTTCTGGTACCTTATATGCCGACAACATAATTTCTAAAGAAGGTTCTTTTGGCGATCTTATGACCAACAAAATTTCTTCTCTTCGTGAAGAACTTCAAAAATTAGTTGCCAAAAATGAAGCTACTTCTAGTGCTCTATTAGCTGAATCTGAAAGTTGGTATTCTGACATTACTTCAGATTCGGCCGCTATTCACGGAGATCTTAATCTTTCTGATAATCTTATTGTTGGTAATCAGCTTATCGTCAATGGTAACACCCAACTTGGCAACACTTTCATTAATGGTATTTTCAATGTTGGTGATATTGCCATTAAAGATAATTTAATCGAAACCACCAACACTGCTCTCTACATCCAGCCATCTCAAACCGGTTCTGTTCATATCATGGGAGATACTTTAGTCATTGCCGACAATGGTAATGTCACCATCAATGGTAATCTTTCAGTTACTGGTTCATTTGCTGCTGGAAATATTATTGCTAATGAAATCCAAACCAACAAACTCACTGCTGTCGAATCTACAATTAACGATTTATCATCTACTAAATTAAACATCGCTACTGACAGTGCTTCTACTATTATTGCCTCTGAATCTGATATTGATATCGCCACTAGTTCAGCTAAAGTCAATTCCAACGCTACTGCTGGTACTGCCACTTTACCAGCTGGCAAAACCGAACTCATTATTTCTACTAACAAAATTACTCCTGAATCAATGGTCTATCTTACTCCATTAGCTTCTACTCAAAATCAAGTTCTTTATGTCAAATCTAAAGATACTTCCTCATTTACTATTTCTCTCGATAATCCTCTTACTAATGATATTCAAATCAACTGGTGGATTATAAATTAAAAAATAAATAAAATTATTAATTAACATCACCATGCCCAACCTCACCCCAGATCAAATTCAGCAATTACAACAACTTGGTATTGATATTCAAAATTCTAATCAAGATAATATTTCTCCCCTTCATCAAGGGGAGATGTCACCAAGTGACAGAAGGGTTTCATCTAAAAAATCGTTTCCTGTTTTTCCTCTTCTCTCCATTTCTGGCATTACTCTTCTTTCCTTTTCTGGACTCATTTTATTGAAAAACAAAAGTCAATCAACTTCAGTTAAAATAGATAGTACAAACTCTACTTTACCTGAAACTTCTGTATCACCTACTCAAGTTCCTAAATCAATTCAACATTATCTTTTAACTTCACAACAATATTTTTCTAGTGCTCTTCAAAATAAATCTGATCAAAATTTAGTTTTAGAAAACCTTAATCAATCCATCTTAGCTGCTACTCAAGCCATAAAAGAATTTCCTTCCGATTATCGTGGTTTTTTTCAACGAGGTCGTATTTATCAAAGTTTGTTAATCTCTCAACCACAATTAATCGACCAAGCTTTAGCCGATCTTAATCAAGCTCAAAAATTAAATTCCAATAATCCTGAAATCACTCGTAGTTTGGCTTCTCTTTATGCTTTCAAAGGTGATGCTCAAAATACTATCAATTATTTAGCTCAAACTATTAACCTTGAACCAACTAAAGCTCAAAATTTTTACGATTTAGCCAAAATCCAACAACAAATTGGTCTTCTTCCTGATGCTCTTAAAACTTACAATCAACTAATTACTTTAGTCACTGACTCTACTCAAAGATCTCAAATTGAATTAGAAAAACAATCTATTGAAAAAATTATTGCTCAAAATCCTGACAAAAATTATCCTTCTCTTCAAAATACTAATTCCGACAACTCGGACCTCACTCCTACCATTTCACTCGACTCTCCAACCATTCAAGCTTTAGCCAGTTCTGATTTAATTATTGCCGATCCTCAAACTATTGATAAAGTTACTGTCTCCAATATCACTGATTCCAATGCTCTTTCAGGAAACGCCACCCTTCTAGCCAATCAAAAAGAAATTGTTATTAGTAATAATCAGTTATCTTCGTCTTCACAAGTTTATGTTTCTATTATCTCTGGTGGTAAAAATCAAAACCTTCAAGTCCTGAGCAAATCAAAGGATTCATTTACTGTTGGACTAACAAAATCTATTAACGAAGATATTCAGTTTAAATGGTGGATTATTAACTAACAAAAATACCCTCATTTCTGAGGGTATTTAAAAATCTTTTCAAAAACTTACGGTGTTGGACTTATTTCTACTGTTGGGGTTACTTCTACTGGAGGTGCCATGTCTTCATTTGATTGAATTTCTTTTTTCTCATCTGTTTTGCTTGGCAAAGCTTCTGGAGTAGTTAAAGTTTTTTCTCCTTCAGTTGAAGTCTTTTTAGCTTCTTCAGTTTTCTTTTTATTTAATTCATCTAATTCTTTTTGCCACTCATTCAAAACTTTGCTAGCTGTCTCATAGTCAGTTGAATCAGCTGGTACCAATTCCAAAGCTTTTTTCATTCTGTTTACTGCCAATTCCAACTTTCCTAATTGTTTACCACTATAAGCCCAGTTGTACCAACCATTAGCATAGTCATTTTTAGACATTACCACTTCTTCAAAAACTCTATCTGCAGATTCATAATCATTCAAACCAAAATACAATCCTCCTAAATTCAACTTCAACATTGGGTCGTTTGGATTTAAAATAGCTGCTTGTTGATATGCCTGAACTGACCAGTCAGCTGCTCCATCAACTAAACCAATTAAAGATTTATAAATCCCAGCTAAATTAGACCAATAAATAGAATTTGATTGATCTAAGCTAATTGCTGCTTTTGCTTCTCTTACAGATTGTTGGATTAAAGTTGATCCATTTTCTTTATCAGTATCAGATATTTCTTTTTTATTCAAAAAATTTTGTGATAAAGCCAAACAAGTCTGACTATAACTAGCTCGATAATCAGCCATATTTGGATTCATTCCGATTGCTTTAATTTGATTATCATAAGTATTAGCGCCATCATTTTTAGCCGCTGCTTTAGCTGCTTTCATCCAATAAATATCAGCTGCTAAAATTCTTGTTTCCCAATAACCACCAAAACCAATCCCGGCTAAAAGTAACACTCCTATCAAATAAGGCATTACATTAATATTTTTTTCCGACAATAATAACTTCATTTTTACTTCCCTAGTCTTCCAGAAATTTCCAAAAGCCAACAACCAAAAGAATAAAACTAAAACCAATAAATTAGCTGGTATAAACAAAACTGCTAATACCATAACTAATGCCATCAAAAAATTATTATTTTTGATCTTCTTTAATAATTTACTTACACCCAATAGTACCCAAGCTAAAGCCAAAACTCCCATTTCTGTCCATACATTCAATATTCCCATTGATGAAGTATCAAAAGCCGAAGCCCAATATTTTGTTAAGTTAAATGATACTGGTTTAAAAGCCAAAAATGCTTGATAAAAATTACCTACTCCAGTTCCAAACAAAGGACTATTTTTTAAACTTTCCACCGCTATTACCCAAGCTGTTCTGGTATCTAAATATCCCCAACCAAGTTTTACTATTTTATATATATCTAAGAAGAAAATTAAACCAAAGAATACTACTCCAATTGCTTCAGTTAAATAACTACTAAAATCTTCCTTTTCTTTCAATTTTGCCAATAATCCCTTTAACCAATTAATTACCAATAACAACATTAATATTGCTTCTCCGATCAAAGACCCAGTTAATGACCAACCCTGACCAATAGATAATATTGGATTAGATTTTGGCCAAACCAAAGGTAGTTTCGATACTGGAATCATAAAAGCGACCAAAGAACCAATTGCCACTATTATTCCCGAAATCGACAACCATCTAAATTGAAAATTTCTTTCTTTTTCATCTTCAACTTGAACCCACAAAAATAACCACATCAATAATCCAATTATTGATCCAAATCCAGTTGGAGTCATCATCGATCTGGTCCTTACTCCTGGTGTCATCATGAAAAACTCTACTCCAGACCATATAGCCAAAATCAAAAACCAGGTTAATAATCCATTCCACTTTACCGTCTCGTTTTTCTTTACAATTAGTTCCACTAACCACAAAAGTAATCCCACTCCTCCACCAACAATCAATAGTCCAGATTTAGCCAATCCAAACGAGTTATACATCAACGGTAAAAAGAAAAGAGGTAATAAAAACAAAACCAATCTAGTGTATATTTTTAAAATGGATTTCATATACTATAACGTTACCAAAACTATTTTTTTTAAACAATCTATCAATTGTTTTTTTCTCCGCACTATCTCTTCTTGTTATTGTTTTACTACTTACTACTAGCTATTAGTTAATCACTACTTAAGTACTGCCAATGGGTTCAATTTACCGCTTGGACCAATTACTTCAAAATGCAAATGTGTACCTGTTGATCTTCCTGTGCTTCCCATCGTTCCCAATTTTTGACCTTGATTCACCACTTGTCCAGCCTTAACCACCACAGAATTATTTAACATATGAGCATATAAAGTTTTATAACCATTTCCATGATCAATTACTACATAATTTCCATAGCCACCTCCGTTCCATCCAGCTGTTACTACCGTTCCACCCTGTGCCGCCACAATTGGTGGATTAGAATGATTAGCAATGTCTACCGCCTGATGGTACCAAGAATATTTCTGAGAAATTCCTCCAGAAGTTGGCCACATAAAATTACCTTCTCCTACCACTCCAGGAATTGGTGCTACTGTTCTAGTTGCCAAATATTTAGTATCAATCACCACTTCTTTTGGCTTAATACCGTCTGGAATCATCAATTCTTGACCAGCTGATAGTGCAAAAGTTTCATCATTAGCAAAAGTATTAAAAGGGTAATCGATGATATTTTGAGCATCCACTTGATAACTCTTAGCAATACTATAAATAGTCTCTCCTCTTTTTACTGTATGTCTTACCCCTGTTGCTGGTAATATTTTTAAAATTTGTCCTACTTTAATTGAATCAATCGATTTCAAATTGTTTTCCCACATGACGGTATCAATACTAACTCCAAATTTTTGAGCAATTGAAGACACCGTATCACCACTAACTACTCTATACTCTGTTGTTTCTCCTTTTGCCAAATTAGATACCATGGTATCTGCAGCTACCGTTCCATCCATTGCCATCAATAAATAATTACTTCCTACTCCCTCTTTTCCAGCATCATTTATTAAATCTTCCAATTTTCCCGAAAAAAGTACCGTTAAAAATGCCAATACTGCCATACTAATATTAATAAAACTCTGAGAAAATCTACCTCTCTGACGATACATTAATTTTGACATTAATACTTTTAAGGCTCCTATCCATCCCCACAAACCTCCCAAAATTTTGGAAAAAAATACTCCCTGAAACTTAAAAAATTCTCCTATTAGTTTCAATTCAGCCAACAAATTTTCCTTCAAATCAAACATTGTGTCTCTATTATACTAAAAATCCAATTTTTTCCAAAAAAAATACGGTCAGAGAAGTTTGCACAATTGTGCTTCACCTCTCCGGCCGTATCCTTGTCGTCTTAAACGATTGTTTTTTTAATATTGTTCACTCTGTTCATACGAACAAGTATGATGATAAATGCAATTACCAGTAAAACTGCTATCGCAACCAACACTATTGTCCACAAATGAATCCAAAACAGAACATGCCAATGGTCAATATAATAGAACCACATCGGTTTTATATTTGCGACAATGGTTGCTGCTATAATAGACATCACGGCCAGGATCATAATAATTACGGCAGTTATCAACTGCATTTTGGGATTAGACCAAAATTTTTTCGAAAACTTTTCTTTGTTTTCTACCTTCTTTTTGATCTTTGTTTTGATCAGACCAACAAAAATGGTAATAATCAAAGCAAGCAGCAAGACAATGCCATAGATGAACATTCTTCCGAAAAAATCGACCCAAGCGTCAGGACCTGCCATTTCCTCTTTGATATACATCAAAGTGCCAAGCAAATTGAGTCCACTTAGGGCCACAAATATGATTAAGTAGGTCCAAAATGTTTTACCAAATCCATTTTGATCAGATTTTTGTGTATCTTTATTTTTCATTTTCTTCCCTCTCCTTTGTCATTTCTGCCAAAAAACTTATCCAAAAATTCACGATCTCTTTTCCTTTTGACTTTTCCAATAATCAGTCCAACTATCACCAATATAGTTACGGCGATAATCAAACCAATCAGTATTTTTGGATACAAATCCACCATCTCCGGAGTTAAAAAAACAAAAAACCACATAAACTTTTTCTCACTTTCGTTTATTTATTTTTGAATACAAAAAAGTAAGTAGCTCCTAGCCAAACAGACATCACCATTTTTTGGACGATCTCTGATTTGTCTTGGACATCCATTAATACTAATGCCGCCATAACAAAGACAGAAATTAGTACCGAAATTAAAACATGTTTACGCATCTTCATTCCTCTTTCTATTTTTTTAGAAATTTATTTAAAAGGATTACTCCTCTTATTCTTTAAGACAACAAGTTTTTAACGAGCTATATTCCAATAATGTTCAAAGATCCTCTAATTGCGTTCAATTAGGCATCAGAATATACCTTAATTATATCAAAAAACATCTCATTTTGCAACATTATAGGATGTAAACAAGCCAAAATAATACCGCCAAAGAGAGTTTAAAAACACTTTCGTGCTCTTATTCTCTCTTAAGCGGTTTAATCCGTCATTTTGTTTTTTGGTTTTTGATATGTTTCTTTCTGAAAACCAAGAAAAGGATTATTGGATATACAACATCAATAACGAAACCAATCGAAACAAAAACGATCCAAATCATACTTCGACCAGTTATAGCAGAATATATACCCGAACAAAGCATCCCAAACCCCATACCTAGAATCATCGGAAAAGGAAATTCTGTATATATTCTCCAGAACTTTTTCCAAAGATATTTTCTCTCGTCTTTATTCATTTTTTCTTTCCTCCTTCTTTATTTCTTATTCTTTTTTCTCTTTTTGAGAAAGAAAAAGATTCCAACTGGAAACAAAAGGGTTACAACCATCGCAGCCAACATGGCTAAAATTGAATTTGCACTCCAGTAGGTTTTAACAAGTTCTGCTAGAAAAATACCAATCCCAAAACTGGAAATCGCAATAAAAGGAAATTTTTCAAAAATTCCCCACCATTCTTTCCAGAATGCTTTCCTATCTTCCCTATTCATTTTCTTTTTCTCCTGCCTTTAATTGATTTTTTGTTTTGATAGTCTTGAAAATCAAACGACCAAACACAATTAAGATAATCAGGGCTATCGCCACATCAAGGATTACGAGACTCAACCAACCTTTGTGCGACTGTATTAGCCCAAGTTTGTAAAAGATTGTGATAAATACATAAGCAATTATCCAACCCAATTCTGTAAATGCTAATATAGGCTTAAAACAACTCCACCATTCTTTCCAGAATGCTTTTCTCTCGGTTCTGTTCATTTTTATCCTTCTTTTCAAGAATATTTTTTCCAAAAGGCAAAAATTACTATCAACGCCACCGCAATTAGGATTGATACGATCTTTTTCTTACGTGTTTCTTTCACTTTTTTCTTCTTTCAAAACGTTTTTGCTAAGAAAATAGCTACTGCTATTATTAAAACCCCAACTATTCCTCCGATCACTACATCTTTGATTTCTTTCTTCAGTCTTTTGACTAAGGAATAAAAACACAGACAAATAAATACCAGTAAATGGGTCGCTCCTAGTGTCGCCAAGACCGGCCAACAGTATTGCCAAAAAGTCTCAATGATGACATTTTTTTCATAAAACAACATCACTGCAATCACTGATACCGTGTTGACGGTCAAAAAGAAACCAATTGTAAAATTGGAAAATCTTTCTGATCCTCCATTGGCTATCGACGGTCCGAATAGAGTTTTTGGTGCCAATTCTATAATCAGCAGTCCAAATAAAAATACTGCCAAACCATAGACAACCCATAAGTATTTTGTCTCCATTTGAACAGTTGCTAAATAATAGGCTAACACTATAATCGGAATTAAAATGGATATCAAAAAAAAGCTTAGTGACTTAAGATAAAAAACAAAATCCTCCCTCATCTTTCTTTCCCCTTCAAAATTATTTTCTGATCAAATCAAACCACATGAAATGCCGATGATTGTCGCAAGGCCAAAAGCAAAAACTACTGCCAGCAAAATCCATTTATGGTTGCTCCAGAATACCTTTACTTTCTCTTTCATTTTCTTTGTTCACCCTTCTATATTTATTTTTAGATCAAAAATTTATCTCAAAAGATTTCTCTTTTTGTTTTCAAAATGACGGATTTTCAAGGGACCATTTTAAATATCCATAGCTTTTTACTAGATATTAAAACTTGTCCCGATTATACCAGAATTTTTATTTTTTCCCTATTCTTGCCAAGAATTCAGCATTATTTTTAGTTTTACTCATTTGAGAAATTATCATATCAGTTGCATTATTGTTTTCTCCAACTGCATCAAACATTCTTCTGATAGCAATTACTTTTTGCAAAGTAGCTGGGTCTAAAATCAAATCCTCTTTTCGAGTTCCTGATTTTAAAATATCAAAAGCTGGGAAAATTCTTCTTTCCGACAAATCTCGGTCCAATCTCAATTCCATATTTCCAGTTCCTTTAAATTCTTCAAAAATCAAATCATCCATTTTTGAACCAGTGTCCACTAATGCAGTTCCAATAATAGTTAAAGAACCACCATTTTCAATTTTTCTAGCTGCTCCAAAAAATCTTTTTGATGGATACAAAGCCGCTGGATCAAAACCACCAGATAATGTTCTACCGCTGGTTGGAATTGCCAAATTGTAAGCGCGAGCAAGTCGAGTAATCGAATCAAAAACTACCACTACATCCTTACCTAATTCCACCAATCTTTTGGCCCTTTCCATACCAATTTCTGCTGCCCTTGTTTGATCTTCCGGTTTTTGATCAAAACTGGATGCTACTACCTCACCTTTTATAAATCTTTGCATATCAGTCACTTCTTCAGGTCTTTCACCTACCAATATAGCCATCAAATGAACATTTGGATAATTTATTGATACTCCAGCAGCAATTTCTTTAAGCAAAGTGGTTTTACCTGCTTTTGGTGGTGACACTACCATTCCTCTTTGACCAAAACCAACTGGACAAAATAAGTCCAAAATTCTGGTTGATAAAATTTCAGCATCAGTTTCCAATTTCATTTGTTTTTCTGGATAAATAGGCACTAAATCCTTAAACTCTGGTCTTTTTAAAGCTGCAGTTAATTCCCCATCGTTGACTTTATCAATCCTTGTCATTGCCCAATATTTTTCATTTTCTTTTGGCATTTTAGCCACACCCACAATCAAATCTCCGGCTCTAAGTCCATATCGACGAACTTGCATCGAACCAATATAAGCATCTTTTCCATTTGGTAAAAAATTTGGTCTAACAAATCCACTACCATCTTGAACAATTTCTAAAATTCCAGAGATTGGTTGAGTCACTACATTATTAACTGGTGGAGTAAAATGAGGTCTTTGAACCTGATTTTGTGTTTGTTGTACCACTGGTGCAACCCGGCCTTGCCCTTCCGAAGCTTTGGCGGAGGAGGGCTTTACAAAACTAACGGTGTTATTGTCTTTAGGTTTTACCTCTTCAACAACTTCTTTAACAAATTCTGGAGCTTCTACTTTAGCTGGCTCCACTTTAACAGGTTTATCCGCCTGTAGTTCCGCAGGAACGGAGGCGGGCTCATTTTCAACCTGAGCTACGATTTTCTTTGGCATTTTTTTTGGAAAAATTTATAAACAATAATTACTATTTATATAAGATTGGACCTGCACGTCCATATTAAAAACGTTGGAAAACAACATAAAAAACGGGAAATTTCTTAAATTCAAGTTAATAATAACTATTTTTTTTATAATTGTCAAGTTTATATAGTTATATTAAATAAACTTTGTTATAAACAAGACAAAAAATAGTTAAAAAATTATTTTCTTAAATTTATTTTAAAACCTGAATCTGATTGATTACAAATGGCAGAAGACGTCCTATCCGGACTTTTATTACCTGGATTAGTATTTTGATTGGTGATTAACCTACCAATTTCAGTCCCTATTAAAATATTAGCTAAATCATTAGTACATGATGGAATAAACAAATTAAGTTTTTTTTCTTTCCCAACAAAAAATCCAATAAATTTTTGTCCAACAAAAGTAATTTTTTGATCTATCTCTGATAATATTGGATTTTTTTCTTTATTTTGTTCTAAATTTCGACCAATCTCCTCTCTTTTTTCTGGTGGCAAAATACCACGACTAAACTCTAAAACAAATTTGGCAATTACACAACCATCTTCAGTAGAAAATAAATCACTGTTTTCCGTATCTAAAAGATGAATTAGATTTTTTCTATAATTTTCCTCTAAATTATCATATTCTGTTTTTGATTTAGTTCCGTAAACTGTTTCTATAGAAGTTTTTCTTAGTTCTAAATACGATTTAGATAAATCTATTAATTGGTCTTTTGGGGAATATTTATCAAACTCCATTGGTGTAACTTGCTCCATAATTGGATTATACATCTATCTTTATAAGATATTTTGTCAAACCTTTTTTTAAAATTTTTGTTCCCTCTGTTTACCTAATTCAAATTCTTTATTCTTTAAAAGAAATCACCAAAAATATAAAGTAATAAACTTTTCCGTAAACGGTGTAAAAAAATAGTTAAATTAGTAAAGCAGAGAAGATACAATCTCTATAGGAGTCAGACCAGTGGACCCCGTTATTCCCCAAATCAATTTATCAACCACATCATTCGCTCCTGTATTATTTAAATAATTTGTCATTATTCCATATGCATGAGCTTCATATTCAGACACCACGCTAGCGGCTTCACCATAATATTGACTCAAATTAGCACCATATTTTGCATATTGATTTAGATGCAATGTTTCATGTGCCATTGTACCTGGACTACCCTGTACCAAAAAAACATCGCTGGCATATTGTGGACTAGGGACAAAAAATCCACCTGTTTCATTATCTCTATACCAAGTTAAGAGATCAGGGTCAGCACTTAAGCGACTTAAGATTGCTTGATCACCTTGAATATAATTTGCACCTTTATTTTGTTCTACTAAGGCAGAAATAAACGAATCTGTACTACTATAAGTAGTAGGATTTGGCTGATTGTATTTAGATGAAAAAGTATACATATCAGCTATAAGATAATCAAAAACAGAACTCTCGTCAGCACTATTTACTCCAGTCAAAGATGCTACAAGATCATTTTGCTTAACTGGGTAACCGTTAGTATAAGAATATTTTCTAATTGCTTCTTTTGTTTCTTCTACTGTTGCATTTTCACTCACCCCATATATTTTTTTAAGACTCTCGAGACTAGTGATTCTGTCAGAACTCTTATATCCTCCTTTAATATAGTTAATTATCCCATTAGCAAGCGAGGGACCATATTCAACAACACCCACAACACCAGCAGTAATCGCTAATATATTACCAATTGCTTCTGTTCCTTTCATATAAAGTTCATCAATCGATTCTTCTTGAGAAATTTGTTTACAATACATTTGAGGAGAAAGCGAATTTTTTCCATTTTGATCTGAAACACAGTAACCAGATAAACAATCAGCATCAGTACTACAATTACCACCAGTTCCTTTTTTACCAGCTGATGCATCTACAACTTCACAAGTTTCAGTAAAACGGTTACAAGAATAACCTTCTGGACAAGCATCACTAGAATAAGCTGCTTGTAAATGATAGGTACTTTTTGCACATGGAGTATGATCTTCATAATATTCTTTTTTGTTTTCACATGTATTATTAAAACAACGTTGAGTTAACATATTACAACTAGTAGTATCCCAACCAGTTTTTGTACAAATCGCAGAACTAGATTGATTAACACATTTTTGAGTCCCAATAGTAGCTCCTCCACATGCGGCAATTGGAATATTTTTGCTAGTACAAGCTTTAACTTCTGTTTCCCAAGAACAACCAGCTGAACGACAACTACTGGGAGTATTCAAACTCCCACAGTTAACATTTTTATCAGTATAACTACAGTTTACAGTTGTTTTAGGATTTACGAAATTACCTGCTTCTGTATAATATCCTGCTATAACACAATTCCATTTTGATTCTCCAGTTGTTGAATTTTTATTAACCTGACCAGGAACTCCAACTACACAAGCTCCTTCAGCAGATCCACAAACAGGAGTATGGCTAGTAGTAACAACACACGTTTGTCTAGATAATGGTGGATTACCACCAGTACAACCAGTTGGACTTCCAGTTACAGTTCTAAGTTGAAAATCACCACCAGCAAATTGATTACATGCTCCCCATGGACCAACATCAAAAGAAGTACAAGTTGGTTTTACAACACAGGGTTGTTCACTTGGTAAAACAGGTACTCCTCCACTACAATTGGTTGGTGTTTTAGTTACTGTTCTGGTTTGTTTACCATTAACACAAGTTGACCATGAACCATAACGAACAATCGTACATAGAGGAGTTCCCGGAGTCACTTTGGGATCAACACAGGTTTTAGTTGTTTTTACCCATCGATAACTTGAATTACAAGTATTGGTGTATCCATTAATACATTTGGTTTCTCCTTTGTCACATTCTATTTCATGACCACCTGGATTGATAGGAACGGTAGTAGTTATAGTAGGAATAGTACATGTTTGTTCACTTGGACCAACAGTTACTCCTCCACTACAATTAGTTGGTTCTTTTGTTACTGTTCTAGTTTGTTTACCATTAACACAAGCTGACCAACTACCATATCTAACGGTAGTACAGAGAGGAACTCCTGGAGTAACTTTGGGATCAGAACAAGATTGAGAAGTTTTAGTCCATCGATAACTAGAATTACAGTTATTAATAAAACCATCAATACATTTGGTATCTCCTTTGTCACATTCTATTTCATGACCACCTTTTGGAATATCATAAGTAGTATCAGTTGCGGCACTACTTCTATTATCTTGATTTTGTTGGACTAATTTAGTGGCAATTGGTAAAGAGACTACCACCAACAACATGCCTAATAAAGTCAAAACAGTAGCAAATCCATTTGCTGATGAATAATGCTGTCTACATTTCACTTGATTTAATGATTACCAAATTTGATAAATGACAGAAACACTTTTGGAAATATTAATTGAACCATTGTTGGTTTTAAGATCTTCAATAGTGGAAGTAGTATTAGTGTTGTCATCAGTAATCGAGATAACTTTACCTAAACGTTTATTAGCTGATTTGGCAATCAGTTTAGCTTTCTTTAGAGCATCAGCATAAACATCTTGACGAAGTTTTTCTTCAACGTTCTTAATGTTTTCAGATTCAAAAGTAATATTAGACACAGTTGTAGCTCCATAGGTGTAAAGCTTTTTGATTAAATTATCTAAACCATCTGTTTTACTAGTTTTAACACTGAAAGCATTAGCTATTGAGAAACTAGTTCCTGTAGAAGTAATTTGATAGAAAGTTTTTTTGATTTCTATATTTGGATCACCATGTTCTTTAGCAATATTAATTAATCGATTGATGCCATTATTACCATCATCAATAGCTAAAGAGACTTCATTCCCGACATTAACCCGAGTAACTACAAATTTAACAGAATCTGGTTGGGCAGAAATGTCGGCCTGACCGGTGACAGAAATAGTGGAGATATTACTGTTCGTTTTTAGAAAGGTAAAGACACTAAAAACAGCAATAATAATTAAACATCCCATGGTAATAAATTTGGGAAGATTTTTTTGGTTTGAAGTTTCAGTTGTATTAAAGTTTTCCATATCTACTTATTAGAATAGATGATTTTTGGAAAAACTCAACAAAAAAAATAGTGTTGAAAGTAGCAGACCTGCCCCCTCTGCTACTCTCAACACTATCTTCAAGCTAATTGACTATTTTTTTGCCCAAAAATAGGCACCACTCAATTTGACTTTTAATCAAATAAGCTTTATTTTAGATATTGAAGAAACAACGATATACGTGTTCCACCTGCTTTGAGAATATCGATAAAGTTGTTTCTTTTTTTTGTGCCAAAAATCAACTTTCGTTGCTTCTCCAATATCTAAATTTAAAGAACTAGTTTTCCCCCAAGCTTAGCCATTTCCTTCAATTGTTTCTCCGCCCACATCTTACTCGTCATTTTTCCTTTTGTCTTTTTTACCTTTCCACTTTTGGTGAAAAATTTTTTTATCATCTGAAGCATTAAAAACAGTATAACTCCATTTCATCCCATGTCTATATCCTATAAAAATTTGCCCTCCAAAATACTACTACCCTATAAAATAATATTTCTAAAAATCAAAGCTATTTTTGTCATTTTTTGACACTTTTTAGTCGTTGTGGAAAACTCGTGGACAACCAAATTTAAATTGCTCCCCCTTTATCAAGGGGAGCTGTCCTCCGATGTCCATCGGAGGACTGAGGGGTTTTGATCAAAAAAAAATCCGGCATCTCCGGATTAGATATATAGTGGAGAATTCAAGACTGGTAAACCAGCTTCAATTCTCCACCAAAGAGTCAGTAAAAATTACTTTCCAGTAAAAAGTTTATTGTTTAGCCGTGTATCAATGAATAGACAAAACTTGCAATCAGGATTAAAAACGCCAGAACACGAAAGAATCTTCCTACTTTTACATTAAAATATTTTTTGGGAGAAAAATACATCCAATCAGGCAAATCTCGACTTTCAAGATTTATTTGTATGTCAGATATACAATCCCAATTAGACATACTTTCCAAAAACTTCTGATAAGCCTGAAGATCATTTTTTTGTCCTTCGTTATAACAAACGACTTCTTCTTCAAGATTATTCTTCATTAGATTCAAGTAATACTTTATCTTTTCAATACCCGAATCTTTACGAAGAACTTCTTTCAACAGTCTTTTGTGTTTTCGATAAAATGAGCCCTTAAAAGACAAGAGCCACCCTCCCAAAAGCAACACTACAAACATCGCCAACAAAAACCATTGAGTACGGTCTACCACAATACTTCCCTCCTAATTTTATTTTTATTACAAAATTTAATCACCAATCGCCAATAATTGGTAAAAAAATGTATCTCTCTTTACTGAAATTAATTTTCAACGTACAGCCGCCATTGTACCAAAATATTATAGGATTGTAAATATGCCCAAAAAAAAATCCGGCATATCACCAGATTTAATTTAAAAACATTTTTTCCTCTTTTTTTAAGACTAGGTGAAGAGAGAGGGTTAGTTTTTAACTAGATTTTAGTTTGACACTAACCCTCCTCAACAAAACATTACATTTTAATCATCTTTTAAGGAAACATAAATTCCCACTGTGATTACAATAAGTATGGTTGTTAATAAAACTTTCCAAAAACTAATTTTTGGATGTATGTATAACGAACCTCTTCCTGATGGATAAGGAGTTTGACTAACTACTTTTAGTCCACCGATAGTTTCTTCAAAGCTATTTGGATTCATCTGTTTGATTGCATTATAATAGATCGAATAGGAACTAGGATAATAACTCGCGTTATTTTCTTCTAAGAAGAATAACAATTTTTCTCTTGATTGGGTCAATTCTTCAATCGTTTTTGAAACAAGTGCTTGATCCACCAAACTATCCCATTCTCGATCAAAAGTCGAAATCGAATGAAACATCCAATAAATCGAAGCTATGGTCAATAGGATGAACAACACAAAAAAGAATACAAGTTTTTTTTTCACAAAAAACAACCCCCTTAAATTTAATGTTTTGTCTTCAAGATTAAATCTTAAAGAAACAAGAAAAATGAATTTTCAATGTACAACCAATATTATACCATAATATTATAGGTTAATCAATAAATCAGGCACAAATCTAATCTATACTTAACACGGTCAAAGGTCTATATATTATCAGATATTATTTTCCAAACCTTTTTTACCACTTCTCTCTTCATTCTCTTTCTATCTGTAATTTTATTTTTTAGTTTTTCTTTTAAAATTAACTTTTCTGTCAAAAATCTATTTTTAAATCTTATAGCCATAAATACTTCTCCAGGTAAGTTTCCTGTCACTCCTATTCCAATATCACCCTCAATTTTTTTTGCCATCTCTAGTGCTACTTCTTCCGAAAATACACTATATCTATCTATTACCTTACTGTCTACTCCAGCTTCAATTTTAGATTTTTCGCTATAAGTTACCTTGCCACCAATAAATATAGCCGAAACACCGGGTATATTTGTTATAGAATCTGCTATTGCCCCTCCAGTGCACGATTCCATCACCCCAATAGTCATTTTATCCAAAATCAATTTTTTAATTAGTTTAGTTTTATCCATTTTTTATTTCTCTCACATTTTTTATTTCTACCACTTTCCTCCCCATCACCTCAGCCTCTTTTTTTCGTTTGTCCCAATTTTTAACTTTCTTTACTTCACCCAATAAACTAACTTCTCCCACATAAACTGCATTTTTCAATAACGGTTTTTCTTTGTAACTACTCCACATCGCCGCCAATACTGCCAAGTCAGCTCCCGTATCATCAATTTTTATTCCACCTGTTACTGAAATAAACACATCATGGTTATATAAAGACATACCTAAATTTTTTTGAGCAATCGCCACCAACAATTGTCCTCGATTAAAATCAACTCCGGCAAAAACTCGTTTTGGCATTGGCGCAAAACTTTCAGTCACCAATGCTTGGACTTCAATACATATCGGCCTTGATCCTTCTACTACCAAAGTAATCGCACTACCAACTTTTGCCTCATTTCCATTTATCAAATTTATTTCATCCGACTTTATTTCTCTTAAACCTTTTTCTTCCATTTTAAAAACTCCCACTTCATCAGTTGGACCAAATCTATTTTTTGTCGTTCTTAAAATTCTTAAGTCACCATTTTTTTCTCCTTCAAAATACAAAACCGTGTCTACCATATGTTCCAAAAGTTTTGGACCAGCCACTTCTCCATCTTTAGTTACGTGTCCCACAATAAACATTGCCACTCCTAATTTTTTAGCCAATTGGATTAATCGAAACGCCGACTCTTTAATTTGAGTCACCGATCCCATCCCTCCGGTCACTGATTCACACCCCACCACCTGAATACTGTCCACCACCACTATTTTGTACAAATCTTTTACTCGATTCAAATATTCCTCAATTTCTTCAACTGAGTTACTTTCAAAAATATCGAATCTTTCCGCGTTTAATCCCAATCTATTAACTCTTAAAGCAATTTGCTCAGCCGATTCCTCTCCTGCTACATACAAACCACCAACTTCACCCACAAGTTGGGTTAAAAGTGTGCTTTTTCCAATCCCTGGTTCACCCGTAAAAAGCACTACAGAGCCACGAACAATTCCTTTACCCAAGACTCTATCAAATTCCCCTATGTTGGATGAAAATATATTCGATTTATTTTCCGATTTTATCTCTATTTTTGACAAATTTTTGACTTCTGTTTTTTCTCCCAATCTTTTAGATTTTGAAAAAATTGGTTTTCCTAAACTCTTTACTTCTTTTAATGTATTCCACTCTCCACATCCGATACATTGCCCCATCCACTTACCAAATTCATTTCCACAATTACTACAAACAAAAACCGTTTCCTTAATTTTCTTCATTTCTTATTATACCTTTAAATAAAAACTTAAAAATTTCGAAGTAATCATTATTTTATTTAAGTTTTAATAAAAATCCGAAATTACAATTTTTGAACGTGTTTCAACGTGGGCGACCACATTGATTTTCCAGTGAAAAAATTCATAATGAGGATTTGTTAAACAAAAAAATATTTTTCGTGCGTTTACGGGCCTATCATGAAGTCACTATTTTTCTGGCTTCCATATAATATCGTTTTTCTTCCGATCTTCCCATGGAAAATGTTTTTCTTGGTAAAACCCCATCCTTCTCTACTGTCAAAAACAATTCCTCTTTTTTCATTGCCGGCAATAAAAATCCTACTGATTTTGGATTTTCTGTCACTATTCTTTTAACTGTCTCTTCTCCATGAATATAATCAATTTTCATTTCTGGATGATTTTTTTGATATTCATCTAAACCAATTTGTAAACTGCCAACGGTCAAATTACTTCCAAAATTTTTTATTCCCAAGTTCCAATCTATTCTATTTTTATCAACCACATTTACAAAATAATCATTTCCCAGCAAAAATTTTCTTAAATCTGTTTCATCAACATTAAAAACTACCCGATGTATTGGCTCAAATTCCAGTCCACCATCATATACATTTACCAATTCCACCAAAGCAAATCTAGCTGGATGGTTTTCTCTTTCCTCATCATTTAAAGTCATTTTTAAATTATTCCAATGAGTTTTTGCTGTTGCCAAACTATGATTACCGTCCCCCATAGCAAACAAAAATCCATCACCACTAATTAATTTCTCTAAATTAAAAGCTATATTTTTAATTAAATCCTCATCAGTAATCTTCCAACCATTTAGGTGTCCTCCATTCATCATCAAATCAAAATCATAAATTTTCTCTAGATTCAAACTAAACAAAGGTTCTATTACGGTTTTGTTAGAATCATCAATTAATACCATAATATGGGGCAATTCTATCAATGCATTTTTTCTAATTTCCAATCTTGGTGGTATTCTACTTTCTATTATTCCTTCAGTTGCCCTAATCAATGTTTTACTTCCTTTTGTATATTCATATTTTTCCAAGTCCAAAGCTACAACTAACCCATATCTAATTCTTTTTCCTTCGTTAGTAACCCTCTTTGTCAAAACAAAACCTTCAAATTTTTCTTCCAATAATCCCTTATCTAAATACTCCGTCCTGGCTTTATTAATTCGTTCAATTCTTTCTTGTTTATTATTCGATTCCAAATATACTTCTGGTAAAGTTATTTTATACGTTGAAGGGTTATCTCCAACAAAATCTTCTACTTTCTTCCAATATTCTGGTTCTGAAGTATGTTGATCACAAGCCACCACTGCCCATTTATTTAAATCAACCCCATCCTTAGGCAATAAAATTTTTGGTATTGTCACACCAATTCTATCCAAACTATCTTTTAAGTGTTTATCCATCCCTCATTTTAACACTAGAAATAGCTCTAATTTATTTCTCAAATGTAGTTTTTACCCAACCATTACTCAGTTCACCAATTTGTGTCCAAACATAAATATCTCCATTTTTTGTTATAAAGAAATTTTCTTGACTTGCCCCAAACCATTGAACAACATCAAAGGCATTAATTGGTAGGGTTCTTTCAGTTTTATGAAATGAATAAACTTTATTTTGATAGTCACTGCCAAATTCCCACACACTACCATCATTAAGCAGAGTCATTGGTCCAACAAACAAAACTTTACCAGAAATATTATTGTTATTTATAGATTTTTCACCTAAAGCAATTTCTCTTGTTCCTTTTGGACATTTTTTTAAAACTGAAAATCCATCATCAAAACCATGTAACAAACCAGCTTTGTTCTCACAAACTATTGTTAATCTTGGTAGATCTTTTATTAAATCCTGTCCTAGTATTGTTTTTCCACCAAGTAACAATAAACACATTAATAGTAAACCAAAAATCAGGGCAGATTTTTTCTTCATTTTAATTTTAATCAATAATTAGTTATTTATATCACAAAAAAGGCCCTCAATTTCTTGAGAGCCTTAATTTAATTTTGAATATTACTTGTAGATAATATTTTTCTTGTCAGTTTCTACAATTCCTAAAGATATTTTTCTCTTTTCTACATCAATACTCTCAATGTAGACCATTACTTTATCTTTTTCTTTAAAAGAAACACCACCAGTTAACTTGGAAATATGGATTAAACCTTCAACTCCAGTCTCAAGTTTAACCAAAGCTCCAAAACTAGCAATTCGAACTACTTCACCTTCAATTTCTTTATCTTTTGGATATTTTTCTTCAATCTTTTCCCATGGATCACCAGACAATCTCTTAAGAGAGAATTGTAATCTACCATCATCTTTACTGATTAATTTAATCTTGATTTTATCTTTTACTTTAAACATAGTTGAAAGTTCAGATACTTTTTCCCAAGAAACTTCAGAAATATGAACTAAACCTTCCAAGTTTAGAGGCATACCATTGTTATCTAAATTGACTTTAACAAAAATACCAAATGGTTCAACCCTAACTATTTCAGCTTCAAAAACATCACCCAATTTCAAATTCTCAATTACATCAACTTCTTCACCAACTTTATCTGGTTCAGATACTAATCTTTCACTAAATACTAATCTATTCTTAGCTTGATCAACTTCCAAAACTTTAGCTTTAACTTTCTTACCAATCATTTTATCTGGATCACCGTCATATTTGATTCCAATTTGAGATCCTGGGATAAATCCAAAAAAACCAAATGGAGCTACTACAACCGCTCCACCTCGATTTAATTCTTTTGCAAAAACTACTACTTCACCACCATTCTTTTCTTTTTCTTTGAAATAATTCCAACCATAACCACTAGCTGCTCCTCTAATTGAAGCTAGTATTTGACCCTTATCATTTTCTGGAGTTCGAATTTGAACTTCTATTTCATCACCAATTTTAAGATCATTAATATAATCTTTTACAAATTCAAATTCTTTACCAGTAACTATTGCATCAGTTTTTCCACCAACATCAATATAAATTGCTTTATTTTTGATTGCAGTAATTCTTCCTTTAACTTCTTGGCCCTTTTTAAAACCCAAGGATTCAACTCCTTCAAGTTGAAGTAAATCAGCCATTGTCAAAATTTCTTTTGATTTTTTAGCTTTCTTTTCTTTTTTAGACATAAATATAAAAAAATCCCGATTTATTCGGGATTCTAAGAGGGATTGGTTACCCCAAATAAATTAATAATAAATAAATCATTTATCGAACCTTGTTTTGCTAATTATCTAATAACTACTTACTAAATAACTAATTTAGTTTCTGGATTCCGGCCACGACCTATTTTCAAAACCCCTTGCGGGATTACTATTGTCAGCGCTAAAGCGTTTCACTTCTCTGTTCGAAATGGGAAGAGGTGGTTCCACTTCGCTCCAGTGACCAGAATTCAAAAACTAAATTTTTAAGTAATTATATTTTAACTTACGTTTTCTTGACCTCTAAATTGAGGTGCCATCGACTTTCAAACCCAAATTTGATTGGGGCTGAAAGCCGAATTATATTGAGAAAAAATTTCTTCAATCTTTCCTTTGCTTAGCTTAAATCCTTACAGATCTTCCACACGCAAAGTATTAACCGGTAGTCTCCCGGCGATTTCTCGTTCCTTGCGGAACAACGATTCCTTATCTTAGGGTCAGTTTCCTGTTTGAGATGCTTTCAACAGTTATCTTATAGAAACGTAGCTACTGAGCATTGCACTTGACAGCACAACTCACACACCAGCGGTTTCCTCGTCTAGGTCCTCTCGTACTGTAGACGAATCCCTTCAAGAATCGAACGATTACAACGGATAGAGACCGAGCTGTCTCGCGACGCTCTGAACCCAACTAACGCAGCGCTTTAATGGGCGAACAGACCAACCCTTGGCCCCTTCTTCAGGGCCAGGATGCGCCAAGTCGACATCGAGGTGCCG
>JAEZTF010000004.1 GCA_023443725.1 Candidatus Parcubacteria bacterium
ACCCGACTGACACACCGCCTCCGACGGTAACACCGAGTCCTGACCCGACTGACACACCGCCTCCGACGAATACGCCTGGAACAACCAACACACCGCCGCCGATTCCGACAGAGAAACCCGTACACGGAAGAGGCTAAAACTACTATAAAAGACTGCATTAGAATGCTAACAAGCAAACTGATACAGTCTTTTTTTTGGATAAAATTTGTCTTATAGGATATTTTTTGATATAATGGTCACGTTCTTTTTGAAATAAAATAAAACAATATTGTCTAAAAGCAGATAATGTTTTTTTATATATATTTCGTACTTTTAAATTTTTGAAAGGAAGTGTGTAATGAATGAAAAAAATCTTTGTACTTATTCCAGTTTTGATTTGTGTCTTTTTGATACTTGTGGTAGTTGTCCGGGTAGCAAAAGATTCTTCTGCACAAAAAAATACTGTGGTAACAGTCACAAATAATGAATCGTTTAAAGAAGAAGAGTCAAAACCGACAGCAACTCCAACACCAAGTCCGACACCAACGCCCACTCCAGAACCGACTGAAGTTCCTTTTTCTGTTTTGGCTCCAACTACTTTAATGTCTTTCGAAGAATTAGTTGGAGATAATGGAGACTATACGTTGTACCAAGACATACCGACTCCGCCTAATAATGACACTTATAAATTGGTAATTAATATTTTTTACCAATATATAACTGTGTTTACAAAAGACAGCGACGGAGAATTTACTATCCCAACTAGATACATGATATGTACCACAGGGAAAACAAGCACTCCAACACCTATTGGAGAGTTTAGAACTGGAGAGGTACATTATCGATTCAATGAATTTATCGGTCTTGGTTATTTTGCTCAGTATTGGAGTCAATTGTTTGACGATTATTATCTTCATTCAATTCTCTACACTGAAAAAAATGCATACCGATATACAGGGTCATATAAAAACTTGGGGAATAATGTTTCTCATGGATGTATTCGAATGCTTGTACCAGATGCTCGATGGGTTTGGTACAACGTTGCACCTGGAACACTGGTCGAAGTAATTGCTGGAGAAGAAAATCCAGAAGATGCTAAGATCAGAGAACAATTAGTGTTTCCCCCGCTTCCCGAAAAAAGACCTCAGATTCTGAGAATAGCTGGCAATATACCAATTACAGAAACCTGGCCAAAAAACTAAAATCATAATTTTATGGTTAAAGATCGCTTTAGATTTGCAAATATAATTTGCGAAACTAACAGCGGTCTTTTTTTTGGAAAAATTAGATTTTAATAATCTTGGCTGAGGGTAAAATATCAGCAGATTCTGGTTCGGCGGTAGTGAAGATTGTTTGGTATTTTTGACAAACTTTGACGACTAATTGTTGGTGTTCTAAATCTAATTCAGAAAAAATATCATCCAAAAGTAAAATTGGTTTGTCGTAATAGTTCTCTTCTAAAAAATTTATCTGACCTAATCTAAGGGCTAAAACAGCTAATCTTTGTTGTCCTCGGCTACCCCAGAAAGCTAAATTTTTATCTGGAGTTGAAAAAATATTATTATCAAAACTAAAATCATCGCGATGAATTCCAAATTGGGTGTAACCTCTTTTTAAATCAATTGAATAATTTTTTTTGAGTTTTTCCTCACTTAAAATTGATGGATGATAATTAATAACTAAAGTATTTATTTGAGGATCGGGATGGTTGGTTAAAAATGAATTAACACTTTTAACAAAATTAATTCTAAAATCATGAACAATTCTGGCATTTTTGACTAAAACTTGATCCCAATAAAAAAGATCACTATCTTTGGCAAAACCAAGTCTAATTTGATCAAGAAGTTCATTCCTGTGTTTTAGGGCTTTTTTATATTGAGATAAAGCGGAGGTATAACGCCATTCTGTTTGAGAAAAAATATTGTCAAAAAATTCACGACGACGATTTGGAGAACCAGTAATAAGGCGAATATCTTCCGGATGGAAAATAACCGTTTTTAAAACTCCAATATAACTTTTTTTGGTCTTTATAACTTTATCAATTAAAAAACGACGACTAACCGTGGCAATACGAGAATCAGGATTCTTGATTAATTGAACTTCAATTTCAGAAGTTTCCTCTTTATCATTGACAACTTTTCCACGAACCGAGGCAAAATTTTTACTCCAATTAATCATTTTTGATTGAGAACTAGATCGAAAACTTTTGCCACAAGACAGGAAAAAAATTGATTCTAAAACATTAGTTTTACCTGATCCATTGGGACCTAATATTAAATTAAACTTTGGATCAAATTCCAAAAGTTGTTGATCGTATGAACGAAAGTTTTGTAAAAGAAGTTTGGAAAGATACATACAATTGTATTGTAGCAGACCTTGTCCAGCAGGTAGGAGTTGAACCTACTTTAGATAGTTTTACAGACTATTGCCTAACCGTCCGGCTCCTGCTGGTTTGTGAGTACTTGCTATTTTATCAGATATTTTTGATATTTAGGACCTAAAACTAAATTACATTGAGCTTTTAGATCTTTTGTTGGAATTAAATACTTTTCTGATTGATTGGCTACAATAAATAAATAATCACAATTTGTATTGTTAAATCTTTTGATTTTTCCAGTACTAGTTCTATTTCCTCCTTTGACAGATAAATTAACTTCAAAATATTTTCTTTTAAAATTACAAGTTTTTATTTGAACTTTTTTAAGCGAATCGTTTATTTCAACTACAAGGTCATAATCTTGACTATCAGTAAGTGGAATCGAAACTGTTTGTCCTAGATTAGTAAAATGAAAAACAGCACTACCTAAACCCATATCTCCTTGTTTTTTAGTATTTTTGAATGAATTCATTAACAGTATAATATACTGTTAATTTAACCTTTTCAATAAGTTATTGATGTCTTTACTCAATTCCCCAAAGGATAGAAAGATTGGCGGTGATATCCATTTCACCACTAGAAATCTGGCTACCACCAGCGCCGGCTGCATCAAGTGTAATGCTAGCAGATTTGAATTGAGCCACATTGGAATATCTGGCAACTGGAGCAATATCGTAGGTACTATCTGTAATAGAAACTGGTTTGTCTAATTTAACTTTTGAAAGTTTAGCCAGTTCTTCGGCTTTTTGTTCGGCTTTTTTAAAAGCTAACTCTCGAGCTTGACTAAATAATTTAGTTTTATCTTCAATATCAAAATAAATACTATTCATTTGAAGATTGTCGATTTGAGAAAGTTCATCAATAACTTTGACGGCTTTAGTAGCTTTGTCATCAATCTTTTTTATTTTGACTTCCAAAGTTTCTGAGGCTTGTTGGCCTAATACTCGTCGGCTGCCACTGGAATAATCGTATTCGGTATAAACATTAAGATTTGAAGTAGTAATATCGGCGTCAGAGATACCGTTATCTTTTAGGATTTTTAAAGCGGATTCAATTTTGGTGTTAACCTTGGCCAGTGCTTCTTTACTGGTTGAAGCTTTTTCTTGGAAGCCAATATTGAGTTGAACCATATCAGGTTTAGCAGAAACTTTGCCATCACCAGTAACGGAAATAGTATTAGAAATTTTACCGTTGGATTCTACCCCACCAGTATTTTTAATATAAATGCCAGTACGAGAAATGATTGCAGCAGACAAAATAAGAGCGATTGAAACAATAACCATTGGCGGTAAATTTTTTATTTTTTCCATCATATAAATAAGTATACTATTGATAGAATAGTTTATGAAGTTGAAATTAATTTCTTGGAATGTGGCGGGAATTAGAGCTGGAATTAGAAAAGGATTGTGGCAAAAGATGAGAGAGATTGGAGCGGATATTTATTGCTTTCAAGAAGCCAAGGCCAGACCAGAACAAATAGAAATGGGATTAGATTACCCAACTGAATACAAAAGTTATTGGAACCCAGCCGAAAAAGCTGGTTATAGCGGGGTAGTTACTTTTTGCAAAGATGAACCAAAAAAAGTAATTGTGGGTGATAAAGATAATGATTGGGACGGTGAAGGTCGAGTAATTATTACCAAGTTTGATGAATTTACTTTATTAAATGTTTATTTTCCAAACGGTAAACGAGATAAAGGAAGATTGAAATACAAAATGGATTTTTATGATTATTTTTTGAATTACATTAATAAATTGCGAGAAAATGGTGAAAAAGTTATTTTTTGTGGAGATGTAAATACGGCTCATACTGAAATTGATTTATCCAGACCAAAAGAAAATTCTAAAATTTCTGGTTTTTTGGAAATTGAAAGAAAATGGATTGATAAATTAATTGAAAATGGCTGGATAGATACATTTAGAATGTTTAACCAAAATGGTGGAAATTATAGTTGGTGGGACCAGTATACAAGAGCTCGCGAAAGAAATGTGGGTTGGAGAATTGATTATTTTTTTGTAGATAAAGCTTTAAAAAATCAGGTAAAATCGGCATTTATTATGCCAAAAATTGAAGGATCAGATCACTGCCCGGTGGGAGTTGAGATAGCGATTTAGTAATTAGTAAATAGCTAATAGCTAAAACAGAAAATATTTAGTTCCCTCTTTTTTAAGCCAGAGATTGTTGGATTTACTATGAAGATCATAAACAGAAAGTTGATCCCAAAAAGTTTTTGAATGGTTTTTGATTTTTAGATGATTGAGTTCGTGAAGTAAAATGTGACGAAATTTTTCAACAGGAAAAAAGATTATTTGCCAATTAAAATTTAAATTGCCTCGAGAGGAACAAGAACCAAAACGACTAGATTGATTACGAACGGTGACGTGGTTGTATTCAAAACCAAATTGAGATGATAATTGCCTTAATTCATTTTTAATAAGTTTGAGAGCAAAGGGTCGAAGTTTTTTTTCAAGTGTTCTTTTGATGTAGTTTTCGGTAGGCTTTGATATATTGGCATAGATTTTTTGTTCTGGTTCCAAAATAATTACAGAGTCGTTTTGAGTATTAATAAATTCTAGTTGGTAATCTTTGTCTAAGATAGTGATTTTTTTGAGTTGAGAAATTTTTGATTTGGAAGAAATTTTTTGACTATGTTTAATAATCCAATCAGAGTTATTTTGAATAAATTTTTGAATTAAAAAATTAGGAGTTATAAATGGCGCGGAAACTGAAAAAGAACGTTTATCTATTAATCGAAGCCTAAGAGAAGAAATTGATTTACGGACCAAATTATAAGTAAATTTTTTATCCCCAAGCAAAATTGTGGTCATATTTTTCTATTTTAGAGCAAAAATGATATATTTTAATTATGAGACAAGTATACATCGGAGCTGACCATGGAGGATTTAAATTAAAAGATAAAATAATTTCTGAATTAAGAGAAGAAGGATGGTTGGTAACTGATTTGAGCGGAGGTTATGATCCTGAAGATGATTATCCCGACATTGCTTTTAAACTGGCCGAAACCGTAGTTAAAGAAAATGCGATTGGAATATTAATTTGTCGATCTGGAGCTGGAGTGTCGGTAGCGGCTAATAAAGTTAAAGGAGCACGAGCAGCCATGGCTATAAATATAAAACAAGCACGAAAAAGTCGAGAAGATGATGATATTAATATTCTTTGTTTGTCAGCAGATTATATAAATGATGATGACAATATAGAGATAGTAAAGGAGTTTTTGAAGGCAATTTTTATGACCGAAGAAAGATTCATTAGAAGACTACAAAAAATAAAAAAATATGAAAATGCTTAAATCTGTAGAAGAAATTGGAGAAAATCTTAAAGTGATTTTAAGATTAGATACCGATTTACCTATCGATAATGGAATTATTTTAGATAATAGTCGCCTAAGAAAATCAATTCCAACAATAAGATTTTTGTTGGAGAGAAATAATAAATTAGTGATTATTGGACATCGTGGTAGACCGAATGGTCGAGATATGAATTTATCCTTAAGACCGGTTTATTTGGAATTAATGGAACTACTGGAAGGAAATAATCCAGTGTCAATTGAAAATATTTTTATTGAAGATATTAAAGATGAAGAAAAAATAAATTCAGCCTTGGAAGAAAATCAAATAATTTTTATTGAAAATATTCGATTTTGGGAGGAAGAAGATAAAGGAAATATGGAATTGTTTACTAGTTTGGTTAAAAGTTGTCATGCTTTAGTTAATGATGCCATTGCCGTAGCTCATAGAGAGGCAGCATCAATAATTCTCCATCGAGAAATGGAAACTTATTATGGATTTAATTTTATGGAAGAAGTGGAAGGAATGAAAAAAGCCATAAACGGAGAAAAACCAATGACTTTAATTTTAGGTGGGGCTAAAGAAGATAAAATGAAATATTTAAATGAATTGAGTCAAAAAATGGATCATATATTGATAGGAGGAAAACTACCGAAATTAATTAATAATGAAGAATTAATAATTAATAATCAAAAAATAAAAATTGCCAAATTAAGAGAAGATGGATTAGATTTGAATGATGAAGATATTAATCAATTTATTGAGGTAATTAATATTTCAAATACTATAATATGGTCCGGTGCTATGGGTTTTTATGAAGATCCAAATTGTCAAAAAGGAACTCAAAAAATAGCCATGACAGTGGCTGAATCATCAGCTAGTTTTAAAACGATTGCTGGGGGTGACACTAGTGCTTCAATAAAAGATTTAGGATTAAAAGACAAAATTAATTTTATTTGTAGTGGTGGTGGAGTGTTATTGGAAATGTTGGTTAAAGGTGATTTGCCAGCATGGAATTAAAATAGAGCTTTAGTACTTTAGAACTTTAGATCTTTAGTTTATGATTAGTTTATGACAAAAGATAAAAAAATAGTTATAGGTATTAATGGTTTTGGGCGAATTGGGAGTGTGGTTTTAAGAGCCATACTTTTAGAAAAATATGATGTGGAAGTTGGTTTAATTAACACGGTTGGTGATATGGGAATTGAAAGTTTTGCAATGCAATTTAAATATGATTCAGTTTATGGCAGAATTCCAACAAAAGTAAGTTTTGCCGATCCTCAAAAAGCTTCAGAAATTGGTAGATTAATATTGGGTTCAACTGTAATCCCTTTTTCAGGAGAAAGAGATCCAAAACAAATAAAATGGAAAGAATATGGGGTTGATGTAGTTTTGGAATGTACTGGAGTCTTTACTGATATGAAAGCTTTAGATCATATTAAAGCTGGAGCAAAAAAAGTGATTATTTCAGCTCCAGCTAAAGATAAAAAAATTCCAGTAATAATTCTTGGCGTTAATGAAGATAAATATAAAGGTGAAGAGCTTATTTCTAATGGTTCTTGTACCACTAATTGTGTGGCGCCAATTGTGAAATTAATTGATGAGAAAATTGGTTTCCAAGAGGGATTTTTAACTACAATTCACGCTTATACGACTAATCAAAATATTGTTGACGGTATTTGTAAAGATCCTCGAAGGGGTCGAGCAGCTGCTATAAATATAGTACCAACTACAACTGGGGCTGCTGAAGCAGTAATTGCTGCCTACCCTGCCGCTGCAGGAAGATTTGCCGGCACAGCGATTAGAGTACCAGTAGTTTGTGGTAGTTATTCTGACTTGACTTTTAAATTAGTTAGAAAAACGACAGTAGAAGAAATTAATTCTCTATTAGAACAAGCCAGTACCGAACCAAGATTAGTTAGTCGATTGAAAGTTTCTTATGAACCATTAGTCTCGAGCGATATTATTGGCAATAATGCTTCATGTATTATAGATAGTCAAATGACTAAAGTAATCTCAGACGATATGATTTCGATTGGGGCTTGGTATGACAATGAGTATGGTTATAGTTGTCGTTTAATTGAAAATGCTATTTTTGTATGCAAATAATTCCGGCAATTTTAGAAAAAAATTTTGATTTAGCTTGGAATAAAATTCGTCAGGTTAAAGATATCTCCAAATGGGTCCAAATTGACGTAATTGATGGGAAGTTTAATTTTGGTAAAACTTTTGAATTAGAATTATTAAATAATAATTTAGAAGAAACAGAAAATACTTTGTGGGATATTCATTTAATGGTGGAAGAGCCAATTAATTGGATAGAAAAATGTAATTTTGTTGGAGCATTAAGAATTATTGGTCAGGTAGAAAAAATGTCTGACAGAGAAGAATTTGTAAATGAAGTAAAAAATTTGGGCATAGATGTAGGGTTGGCTTTTGATATTGATACAGAAATTGCCGATATTCCAAAAGAAACAGATTTAGTTTTATTAATGGGTAGAAAATCAGGTTTTGATTCAATACCAATGGATAATAAAGTTTTTGAAAAAATAAAAGAATTAATAAAAATTAGAAATGAAAATGGATATAAATTTTTAATTGCCGTGGATGGTGGAGTAAATTTAGAAAATATAAAACATTTTTCTGAAAGTGGGACTGATATTGTCTATTGCACTGGAGCAATTTTTAATGGTATGGTAGAAGATAATTTAGAAAAATTAAAATATGTTAGCGAAAACTAAAAAAGTAATTAAAAGAGTAGCGATATTTGGTGATGCAGATGCTAAAAAAACTGATCAACATTTTATTGATGCTTATAATACAGCTAAGTTATTGGCTGAAAATGGATATATTGTAGTTAATGGAGGAGGTCCTGGAGTAATGTTGGCAGCAACACAGGGAGCAAAGATGGGTGGTGGACGAGTAGAAACTGTAGTTTTAGATCCAAAGAAAAAACCAGCAAATTATGAAGGAACTAACAAAGAAAATGATGATTTAGCAGATAAAATTATTAAGACAAAAGATTATCCAAGTCGATTAAATAAATTGATTGAAGTTGGTGATGCTTTTGTAATTTTTGATGGAGGCGTAGGAACTTTATCTGAAGTTGGACTAACTTGGCAAATGGCAAAATTTGATTATGGTAAACACGAACCATTAATATTCTTTGGAGAAAAACTTGAAGGATTGGTTAATACTTTAATCTCTGAATTAAAATATGATCCAATTGAAAAGAAAGTTTATGAAATTGCTCTAACCCCTGAAGAAGTAGTAGCAATTATAAAAAGTAGAAAAGGGATTAAAAGAGGTCAAGTGATGTCTCTAGTAGATAGATTTCGGGATTGGATTAAGTGATTTTTTTGATAAACTAAGACACCATGAGAAAAATTTTGATGGTGGTGGTGTTGGCAGGATTTTTTTTAGGAGGATGTACACTGTCTCCAAAAAGATCAGCAATTGAAATAAATAGTTATCCGATAGCTAAGGTTTATCTTGATGATAAAGAAGTAGGAATGACTCCCTATAAAAATAAAAACCTAAAACCTGGTGAAGTAGAAATAAGATTGGAAACTAATGATAAAAGTTGGTCTAGAAAAATTAAATTACAAAATAACATTAATACGGTGATTGATTGGGAATTCGGAAAAGCAGAAGAAAATTCAGGAGGGTATATATTATATTTAGAAAAAACTGGTGATAAAAAAAAGGCAGGATTGATGGTAATGTCTGATCCGTCAGAAGCGACTCTATCGGTAGACAATGAAATCAAGGGTTTTACGCCAATGAAAATAAATAATATTGGTGAAGGAGATAGACATTTGACAATCACCTACCCAAATCATAAAAATGCTGATGTTTTTGTTAAGGCGGTTAAAGAATACCAATTAGTATTAGAAGTAATTTTAGCTAAAGAAACTGTGGAAATACCGACTCAAACTGAAACTAAAACTGAAGAAGAAATTGAAAACAAAGATTTAATAGAAACAGTACCAAAAGTGAAGATAAAAGAAACTGAAACTGGTTGGCTTAAAGTGAGAGAAGCTAGCTCTAGCGCTTCAAGAGAGATTAAACGAGTTAATCCAGGAGAAACTTATGATTTAATATTGCAGGATGGTGACTGGACAAAAATAGATTTAGGAAATAACCAAACAGGATGGGTGTCGTCTAAGTATGTCGAGAAAAACTAAAAACAATAGCAAAAAAAGCTAAGGCCAAACCAATAAAAGTGTAAAATTTTTGAGTACTATTTAAAAATAAAGATAATAAACCTAAATTTAAACTAAAAAACCAATAAAACAAACTAATAGCTTTTCTACTCCAACCTTTTTTAAGAAGCTGATGATGAAGATGTTGGCCATCACCGATATAAATTGGGCGATGTTGAACAAGGCGACGAATGATAGTGTAAATAGCATCAAGCATAGGAATACCTAAAAGAAAAATCAAAGTAGCTAATTTTGCTCCAGAAAGAATAGCTAAAACAGATAAGAAAAAACCTGCCAAACTTTTACCACTATAACCCGGCATGATACTTTGAGGAAAAAAATTAAAAGGTAAAAATCCCAAAAAAGCACCACAAACAGCCCCGGCAAGAATGATAACTGGCCATTGAGTAATATCAGTGGCATATTTAAAAGCCAGAACTCCCATAAAAAAAGCAGAAATGGCCGTAAATCCAGGTAGTTGACCATCTACTCCAGTAGCCCAACCAACGATGTTCATACACCAAACAATCCAAATAATAGCTAAAAGGTCAGAAATAATCCAAATTGAATGAGGCCCAAAAAAATTAAAATTAAATTTTAAAAAAGAGAGATCGATAACTCCACCAGAAATGGGATTAGAAATATAAGCAATACCAATACCTGAAGCAACCACGATAAGAGCTGAAAAAATATTAGTAATTAACCTCAGTTTTGGACTAATATCTTTGAGATCATCCCAAACTCCGATAATTAGATTAAGAAGAGCAGCAATAAGAATACCTAAAAGGTGTTTATCAAAAGGTAAAAAAATAAGACAAATAGTTAGTATTGAAATGAAAATGGGAATTCCCCCACCTCGAGGAACAGAAGTTAAAGCGGTAGCGTTGTGACTTTTTTTGTTTTTCTCTTTTGGATTTTCTATCCAATTTTTATGAATAAAAAAATTCCTAACTAGTGGAGTTAACACTCCTGATACTATGGCGCTAATTAATATAATTAAAAGAAAAAAAGGCATTTTTAAGAAACAATATTGATAATACGAAAAAGAGTAATAAAAGAAAAAATAGAAAAAATTAAAGAAGCTACTACTAATAAATGAGAAAATATTTTAATACTATTAATAAAAAATGTAGCCAATAAATGATCGACTAAAAGAAAAATTATAGAAAACATAGGTAATATAAACAAAGTTGAAACTGAGGCTAGTTGTGATTCTCCCCAAGGGAGCGAATAGTAAAATGGTACTTGAGAAGGAAGATTATTAAATTTAAAAAATAATAATAGTAATTGACCGCCAATAAAAACTAAATTCCAACGAAAAATATGATGATTAGATTTTTCTTGCCAAAATTTTCCCAAAGAACCAATCTGATTATAAATTGATTGAAAAAAAGACATAATTATCTGAGTTTAAAAATTAAATTAGAATCAATAGTTTTATCTAAATAATAATAATTACTGATAAATTCATCTAATTGAGGGAATTTTCGACCCGACATAAATTTATAAATAATTATTTTGGGTAAATGAATTTTCATGTCAACCATAGTTTCTTCATAACCATTAAAATCAGTAATATGATAAGCAACTGTATATCTTCCAGGAGGTAATCGGTTGCTCAAAGCATATATATATGGCATGTCCCCCCAGATAAAAATACGATCGTTTGGTGATGAATTTTGTTTAATATAATCTGATACCTGATAAGTAAAAGAAGTTTCAGAACCAAAATACTGATGAAATTTTTTAATTGAACCAGAAGAATAAAAAGCCCGATAATAAGGTAAGGTAGCGAAGCTATAAAAATGATATTTTTGAGTAATAAAAAAGAAAGCAATAATAGATGCGATAGTAATTATAGAACAAATTATTTTTTTGAAATTAAAAATAATTGGTAAAAGTAAACATAATGGTGGAATAACTTGAATCAAATAGTGAGGGTATGGACGAGTGGAAAGGAGGGCTCCAAAAATAGTAGCTCCAAACCAAAATAAAATAAAACTGGAATTAGATTCAATAATTTTTTTGGCTTTAAGAATAAAAATAATTAACCAAAAAAATAAAAGAACTATTAATCTACCAAACAACCCCCCACTACTAACTGAAGCTGTTTGAGTACCAGTGGCCCATGAAGAAAGATAAGAAAAATTCTGAAGTAAAGCAGAATTTAGGAAAACCGGAAAAGCACCTTTAAAAGCAAAATAAATTCCAAAAACAATGATAGGAATTAAAAAGGAAAAACCAAATGTAAATAAATTCAAAAGAACAGAAATAGACTTGGTTTTTAAATTTTTTAAATTAGAAATAAATAACCAAAGAAAAAGAAAACCAAATTCAATAATAACAGGAACTTTTAAACTAAAGGCTAAACCAAAAAATAACCCTGACCAAAAATAATTGATGTTTTTTTTGCTTTTTAAAAAGAATAAAAATCCAAGAATAGTAGGCAAAAGCATGAATATTTCAGCATTAGCGATATTACCCTCTAAAAAAGGAATCGAAGTAATAATTAAAAAGACAAAAGTTATAATTTTTGTTGTTTTTTGATTGAAGAATGAAAGAGATAAGCGATAAAAATAATAAACTGTAGGAATCATAACTGCGAACAAAAGAAGTCTAAAACCAAAAACAGTCTGACTAAAAGCGGCTAAATAATAAAGAAGTGGCGGTTTGTTATCGTGGATTTGAGAATAAA
Source organism: Candidatus Parcubacteria bacterium (assembly GCA_023443725.1). Taxonomy (GTDB): domain Bacteria; phylum Patescibacteriota; class Microgenomatia; order UBA12405; family UBA12405; genus WARW01. The sequence goes on from JAEZTF010000004.1 coordinate 12,566, forward strand.
GAGTCAGTCCTCGACGAATAGCTAAACCTAGTGTTAAATAAACTCCTTCGTCACCATACCAATATGGCTCAAAAAGTGAAGGAAGTCGAAGAAAAATAAAAACAAGAAATAAAACAACCCAATATTTATACTTGACAATATTTTTTAACATCTAAGAATATAATAACAATTATTACTTGGCTTTTTTGGCAGTGGTTTTATATTCAAGCCGTTTACCAAAAAATAGTCGAGTGTGCGATTGAAGACCAGGAAGAACTGACATAGTTAAAGTAGCGATAGGCATAAAGGGCCATTGCAAGATATTTTTAGCAATATTTTTAAAACCTTTTTTCTGACTGATTGGACGTAATTTCCAATCTAAAATAATTAAAGTTACTAAAGGTATAAGACAAATAGTTAAAATTATATTGGAAATACGAGGTAAGTTATAACCAAAAGTGGTTTGGAAAAAATTTGGGTTGAGCATAACTGGAAGCGAAGTTCCCAAAGTTAAAATAAACCAATTACTCGACCAAATAAGATGAGTTTGGATTAGTTTAAAAATACGTAAAGCCCGAGTAATAAAAGGAATTTCCTTGTGAGCTCTGGCTTGTTCGATAGCATAAGGAATATCAGTAGCTCCCCAAGCATGACGGACACATTGTGAATACCTGTTTTTTAAAGCAGAAAAATAATTTTTACCATCTGGAGCATCAACTACAGTTGGTAAAAAAATCGGTTCGACTAAGGCTTTGCCACCAGTAGTAAAAAAGGCTTGAAGAAAAATATGCCAATCTTCTGGAATCATATCTGGATCCCAATAACCACTTTGATCAATTAATTTAAAAGAGGAAGAATAACAAGAATAATTAAAAAATAAACCATCTGGCTCTTGAATATTGGCAATATGAATAACATTACCTAAAATTCCAGTAATTCTGATTAAAGAAGGCACTTGATTAATATTATTGTGCCAAAAAATTGGAGATTGCCAAAATCGTTGGTAACGAGAAGGATTAGAGGCAAAATTGTAAGTTAAAGCGGAAAAATATTTAGGATTAAAAATAGTATCAACATCACAACTAGTCAGAGTTAAATGATCAATATTAAACTTTTTAGTATCAATATAATGTTTTTTAAAATATTGAGCGGCGAAGCGTTCATTAGTGTGTTTACCAGCAATTTCCCCTGGAATGTCTGGAGGATGTTCGGTAAAAATTAAATCACCAAAAACATTTTTATATTTTTGAGAAAAATACTTGATAGTTTGATCATTATTTTCTTTGCCAGCTCGAGCTTCTTGAGCTAAAACCACATGAATTTTCTTAAGGTCGATATCAATTTGGGCAGCTAAACTACCAACCGCCATTTCTATAACTTCAACTGGTTCTTTATAAGAGGAAATGACAATCACATGGTGAATGTCTTTATATTTAAGCCAATAAGACCTAAATTTTTCTTGAAAAAGAGATTGCCAATTGGTACTTTTAGCTAAATTAATTTTGGAATAACCAACAACAGCCAAGATAGCTGATTTAAACGATTGATAAAGCCAATAAATAAGAAAAGCGATAACAAAATAAGCCACAGCTTTAGGGATTAAAAAGGCTCCCCAGATCGGAAAAAGAATAGTCATCCAGGCACAAAAACCGGGAATCATTTCCCACAAACGGTAAATTTTGGAATTTTTATTAACCATTTTCTTTGAGTATTATACCAAGTTGGAGACTAATTGAGCTAAAATAGAAAAGATGAGTCTGGAAAAAGCGATAAAAAAAACAATTGATTATGCAAAAAGTTTTGGATGTGATATTAATCAAAAAGAATTAATAGATAGATTAATTTCTAATAAAATTTATTCTGAAGAAGAAATTAGAAAAAATATTAATCATAATTTACTAACCACAAAAATAAACCCATGGAAAGAAGATAAAGTTTTAAAAACTAAAAAATTAGGTTTTTTTATAAAAAATAGATTTAAAAATATTTTGTTTTTAGGAATTTCTGGATCCGTAGCTGCAGGTCATCCAAAAAAAAATGATGATATTGATTTAATTTTAATAACCAAAAGGAATAAATTATGGTTAACTAGATTTTGCCTAAGAATAAGTATTTTTGTGAATAAAATTAATCATCGAAAATATGGTCAAAAAGAAAGAAAGGATGATTTTTGTTTTAATTTATGGTTAGACGAGGAAGCATTATTATTACCAAAAGAAAGGCAAACTCTTCAAAGTGCTAATGACTTATTAATGATTATTCCGATTATTAATAGAAATAATACTTATCAAAAATTAGTTTTAAAGAATAGTTGGGTAAGAAAATATTTGGCAACTGGCTACTCTAAAAAAGCTAATAAATCATTAATAATTGACTGTAAAAGTAAAATTAATTATTTTGATGAAATAATTAATAAATTATTTTTTGGGCCACAGTATTGGTATATGAGAAAGAAAATTACAGTAGAAATGGTTAATCTACACCAAGCTTTTTTTTATAAGTGAATGATAGAATGAAATGATGTGGCAAAGAATCATAAGAATATCTTTTTTAGTGTTAGCCTTTTTAGTTTTATATATCTCTTTGGCTCGAGGTAGTTTGGATTTGATGATTAAAGATGAAAAGGAAAATGAGTTAAGAAAAATACCAATAAATTCTGAAATTAGTTATAAATTTCCAGAAACCAGAACGTTACCAACAAACCCTTTTTATTCTTTGAAAAAGATCAGAGACTATTTGTGGATTAGTTTTACTAAAAACCAACTAGACAAATGTAGGGTAATGATGTTGATAGCTGATAAAAAAATGAGTGAAGTCATGGTAATGAATCGACAAGATGCTGAAAAACAAATTATAGTTGGAACTACTATAGAAGCCATTAATCAGTTAAAATTGGCTAGTGAAGGATTGAAAAAAAGTCAATTGAATGAAATTGAAAAAGAAGAGATCCTGAGTCAAATTAATCAAGCAAAATATGTCTATAAAGAAATTATTAAAACACTTAAAATTAATCAAGAAGAACAAGGTTGGCTCACCTCAAAAGTCGAAGAAGTTCTATAAAAATAAATTGTTTTGGTTAGGATCAATAATTTTTGTAGGAATTATGCTAGTGATTTATGTTTCTAGAGATATACCTAATCCATTAAATCTATCTAAAGGAATATACCCTCAATCATCATATATTTTAGATAGGAATGGAAAACTTCTCTATGAAATTTATGCCGACAAAAGAAGAACACCGGTGAAACTAGAAGAAATATCTGACAATTTAAAAAAAGCGACTTTAGCTATTGAAGATTATAATTTTTACAAACACGGTGGATTTGATGTCAAGGGATTAGTTAGAGGAATGTATAGAACAATTTTTCAAAAACGACTTCAAGGCGGGTCGACTTTAACTCAACAATTAGTTAAGAATGCCCTATTGTCACCAGAAAGAACCATTTCTAGAAAAATCAAAGAAGCAATTTTAACAATTGCTACAGAAATAATTTACAGTAAAGATCAAATTTTGGAAATGTATTTTAATCAAACTCCATATGGAGGAACTTTATGGGGAGCACAAGCAGCATCAATGGGAATTTTTAATAAAAATGTAAAAGATTTAGATTTAGCAGAAGCGGCATTATTAGCTGGGTTACCAGCCTCACCAACCAAGTATTCCCCTTTTACTCATCCAGAAACAGCTAAAGCTAGACAAGAGATGGTTTTAAATAGAATGTTGGAATTAAAATTAATTAGTCAAGAAGAATTTGAATCAGCTAAAAATGAACCATTAAATTATTATGTTAATAAAACTGGAATAGAGGCACCTCATTTTGTATTTTATGTAAAAGAATTATTAGCTGAAAAATATGGAATTCAAAAATTAACCGAGGGAGGTTTAACGGTAACTACTAGTTTAGATTTAGATGTTCAAAAAATGGCCCAAGCGACTGTATCTGCTGAGGTAGAAAAATTAAAAAATTACAAAGTTGGTAATGGAGCGGCGATGATAACTGAGCCAAAAACAGGACAAATTTTAGCTATGGTAGGTTCAATTGATTATTTTTCAAATAATATTGATGGTAAATATAATGTAACCACAGCTCTAAGACAACCGGGATCATCAATTAAACCTTTAAATTATGCGGTGGGAATTGATACAGGAAAAATTACAGCAGCATCAGTAGCTGATGATAGTCCGACTTGTTTTACTCAAGAAAATCAAGCACCTTATTGCCCAACAAATTATGGAGGGGCCTATCATGGAATTCAATCTATTAGAAATTCATTGGCAAATTCTTTAAATATTGCGGCAGTTAAAGTTTTAAAAGTTAACGGTTTAGAAACTTTTGTGGCTTCAGCTTCAGCTATGGGATTATCTACTTTTAAAAATGCATCTGATTACGGTCTATCACTAACTCTTGGTGGCGGAGAAGTTACTATGACAGACATGACAGTGGCTTATGGAGTTTTGGCTAATATGGGTATTCGACAAGATTTAAATCCAATATTAAAGGTGGTTGATAAGGATAAAAAAGTTTTAGATGAATATAAATATGAGGCTGGTAATAGAGTACTTTCCAGAGAAACTGGTTTTATTATTCAACAAATTTTATCTGATGATGGAGCTAGAAGTATGGTATTCGGTAGAGGTTCGATGTTGAATATTAAAGGTCATAAAGAAGTAGCGGTAAAAACTGGAACAACAAATGATATGAGGGACAACTGGACGATTGGTTATACTCCCGATTATGTGGTAGCTACTTGGGTAGGAAATAATGATAATTCTAAAATGGGCGGATTAGTTTCAGGAACTACTGGAGCGGCTCCAATATGGAACAAAATAATGACTGAATTGTTAAAAGATAAAGAAGTAAAACAACCAGTTAGACCAGCTAATGTGGTAGGAATGAATGTTTGTAATTTAACTGGATTAGCAATTCCTGAAGAGGGTTGTGAATCGCATTTTGAATATTTTAAAAAGGAATATTTGCCAGCCAGACAAGCAAATTTGAGACAAAATATTTTAATTAATAAAGACACCAATCAACCAGTTAGTGATGGTGAAAATATTCCCAATGCTGAATGGCAAGAGCACACAGTTATTAAAGATATTACAGGAGTAAATATCTGTCTGGACTGCCCCATAGTCGAGACAACCGATGAAAAAGGAGAAAAAAAGACTATTAAACCAACAGTAAAAATAAGATAAGGATGAATTTATTACAAATAATTGTAAAAATTTTAATCCAAATTGGACGGCCATTTTTGGAATTGATTAAAATACTAACTTTTGGAATTAATAAAATTTGTAGAATAAGAATTAAATTGCCTGTTTTCAAAATTAAATTTCCAAAAATTAATTTGGAAAAAATTGCTTTAATTAGAGTAAAAAATCCAATAAATAACTTTGAAAAAATATTTGAAAAAAGAGAAATTAAAAAAATAAAAACTAAAAAAATTCGAATTAGTTTAAATTTTTTAGAAAAAAGAAACTGGAAATTTAAAATTAAAAATTGGTGGTTAATGGGTCTGGGATTAATTTTAGCTAGTACTTTACTTATTTTTTACCAAATAATTATTAAGGATTTACCAAATGTAAATTTAATTTATAGTCCCCCAAATTTATCAACTCAAATATTGGATCGAAACGAAAAGATTCTTTATAAATTTTATGCAAATGAAAATAGAACTTGGATACCAATTGAAAAAATACCGACAGATTTAATTGAAGCCACTTTAGCAATTGAAGATAAAAATTTTTATAACCATCATGGTTTATCCTTAAAAGGTTTAATTCAGGCAATAATTTATAATTTCAAAAAAAATAAAACTGACAAACCTAGAGGTGGTTCAACTATTAGCCAACAATTAGTAAAAAACATCTTTTTTACTAATGAAAAAACCATGACTAGAAAAATTAAAGAAGCAATCTTGACATTGATAATAGAAAGTAAAATGACAAAAAATGAAATTTTGGAAAGATATTTAAATCAAGTATCTTATGGTGGTGAAGCTTATGGAGTTGAAGAAGCAGCAGAAAAATATTTTGGTAAACACGTGTGGGAATTAGATACAGAAGAATCAGTATATTTGGCAGGACTACCAGCAGCCCCAAGTTCTTACTCCCCTTATAGTAATAATCCTGAACTTGGATTATCAAGACAAAAAATGGTTTTTGAAGAAATGATATCAACAGGTTATTTAACTGAAGAAAAAGTAGCGGAACTACTTAAAAAAGAATTAAAAATAAAAAATAATAATAAAATGATTGAAGCCCCTCATTTTGTTTTTTACATAAAAAAACTTTTGGAAGATCAGGGATATACTAATTTTGAAAAACAAGGTCTAGTAATAAAAACTAGTTTAGATTTAGACTTACAAACGCAAGCTCAAAAAATAGTAAAAGATGAAGTTGTAAAAGATAGAAAACTGGGAATTTCAAATGGTGGGGCTTTAGTATTAGATGTAAAAAATGGAGATATTTTGGCAATGGTAGGATCAATTGATTATTATTCAAAAGAGATTGATGGACAAGTCAATATTACAACTGCTTTACGCCAACCTGGCTCATCCATTAAACCAATAAATTACTTATTAGCTTTAGAAAATGGATATAGTTTGGCTTCAGTTATAAGTGATAGTCCAGTTATTTATCCATCAAAGGTTGCTGGACAAAAACCATATTCACCACAAAACTACAACGGTAAATATATGGGTAATGTGACCTTAAGAACAGCATTGGCTTCTTCTTTGAATATTCCATCGGTAAAACTATTAGAAAAAAATGGAGTTGATAATATGATAGATTTAGCTGAAAAAATGGGGATCACTACTTGGAAAGAAAGAAATCGATTTGGTTTATCGTTAGCTCTAGGAGCTGGAGAGGTTAAGATGGTAGATCTAGCACAGGCATATAGTAATTTTGCTAATTTAGGAGAGAAAGTAAAAATAAATCCAATACTAGAAATTAAAAATTATTTAGGTGAAGAAGTTTACAAAAAAAGAATTGAAAAAGAAAAAATTATTGAACCAGAATATGCCTATCTTATAAATAGTGCCCTAAGTGACAATAAAGCTAGATCACCTATTTTTGGATTAAACTCCAAATTGGTAATCAAAAACAAAACAGTATCCGTAAAAACTGGAACCACAAATAGTTTAAAAGATAACTGGTGTATTGGTTGGACACCAAGTTATCTAGCAGTATCTTGGGTAGGAAATAACGATAGTAAACCAATGAGTTGGGTGGCATCTGGAGTTAGTGGAGCGACACCAATATGGAATCAGCTGACCAATTTGATTTTAAAAGATAAAGAAAATGAAGAATGGGAAATACCTAAAAATTTAATCAAAAAAAATATTTGTGGAAAAGAAGAATTGGTTTTGGCTGGAAGTGAAATAAAAATTAGTTGTCCAAAACCAACCGAGGCTCCAATTTCAGAAGCAACTAATTAGATTTTTGAATATATGCCCAATAAATTGATTCGACTAAAGAAGAAATATCGGTTGATTGAGATGAAGAAATTAAAATAGTAAGTTGACGATTGTCAGGTAAGATTATTTGATTGTAATAATAAAAGCTCGATTTATCAGAAACAATTTCTTTAAAAGACAAACCTTGAGGAAGGTTAATATTTAAAAGACTTTTAGTGCTGGGCTTAAGATTATTGAGACGATTTTGAATGTCAGTTAATGATTGATCCTGAAAAATAATTGATTCATATTGTGACCAAATAAATTGTGGTGAAGAATTATCAGTAATATAAATAGAGACATCAGAAAACTTATCTGAAATTATTTTTTTTATTGGATCAGATAAATTATTCTTTGAAGAAGAAAAATTAATTTTTGGTAAATTGAAAGATAAGTTAATCTTAGGTAAATGAGGATTGGCCAGAAAAATCTTGACTGATCTGTAAATCCAAAAAGAAAAACTTAAACCAACAGTTAAAATAATGGATAAAATAACCAAACGACGTTTTTTTTGAATTCGTTTTTTTTCTTTTTCTGCTTTTTCTTCTTTACTTTCCTCATTTGCTTCATAATCATCTGAAGGAAATTGTTTTTTAGATTTTTCTGGTTTTGGAAGCATAATTATTTATTAATTTGTTTTAGAGTTAAGAGGCCGGTTTTGGCACCTAAAAAAGATACTACAGAAGCAGAGTTTTTGATACCCCAAAAAAGAGCCTCTTTTGGATCTTGACCATGGATTAAAGCAGCCACAAAAGTTGAACCAAAAGCATCTCCTGCTCCTGTTTCATCAACAGCATGAGTGTTGAGGATTGGTGAATAATATTGTTTACCATCAATTAAAATATGAGCGCCCTCACGACCATTAGTGACGGCAATTAGGGGAGATTTTAGCTGGTGTAACTGATCCCAAAATTGAGAATGTTTAGAAGATAAATCAACTAACATTTCAGCTTCTTCACGATTCAATAATAAAAAATCGACTAATTTAATTAGAGGTAAAATTCTTTTCTTTTGAAGTAGTTCACGTTTACCTGGATTAAATGAAACTTTTATATTAAATTCGCGGGCAAAACCAATTATTTGTTCGAAAAGATCTAAATTACCTTCAAGTGAAGTAATATAAAGCCATTTGGTTTTTTTTAATAAACTCCATTTAAAATGTTTGGTTTCTAAACCATACTTACCTCGATTGGTTAAAATGGAACGACTACCATCTGGAGCAACCAAAATAACGGAAAAATCGGTAATATCTTTTTTGTTTTGAATAATAAATGATGAATCAACCTTATCTTTTTTTAAATCATCAAAGATAAAATTATTAAGATGACTTTGGCCAATTAAAGAAACACAAGCGGATTTTAAACCGAGACGAGAAAAAGAAACGGCGGAATTAGTAGCCCCACCACCACTACAAAAAAGACTTTGATCAACTTCATTTTTTGAAGATGCAGGTAAGGTTAGCAATTTTTTTTGAACATTAAAAACTTCTGATTTAACAAAAACATCAACAGTAGCGGCTCCAATAGAAATTACATCATACATAAAAATTTATCTTTAACGACTTTTTTCAAATCGGTAATAACTGGGGTAAAAAGATCATAAATTTTTTGACTTTCAAAATGAGAAATATTTTGTCTTAAAGATTCTAAAAATTTAATTCGGAGATCAGTATTGATATTTATTTTGACAACGCCAAGTTTAATAGCCGCCGAAATTTGATCACGACTAACTCCAGAACCACCATGAAGAGTAAAAAACTGCTGAGGTAATTTGGCTTTGATTTGCTCAAACAGTTTTAAATCAAGAACTTCTGGCTGATCAAGACTGACTCCATGAAGATTACCAATAGATATGGCAAAAAGATCAGCTTTAGTTTGACTTAAAAAGTCATAAGCCAAATCTGGATCAGTAAAACTTTCTTTAACAATTTGACTATCAACTAAACTAATTTTATTAAATTCAACTTCGACTAAAGCGTCTGAATTAATGGCTTTAATTTCTTTAATAAACGGAATAGCTTTATTAAGATTTTGATCAAATGAAAGATCAGAGCCGTCAAAATGAACCATATCAAAACCTAGTTTAATTAGTTGCTTAAGACGATTAATGTCGTGACCATGATCCATGTTTAAAAAAATTGGTAGACCGTCAATACGGGCTTTTTTGACTAACATAAAAAGTCGTTCAGCTTGAATAAATTTATCTTCACCTCCAGAAAGTTGGACCAAACAAGGAAAACCAGTTTCAGCGACAACCGATTCAACTGCCTGATAAATTTCAAACGAATCAATGTTAAAACTGGGTAGAGCTTTATGCTCTAATGAATATTTAGATAGATATTCTTTTAAAGTCAACATATTATTTAATAATTTTTTTGGCAGCTAAAATTAAATCATTAACGCCAATACCATAATAATCATACAATTTTTCATAAGTTTTAGCAGAACGACCAAAACTATTATTAACAGCTAAGTGAATAAATTTACATTTAATTCCGGCGGATAAAACTAAAGATGCAACCAATTCTCCAAGTCCACCTTGTCGTTGATGGTCTTCTAGACAAATTAATCGGCCAGTTTTTTTGATACTTTTTAAAATAGTATCGGTGTCTAAGGGTTTAATAGAAGAACAATTAATAATTTCTAGAGAAATATAAGGTTTATCTAAATTTAATTTGGCTTGCGATTGGAAAGCTTGATAAAGAATGGGGCCATGACCGACAACAGTAATATCTTTACCTTTTTTGAGAATATAAGATTTACCGATAGTAAAAGATAATTTTTGATCAAATATATCAGGAGTTTGAGGTCGAACTAAACGAAGATAAGCCGGATGCCGGCTACGAGATAAAACTTTGACTATTTTTTCAGTTTCAATTGAATCAATTGGAGAAAAAACTTCCATTTCAGGTAAAGAACGCATTAAGGCAATATCTTCCAACATTTGATGGGTAGCTCCAAGATTGGTACTCATTAAACCGGAATGAGAACCAACAATTTTGACGTTGGACTGGTTATAACAAATTGATTGCTTAATGACATTCCAATTAATGGCGGGAGAAAAACAAGAAAAAGAAACCAAAAAAACAGTTTTGCCAGTTTTAGCAAGCCCCGCGGCTACTCCAGCAGCATTAGATTCAGCTACTCCACATTCAATAAATCTTTTAGGGAATTTTTGAGCAAATTCATTTAATTCTAGAGCTGATCTTAAATCAGCATCAACAATATAAATATCTTCATTAGTCTGAGCTAATTTTACAAGTGTTTGTCCAAAAGCGGTGCGCATAGAATTTAGATTCATAATTTTGTTTTGGCTTTTAAATAAAATTCTGGCGTCATATTTTTGATATCGTGATAATGAAAATCTTTTTCAATAAAAGAAATACCTTTGGCAAAAATAGTTTTAGCAATAATACAATTTGGATAATTAGATTTTTTGGATTTTTGTAAAACTTTTACCAATTTATTAAAATCGTGACCGTCGACAGTAGTGACTGTCCAACCAAATTGAACGTATTTTGCGGCTAAATTTTTTAGTGGCATAATTGAGTCGGTCGAGCCATCGATTTGAAAATTATTACAATCGACAATATTGATTAAATTACCCAATTTATACTTACTAGCAAACATAGCGGCTTCCCATATTTGACCTTCTTGTTGTTCCCCATCAGTAGTTAGACAAACAACAGAATTTTTTGGTTCTCCTAAGGCTAGACCACAAGCGAATGAAAGTCCTTGTCCAAGAGAGCCAGAAGAATATTCAACTCCAGGAGTTTTGGTAGAAACATGACCTTGAAGAAAAGAATTGAAAGAAGAAAAATTTTTGAGTTCTTTTTTATCAAAATATTTGGCATTGGCTAAAACTGAATAAAGAGCTGGAGCAAGGTGGCCGGCAGACAAAATAAAATGGTCTTTTTTGAAATTAAAAATTTTTGAAAAATAAAGAGTAGTTAAAATATCGATAGAAGATAGTGGACCGCCCAAATGCCCTCCTCCAGATTGATAAAGCATATCGACCAGATCAAGTCGACACTGTCGAGCAATTTTGGATAAATTAATATCAGGCATTAATTAAGTATAAAGCAAGCGCGGTATAATTGGGATACTAATGGAAGATTTTTATAAAAAATATTGTTTAGGGATAAAGGGGTTTATATCCAAAAAGATTGATGATCAAGGAGTGGTGGAAGAAATTGCCAACGATGTAATGTTGGCAGCAATGAATAGCGGAGAAAGATTTGAAGGCAAATGTAGTGAATTTAGTTGGCTTTGTAGTATCGCCAATCATAAAATTGTAGATTATTATCGAAAAAAGAAATTAAAAACAGTTTTGTTTTCAGTAAGCCCTGTTTTTGAAGAAATTGCTGATAAATCTTTAAGTCCAGAAAGAGATGTTTTAAAAAATGAACTTAAAGAAGAGATAAAAAAAACTTTTAGAGAAATTGGGGCGGGTTACAAAAAAATATTACGACTAAAGTATATAGAAGGCTGGAAAGTCAGTGAGATTGCAAAAAAAACAAAGACAACTATAAAATCGGTAGAATCAAAACTGACACGAGCCAAAAAACAATTTAGAGAAGCTTGGGTCTATGATCAAAAAAAGAATTAAAAATATTATTAAGTTGACAGGATTAATATCGGTGAGACAAGGATGGAAATTGGGAGAAAATTTGTACCATTTGTTTAGAGAACCAGTGTTAACTATAAAAACTTTAATAAAAAATAAAGATAAATCTCAGATATTTTTATTGACTGTTTTTTTTCTAGCACCGATATTGTCTTATATTGGAGCTAGAATTGTTTGGGATTATTATAAATATGGTTTGATGATTGGTGAGGTAGGAAAAATATTTATAATTGTGGCTTTGGTTCAGTTGATTTTGATAGGATATTTAGCTTATTGGCTGACGAGGGTAATTCAAAAAAGACACGACTAAGATTGTTAGATATGATCAAACAAAAATTTTTTGAATATAAAAGTAAAGATTATTTGGAGTTTAAAGATTTGACTGATGAAGTCGATCACTTTATTAAAGAAAGTAAAGTAAAAACGGGCCAAATATTGGTTTATTCAACTCATACTACAGTAGCTATTTGTGTTAACGAAAAAGAGACTGGAATAACTAAAGATTTTAAAAAAGTTTTAGGGAAAATTGTACCTAAAGAAGACTATTATTGTCATAACGATTTGACAATAAGAACGGAAAACCTAGTTTGCCAATCGGGAGCATCTGATTGTTTAAATGGTCATTCTCATTGCACTCACCTATTAATGAGAAACTCAGAAGTAATTCCAATAGAAGATGGAAAAATGATGTTTGGGCCATGGCAGAGAATTTTTGCGATTGAGTTGGATTGTGGCCGAAGCCGAAAATTAATTTTCCAAATTATTGGTGAGTAATTTCTTTAATTCTCTCTATTACTTGATTTAAGATATCCTCAGGGGTGCTAGCGCCACTACTAATGGCGATATTCTTAACATCTTCAAACCATTCTGGATTTAATTCGGAGGCATTATCGACAATGTAACTTGTAGCACCAACGGATTCAGCCACAGATCTTAAACTATTAGAATTAGCACTAGTAGGAGCGCCAACAATAATAACGAATTTATATTTTTTGGCTAAATCAATAATAATTTTTTGACGATCAGTAGTAGCCTGACAAATATGAGGCAAAATAGTAATTTCAGGATATTTATTTTTAATAAAGTCGAAAGCTTTTTGAGTTTCTAAAGTAGATAAAGTGGTTTGGGTAATAATAATAGTATTTTTTGGATTTTTAATATCGAAATTAAAAATATTTTCTAAAGTCACTGGAATAACAAATTGAGGAGCTTCTCCGACAACTCCAATAGTTTCATCGTGGTCAATTTTATTGCACAAAAAGATAATATTTTTATTTTGTTCAGATAATTTCTTGACAGTATCATGTGATCTTAAAACTAAAGGACAAGAAGCATCAACAATTTCTAAATTTTTATCTTTGGCTTTTTTATAAATATTTGGAGCGGCTCCATGGGCTCGAATAATAACTACAGAATTACTGGGTATTTCATCTAGTGATTGAACCGTTTTTATTTTTAATTCATTTTCTAACCAATCAACCACATGTTGGTTATGAACTAATTCTCCTAAAAAATAAATTGATTTAGTTGAATTTTTAGACGTGGTTTTGGCCAAATCGATAGCGCGAGTAATACCGAAACAAAAACCGTGTGGATCGGCAACAATTATATTAGGCATATTTTAGTTTTTTGGTTTTTCGTTTACCTTTTATTGACCAATGTTTAAGACATCTAGCCTCATAAGTGTAAACTGGTTTTTCACTTTTGGTGGCAAATTTTTCAATGACAATTAATGGACTAGAATAAGAATCTGGTTGACCATTTTTTAATCTTTGAGTCATAGTCGCTGGAGCGCCACATTTGTGTTTACCGTCTTCAGAATAAGTACAACGAGCAGTTAAAACTTCAAGACGAGTACAAATAGCAATAAGATCTCTAGTACCATTACTAAAGGCCTCACCTCGATAATTGGTATTAAGTCCCGAAAAAACAACATCTTTTCCCATCTCGACTAATCTAACCACAACTTCGGAAATATCATCATCAAACATTTCAACTTCATCAATAGCAATAGTGTTGACTTTGGGATGTTTTTTGAGGACATCGTTTAAAATAAAACTAGATTTGGCTTTTAACTGTCCTTGAGAAGAAGCCGGAACTGGAGTAGCCCTACGAGAACCACTGCAACGAGAACAAACTAGATTTTTGGCAAAACGATCATCGACTTCTGGCTTGTAAAGAATAACTTTTTCACCAACAGCTTTAGCGGCAGAAATATGGTCTAAGAGAAGTAAAGTTTTGTGAGCATTCATCGGACCAACAAAACCAATGATAGCTCCACGTTCTTTGGTTTTTTTCTTCATGACCCATTGTAGCGTGAAAAAATAAAAAGAAAAACGGTCAAAAAAAATTGAGGGCGAGTGGAAACTTTTATAAAAAAGCTTTCACCCGCCAAGGTACTAATTTCTTTTGATCTTCAAAATCCACATTCTTTGTAATGTTCCCATTTGGAAACGAGATTTCGATGTATGTCGCTTAATTGACTAATCGATGAATATGGTTCGACTAAAGTAACCGTTATTCTCTCGCCATTATCAAGATCAACATAAAAATACGGTCCATCTTCTGAAGTTGTAACTGGAAGAATTTCAATAATTGATGAAAGGTCAAAACATTTTCCGGTTTGATCTTTAATATTATAATGTCTAGACATTTTGTATCACTCCTTTTTGAAAAATTTCCTTCTGATCTGTCTTTTGTGTTTCAAATTTTGACATAGCCAAAGACGACATTCTTTCAAATTGGAAATTTTCCAATCTTCCAATTCCTCTAGGCTTATTATGTGTTGTCTTTTTTCTTCTTGCCTTATTTTTCGATCAATCTCTTTTTTAGAGACAAAGATCATTTGTCGAGGACGATCTTTATAATAAACAAAAAAATGAGGCTCACACAAGAAAGAACGAAAACAACCAATGAAAAAGACTTTATCAAGGTAAACTGCAGGAACATTGATTTTGCCAAAACAATAAGCACCTTCCATAATTAACAACTCCTTTTGTAGAATATTTTGAAGATTAAAAGAGCTAAGTACCAAGGCATTTTAACACAATATAAATATTAAATAATTAATATAAAATATGGCTATGGATCGAGCGACTATTAAAACTTATGACAAATACGCAAAAGAATATGATCAAGAAGTAATTGAATTTTGGGAAAATTTTCCAAAAATAATTATCGATAAATTTTGTGAGGATTTGAAAGGCAAGAAAATATTAGATTTAGGAAGTGGATCTGGTAGAGATGCTTTAATTTTAAGAGATAAAGGATTAGAGATTGTTTGTGTAGATGCCTCAAAAGAAATGATTAAAATTACTAATAATTTAGGTTTTGAGTCAATAGAATCTGACTTTCAAAATTATGATTTTTCAAAAGAAAAATTTGATGGAGTTTGGGCATATACTTCTCTACTTCATATAAACAAGGAGGAGATGAAAAAGATATTAAAAAAAATTTATAAAACTTTAAAACCAAATGGAATATTTTTGATTGGAATGATAGAAGGAATCTATGAAGGTGAAATAGAAAGAGAAAATATGTTGGGAGAAAAAAGATTTTTTAGATTTTACGAAGAACAAGAATTAAAAAATATAATTGAAAAAATAGGATTTAAATTTGAATTTCAAGAAAGATACAAACCACATTCAAAAACATATTTGTCACAGATTTATAGAAAGTGAGACGCGGATGGGAGTTGAACCCATCTATACGGTTTTGCAGACCGCTGTCTAACCGCTTGACTACCGCGTCAGTTAGAAAAGTAATGTATTTTATCAAAAAACCCTCCGGTTAGGGAGGGTTTTAGATTTTAAAATATTTTTTACATCATACCGCCCATGCCGGACATATCTGGAGTGGAAGAACCACAGTGACAAGATTTATCTGGAGCGTCGGTGACCAAAACATCAGTAGTCAAAATCATTTGGCCAACAGAGACAGCATTGGTAAGAGCTGATTTAGTAACTTTGGCTGGATCAAGAACTCCGGCTTCAATCATAGATTCCATTTTGCCGGTAGCCGCATTATAACCATAATCTGATTTTGGATTTTTGGTAACTTCATCTTTAATTAAATTAAAGATATAACCAGCATCTTCGCCAGAATTTTGAGCTAGTCTTCTAATTGGTTGTTCGAGAGCAGATTTTAAAATATCAATTCCAACCTGTTCTTCGGCAGAATCAGTTTTGACTGAATCAAGTTTTAAAGAAGCTTTAAGCAAAGCAACTCCACCACCAGGCAAAATTCCCTCTTCAACTGCGGCTTTGGTAGCCTCAACAGCATCTTTGACTCTTTCAAGTCGTTCTTTCATTTCAACTTCAGTAGCACCACCGACTTGAATGACAATAGCACCACCAACTAGTTTGGCAATTCTTTCTTGGAATTTTTCTTTGTCGTAATCAGAATCGGTTTTTGAAAGTTGAGCTCTAAGTTGAGAAACTCGAGCTTTAATTTCACTTTCTGATCCATTTCCACCAAGAATTCTGGTTTTGTCTTTATCGGCAGTGACAGTATCGGCATGACCACAATAATCAGCCGGTTCGGCGGTATCAAATTTAATACCTAAATCTTCAGAGATGACTTGACCACCAGTAAGAACAGCAATATCTTCAAGCATAGCTTTGCGACGATCACCAAATCCTGGAGCTTTGACAGCCAAGACATTGAAAACACCTTTGATTTTGTTAACGACTAAGGTAGCCAAAGCTTCACCATCAACATCGTCAGCAATGATGACAAAATTTTTGGTGAGTTTAACGAGTTTTTCTAAGAAAGGCAAAATTTCTTGAAGAGAACTAATTTTTTTATCGGTAATAATAATGTATGGATTATCAACCACAGCTTCCATGGTTTCAGTATTGGTAGCAAAATAAGGTGATAAAAAGCCTTGATCAAATTCCATACCAGAAGTTTCTTTGGTTTCTAAAAATAAACCCTTACCTTCTTCGGCAGTAATAAGACCATCTTTACCAATTTTTACCATGCTTTCGGCAATAACTTTACCAATTTCTGGATCACCTGCCGAAATAGTAGCGACTTGTTCGATTGATTCTTGATCATCTGGTTTGATTTCTTTTTTCATTTTGTCGAGTTCTTCGAGAATGACTTTGAGACCTTTTTCAAGTCCACGACGAACAATCATTGGATTAGCACCAGCAGCCACATTTTGAAGACCTTTATTGACAATGGCTTGAGCCAAAACTGTAGCGGTGGTAGTACCGTCACCAGCAGCGTCATTAGTTTTACTGGCAGCTTCTTTGACTAATTGAGCACCCATATTTTCATAAGGGTTTTCGAGCTCAATTTCTTTAGCAACGGAAACACCGTCGTGTAAAACGGTGGGGCCACCCCATTTTTTGTCGATAGCCACATTGCGGCCTTTTGGACCAAGAGTAGTGATGACAGCATCGGCCAAAATATTAACTCCATTTAAAAGTGATTGACGAGCATCTTGCCCGAATTTTAGTTGTTTTGCCATAGTTTAGTTTTTTAGTTAATTAGTAATTAGTAAATAGATTATTTGATAACTGCCATAATATCGTCGAATTTTAAAAGTAACAAATCGACATTGTCTTCTTTATATTCTTTACCACCCCATTCTCGATAAACAACGACATCACCGACTTGAACTGGTGAAACAATTTCTCGACCATCATTATAAACAGCACCACCAACAGCCAAGACCTTACCTTCTTGAGGTTTGTCTTGGTGATTATCGGGAAGAAGAATCCCGGAAGTAGTAGTTTTTTCTTGTTTAAGAGGCTGAACTAAAAGATAGCCAGCAACAGGATGTATTTTGGTCATGGTTAGTTTGTTAGCTAATAGCAATTAGCTTTTTAGTAAATAAATAATTTAAATAATAATTTATCAGTCTATTTAGTAGACTGCTAATATTATAGCTGCCAGGATAAAAATGACAAGACCTTAAAACCCCTCTGTCAATAAATTGACATCTCCCCTTAAAAAAGGGAGAAATAATATTTTTTTGATAAAATTAATCAACTTCATGAAATTAAAAAAAACTAAGATTTTTGGAAAATATATTTTTTACTATTTATCTAATGATAAATATATTGGTCAAAGAGTGGCACTGGAAAAATATGAACCGTATGAAACAAAATTGATTTTGAGACAAACAAAAAAAGGAAATACAATAATAGATGTGGGAGCAAATATTGGCTATTATACGGTACTTTTGGCCGATAAAGTTGGAAAATCTGGTAAGGTTTATGCCTTTGAACCGGATAAAGTTAATTTTGAAATTCTAAAGAAAAACATAGAGGTTAATAATTTAAAAAATGTAGAAATAATAAACGCGGCAGTAGGAAGTAAGGCGGGAAAATTAAAATTACATAAATCAAAAGAAAATTTGGGAGATCATAAATTGTATGGAGATGATAAGGAAACTGAAGAAGTAAAGATAATAAAATTAGATGATTTTTTAAAAGATAAAAAAATAGATTTAATGAAAATTGATACTCAGGGTTGGGAGCCAGAAGTGATTGAAGGAGCAAAAAAAATAATTTCCAAAAATAAACCAATAATGTTTTTGGAATATTCCCCGGCTAGTTACCAAATAGCCAAACTTGATGGACAAAAGATGATAAAAAGTTTGCGTAAGATTTATAAAAATATTTGGTGGATTGATGAATGGCTCTATATTTACAAAAATTTAAGTCAAGAAAAAATTGACAAAATTTGTGCCACCAACAAAACTGGCTATGCTGATTTGTGGATGAAAAAAGAAGCTAGTTTAAATGATAAAATTGGACAGATTAGAAATTTAAGGATTAAAAAATTAATTAAAAAAAGTTTGGGTTTATGAAATTGACACGAGAATATTTTGAAAAATGGCTGGAAGGTTTAAGACAAACTTGGTTAAACAAAGATTTGAATGGTTTGGAAAAATATTTTGGAAAGATTAAAAAATATTATGAAAATCCATTTAAAATAGGGACCAGTTTTGAAGAAGTATTAGGATTTTGGCAAGAAATCAAAAACCAAAAAGATATTAAATTAGAAATGGATTGTGTGACTGTAGATGGAAATGTAGGGGTGGCACATTGGTTTTTTAGTGATGACTCAGGAGAATATGATGGAATTTATCAGGTTACTTTTGATGAAGGTTTGAATTGTATTGAATTTAAACAATGGTGTGTGCCTAAAACTGTATGAGTTATAATTGGTCTACGATAATTAAAAGTTAATAATTTTAATTTTTATGTCAAAAATAAAAAACATTTTTGCTCGAGAGATATTGGCATCTGGTGGTGCCCCAAGTTTAGAAGTTACTGTCACTTTGGAAAGTGGTGCTATAGGCGAAGCTTCTGTTTCATATGGTGCATCAGCTGGTTCTAAAGAAGCTACTGTTTTATTGGATGAAGATAAAACACGTTATGGTGGTAAAGGAATGTTGAAAGCTATTGCTAATATTAATGGAATAATTCGTGATAATTTAATCGGTGTCGATGCAGATAAACAAAGAGATATTGATACTATCATGATTGATTTAGATGGCACAGTAAATAAAGCTGTTTTAGGTGGAAACGCTATGTTGGGAGTATCTTTGGCTGTTGCTAGAGCAGAGGCTTCTGAAGAAAACATGCCACTTTATAAGTATTTAAGAAAAACTTATGGAATTGGTGATATTGGCTGGAAATTACCAAAACCAATGATCGTGATGATCGAAGGTGGTAAACATGCTGATGAAACTACCGATTTACAAGAATTTATGGTCGGAGCTATGGGAACTAAATCGGCCGCTGAAAATGTGCGAATGGAAATGGAAATTTATAGTGCTTTAAAAAATATTTTGAAAGCAGAAAAATTATCTACTAATGTGGGTAATGAAGGTGCTTTTGCTCCAAATGGAATTTCATCAAACGAAAAACCAATGGAATATTTAACTCAAGCCATAATTAATGCTGGTTATACTCCAGGGGTTGATGCTGGTGTTGGTATCGATGCAGCTGCTTCTGAGTTTTACAATGAAGAAACCAAAAAATATACTTTAAAACTTGAAGGAAAAGAATTAACTTCTGAAGAATTAATCGCCTATTACAAACCATGGATTGAAAAATACAAAATCGCTACCATGGAAGACATGTTGTCTGAATTTGATTGGGATAACTGGCCAAAAATGGTGGAAGCTATCAATGGTAAATTCCCTTTAATTGCTGATGATTTAACTGTAACTAATACAAAATTGTGGCAAAAAGCGATCGATATGAAAGCAGCTACAGCTATTTTAATTAAATTAAATCAGGCTGGAACTTTGACTGAAACTGTTGATTGTTGTTTGTTGGCTAATGAACATGGGTTGATGACTATGCCTTCACACAGAGGTGGCGGTGAAACCAATGATACTTTCTTGGTTGATTTGGCAGTAGCTGTTAATTCGGCTTATATAAAGGTCGGACCAACTCGAGGTGAAAGAGTTTGTAAATATAACCGATTGATGAGAATTGAAGAAGAACTCAAATTAGATAATAGATCGTAGATGTTAGATCGTTGAAATTGATAGCCTGCCGGTAAAAGTTTTGCTTCCACCGGCAGGCTTTTTTTTGGGATTAAGTTTGGATTAAGAAAACAAAAATTTGCCGGATATCATCGTATATATGATTATAATATCGGCAAATATGATAATCACTTCCATAAACGAAGAAATGATTATCAAAAACCATGGACCTGGAGTCTTTCGATTTTTACAAATATTGGCAATCAAACAAGGAAGAATGAAAGCCAAAATAGTAAAAATAAAAGCGAATGATACGTTTTGTAACATAGCTAAATACTCTCCTTTCTGATTTATTTAAAAAAGAAACTTTTGGTACGGAAAAGTAATGGTAGTAACCAAGCAAAAAATACAAATATACAAAGAATAAAAACAACAATTAAAACACTGCTAACAATCTTCAAAAAAACAGAAGAAGGATCATCATCCCCAGTTTTTTTGATTAATGATCGGTAAACCAAACTTGACGCAATACCTAAGATAATACAAACAGCGAACAATATCAAAGCTAAAATACCAGGCCGATTCATAGGATCCTCCTTTCAGATTATTATCCATTTAACCCCAATTTTTAAAGGGCACCGGATTGTAGCATAAATTGGCTTAAACGATTAAAATAGGCTTATGAATAAAAAAGTAATTTTGATAGTCAGAGATGGTTGGGGTTATTCAGAAAATCCCTATGGAAATGTTTTAATGGAAGCCGATACTCCAAATGCTGATAAATATTTAACAGAATATCCAAGTGCAGTACTTAAATGTACTGGTCGAGATGTAGGTAATCCAGAAGCAGCTCAAGGTGGTAGTGAAGTTGGTCATTTAACTTTGGGGGCTGGAAGAATTGTTTGGCAACCACAAGAATTAATAAATATTTCGATCGAAGATGGTAGTTTTTTTGAAAATAAGGCTTTATTGAGTGCTATAGAAAATTGCCAAAAAAATAATTCTTCACTTCATTTGGCCGGACTTTTTTCTGATGCCGGAATTCATTCTGATGTGAAACAACTTTATGCCCTATTAGATTTAGCAAAAAGAAATGGATTAAATAAAATTTTTATTCATTTAGTTTTAGACGGTCGTGACGTTCCCGAAAAATCGGCGATTAAATATATTGAACAATTGAATGAAAAAATAAAAGAAATTGGAGTAGGTAAAATTGCTTCAATTTCTGGAAGATACTATGCTATGGATCGAGATACTAATTGGGATAGAACTAAAGAGGCTTATAATTTATGGACTACTGGTAAGGGATTTGAAAGTGTTAATCCGATAAATGCAGTTGAAGAAGCATATGCACGAGGTGATGAAACTGATTATTACGTCAAACCAATTGTAATTAAAGAAAATAATCAACCTGTAGGTTTAGTAAAAAATGGTGATTCTTTTGTTTGGTTTAATTTTAGAACTGATAGATCCCGTCAAATTACGGCAATGTTTACAGGGCAAAATATGTGTCCATCAGAATTTGTGGGAACAATTAAACCTTTTTGGGTGTGTATGTCACGATATGATGATAATTGGAATTTACCGGTAGCTTATCCACCACAATTAGTAAATAATAATTTAACCCAAGTGTTGGCAAAAAATAATAAAAAACAATTGAGAGTAGCGGAAACAGAAAAATATGCTCACGTAACTTTTTTCTTTAATTCACAAGTAGAAGAACCAGTGGCAGGAGAAGAAAGAATCATGGTACCAAGTCCAAAAGTCCCTTCTTATGACTTACAACCAGAAATGTCGGCACCAGAAGTGTGTCAAAAAGTTTTAGAAAACATTGGAAAATATGATTTTATTTTAGTGAATTTTGCTAACCCAGATTTGGTCGGTCATAGTGGTAAATTTCCAGCTATTAAAAAAGCATGCGAAGTGGTTGATGAATTGGTAGGTAAAATTACCGACAAAGCTATAGAAAACGATTACTATGTCATAGTAGGCGCAGACCATGGTAATGCTGAGCATAAGCTTTATGAAAATGGTGAAGTAGATGTATCACATGGATTTAATCCGGTGAAATATTCTTTAGTGGCTAAAAAAGAAAATTTGGAAAATATCAAACTTCATGACGGCGGATTAAAAGATGTAGCTCCAACAATTTTGGAATTGATGGGAATTGAAAAACCAGCAGAGATGACTGGAGAAAGCCTAATTATTAAATAAATTGTAGATTTAAAAAACTAGCTATTTTTGATTAGTAAAGTTTCGGGTATAATTCGGGTATGGTGTTTGAGGAAATCAAAATAAAGAAAGCTTTAAATAGATTGAATAGTAACTTTTTACCCTACAAATACGATTTAAATATATATCGAGGTTGTAGTCATCGATGTCAATATTGTTATGCTTTGTATTCTCATCGATATTTAGAAAATAAAAATTTTTTTGAAAAAATTTATATTAAAAAAAATATTGTTGAAGCTCTAGAAAAAGAATTATCGTCAAAAAAATGGAAACAAGAATGGATAAATTTAGGTGGAGTAACTGATAGTTATCAAGCAATTGAAAGACAATATCAAATCATGCCAAAGATTTTAAAGTTGATGATTAAATACAAAACTCCAATTACTATTTCGACAAAATCGGATTTAATTTTGAGAGATATGGATTTACTTGAAAAATTAGCCAAAGTGACGACGGTAAATGTGGCGGTGACTATAACCACATGGGATGAAAAATTGGCCCAAAAATTAGAGCCTGGAGCAATTAGTCCTCAAAGAAGAATGGAGATTTTTAAACAATTAAAAGATAAAGGAATAAATTTGGGTTTACATTTAATGCCGATAATTCCCTATTTAAATAGTGATCAAAAAAATTTGGAAAATATTTTAAAAGAAGCAGCAAAAATAAAAGTGGATTATGTCATTGCCGGAATGCTCAATTTAAGATCGGAAACTAGAAAAAACTTTTTAATGTTTATTCAAGAAAATTACCCCGAATTGACCAATAAATATTTTGGAGAATATAAGGGAGCTTATTGGGAAAAAGAAAAAAGAAGAACGACTTATTTTTTGGTACATAAGTTGATGCAGAAATATGGATTAAATAATAATTATGAGAAATTTAGACCAAAAGAAATTATTAGAGAACAGTTGAGTTTGATATAATTAATCCCAATGAATAAGGTAAAAATATTAGCGCCGGCGGGGAATTTTGAAAGCTTAATGGCGGCTATAAATGCCGGAGCTGATGAAATTTATTTTGGAATTGGTGAACTTAATATGAGATCAGCTGGGGCAAATAATTTTGAAATTTCGGATTTACCAAAAATTGCTAGTTTATGTCAAAAAAAGAATATTCAAACTTGGGTGACACTAAATACAGTGGTTTATGATGAAGAAATTGAAATAATCAAAAAAACTTTGAAAGAAATTAAAAAAGCAGGAATTGATGGCATAATTGCCTCTGATTTGGCAGTGATAAAAGAGGCTAATAGTCAAAAGATAGAGGTTTGTGCCTCGACTCAAATGTCGGTGTCAAACTTGGAAACAGTAAAAATTTTAAGTACTTGGGTGGACAGAATTGTGTTGGCTCGGGAATTAAATTTAGAACAAATTAAAAAAATAATTGAAGGAATCAAAAAAAATAATATCAAAGGACCAAAAGGAAATTTAATTGAAATTGAAGTTTTTGGCCACGGAGCTATGTGTGTGGCTATGTCAGGTAGATGCCAAATGAGTTTGTATCATTATGATTTGTCGGCCAATAGAGGTAAATGTGTCCAAGTTTGTCGACGAAAATATGAAGTCAAAGATAAAGATAGTGGTAAAAAATTGGTATTGGATAATGATTTGGTAATGAGCAGATCAGACATGTGCACTATTGGACTTTTGGAAAAGCTGGTAGAAACAGGAATTAAAGCCATAAAAATTGAAGGCCGAGCTAGAAGTGCTGATTATGTTGATACGGTAGTTAGAACTTATAAAAAAGCCTTGGAATTAATTGAAAAAAATAAATATTCAAAAAAAGAAAAAGAAATATTATTAAATGATTTAAAAACTGTTTTTAATCGAGGATTTAGTAGTGGTTTTTACATGGGTAGGTCGACTGATGAGTGGGCAGTTGGTGAAAATAATTTGGCCACCGAGACAAAAATATTACTTGGACCAATTGAACATTTTTATCAAAAAATAAAAGTGGCCGAAATAAAATTAAATAAAAATTATCGAGTAAAAAATGGCGACAAATATATGATAATTGGCCCGAGCACTGGTATTTATAAAGACGAGTTTTTTGATATAAAAATAGAAAAAGAGGTCTTAACTTTTAAAACAAAACAAAAAGTACGAAAAAACGATAAACTATTCTTAGTAGTCAAAAATGAAAACTAAAGTAGTCGTAAATGATTTGATGCAAAAGAATTATGTTTATTTTTTAACCGAGCCGGTAGGTAAAAATTTTGATAAAAGATTTAGACCAGAGTTAAGTCCAAAAGAAATGTTGGAGTTGGGGGTATTTGGAGGTAAATACATGACTGATTGTAAGGATGAGTTCCCAACTGATTGGTTTAAAAAAGCTAAATTAAACCACGAATTTCATGATCCAAAAATAAATTTTTTTGGTGTTAATGCTAGCCAACCATTGTCAACTTGGATTAAAAAAGGTTGGATAAACCCAGAAGATCCGCGAGGTTGGTTTCAATGGTATTGCCGCTATTATATGGGGCGACGACACGAGGATGATGAGCGACAAATCAAAAGATGGTTAGCGATAAAGCGACATATTGCTCAAGTAAAAAAGAATTGTCAAAAAAAAGATCTATTGTGTCGAATAAAACAACGACAAGCAATATTACATTGGGCCTATGATAGCCGAAAAATTTAATTTATTTATCACGTAAATAAATTTGGGTGATAGCTTTAATAGCGGTGGCGCCAAGTAAAATTCCAATTAAAATTGGGTCCATAATTTGTTTAACAAAAGCCCAAGCAATTATTCCAAAAAGCAAGAACCATAAAGCGTTTCTATCAGCAATTGCTTCATGAAGTCGTTCTCTTTCATCTTTTTTAATTTGAGTCATTAGATGAAGAGTATCTATTACCAAAACAGCGATAATAATAATACTAATAATGTCTCTATAATTTTGAGCAATATTTAAATTAGAAATAATGGCTACTGGAAGGATAAAAGCAAAAATATACGCCCAGCCTTGCCAACAGTTCGGAGTTAATCCCCAACCGCTATATTTTCTAAGATTGAACCATTTTGGATTTCCGATCATATTTAGTTTTTTAGTTAATTAGTAATTAGTCAAAAATAAATAATTTATCAATAGAAGTTTTTAAAACAACAGCAACATCGTGAGCCAATTTTAAACTGGGATTGTATTTCCCCTGTTCCAAAAAAACAATAGTCTCACGACGAACACCAACTAAATTAGCCAACTGATCTTGAGTCAGATTTAATTTAGCTCGATATTCTTTAATCTTAGTATTCATAGTTTATTTTTGACGAGATTTAAATTTAAAAATAAGGCTATAAATAATCATTAAAGCACAAGTGGAATAAGCTAAAGTAATAGCTATTGGTTCATATGAAGGATTTAAGTTTTTGAATCCATATAATACAAACATAATTACAACAGCAATCCATGAATAAATTTGGATGGCCCAAGAAGCTGATTTACCAGCATTAGCGTAATCACGTTCATCAGCAATAACTTCTTTAACTTGGCGACGAAGCCAAATTAAAACTAATGAGGCAACCACTAAAGTGGCTAAAGGAATCAAATAATTTTGATATAAAATAGCTTGACTAAAAATTACAGCGATTACTACTGTAATTATTAATTTAATTTTTTGATATTTTTTAAGAGTCATAAATTTGTTATTTATTTCTAACTATATGTTAGATCTAATTAACATTAATGTCAAGAGGATATTGTATAATTACAAAATGAAAATAAATAAAAAAATTGGTTTAGCTTTGGGATCAGGTGGTGGTAGAGGTATGGCTCATGTGGGAGTGATAAAATCATTGGTTGAACATAATATTCCAATAGATTATATTGCTGGAAGTAGTATTGGATCGATTGTGGGTGGTTTATATGCTGCTACTGGCGACATCAAAGAAGTAGAAAGAATTGCTAGTACTTTTAATTTTAAAGGTTTCATGAAGTCATTTTTTAAACCTAATTTAAGCAGAAAATCAACTTGGGATAAAAAATTTGATCTTTTTTTCAAAAAAATTGTAGGAGATATAAAAATTGAAGATTTAAAAATTCCCTTTTGCGCTGTTGGAGCAAATTTGTTAACTGGAGAATTGGAATTGATTAAAAGTGGAAGTTTAATAACAGCCATGAAAGCTAGTACAGCTATCCCCTTATTATTAAAACCGGTAAGGATAGATGATAAATATATTTTTGATGGTGGAGTGATATCACCAGTGCCAGTGGAAGTAGTTAAACAAATGGGAGCTGACGTAACTATTGGGGTAAGTTTGTACGGCAACGTGTTTCCAATTAACTTAACCAAAAAGAAAAGAATGTCAAAACTAAAAGCGGGAATGTTATCAAGATTTTTAGCTCTTAAAAGATTGACGGATATGGATCTGTCTAAAGCTGATGTGGCATTATCATTGAAAATTCCAAATGAAGATTATGGAGTTTTTAAGAAATTTCTAAGCAGTCATAAATTAATTGAATTTGGTTTTGAATCAACAGAAGAAATAATTAAACAAATCAAACTTTAAATTGTTGATGAAACTTCATTAGACAAATCCCTGAATAAATTTCCAAACCATGATTTTTAGCTAAATTAATCGCTTGCTGATTATCAATTCCCTCTTGCAACCAAATAACAGATTTTCTACCAGAATCAATAATTTCTTGAATGACTGAAACAACTTCTTCTGACTTACGAAAGACATCAATAATATCGATATTAAAACTTTTGGGAATTGAGCCTAAATTTGGATAAGATTTTTGATCAAAAACTTCTTGTATATTTGGGTTTATGGGAATAATTTGGTAGCCTTGATTGATTAAATATTGAGCCACTTGATAACTAGGCCTATCGGGATTATTAGAAAGTCCAACTATAGCAATTGTTTTAACAGAATTAAGATCCATAATTAATTTTAACGCAAAAATTAATAGTAATTATCTTTTAGCCAAGAAATAGGTTATAATTGTGACTGTAGAGGGTTTTCTGTCAAGAAAGTTGAAAAGAGGTCGCTACGAATTAATAGTTTCATATATAAAAAAAATGAACAAGAAATTGTATGTTGGCGGCTTGTCTTATCAAACCACCGACCAAGCACTTGGAGCAGCTTTTGCTCAAGCTGGTACTGTTGTATCAGCTATAGTTATTAAAGATAAATTTTCCGGACAATCAAAAGGTTTTGGATTTGTGGAAATGGATAGTGAAGAATCAGCTAACCAAGCCATCTCTTTATTTGATGGTAAAGAATTAGATGGTCGAACTGTTAAAGTTAACGAAGCTAAACCAATGGAAGACAGACCTCCACGAAGAGATAATTTCTCACGCGGACCACGAAATGATTTTGGTGGCAACAGAGGTGGAAACAGATACTAATTTTTTTAATAAATTAAAACTAAGAGCGTCGCAAGGCGCTCTTTTTTTTGATTTAAAGGTTTTTATATTGACACAATTCCATTTTATTTTCCGGAAGAAGAAAGTGGCGAGTTGGTTTGAGTTCAGCAATAAACTCAGGGGTGTGACTAACTATAATCATAGCTCCTTGATACGACTTAAGAGCTTCTAATATAAGACGTTGAGATAAAACATCAAGATAAGTAGTTGGCTCATCTAAAATTAATAGATTATAATTTTTGGCTAAAAGAGTGGCAATAGAAAGACGAGTCTTTTCTCCACCAGAAAGAGAAGCGACTTTTTGAAAAACTTTATCACCTGAAAAAAGAAATTTTCCTAATAAAGATCGAAGTGATTTTTCATCCATTTCACATTTATTTTTAACTGTATCTAATAAGTTTTTAGTAAAATCAAAAGTTTCAAATTCTTGAGAATAATAACCAATCTTTAGTTTTTCATCTTTTAAAATTTCACCATTATCAGGAGAAATCATATCCATGATAATTTTGATTAAAGTACTTTTACCAGCACCATTTTGACCAATTAAGGCAATTCTTTCACCTCTTTTAATATCAAAATCAACATTGTTTAAAACTTTTTTAGTGCCAAAAGATTTGGAAATTCCTAAAGCGATTAAGGGAACTTCGCCAACCCAAGCTGGATCTGGCAACTTCATCCGAATTTTTTTTGTTTCTGGAGGAACTTCAGGTAGAGCCTCAACCATTTTTTCAATTCTTCTGGCTAGGTTAAGTTTTTGACGAACACCTTTTTCAGATCGATTACCAGAAATTTTTAACAAACCTTTTTTCATCTCAATAATATGTCTTTCTTGAGAATGAATTTGATGAACTAAAACTGTATCTCTTTCTTCTTTTAATTTGACATAAAAAGAATAATTGCCGGAATATTCTTCGATTTTTTTGGTTAAAGAATTTACTTCTAAAATTTTATCGATATTTTTATCAAGTAATGCAAGATCGTGAGAAATAATGATCAAAGTTTTTGGATACCGGCCTAAAAAATTCATCATCCAGGCTTTTCCGGAGGCATCTAAGAAATTAGTAGGTTCATCTAAAAGTAGAATATCGGGTTGGGCAAGTAAGGCCCTGGCAATGGCTAGTTTAGTTTTTTGACCGCCACTAAAATGTTGAGGTGAATCTTCTAATAAAATTTGAGGTAATTCAAGTTTGGCCAATATCCTTAACATTTCATAATCTTCATGATGATTGTTGGGATCAAGATAATCACCAACAGAAACAGCATGTTCCATTAAATCGTCACGTTTTACTTCTTGAGGAACGGACATAACTTGACCACCAATATCAATTCGACCCTCTTCGGGAATATCTTCTTTAGTTAAAAGTTTAAATAAAGTAGATTTTCCCGAACCGTTAGCACCAACTAAGCCAACTTTACTATTTTTGGCAACAAAAAAGCTAGCACCATTAAAAATGGTGTTATTGCCGTAAGAATAGAATAAATTTTTGGCTAAAATCATGGGTCTATTCTACCATTAATTTTAAAGCGACTAGATTAGAAGGAAATTAATAATAAAGTTATAATTAGGCAATGAGGTTTATAAAAAAAATATTTTTTCTAATAATTGTCGGATTGATAATTGGATCAAAAAGTGTTTTGGCGGCTGATTATCAAATAAAAAATTTTGAGTCGGAAATTAAATTAAATCAGGACTTAAGTTTAACCATTAAGGAAAAAATTGAGACTAATTTTTTGATGGCAAAACATGGAATATATCGAGTTGTTCCCTATATTTACAATCATAAAGGAAAAACAATTAAAGCCAACTTGAAGATATTAAATATTACTGATGAAAATGGTTTTGGAGTTAATTATGAAGTGACTAATTACAATCAAAGTAAAAAGATAAAAATTGGTGATGCTGATAAAACAATAATTGGAAAAAAAGAATATATAATTGAATATAATGTTGATCAGGTAGTTTTGGATTATGGGGATGGACCAGAAATTTATTGGAATGTAACTGGAGATGAATGGGAAGTCTTGATTGAAAAAACTGAAGCAAAAGTGATTTCAGATTTTGGAGAAATTACTAAGATAGACTGTTTTGGATGCCAAAATAGTATGAGTAAAAATCAGGCCATTTTTAAAGGCGGGCAAGGATTAACCATAGTAGCTCAAATTAATAAAAATAATCAACTAAAAACTCCAGGATCAATTGAAAAAATAATTAATTTCATAACTGGAAACTGGGGATATTTGGTAGCCATAATGCCAACTTTATTAATGGCAATTGTTTGGTATAAAAAAGGTAGAGATAAAAAATATTTAACTGAAAACTTTTTTTACAAACCAGAAAATAAAACAGAAAAAAATGTACATTTATTTGATAGACCACATTTACCTTTAGTCTATTCACCTATCAAAGGTTTAAGTCCATCAGAAATTGGTACTATTTTGGATCAAAAAATAGATATTCATGACATTGTGGCAGAGATTGTGGAATTGGCCAGATTAGGATTTTTAAAAATTAAAAAAACCGAATATAAGGGAGTTTTTGGAATTAAAAATACTGATTATGAATTAATTAAGTTGGATAAAAAAACTGATAGTTTGAACGAATTTCAAAATGATTTATTGTTAAGTCTGTTTGAAAAAAATACAAAAATTAGTGTTTCTGAACTAAAAAATAAATTTTATAAAGAATTGCCAAAACTTAAATCTGATATGTATCGAGAATTAGATAAAAAAAAGATAAGCGATGGTGATTGGGAAAAAATTTTGAGTAAATGGTTGGGACTAACAATGGCTTTAAATATTTTGATAATAGTTTTATTAGTTTGGATTTTTATTAAAAATACTGGCAATACTGGACCAATGCCAATAGCAATTTTAGGGGTGGTGGTAAGTATTTTTTTGGCAGTTAAAATGCCCAGAAGAACGGCTTGGGGATATAACTTATATCAGCAAATAAAAGGGTTGAAATATTATATGGAAAAAGGGAAATGGCGAGAAGAAGTTATGGAGAAAAATTTGTTTTTAGAGGAAATGTTACCATTGGCAATTTCTTTGGGAGTGGTAAACAAATTAGCTAAGGATATGAAAGATTTGGGATTAAAACCACCAGAATATTTTGAGGGAATGGTAATAAGTAGTTTTGCACATGATTTAAATAATTTTAATTCGGTAATGGCCACAAACTTAACCACTAGTCCGTCAGGCAATTCGAGTTGGTCAGGAGGAAGTGGTTTTAGTGGTGGTAGCAGTGGTGGTGGATTTGGTGGAGGTGGTGGCGGTAGTTGGTAAAAAAATAATATGAATATAGAATTTCTAAAAAGATGGATTAAAAGACTAATAAGATTAACTTTGGCAGCTAGTGTGATTTGGTTGATAGTTTGGCCAATATTTAAAAGACTTGATCAAGTGTTACCGATGGCAATAGCAATATTGCTGACTTATTACTTGTCGGCTTATGTAATATTGCCAAGAATTATTAGAATTGTTTTATTAGTTTTTAGAAAAGGACGAATTCCCCGGTTTACGACTGCCAGTGATGGTTATTATGTTGATCCAGTAAATATAATTTTAATAGGAACGAAAGAAGATTTAATCAAAGCATTTGAAAAAATTGATTGGGTAAAAGCGGATAAATTAAACTTGAGAAGTTCAGAAAAAATGATCAGAACTTTTTTGGCAAATAGACCTTACCCAGCAGCTCCTTTTAGTAATTTATATTTATTTGGTAGAAGACAAAATATTGGATTTCAACAATCGGTAGGAAATAGTCCCAGAAGACGACATCATATTCGATTTTGGGCCATAAACACTGACAAAGTTATTGATCCATTTGATAAAAAATTTTGGAATAAAAAACAAAAAATTAAACCAGATAAAATATTTACTTGGGTGGGAGCAGCCAGTGAAGATACTGGTTTTGCTTTTGCTAGACTCACCTATCAACTTTCACACAAAATAAATCCAAATGTAGACATGG
Source organism: Candidatus Parcubacteria bacterium (assembly GCA_023443725.1). GTDB lineage: Bacteria > Patescibacteriota > Microgenomatia > UBA12405 > UBA12405 > WARW01. Next base: position 44,661 of record JAEZTF010000004.1, read on the forward strand.
AAAGGAAATATATTTTGAATTTATTAAAAGAATCAAAATGTGTAGGAAAAGTGACTTATTACAAGCCAGGAGAAATTAGACTGGGAAAATATACTTCTGATGGTAGAATTGCAGTGGCAAAATTAAAGAATTAAGATGGTCGGACTTCAATTGGCAACAAAGCCATTTTTTCTTCAATAAGCTGACGAAGATAAGTATCTTTATCAAGAGTTATTCCAAGAAGTATTTGAAGTTGCTCTTGGTTTCTTGCAACTTTTAAACCTTCTCTAACACTGGAAAGACGGAGCTGGTCACAACAATCTTTTTCCAATGCTTCATCATCTTCATCAGAAGATTTACTTTTATTTATAATTTTTTGATGTTTGTCGTGAAATTCTTGCATAATATCCCTAAAACTAAATCCATCTCTTTTATCTTGAATTTGTTGTTTAAATCCTTCAGCGTCAGATCCAAGTTTTAGCGAAATACGGTCACAATCTTCAACGGTTTCAGCTACAGCTAAACCACTTGAAACAAAATTGTCACGAACACACCTAAGAGCAAAAGTTAATTCGTCATCTTCTTCATTATCTAAAACTGCAGCATCAAAATCAGCATCAAATTTGGTAAATACTTGATCTATAGCTCTCAATGGTTTTGGTTCTGACTGAACTATTATTGGATGACTAATATCTATATTTGGACCCCAGACTTCTTCCATAAATACTCCTTTTTAAAAAATTAATATTTAATTTTAGCTGATACTACCACTAAAAATGGTACTTTTCAAATTGATTTTGACATCAGTTGTATAATATAATTAGATTTTCTGGGGAAGTAATTTTGGATTAGAAAAAGTGAATACACTGCGAAAGGGATGTCTACTTCGCTTTCAGTTTCGTGAGATCATTAATTAATCTTTTGTTCATTAAAACTCTACCAGAACAAGTTTTTAAATATTTTTCAAAATTAAAAGCCAAATATTTATCTTCAAAACACCCATACCAAATTAATCTAATTGGTCTCAGCTCTTTTGTGGCTGGAACATATCCATTTTTATGTCTTTCTAATCTTTCTTTAATATTATCGGTACAACCAATATAAGGATGACCATTATTACATCTGAGAATGTAGACGTATTGCACAATTAATTCTACATTAAGCGGACATTGTCCGCCGAAGCAGAGAATAGAAAAGATTTTGATAAAACTGAAATTACTCGAATACAACCCGCCTACGTTAACACTTTGTCGGACGAAGGCGGAAGGGATGGGAGTCGAACCCACATGCCATTTCTGACGCAGGTTTAGCAAACCTGTGGCTTACCATTCGCCGCACCCTTCCTGGGTTGCGTTTTAGTATATCAAATTTTTCTAATTTATCTTATTATATATGTATGCAAACAGATAAAACTGAAGAAATAAAAGATAAAATTTTGAATGATTGGAATGAGGAAAAAGTTAAAATTGAATGGGAAGCTCCTGAAAGAGCTTTTCAAAAAAGAGATAAGGATTTTTGGATAACAGCAATAGCTATTTTAGTATTAGTATCGGTAATATTAATTTTTGTAAAAGAATTCTTTTTAATTGTAGCTTTGGTATCAATTTTGTTTTTGTATTATGTAATGTCGACAGTGCCACCACAAAACTTAAAATATAAAATTACTAACCGAGGAATTTATTACGGTGAATCTCATTACGAGTGGGAACTTTTGAATCGATTTTGGATTAGGAAAAATTTGAGCAGTGAAATGATTCATTTCGAAACTAAATTACGTTTTCCTAGACAAATCTCTTTAGTAATAAATGAATCTGATAGAGAAAAAATTGAAGAAATTGTAGTTAAAAAATTACCAATGGTGGATCAATCCCCTAATTTTGTTGATAAGTTGACAAAATGGTTTGCCGACAGAATGCCTTTTAATAAAAAAGCCTAATTTTTGATATAATTGCTCCAGCACGTACCCGTAGCTCAATTGGATAGAGCATTGGTTTGCGGAACCAAAGGTTGGAGGTTCGATCCCTCTCGGGTACACAACGTAATTCCAATAAATTATTAAACGTTGTAGAAACGTTAAATTTATAAATAAATTTTTACGTTTCACTTTTGGTTTTTGGTGGGATGCGCCGAATTGGTAAGGCAGCGACCTCGAAAGTCGCCGTCCGCAAGGACTTAGGGGTTCGAGTCCCTTTCCCACCGCATTCACCTTTTGATGGCGGTGAGGAGTTTGGTAGTGGCAGTACTTAGTGAAATATTACTGACGACAGAAATTTCTTCAGCTAAATGATTTAATCCTTGATCAAAAACTGATTGATCAGCATAAGAAAGTTTAGTGTCTTTTTTTATTTTTTGAAGATGGATCAAAAGCTTTGCTGTCTTTGCTGGTTCATTTAAATAAAGAATATCTTTATAGGCATTATTATTATTAATTCGATTATTAGTAGATTTAGGTAATTCCATTTCTACTTCAGTAGATAAAGTTTTTAATAGATTTTTTACTTCGAGTGAATTTAATAATGGTCGAATACGAGCCATAGAAAGATTGGCTAAGGGAATTGAATTGAGACAATTGTGACGATTATTATTTTGATTAAGAGGCTCGTAAAAAATTTTTTCATCTTCAATTTTGACAATAGTATGAACTTGATTCGAATCAATAATTAAATCACCAACATTAAATTTTGACGTTACCATTGTATCCCCTTTTACGAAAAATTAATTACTCAAAATCGATAGTAAGAAACCGCTATGATTAGTGTATAAACATTGTACCATTTTTAGGTATAATTTATCAATGAAACAAATATTTTATGCCACTAATAATCCAGGAAAAAAATTTGAAGTTGGTAGACAATTACTGGCAGCTGGAATAAAAATAGTTACTCCGACGGATCTTGGAATAGATATTGATGTGGAAGAAAATGGTAATACTTTAGAAGAAAACGCAATTTTAAAAATAAAAGGTTATCGAGATTTGGTAAAAGATATGATAATTTTGGCGGATGACACTGGTTTAGAAATTGATGCTTTAAATGGAGAACCAGGAGTTCATGTAAGGCGTTGGAAAGATGGTAAAACTAGAATGAGCGATCAAGAATGTATTGATTATTGTATAGAAAAAATGAATGGAATCCAAAAAGAAAATCGAGGGGCTCAATTTAGAACAGTGTTGGCACTGAGTATTCCTGGCAAAGAAATTGAATTGTTTGATGGAATTTTGAGAGGTCATATTTTAGAAGAGCCATCGATTATAAGAGTGGAAGGTTTTCCTTATGAATCTTTATTTATGACTGATGCAAATACTTTGTTGGGTGATGACAGACAAATACCACTTGAAGAAAGAAAAGATAGACCGAGTCACCGAGAAAGAGCTGTTGATAAAGTAATTAAGAGACTAGAAAAGGATATATTTTAGGTAAGAGATAGAGACTACCAGTAATAATTGTTGATTGTTTAGTTTTCTTGGCGATTAAATATGCTGATTTTGGAGTCAAAGCAATTTGGTAATTTTTGAAATTTAATTTATCAAGTAGAGTAATAATACTTGAAGCTGATTGAGAAATTTGAGCCATGTCTTGAAATTTAATATTGAAAGAGGTGAGAATAATTTTTTGGGCTATTGGCAAAATTGATTTAATCATTTGAGGAAAATCATGTCTTTGTTTGAAAGCTAAAATAAAAATAAATTTTTGATGAGGATAAGCTTTTTTTAAACTAAAAATTAGACTTCTCATTTTTTGGGGATTGTGGGCTCCATCAAGAATAAAAGTTTGGTCCCTTTTTTGATAAATATCGGTTCGACCAAAGAAATGAGAACTTAAAAAGATATTTCTAATTTGATTAATATCTAAATTAAAATGATCACGAGTTGATAAAAATTTTAAAACAGACAGACTAAGAGCACTATTTTCAACTTGATAAAGACCAAAAGTGTTTAGACAAAGTTTATTAATATTTAAACCATCAAACTTAAAATCATAAATAATAGTTTGATCTTTAAATTTGATATTTTTAAAATTTGTTTTTGGTGAAATATAATTAATTTTAGTTTTATTTTTTGAGGAAACATCGTCTAATACTTTTTTGGCTTGAGGCAATTGTTTAACTGAAAAAACAGGATTTTGGGGATGAATAATGCCGGCTTTTTGAAAAGCAATAGATTTTAGGTTTGGACCTAAAACAGCAGTATGATCGAGTCCTAATTTGGTGATGACAACGACTTGATTGGGAGATGTAATAGTATTGGTGCCATCCATTAGACCACCCAGACCAGTTTCAACCACCATATAATCAACTTTTTTTTGATAAAAAATATGAAAAGAAAGAGCAATCAAAATTTCAAAAAAAGTAGGTTTGCCTAAATTAGTTAATTTAATTTTTTCAATAACTGAAATAATTTGATTGAGATAAAAGACAAATTCTCTTTTGGAAATGAGTTTATTATTAATTTGGAAACGTTCTCTAATATCTAATAAATGAGGTGATAAAGTTAACCCAACTTTGAAACCATGATTAATTAATAAAGAACTGATATAAAAAGCTGTTGAACCTTTGCCTGAAGTACCAGCTAAATGGATAGTTTTTATTTTGTTTTGAGGGTCACCTAAAAATTTTAATATTTCGGCTTGTCGCTTGAGACCTAAATCTCCCGGAAAACGATTTTGATTTTTAGGAATAGAACGACGAAGATAAGAAATAGCTTGATTGTAGGTATTAATCACTTTTTTTAAGCCACTTTATTCCTAAATAGACAAATGGAGTGGAAATAGTAGACATACTAACTTTAAGTAACCAATAAGGGAGAATAATACCTAATAAAAAATGAAAATTATCAATTGGACTTTTGTTTAGTGAGTAAAAAGCAATCGTCATGAAAACCACAGTATCAAGAAAAGTAGCCAAAATATTGGAAAGGTTGTTGCGAATCCAAAGTTTTTGATTTTTTAGTTTTTGTTTTAGTCGCCAAAAAATATTGACATCAGCAAAGTTGGAAGCGGCCATAGCAATAAGACTAGCAATAGAAATTCTAATGGATTGGGAAAAGATAATTTTGTAGGCTTCGTTGGTAGGAGTGTAACGAGCAGATGGAGGTAAAATAACTGCAAAAGCAGCCAGTAAAATCAAAAGAAAAACTAATAAAAGAGAAATTCTGGCTAAATTTTTGGCTCGTTTAATTCCAAAAACCTCAATAAAAATATCATTGATAGAAAAAATCCAAGGAATTAGAAGCACACCAACGGAACCAGTTAAATTAAAATTAAATATTTTAAATAAAGGAAATGATTTTGAACCCATGAGTTCGGCAGTGATAATACAAAAAACATAAAGGCCGACTAAAACATCTGATTTTAATTGAACTGACTTATTTGACGATAACATAAGCCATATTTTACACTAAAAATCCTATTTAGTAATCGATTTCGAGAATTAGAGGTAAATGATCAGAAATTTCAATATAAGGAACGGCAAAATAAGTGACCTTTAATTCTGGACTAATAAAAAGATGATCGGCAAAATGTTGTTTACTATCTGGATATTGACTCCAAGATAATTGATTGCGGGTATTACCTATTTCAAATTCTTTTATTAAAGATCTAAACCCATTTTGTTCAAAAATCTGAGTACTTTTTATATCTTTCTCTAAATTAAAATCACCACCAACAATTTTTGGACCATCTATTTTTTTAAAGGAATCGATTAATAAATTTGATTGACGAAGACGGTCTGTGTTATCCAGTTTATCACCTGGCCAAGGAAACCCGTGAAAATTACAAATATTTAAAATTTGTTTGTTTCTATTTTCAATTTGAGTTATAAGCCCAAGACCAATATTTTCTTCTTTTTGGCCAATAATTTGAGTTTGAATAACCGAAAGATTTTTTTTAACAAATGAAGCGTTAACCATAATATCTTTTTGAGAAAGTGGTTTTTGACAAGTGAATAATTGATATTGTGAAGAAAGATATTCTTTACAAAAAATATCGACATTATAATGACCGGCTTCTTGAAAACAAAAAACATCAGTACTAGAAACTTGATCCAAAATAAATTTTTTAATTTCGGGTACTTTACCAACCCAAGCATTTAAAAAAACTATTTTCATAGCTTCTTTTTAACAAAACTAATAAAATAAGGCAAATGCCAAAAGATATGAAAAATAGAAACTAAAGCCATAACAATGCCAAACTCAACATGAAACCAAAGAAAGGGTTGATACCAACTAATAGTTAGTTTTTGGTCAATTGAGAATGCTAAAATAAGACCTAGAATTCCACTAATTAGAAAAGAAATGAGTAAGATAATGTTCCAAATTCGGCGATGAATAATAAGATTGATTTTTTTTGTTTTGACTAAAAATAAACTTAAAAAATAAGTAAAAAAAGTTATTAAAAATATTAATAAAAAATGATAGTTATTCATAATTTATTCTAAAGTAATAGCACTGGCGGGACAATTATTGATAGCCAATTTTAAGTTTGAAGAATCAAGATTTTCTGACGAAATAACAGTAGCTTTGTTGCCCAACATTTCAAAGTGAGACGGGTCGATTCGGATACATTTACCACAACCAATACAACGATTAGGCAAAACACTTAATTGTTGGAAAATTTGATTTGAAGTAATTTGATCCGTAGAAGTAATATTGTTTGATTTAGGAGTAATAGTATTAGTTTGTTGACTATTATTAGAATTATTTTTTATTTGAAAAATAACAAAAGCGGCAGAAGAAACTAAAATGACAGGTAAAATTATTTTTAATTTATTATTCATATGTAAATATACTATTAATTGAAGCTGAAAATAAACTTAAAAAAGCCCTGAAATAAATCAGGGCTTAATTTAAAATTTAATTCTTTATTGTTTAACAGTAGGTGTAATAGTGGCAACATGAGGATTGATTTCGATATTACTAGAAGTAACGCTACCATCCGTATTTTGATCTCCCCTAACAGCAACATTAAGACCGACTTTAAGATCATTTTTGGTAGCAGCGACAGATTGATTGACAGTAGTAGAATCAGAAATTAAAACAATTTTGGAACTACCATCGGCCATCTTAATAGTGATTGATTTAGCATCAAGACTGATAATTTCACCAACTGTCTGGCGAAAACCAGCAACTTGACCACGATTTTTAACAGTATCAGTATCGGTATTATTACCAATACCACGACCCATTCCTTGACCTAAACCACTACCATCATTAAGCATTCTTTGGTTACCAAAATTAGTAGTAACTTTGTTTTGCTGATATTTGGTACCAGCAAAAAAAGAAGCGGTAGAAAAAACAGCTAAAAGGACAACTGTAGCAACAATTTGATTAGTTTTCATATTTTTTTAAAAAATAATTTAATTAATAATTAATTGAGTTTAGGAAAATAAACTTAAAAATAACTGAAGAAATTATTCGTAACGAAGAGCTTCAATAGGTTGTAAATTGGCAGCTTTTTTGGCGGGATACCAGCCAAATAAAATACCAATACCAGCAGAAACAATAAAGGCTAAAAAAACTGAGGTTGGAGAGACTAGAAAAAGAGAACTGGTAATTTTGGAAATAATAAAAGAGGTAATAATGCCAAAAATGATTCCCAAAATTCCGCCAGTAAAAGTAAGAATGACTGATTCAATTAAAAACTGAGTGGTGATAGTTTTCTTTTTGGCACCAAGAGCTTTTCTTAAACCAATCTCTCGAGTACGTTCGGTGACAGTAACCAACATGATATTCATAATACCGATACCACCAACAAGAAGAGATATAGCGGCAACACCAGCTAAAAGTGTGGTGAAAGTGGCAGTGGTAGAAGTAATAGTGTTGATCATATCTTGTTGAGACATAATAGAAAAATCAGCTTTAGAAACATCGGTAATTTTGTGACGAGCTAAAAGAAAATAACCAATTTCATCTTGGGCAGCAACCATAATATCGGCACTTTTGGCTTCTAGAGCAATAGAGCTTAAATAGTTAGCTCCAAAAAGTTGTTTTTGGGCAGTGGTTAAAGGAACGTAAACAATATCATCTTGATTATTAAAACCAGTGCCACCTTTGGCAGTGGTAACTCCAACAATAGTTAAGTTTTGACCATTTACTTTAATAGTTTGACCAATAGGATTAGTACCGTCTGGAAAAAGATTGGTAACTACTGTAGGACCAACAACAGCAATTTTTTTAATACTATCAACATCAGCTTGAGTAATAAAAGCGCCATCATTGATAGTGATTTTGTGAACGTCACTATAATTTGGAGTAACACCAATTACTTGAGAATTGGAATTGCCTTGACTGGTAATTATTTGAGTACGACTAGAATATTCTGGAGAAACTTTGTCGATAGTAGTAATTTCATTAGATGATTCGATAGCCTGAGCATCGGCTAAAGTTAGAGTTGTTCGACTACCTTGAGCACTTCTAACTCCTGAACTACTACGAGAAGCACCGGGTTGAACTGTTAGAAGATTTGACCCTAAAGATTGAATTTGATTTTGAATTGATTTTTGAGTTGCTTGACCAAGTGACATAAGAGCGATGACACTACCTATACCAATAATGATTCCTAGCACTGCAAGAGCGGTGCGAGTTTTGTTGAGAGTCAGTGTTCCTAAACTTTCAAAAAAAATTTCAGTCAGTTTCATAATTATTTGTTTTTAATAATTTTTTGTTGATGATTAGAATCATCAGAAACAATTTTGCCATCACGAATAACAATAATTCTTTTGGCGTGTAGGGCTATATCTGGTTCGTGAGTGATCATAATAATAGTGTTACCTTCTTGATTTATTTTTTGAAAAATAGACATAATTTCTTCAGCTTGACTAGTGGCAATATTTCCAGTTGGTTCGTCGGCTAAAATAATTGAAGGATGCATACTTAAGCTTCGGGCAATAGCAACTCGTTGTTGTTGACCACCGGAAAGTTGGTTGCTGGTATGTTTGAGACGATCGCCAAGGCCTACTAATTGTAAATATTTGATAGCTTTGACTTCTCTTTCTTCTAATGGAATTCCAGCGTAAGTCATGGGCAACATGACATTTTTTACAGTGGTGGTTCGCGGAAGAAGATTGTAGGATTGAAAAATAAAACCAATTTTTTTATTTCTTATTTCTGATAATTCATCATCAGAAAGTTTTTCAACATTTTTGCCATCAAGAATATATTCACCGCTGGTGGGCTTATCAAGAGCCCCTAAAATATGCATAAGGGTTGATTTTCCACTTCCTGATGGACCCATGATGGCGACAAACTCCCCTTTTTTAACTTCAAAAGAAACATTATCTAGGGCAATAGTTTCCAAAACATCAGTTTTGTAAATCTTGGAAAGATTTTTGATAATAATAATTGATGAATTTTTCATAATATTTAAGGACGCATACCACCCATACCGCCAAGACCACTGCCACTAAAGACAGATTTTGAATTGGTAGTGGAAGTAGTTGAAGTACTTTTAGTGATAGAAGTTGAAGTGATAACAACATCATCTTCGTTTAGACCAGAAATAATTTCTGTATTGGTACTATCGGAAATTCCAGTTTCTACAACAGTTTGAGAAATTTGATTATCTTTTAAAATTTTGACCGTTGATTCTCCATTATTAGATTGAATAGCTGAAGTTGGGATAGTTAAGACATCGGTTTTGGAATCAATAATAATATTGGCACTAACAGACATATTGGGATACATATTTGAAAGACTAGTATCAAAAACAATTATGGTTGGATAAGAAGTAACTCCACTACTAGATTGACCATTAGTATTAATAGCTAAAACTTGGCCAGTAAAGTTTTTGTCGGAAAAAGCATCCATAGTAAGAGTAACTTTTTGACCCGGTTTAACTTTAGTGACATCGATTTCAGTAAGATTGACAGAAGCGGTGATTTGATTGTTAGGATTGGTAATTATGCCAACTGATTGAGTGGTATCACTATTACTGGAATTGAAAGAAGTGGAGGCTAAATTGGCAACAGACATACCTTTGGTTAGGGCAAAATTGGTAATAATACCACTAGCTGGTGCATAAATAATATTGGATGCTTGTTGGTAGGAATACCAAGCAGAAGATAGTTGGGCTTGAGCAACAGCGATAGATGAATCAGCTAAATCATATTTTTGTTGAGCGACATTAAGAGAATTTTGAGAAATAGTTAAATTGGTATTAATATTGTCTTTTTCTAAATCGGTTTTAGTATAGTCATTAATTTTATTAACAGCGTCTTGAGATGAGGCTAAAGTCCTTTGAGCAGTTAAAAGTTGATTATAAAGAGTAGTTTTATTTTGTTTGGCTGATTCTAGAGAATTTTTGGCAGTTAAATAAGATGCCCAAGCAGTGGTTTGTTTTTTTTGACCGTCTTGATCTAATTTTATTTGAGCAATTTTTTGACCTTGTTTAACAGTGTCACCGTTTTTAACGTATACAGCAATTACTTCTCCTGAAGCACTAGTATAAATACTGGTATTATTGCCACTAGTAATAGATCCAAAAGCAGAAATAGTACTGACAATATTACCTTTAACCACTTGAGAGGTTTTGTAAGTTGGTGATGAACTTTTGGAGGAAATAACCCTGGAAATTGTAAACCAAATTAATCCAATGATTAAAATTGGAATAACTATTTTAATAACCAAAGGAAGAGACAAAAATTTTTTAATTAACTTCATGACTGAAGTTTAATTTTAAAAACTGAAAGTTAACTGAAAAGTGGTAAGTGAATTATAAAGGTGGTTCCACGATTTAACTTAGTCTCAACTTCAATTTTTCCGTGATGTAAATCAATTATTTGTTTAGCAATGGAAAGACCAAGGCCGTAACCAGTATCAGAATTTTTGGTACGAGAATTACTAGCTTGATAAAAACGATCAAAAATGTGAGGTAAATCTTTTTTGGAGATGCCAATTCCCTGATCAACAATTTTAATTAATAAATTTTTCTTGTGATTAATTGCAATTAAATTAATTTTGGTATTGTTGGGACTATATTTAATAGCGTTATCGAGAAAGATAATAAAAAACTCAACTAATTTTTGATAATTTCCACAAACTTTTTGAGAACTAATTTTAGAAATTATCTTAATATTTTTTTGATCGGCTTTTGGTTGTATTTGAGAAACAGCATCTTTGATAATTTCTTTGATTAAGATAGTTTGAGTGGAAACTAATTTTTGATTATCAAAACGACTAAGTTCTAAAAGTGAATTAGATAATTTAGAAAGTTTGTCGGTTTGATCAATACCTTGTTGAATAACTTTTTTAGCATCCGTTAGTGTCATTTTTTTATCACGAAGAGAAACCTCAAAAAGAGATTTGAGGGCGGTAAGTGGAGTTTTTAGTTCATGAGAAGCATCGGATATAAATTGTTTTTGATCTTCGGTCATTTGTTGAATTGGTTTAAGAGTCTTACCGGCTAAAAAATAAGATAATGAACCAGAGATAATAAGAATAATGCCATTAATAATAAATAGACTTATTGTAAGGCGTTTCTCGGTTTCATTAATTAAGTCATCATCAATAACAATTTTGGGAGGACGAGGTGCTTCATTGAGAACAAATTGTTTTTCAAAACGGTTACGTTGGGAATTGGCAAAACGGTTAATTTCGATACTAATTAATTGATAAATTAGAGCACTAAAGGAAAAACTTATCACCATAATAATGAGTAGATACCAAGCAGTTAATTTTAATCTAGCTTGTTTAAACATATATTAGTAAGTAGTAAATAGTTTTTAGCTAATAGCTAATTTTATAAATTAATCTGTAATTTTATAACCGAAACCTCGGATAGTTTTGATTAGAGGTGGTTTGTTTTTAAAAGGAACGTCGATTTTTTGACGAAGATTTCGAATATAGACTTCGACAGTGTTGGGAAGAATATCCGATTCATAACTCCAAACATATTGAATCAATTGATCTTTGTTTAAAATTTGATTTGAATGACGAATTAAACATTCTAGAAGAGAATATTCTTTACTGGAAAGTTGAATATTTTTATTACCTCTTTTAACTTCATAAGTAACAGTATCGAGAGATAAATCACCAACGGTTAAAATTTTGCCATTAGTTTTTTGAGGACGACGAGAAAGAGCTCGGATACGGGCTAACAATTCTTCAAAAGCAAAAGGTTTAGTTAAATAATCATCAGCTCCACTATTTAAACCAGTTATTTTGTCTTCCAGTTGGCTTTTGGCGGTCAACATTAAAATGGGAGTGTGATTATTTTCTTGACGTAATTTTTTGCAAATACTTAGACCATCAAGGTTGGGCAACATTAAATCAAGTAAAATTAAATCGTAATCACCAGATGAAGCTAGATCATAACCTTCTAACCCGTCAAAAGCGACATCAACGGTATATTTTTCTTGCTCTAATCCTTTTTTTAGGGAATTGGCAATTAAGTGTTCATCTTCAACAACAAGAATCTTCATGGGACTATATTATAAATCAAAACTGAAAAGAAACTGAATTCTGCAAAACAGAATTATTTTTGTGCTAAGATTGGTTATATGACAAAAACACAACAAAACCTTTTAAAAGCATTTGCGGGTGAGAGCCAAGCTAGAAATAGATATACCATTTTTGCCAAAATGGCTCGAAAAGAAAATTTGGAATGGATTGCTCGAGTTTTTGAAGAAACAGCTGATCAAGAAAGAGCCCATGCTGAGGAAGAATTTGAAATGATTACTGAACCAGTACAAGTTGATGACGGTTTAGGAATAAAACCTTTTTCAAAAAATACTTTGGAAAATTTGAAAATGGCAGCTGAAGGTGAACATCATGAATGGACGGAAATGTATCCATCTTTTGAAGAACAAGCTAAAGTTGATGGAGATTTAGAAGCCGAAAGATTGTTTAGAGAAGTCAAAGAAGTCGAAGAAAAACATGAAGAAAGATATATTATTTTGGCCAAACATATTGAAGCTGGTACTTTATATAAACAAGATAGAGAATTTGAATGGAAATGTTTGAATTGTGGTTATATCCACAAAGGCACTACCCCACCAACCACTTGTCCGGTGTGTAAAAAACCATTTACTTGGTATATGCCTTTAGGACTAGTAAGATAATCAGAATAAAACTTATTCTGAATCAACTGACATTGAAGGAACTAATTTTTGCCAATCTTCCATCATTTTGCTGTAATCTTGGAATTGAACATCTTTTGGTGGTTGGAAATCAGCATCTGTAGTTACAGTTGGAGAACAATGAAATTCATATTGTTGATTCCAATTGATACCGGAAGAATTTTGATCATCTGATTGACCGTTAGTTAAATCTTTTGGATCTTCTAATTTAGTTTTGAAAGCCATATTACCAGCAGTGGAATCATTGGACCAAGTGTATAACCACTGTCCATCACTAATTGATTTAAATTCGGTTTGACCGTTGGGATTGTCGATTTTAATGGTTTGATTAAATTTATTACCTTTAATCAACATTTCACCTGAGCTTTTTTGCCCATCCTGATTGTTTTCCCAAGTACATTTTTGAGAAATACCCTGAGAGATTAAATCTTTAAGTGAAAATTTTTGAGCTTGATTTTGAACTTGGTTTTGATTTGAATTATTATTTTGAGTATTAGATTTGGTTTGTAGACCACAAGCAGATAAAATTAAAGCAGATGAGAGGACTAGTCCAAGTTGGATTATTTTTTTCATTTTATAAAATTTAATAATTATTCAAGTTAATTTTAACATTTTGAGATATAATTCTATACTTTATGGAAAATGAGACAATAAAGATTAAAGACAACTTGTATTACGACGAGAGATCGGCTGGTGGAATTGTCTATAAAAAAGAAGGTAAGGAAATTAAATGGTTAGTAGTAAAAACAATTTCTTCTTACAATACTAATAAAGGTAAGAAAAGAAGTGGCCCGGTATATAAATTTCCAAAAGGTCATTTAAAGAAAAATGAATTTTTGAAACAAGCAGCTTTAAGAGAAGTGGAAGAAGAAGGAAAAATTAAAGCCAAAATTATAACTAAAGTTGGGTCGAATAACTATATTTTGTGGGACAAAATTGATAAGAAGAAAATTATAAAAAAAGTAACTTTCTTTTTGATGGAATATGTATCTGAAAGTAATTTAAAATATTTTGATCAAGAAATGGTGGTAGAAAGAAGTTGGTATACATTTGAAGAAGCCAAAGAAAAATTGGCTTATGATAGTGAAAAAGTGCTTTTGAGTAAAGCTAAAAAAAGATTGGAAAGTTTGATAAAATAACCTCACTGGAGAAGTCGCATAGTGGTTCATTGCACAGACCTGGAAAGTCTGCGGCTCACAAGGCCTCGCGAGTTCGAATCTCGCCTTCTCCGCCAAGATATTTTTACCTTAACATACGTTTATTTTTAATGTTATAATTTTTTTATGAAAACATTTGATATAACTATAGGAAAATCTGTTGGAGACATCTTCTTTGGTATGTCTAGGGATGAAGCTCGACAACTACTTGGTGAATATAGAGAGTTTGAAAACAATCTTATTAAGATTAATTCATTTGATCAATTTGCTTTTTGTAATTTGGGTTATGATGAAAATAATAAAGTAGAATTCATTTCTTTTAATGAGTTCAATACTATTGAATTAAAGCTTGAGAATAAAATTATTTCTAGTATGTCGGCGTTGGAATTGTACGCTTATATTAGTAAACTAGACAAGAATCTTGAACTTGAAGAAGGTGGGGTAAGTTTTGAAAGTAATACTTTGGGTATTGCGGCTTATTTTGAAAAAACATTAGCTACTGATTCTAGTACAAACGAAGAGATTGCTTACCAAAAACTGGAGACAATAACAGTTGTTGTACCAGGATATTGGAATAAATATAAAGCTCAATTTTAGAGACTTATTTCCCTATTCAATAATTGAGTATTTATAAAATAAGTTCTAACTTCGTCAATGGTTCGCCGCTAAGTGGTTTTTGATATGATTGGTTATGAGAAAAATAGTTTTGAATGCTTTTGTAAATTTTGGATTGTTAATAATATTTGTTTTGTTGGCCAACAAGGCTCTTAGTCAGGGATTAGAAGAAACATTGGTTTCATTAGCATTAATTTATGGAATTGTTATGACAATAGTAAATGCATTTTTTGTTGCCAAGTTTTGCAAGAAATAAATTGATAGTTTATCATTTTGAATATTTTGACAGAGATTTTATAGTTGATATAATTAATTAATGCGAAAGTAAACACCAAATCAATTTTTCGACTTTTTGTCGGAGCTGGTGTTTTTCGTGTTATTTTTTTTAAAACATTGTTTTATTTACACCAGTCGAAAGGCTGGTTTTTTTATTTTATGAACTTACAAATTAATTCATTATCAAAGGAATATTTTGATCATCAGATATTAACTGATATCAACTTATCTATAAATTCAGGAGATCGAATTGGAATAATTGGTATTAATGGAAGTGGTAAAACTACTTTATTAAGGTTGATGTTTGGAATTGAAACTCAAGATAGTGGCCAAATTATAAAAAATCCAAAAAACTTAAAAATAGGTTATGTTCCACAGGTAGCAGACTTCCCTATTACTAATAATATTATTGAAGGATTGGCAATATCGTTAGGATTAGATGAAAGTGAAATTTACAAAATTTATGTGGCATTAGATAAATTAAATATCGGTGACTTGGCATTAAAACCATTTGAAACGTTGTCGAGTGGCCAAAAAACAAAAGTATATTTAGCTAGATTATTAATTCAAAAACCTGATATTTTACTTTTAGACGAACCAACAAACCATCTTGATATTGAATCTTTGAATTGGTTGGAAGATTATCTAAAAAATTATCAAGGCGCTTTTTTAGTTGTATCTCATGATCGAAAATTTTTGGATAACACAGTTAATAAAATATTGGAATTAGAAAATGGAAAAATAAAAATTTATGGAGGTAATTATTCTTTTTATCGACACCAAAAATTAATTGAAACTGAATCTCAAAAACGAAATTATATAGCTCAAGAAAAGAAGAATGAAAGAATTTTAGAAAGAATTAGAACCATGAAAAATCAAACTCAACAACTAGAAGTAATTACATCTGGGTCAGATCACTATAAAAGACATAAAGCCGCCAAATCAGCTAGTAGAGCCAAATCAACAGAAATAATGTTAATCAAACAATTAGATAAAAATGGGTTAGAAAAACCACAAGAAGATTTTGAACTATCAGTGTTATTTAAACCAAAAAGAGAAAGTAGTAAGCTGGTGGTGTTTTTGGAAAAAGTATCAAAAAAATTTAATGATAAACAGATCATTTCAAATCTTTCTTTGGAAATAAATAAAAATGATAGGATCGCTTTAGTCGGAAATAATGGAAGTGGAAAATCAACTTTAATTAATTTAATATTAAATCAATTAAACCCAACAAGTGGAAAAATAGAAACGGGTAATAATATTGATATTGGATATTTACCACAAGAACATAACCAGTTAAATTCAGATTTAAATCCGATAGATTATTTGATTCAGATAAATAAAATTGATAAAACCTCATCTTACAAACTAATAAAAAGATTTTTATTTACAGATGAAGATGTTAAAACTCCAATAAATAAATTGAGTAGCGGACAAAAATCGAAAATATTATTAGCTTCAATTATGGTTTCCGGATCAAATTTCATTATATTAGATGAACCAACAAATTATTTAGATATTCCATCAAGAGAAGCTTTAGAGGAAGCTCTTATTTCTTATAAAGGGACATTGTTGGTGGTTTCTCATGATCGATATTTTTTGGATAGAATTAATTTGACAAAAGTGATTAATTTAATGTAAATGTATAATTGTTTATGTCGTCGACCATAAAAGCTCCTTACAAAGACTTTGGACCTGGAGGTGATTACCCCGTAGAATTAAATTATGCGGTGAGAATATATACAGATCCACCCCAGAACGAAATTATTCCTAATGTAGGACAAGAGTCAGTATCCTTAAAAGGTGGCCAAAGAACTAATTTCCATGGAGAAGTACCAATTTTAAACGGTAAAAAGGAACAAGTTGGTTGGGCTGAAATTATAAGAATAGTAAGTGCAAGACCTCAATATTTACCTATCGAAGAAATAAAAGCTTGTGGCTTTAAAACAATTGATGAAGCGGTGGCATATGCAAAACGAGAACATGGTGAAGAATTTGAACGAGATGGTGTTTTGACAGTTTTTCATTATAAAGTAATAAGACTGAATAATCTTAATTCAAATTTAAAAATTAATAAAGCCAAAAATAAATAATTATGTATAAAGTATTTGTCTTTTGTCCCGATGATGAAAAAATAGTTTTTTCAATAATAAATGCGATGTCGGATGCGGGTGCTGGAAAAATGGGAAATTATTCACATAGTTGTTTTTATACAAAAGGAACTGGAAATTGGTTATCAGAAGAAGGATCTCACCCAGCGATTGGAAAAGTGGGAGAATTTTCTCATATTCCTGAGGTTAGAATTGAAATGATTTGTCCAGAAGAAAAAGCTAGAGATGTAAAAGAAGCAATTATAAAAGTTCATCCATACGAAGAACCAGAAATTGATTTTGTGAAATTAGTTGATGTTAAATAATTTTAAATAAAAAATATGATTACTAAAATTAATGCCTATGGTTTAACTGGAAATATGGGATGTGGCAAAAGTACGGTGGCGGAATTTTTACAAAAACATAATAATGTTCGTGTTTTGGATTGTGATCAAATTTCAAAAGAAATACTTTTTGACCCAAAAAACAAATCAAAAATTGAAAAAATATTGGAAACAAAAATTAGTGAGGCTAAGATTATTTTTAATGATCCGATAAAAAAACAAAAACTAGAAAAATTTATTCACCCACTAGTTTGGCAAGAAGTTCAAAGACAAATAGAAAATGGACCAAAAGACGTTATATATATAGTAGAATCGGCATTAATTTTTGAAACTAAGATGGAAAATAGTTTTAAAAAAATAATTTTGGTAACTTGTAGTAAAAAAGAACAATTTGAAAGAATCAAAAAAAGAAATAATTGGTCGGATAAAGAAATTGAAGAAAGATTAAATAATCAATTACCTGACAAAGAAAAAATAAATAAAAGTTGGGTAACAATTAACACTGATTGCTCAGTGGAAGAATTAAAATCAAAAGTTGAGGAAATTTATTCTTTAATTATTTTTTAAATACTTTTCTTTGATCTTGTTTAAAACTGGTTTGGGGACGTATTGAGAAACTATATTCTGCCAACCATCCGGACCAATTAATCCTTTGACAAAACTAGAACTAATTTCACATAATTCTCTGGGTGGAATTAAAAAAACAGTGTTGGTTTGTGGGCTAATATCTCGATTAATATTGTTCATCCCCTGTTCAAAACTAAAATCTGAAGTATTTCTAATTCCTCTAAGGATATAATCAGCACCAATAGTTTGGGCATATTTAACTAAATACTTATTGTCAAAATAATTTATAGAAACATTTGGACAGTCCTTGACCGAGTCTTGAAGCATTTTAATTCTTTCGTCAATAGAAAACGTATATTTTTTGTTTGGGTTAACACCAATAGCAACAATAAGCTCGTCAAACATCTTGGCACCTTGTTCGATCATCCAAAGGTGACCGTTGGTGGGAGGATCAAAACTACCAGCATAAACAGCAACTCTTTTTTGGTTCATAATTAGTCTATTTTACCATCGAATAGTGTTTCAAAATTTTGATAAAATTGCTTATGAATAAAAAAATTGGAATAATTTTGATCTCAATAATTATTTTAGGAATTATATCTACAGTAACGCTGAAAGATGTTTTTAACAAAAACCAAACAAAAATGATAAAACAAACTACTAATGATATAAAAATGAGTTCAAATTATTTACTGGATGGATTTCCAATAAATAAAATACCCTTGTATAAACAAAATAAAATTAGTTCAAGTAAAATTTTTGTGAATACAGATTCAAAAAATACTTCACCTTTTGGGGAAAAAAATTTTGCTTATTACAATGTTGTTTTCGGAACAGATGCCAACCAAGAAGACTTTTTGAGTTATTACAAAAGTATATTTGATAGTCAAATTAAAGAAGAATATGAAAACCCAGAGATGGTTAAAGGTGTCATTGGTGAATATAAAATAACAGCAGCTAATTATGGAGATAATACTGGTTATTTACAGGTTTATTTGTCAGATTATAAGGACGAAAGTATAAATAAATATTTTATAGATTTTCCTGAGATCTTAAAAACCAATTCAGTTATTGTAGAACATGAAAAATCTTTTGGTTTGTTAAATCAAAAAAATGGGGAGATTGAATTTACTAAATATTTTACGGTTGTAGATAGTGGTGATACAAACAAAGACGGTAAAGATGATATTGATGAGTTTTTACAATTAGAAACTGATTATGAGGGACAATATAAAGAAAAAACTGAATACTCGTATGATAAAAAAACTGGAATAATGAAGTGGAAAGATAGAGATTTTGAAGTGAGCTTAACACTCTCTAAAAATCACAATCGAATATATTTAATGTTAAGAAAAAGTTTAAATAAATAATTTTGACAAAATAATCTATGAATCAATTTTTTTTAACATCATCAGGAGATAAAGTTTTGGCTGATATAGCCAAAAAATTACCAAAAAATCCAAAAGAATATAATGTGGCATTTATAACTACAGCGGCTGAAGCAAAAATGGTTGATCATTTTTGGGTGAGAAATGAAAAAGATAAATTTATTGAACTTGGTTTTGTAGTTGATGAATTTTCAATTACAGACATGAAAGTCAAAGAAATTGAAAATAGATTAAAAAATAAGAATATTATTTATTTTACTGGTGGTAGTACTTATTGGTTAATGAATCAATTAATTAAAACTGGGTGTGATGAAATTATCAAAAAAATGCCAGAAGAAATCATTTTTATTGGATCAAGCGCTGGAGCAAAAATATTTGGCCAAAGAATCGATCTGTGTACTAAAGTTGATGATGTAATCAAGCCTGATGAAGTCAGAAAAGAAGGGCTAAAAATGATTGATTTTACAATCATGCCTCATTGGGGTAGTGATTATTTTAAAGAAAGATTTGAAAAAGGTTTTGGTCAAATTTGGACAGAAGGATTAAAACTATTACCAATAACTAATCAACAATACATTTGGATCAAAGACGGAAAAGTTGAATTTATTCAGGTCTAAAAAATTATTTTGTTTTAGATTTTCTTTTTAAAGTTTTAACCATGCCGCGAGCAGCCATCATACCAGTGGCAGCAGCACCAGTAATTGATCCAGCCATACCAGAAGCATCACCAGCAACGAAAAGATTTTTGACATTAGTTTCCATATTAGAATCGGTTTTGACTTTAGTAGACCTAAATTTTACTTCTGGAGCATAAAGTAAAGTGGAACCAGAATTAATTCCGGGCATAACTTTATCTAGATGAGCCAAACCTTCAAGAATATCAGTGACAATGCGGTGAGGTAAAGCCATGGAAATATCACCTGGAGTAACATCTTTAAGACTAGGAACGACAATTGACTTTCGAAGACGAGAAATAGTACTACGACGACCTCTTTTTAAATCAGCCAGACGTTGCAAAATTGGTTTACCACCACCAATAGTAGTAGCCAGTTCAGCGATTGATCGAGCATAAAGGAGAGAATTTTCAACTGGTTCGGTTAGATGAACTTCACAAACAAAAGCAAAATTAGAATTTGGTGAAGCATGATCAGAAAGAGAATGACCGTTGACACAAACATAACCGGCATAATCTTCTCTGGCAACTAAACCATTTGGACAACTACAAAAAGTTCGAATAATATCGTCATACGTGTCAGTCCTGACTTTAAAAACGACTTCATAAAGAGCTTCGGCGTGACGACGCATAATATATGAAGGGAATTCGACTCGGACACCAACTTCAACCATATCGTAGGTATATTTTATTTTGTATTTGTCAGACATCAGTTGAAACCAGCGAGCCATTCCTCGGCCTGGAGCTAGTAAAACTTTTTGGGCCAAGTAATCCTCTTTTTCAGCTTTAACTCCACTAAGAACATTGTCTTTAACAATCAAATCAATAATTTCTGTTTGGTCAAAAAAAGTAACTCCATTTTTTTCCAAGAACTCTTGAAACTTACACATGACTTGTTTAAGTTTGTCAGTACCAACATGTTTGGCTCGACGAACAATCAATTCAACATCTTGCATTTGAGCTTCTTCAATAAGTTTATTTACCTCTTCTTTGTTTTTGGGGTATTCCTCAGCAGTGACACCAAAATCCATAAAAATTTTGTTTATCTCCTCTAATATCTTGCCATAATCTTCAGGATCGATAATATCAAAAGTTCTTTCATGAGAAAGTTTGGGAGTGAAATGTAGTTTACCGTCAGAATAAGCACCAGCGCCACCAAAACCAAACATAATTTCATTGCTTTTGCGTTTTTCGATACGATTACCCTTATCAAACAGAGCAATTTTTAGATGAGGGTTTTTTTTGATAATTTCATAACAAGCAAAGATACCAGCTGGACCAGCACCGACAACAATAACATCGAAAATATTTTTTTGGTTCACAGGAAATTATAATACAAAAAATATATGAAAAATTATTTTAATAAAATATTATTTCGAAATAACTGGTAGTTGATGCTAAATTTGGTTGATTTAATATTTGACTTGAATTTAAATGATTTAATATTTTTTGATCAATATTATTGATATTTTTTAAATAAAAAAACAAAAAGGCTAAGGATTTTGGAGAATCAACAAAACCATTATTTAATCTGAGTATAGAATCAACATTTTTTTGAGAAATCAAATCTTGAGTAGTAATATCGTTTTTATCAGCTTCATCTTTAGTTAAATAATGAGAGAAATCAGTAGAAATAACAACTAATGTTTCTTGGTTGTTAAAACTAATTTCTTTGGCGATTTCTTGTAACTCAACAATATTGGCCTTGCTACTAATTAAAATACAATTTATTTCTACATTTGAAAAATATTTTTGCAAAATAGATCTTGGAGCCCAACAACTATGATCTTTTTCTATAGTTTCTTTATCTAAAATAAGAAAATTACTTTTTAATTGATTACTATCAGTTAGAAGTGGACCCTTACCAATTTCATCATGATTTGGACCAATAATAAATACTTTTCTAATTTTTTTATTACGAGAAACTCGCTGACCAAGATCTTCAATTAGATCTTTAGCTAGTAAATGATGTGGAATAATTGCCGCTTTAATATCTTTTGAATACTTATTTCTAAAAAAAATAAAACCAAAAATAATAATTATTATTAATAGACTAAAGATTATTATTTTGTCTTTTTTTGAGAACATGTCTGGTAAAAATTGATGACCCAATACTAAATACGGCTATAATCAAAAACAACCAAATAATGGTTTTATTTCGAGAATTATCATTTGAAGAAGAAATTATTCTATCTTTGCCAATATTAATTGAACCAAAATCAGATCTTCCCCAAATATCTGGACGATACATCATGGTAAAGAATACTGGTGGATTACTAAAAGTACCTTCATTGATGACTCGAGCTTTATAGGTATAAGTAGTCTTGTTGTCACTTAGATAGAAAGGAATAATAACACCGTCAGTTAGGTATTCAGTGTAATAATAACTGTCACTGTATGACTCTTCTTCATCGTATTCATTTAACATTCTAAAATTTACAGGAATTAACCCAGAGGGTAAATGATCTTCAATCACAGCATAACCAGTTTTTTTATCCTGACTATCTTGTTTAAATTTAATAGTAATAGTAACTAAGGCAAGATCGCCAGGAATTAAATTGTAAGATCCGCTTTGAGCGTTGGTAATAGTTTTGGTGACTTCGACTTTATCATCGAATTTGGCTCCAGTATTACTTTTGATCCAAAG
This sequence comes from Candidatus Parcubacteria bacterium, assembly GCA_023443725.1. GTDB lineage: Bacteria > Patescibacteriota > Microgenomatia > UBA12405 > UBA12405 > WARW01. The sequence continues at coordinate 67,465 of JAEZTF010000004.1, forward strand.
TTTTTGATTTAAATTGGCAAATAAATTACCTTCTCCATTTTTACTAATTTCTAGAATTTGATCATTAGTTTCAGGTGGATTAATATCTAGTGAAATTGGTTTACTGTTGAGACCAACAAAAGCACCTGTTTTTAGGCTTTTTTTGTTTTGAGTTATAGAATAAGTCAAATTGGTTTTGTCGACTGATTGGAGTTGATTAAGTTCGGTAATTGCTAAAATTGACTGTAAAGTAGCAAAAGTGTTACCCCAATAATCGCTAGTTCTAGATTTAATTAAATAATTAACAGCGTCCGTTGCCTCATTAGTATATTTACCAGACTGAATCAAAGCTTGAACAGCTAGAGCAGTTGATGCTTCAATGGAACCAAATCTTTCAGGGCTAGAAGCTGACCAAAAATTACCAATATCACTTTTTTGCATACGACTCATTAATATATCTAAACCGTTTTGACTTGAATCTGATAAACCAGATTTTAAATTAGTGATAACGGCAATTGATAAGAGATCATTTTCTAATTGATTTAAGTTTTGAGTGATAGTATTTTTTCCACCGTCAAAAGACAAAGCAAAAGAAGCCATTATTTTGTTTAAAGTTTCTTTACTTTCTAAATTAGTGGTTAAATAATCTTTGGCTGATTGATAAGTAGCATCGTCAACTTTATAACCTAAATTTTTACTTTGATTTAGGGCCATAAAAACATAAGCCGTAACAAAAGGATTAGTCTCACTATCTTTCCACCAAGACCAACCACCACTATAATTCTGCATACTTTTTAGTCTTTCTAAATTGTCTTCAATAGTAGTTTTATTAGTTTGGTTTTTTAAGGCTTCAGAAAAAATATTAGAATATTTTTTGGCGATTAATTTAGACATCAAACCACTGGTAGTTTGTTCAACACAGCCATATCCATAATTTATTAAATAGTTCATAGCAGAAGGCAATGAACCCAATAAATTTGAACCAAGAGTTAGTTCTATATTGCTTTTATCACGGTCGAGTCCATCAATTTTATTAAGTGAAAATTGAAGTTTATCTTTTTTAAACTCAGACTTTTGTTGCCAATAACCAAGACTTCTAATATCAATTTTTTGAGTAATACTATCAGTATTTCCCTTTTCATCAACAACGGTGAATTTAAATTCAGTAGTTTTGTCACCTTGATCAACTGCTAAGTCCCATTTAACCTCTTCAAATTCACCAGCATTTATTTTTATTTTTTGAGAAACTGGTGAGAAAACTTCTCCAGCATTTGTAGAAATAGAAACTGTAGCAGTAATATCTTTATCTGAAAAATTATTAGCAATGGCGGCAACTCTTATTTTATCTCCAGAACTCAATACATTAGGTAAAACTGGTCTGACGACTAAGTCCTTACTAACTTTAATTTCGCTAGAACCTTCACCGACTTTGGTTTCCGGATTACTACCAATAGCAGCAATAACCCAAGTGGTTAAATTATCAGGAAGTTTGAAACTTGCTTGAGCTTGACCATTATCATTAGTATTTACTGATAAATTCCAATAAGCAGTATCAGCCATATTGGTTCTATCACCACCACCTTTTTGATTGTGAACATAAAAATTATTGGCAAAAAAAGTATGATATTTATCAGTAGTAAGGTTGTAAACATTTGTTTTTAAATTGAGATACTCTATAGAGTTTACTTTAATGTTTTGACCATCTTTATCTAATAAATTATCTCCAATTTTAATCAACCCGGCCATAACCCATCTATTATTAATAAATAAAAGGTGATTGGCAGTTACTTTTAGATTTCCATTGATAATCAAATATCCAGACTCCTCGACTTGGTGGACAGCACTAACATTGGTTTTGACTAATTTATTTGAAATATCATCAACTTTAGTTAAAATTTTGTCACCAACTTTTACATCCTTTATTGATTTTTGACTACCATCAGCCATAAGAATTTGGGTATCAGGTAAGAAACAGCCACCTTTTTCAGCACCTGAATAAATACTGATTCCCTCAAGAGAATGACCAATTTGAGTGTCATTACGTCTTTCATACCAAAAAGAATCGAATATGTTGCCATAATTTTTATCTGATAAAGCATAGATAGCCTTGTCTACTGCCCACAAAGCAAAATTAGACTTTACTGGTTGACCATTAATATCAGTTGATAAAACATTGATAGTTACCTGATCACCGGGAGCATATTTTTCTTTGTCTGTAGAAATCTTATAAATTATTTTTTTAAAATCAGTATTAATTAAGATATTTTCACTATCTGAATTATATTTATCGCTGGCAAATGATCTAACTGAAACAAAAACATTGGGAATATCGTCAGCCAATAATTTTTCTTCGACGGTTTTTTGTTTATCATCAATTCGAATAATTTTATATCTTTCTAAATAACCTCTTTCAAAACTCAAGAAAACATCTCGAGATGATATTTCTGAATTTAAATTTATTTTGATAGTTTCTTCTGGCTCGAAAGTTTTTTTATTTAATGATAATTTAATACTAGAATCAGAATAAGGTTGAGACCAAGTATTATTGCCGTAAGAATCACTAACCCATAAATGAAAGGTTTTTATAATTGGGTTTCCTCGATCATCGTTAAGTTCAGTTTTTAATTCATAAGAGCCCTCAGCTAAAGGAGTAAAACCTAAGGAAGCATTACCAGAAGAATCTGATTCTAAATCATAATCTCCGATTATTTCTGTTTTTTCATCATAAGTTGGATATTTTTTACCAGTAATATATTTCTTTTCCCACCAATGACGGGTTATATTAGTTTTAATTTTTTGTGAAAGATCGGCATTATCTTTGTTTGGTTTAACTAAAATCGGCATGTTAACCATTTCGTTTGTTTTAACAACATAATTGCCACCACGATAAATTGAAATATCTCCAGCTCTGGTAAAAATATTTACCCCGCTAGAAGCTGGATTGCCAGTTTGATCTTTATATTTAAAATCAACATAAATTAATTTGTCTTCACCGCCAAAATCAAAATTTCCAGTTGATAAATTCAAACTACCATTACCATTTTTATCAAGTTCAACAGTTCCTTCTTCTACCTTATCACCATACCATCCACCATAGTGTTCTGAATTATCTGGAGAGTAAAACTCTGGATTGTAAGTGGAATTAAGAAATATTTTATAGTCAACCGACTCATTACTTAATGGTTGACCAGAATAATATTCTCCTCGAAGATTAATTTTTACTTTGTCTCCTCTAATAGCATCTATTTTTTCGGCTACTGCGGTTAATTGATATTCTGGTTTTCGATAATTTTCAACAGTAAAATAAACAATTCCACCATAGTCATCTTCGTTGGTTTTCAAACGAATACTATATTCACCAGTAGTAATATTTTTTGGCAAAACAAAAGTGCCACCAACAAAACCTTGATTAGAATCAATGTTTAGAACATCTTTATAAATGACAACTTTTGACGACCAAGCTTTGGTAACTTCAACATTAACAGTACCACTGGGAATGAAATATCGAGCATCGTCTTCATCGCGAACAATGGATTTAAAATTGACAGTATCCCCAGGTTTGTAAATTGGACGATCGGTAAAAATAAAATATTCTCGAGATGTTTTGTTTTCAGTAAAACTTGACCAAAAACTCTGATTTATTTTTGTAATATTTAGAGGAATTAAAGAAATAGAATTGTTTGATTCAATAATAATCAAATCGCCTTCTGATTTAAGACCAACTGAGGCAACACTATCGGAATTGGTGGTTGACGAATCAATAACTGTTTTGGTTGTTTTTAAGTTATACAGACTAACTTTAGCTTCAGTTGAAAGACTTTTTAAAGTTTTAAAATCTTGGTTCCAAACAATTAATTTATCTTTAGTTTCAGCAGTAAGACTGCCAAAAGAACTTCTAATGATAAAAATTTGATCAACTGAATTCCCTTTTTTTATTTGGGCTAAAAAAATTCCAGTTTCAGGCAGTGGCAAGTCATATTGATTACCTGTTGCGGTAACTTTGACATTTAAATTTAATAAATGAGTCAACCCTGAGGTTTTGACAATAGGGTTTATTTGTTGAGAATCCTTATTGTAAACTAAAAAATCTAATAAATCGTTAATAGATGTTTGATAAATTTCTAAAGTAGCGGTGTCGTTAACTCCTGGTTGACCGGTTATTTCGATTTTTGGACTTTCAAGTGAAGAAAATTCCAAAACTCCATCAACAGATCCATCGGCATTAGTAATGTGAGCGTATTTGACTTTGTTTTGAGAAAGTAAATTGTTCGTTTTTATAAAAATACCAAATCCTAAGAGAACCAAGACCACCAATAAGGTAATTTTCAGTTTCATAAATTAATTATAGTGAATTTTTATAAAAAAAATACGAACTGTTATATTTAGTTATGACTAAATCATTTTTGAAAATTATTTTAGTAGCAATATTATTAGGAATGATAATTTATGGATTTAAGAATTTAGTTAATGATAAAAAAGAGGTAATTAAAGAACCGTTGATTTGGAAAAATATAGAAGAAATAAAAGATAAAGTAATTGAAGAGCCAAAAATAGAAATTATAGTGACTGGAGATGTGATGTTGGGTCGATCAGTAATGATTAGATGTTTTAACTTAAATGATTTTAATTATCCATTTTTAAAGACAGCTGAAGTTTTACAAAAAGCAGATATTACTTTTGGAAATTTGGAAAATCCAATTACTAATAATTGCCCCACCTCGGATGGCGGTTTTACTTTTTGTGCTGATAAAAAAATGATTTCTGGACTTAATTATGCTGGATTTGATGTAGTCAATTTGGCCAATAATCATACTTTAAACTATGGAGAAAAAGGGCTAAAAGAGACAGAAAAATTTTTGGAGGAAGCAAAAATTGATTATACTGGGGTTAATAATTTAGCTATCAAAGAAGTAAAGGGAATAAAATTTGGATTTTTAGGGTTTGATTATGTGTTTCAAAATCCGAAAGAAAGTGATTATGAATTAATAAGAAATTCAAAAGAAAAAGTGGATGTATTGATAGTCATGCCCCATTGGGGAATTGAATACAGATCAAAATCAAACGCTTTTCAACAAGAAACAGCTAAAAAAATAATTGATAGTGGGGCCGATATTATTGTCGGTGGCCACCCTCATTGGCCGCAAGAAATAGGCTATATTAATGACAAACCAGTGGTTTATTCTTTGGGTAATTTTGTGTTTGATCAATCATGGAGTGAAGAAACCAAGAGAGGTTTGGTGGTGAGACTCAATTACAAAGGTAAAAAACTAGAAAAGATAGATGAACTACCAATTTATATGAAGAACTTGGCTCAACCAGAGTGGACTAATTAATTTTAAAAACTAAGCCGACAATTAGACCGATTAAGGTCGTTAGTCCGCCAATGGTCAACATTTCCAAAGCACTACGCCAGACTTTTCCAGAAAATAATTTGGCTTTAAAAAAGCCAAGTAAAAATAAACCAACAAAAGTAAAAATAATAGACAAAATTGGACTAAGTGGTGGTGAGCTAAAAAATATTGGCAAAATTGGGACAAATCCCCCAATTAAGTAAGACAAAAACATAATTAAACCACCAAAAAATAAATTATCGTGATGGTGGCTGGTGGGTAATTCATGAACTGATTTTTCACTTAAATATTGGCCAGCACCCATGGACAAAGCTTCAACAGATATAGCCACTAAAGCCGAAAGAATAATAATGTGTTTATCGCTAACACCAGCGCTAATACCAACGACGATACCAGTGGTGGAAACCAAGGCATCTTGAAAACCAAAAACAGTACTACGCAAATAATCTTGATTAATTTTGAACATAATTAATATTAATCCTTTTTATTAAACCAAGGAATAAAAACAGAAACACGGCTTTGATATTTTTTGAATTCTGGATTTTGAGACATTTTATTTTCCAAAAGTGGGATACCAGAAACTTTGGTAATAAGATAAGTAATAGTGATCGGACCAACAATTGACCACCAATTTTGAGCAAAATTTAAATTGAGTAAATAAATTCCCCACCAAAGACAAGTTTCACCAAAGTAATTGGGATGTCGACTATAGGCCCAAAGCCCTGATTGCATAATTTTGCCTTTATTTTTGGCATTAGAAATAAATTTTTTGAGTTGAGCGTCGGCAATTGATTCAAAAGCAAAACCAATAATCCAAACAAGAATTCCCAAATAATTAAACCAATAAAATTTGTTTTGAGAAAAAATATAAGAAAAAGAAATCAACCAAAGTAAGAAACCTTGAGTCATGAATACCTTAATATAACTATTCTTTTTAAATTGCTCATAGCGATAGTCTTCGGGTTTGTTTTTGTTTCTTTTGTAAATATGACTTGATAATCTAAATCCCCAAATAAAAATCAAAACAAAAGTAATTAATTGTTTTAGGGTTGGATTTAAAATCAGACAAAAAAGGGAAAGAGTTATAAAACCAATCCCCCAAGCGGTATCGGCGATATCATTTCGTTTTTTAATCAAAGAAAAAAAATACCAACCGGTCATGTAGACCCAAACTAAAATTAGACTTAACCAAAAAATCATTTATGAAAAATCAAAAAACTAATGGCGGCAATGGTGGCCGACAAAAAAGTTCCCCAGATTAAATCAACAATAGTGACAATTAGTGGCCAATTTTGAACTGTGGCCAAATTGGTCAGATCATAAGTGGCATAACAACAAAAACCAAACAAAGCACCACTTAAAACGGTTGACCAAAAAGAACCTTTTTCAAGCCCAGGAGAAACTACCAACACCACCATGGCAAAAACATAAATTAAATAAAATAAGCCAGCGGCCAAAAGATTGGGATTTTTGGCCATTAAGTATCCCAAATGTTTGGCATAAAAATTCTTGGCGATAAGCGTCAGCCATAAACCATCAACAACTAAAAAACTACCCAAAGCAACAAAAAATTGTTTGATCATTTGATTAATTATAGTAATTTTTAAAACAAAATAGCAATGATGATTGATTTCGGGTTTTATTTGGGTTATAAATAAATCATGGAAGAAAATAAAAAATATTTGGCGATTTTTGAAGGTAATCAAATTAGAAGATTTTGGGATGAAGATAAAGAGTTGTGGTATTTTTCGGTAGTGGATGTAATTGCTGTTTTAACCAATAGTGTTGATCCTTTAGCTTATTGGAGAAAATTAAAAGAAAGATTAATTAAAGAAGGTGGAAATGAAACCGTGACAAAATGTCACGCTTTGAAAATGATTGCAAAAGATGGGAAAAAACGTTTTTTTGATACGATGGATACAGAAACTTTGTTTCGATTGATTCAATCAATCCCCTCACCAAATGCCGAACCATTTAAATTATGGTTGGCCAGAGTTGGTTACGAAAGACTTGAAGAAACAGCTGATCCGGAATTGGCCATAAATCGAGCTTTAAAAACATATTTAAAGAAAGGTTATACCCCAGAATGGGTAAATTTAAGATTAAAAAGTATTGAAATTAGAAAAGATTTAACAGATGAATGGGAGGATCGGGGCGTGAAAGAAGGAATAGAATTTGCTATTTTGACTAATGAAATTACCAAGGCTTGGACAGGAATGACAACCAAAGAATACAAAAGATTAAAGAATCTAAAGAAAGAAAATCTTCGAGACAATATGACTAATATGGAATTGGTGTTAAATATGTTGGCCGAAACGGCAACAACAGAAATTTCTAAAGTCAAAAAACCAGATACATTCCCAAAAAATAAACAAGTGGCCAAAGAAGGTGGTGAAATTGCTGGATCTGCCCGTAAAAATATTGAAGCAAAAACCGGTAAAAAAGTGATCACATCAAAAAGACATTTGGAGATTAAATAATAGAAATTTTACTTTTAATTTCTTCTACAGAATAATTACCATTATTAAAACGGATCAAAGGAATGTTAAATTTGGCAAAAATAGCACCGACAAATTCGTCACGGTCAAAGCTTTTTGGATTTGAGTGAGAATAGCCGTCTAATTCAATGGCAATCTTTGGGGCTTGAGTGCTCTTGTTAAACAAAACAAAATCGATTGTTTTATGTAATTTACTAATTTCCGCTCGGTTGTGCCACTTTTTAGTTGGTTGAAAAATTGATATTAAAGAAACTTGAGGGTATATATCATATTCATTCCCTACTGCCAGTTTGAGTTGTTCAAAGAAAGATTTTTCGTTTGGAAAAAGAAGTGAGGGGCGAAGATAAAAATTATCTGGAGTGATTTTTTTTGAATAAAAAAGATTTTTATTAGAATTTTCTGGATTATCTTTTTGATTATTGAACAAATTAGTAAATTTTTTTAGAAAAAAGAATAAAAATAGACCGATAATGATGATTGTGTAAAATTCTGTCATAAATAAAGTATAGAATAAAAATATTTTTTCGGGTTTTGTTGGGTAGATAAGTCGTGAAAAAAGTGAGATTTGGGATAAAATAGGGATATGAGTGAAGAACAAAAGAGACTTTTGGAAAAACAATTATGGGCAGTAGCAGATGCACTGAGAGGGAGAATGAATGCCGACGAATACAAAAATTATATTTTGGGTTTTATTTTCTATAAATATTTATCGGAGAAATTAACTAGATTTGTAGATGAAAAATTATTAAAAGGTGAAGAAGTGAAATTTGCTGATATTGATGAAAACACTGATGAAGGTAAAGCATATTTGAAAAATATTAAAGATGATTGTGTTGAAGAATTAGGATTCTTTTTAAAACCAACAGAAATTTTTGCTTATTTGGTTAAAAAGGGCAAAGGAGAAATAAGAGGAAAAGATAATTTTATTTTGGAAGATTTAAAAAATGTTTTAAATAAAATTGAACAGACTTCAATGGGGACAGAAAGTGAAGATGATTTCAAAGGATTGTTTGAAGATATGGTATTAACTTCTCCAAAATTAGGCAGTGGTGAAAAACAAAAAAATGAAGTAATTATCGAAGTATTGAGTTTATTATCTGGAATTGATTTTAAATTGGAAGATTCAAAAAACGACTTATTGGGTGACGCTTACGAATATTTGATTGGCGAATTTGCCGCAGGTGCGGGTAAAAAAGGAGGAGAATTTTATACTCCGGCTCAAGTGTCAAGATTGTTATCACAAATTGTAGTTGGAGATAAAAAAAGAATCAAATCAGTTTACGATCCAACTTGTGGATCAGGGTCATTACTATTAAGAATTGGTGATTATGCTGAAGTGTCAACTTATTTCGGACAGGAACTAAATCCAACAACTTACAATTTGGCTAGAATGAATATGATTTTGCACGGAGTTCATTTTGATAAATTTAAAATAAAACTTGGTGATACTTTGACTAATGACCAGAATGAAGATTTAAAATCTGAAGTAATAGTAGCTAATCCACCGTTTTCAGCTAAATGGAAAAGTGAGGCTGATCCAACACTAATAGCTGATGATAGATTTTCTCAATATGGTCGACTGGCTCCAAAAAGTGCCGCCGATTATGCTTTTGTAACTCATATGATTTATCATTTGGCTGACAATGGAACTATGGCAGTGGTGTTACCTCACGGAGCTTTGTTTAGATCAGGAGCTGAAGGACAAATTAGAAAACATATAATTGAAAAACAAAATTATTTGGATGCAGTGATTGGTTTACCAGCAAATTTGTTTTATGGCACATCAATTCCAGCCACAATAATGGTGTTCAAAAAGTGTCGAAAAACTGATGAAGATATTTTGTTTATAGACGCTTCACGGGAATTTGAAAAAGGGAAAAATCAAAATAAATTGACAGATGAAAATATTAAAAAGATTTTAGAAACTTATCAAAATCGAAAAGAAATTGAAAAATATTCGCACAAAGCCAGTATGGTTGAAATTAGAGAAAATGAATATAACCTTAATATCCCCCGTTATGTGGATACATTTGAAGAAGAGATGGAAATTGATATAAATGCAGTGGCAAAAAATTTAAAAGAATTAAAAACCAAAGAAATTGACTTAGAAAAAGATTTGGCTAAATTTTGTGAAGAATTACAAATTGAAAAACCATTTTAAAATATGTATTTATCAAGACCTAATTATATTCTTAGATTTGATAATTTTGGACTTGAAAATCATTTGAGAAATCGTTTGGATATTTTAGACTGGTTAAACAATTATCAAGGATTGGCTAATTGGTTAACGGCAATAGTAGCACTTGTAGCTTTATATTTTGCAATAAGGGAGTTTTTGTTAAAAATACGTCCCTATATAACAACTGATATTGGAATAGGCGAAGAAAAAGATGGGAATGGTAATTTATTGGCTTATCGTTTTTTCTTGATTCTAGTAAATAATGGTGATTATCTAGGTAAAGCAAAAATAACTAAAGCAGTATTAAAGATTGGGGATGAAATTTTTCCAACATATTTTAAAACTGCATTGATAGTTGGTAAGGGTGAAAATAAAAAATTGAGCGATCTTGGTCATATTAATCGGATTGGTATTAATAAGATAATAAATAAAGAATATAGAAATAATAAGATTACGATTGAAGTAGAAATTGTTTCAAAAAAAATAAGCGCAAAAAAATATAAATATATGACTAAAATTAAATACGAAATTTTTGTTTCAAATGATAGGCCTGAAGTTCATTTGATTAAAGAAAATATTACTTAAGCAAAAAATGACTAATATTCCAAAATTAAGATTTAAAGGATTTGAGGGAGAGTGGAAAGAAGAAAATATTGCTGATATTTTTGATCGTATTTTGACAAAAAACAAAGAGAATAATAAAAATGTTTTAACTATTTCTGCTCAGTACGGATTGATTAATCAAGAAGAATTCTTTACAAAATCTGTTTCTTCGAAGAATTTAGAAAACTATTTTTTATTACACAAAAATGATTTTGCGTACAATAAAAGCTATTCGAAAGGATACCCTATTGGAGCTATTAAAAAATTAACTCGATATGATAAAGGAGTGGTTTCTCCTTTATATATTTGTTTTAAGACCAAAAAAAATGATTCTTCCGATTATTTAGAAAAATATTTTGATAGTGGAAAGCATAATCACTCAGTGTGGAAGATTGTTCAAGAAGGTGCTAGAAACCACGGTTTATTGAATATGTCTACTGATGATTTTTTTAAATTAGTAAAAGTTTTTATCCCTAAATTTGAAGAACAAGAGAAGATTGCGGAGTTTTTGAAGAAAGTTGATGAGTGGTTTGGAAATTTAAAAAAACAAAAAGAAAATTTAGAGAAATATAAAAAAGGAATGATGCAAAAAATTTTTGCACAGAAGATTAAATTTAGAGATGAAAATGGAAAAGATTTTTCAGAATGGAAAAATGAAAAATTAGCAGAAGTTATTTATGAAGTAAAAAAAGAAAAAGAAGAAAACCCTCAAAAATTACAGTTATTAACTGTGAAACTTCATAACAATGGAATTACTGCTTCTGGTAAGTTTCCTTCTGTTACGGAAAAAGGTAGACCATATTACAAAAGATATATTGGAGAATTATTAATAGGAAGACAAAATTTTCATAATGGTGGATTTGGTTTGGTATATGAAGAAACCAATGGTTTAATAGCATCAAATGCTATAAGTTCCTTTTTGTTTAACGAATATATACACCCAAAATTCATTTATTATTTGATTTCACGAGAGTCTTTTTATAAAAGAATTGCTAATCTAATTGGTGGAACTGGACAAAAAGAAATAAGTTGTAATGAAATTATGAAGATTAAAATACAATTGCCTGAATTTGAAGAACAGCAAAAAATTACTGAGTTTTTGACTTCGATTGATAAGCTTATTGATTTAAAACAAGAACAAATTGCTAAGGCTGAGGAATGGAAAAAAGGCCTAATACAAGGGTTGTTTGTATAATACAGATATATGTTAAAAACAGTAAGAATTAAAAATTTCAAAAGTATAAAAGATTCAGGGGAAATAAATTTCTCTGATAAGGTGTTCGTTTTAGCCGGACAAAATGAATCTGGCAAAAGTTCTATACTTGAAGCTTTAAATGCGTATGAAAGCGAAGATTTTGATAGAGATAATTTAAATTTTGAAGAAGAAGAAAATGGCAACCTGAAACAAGAAGTTTCTTGTACTTACTCCATAGAGGACCATAGTTTATTTGTTGATGATTTAATTGGAAAACTTTGTGAAGAGTTTTTAATTGAAGAAGAAACAGATTTCATTGATATTGATAAACTAAATCCAATTAAAGAGTATACTGTCACAAAAATTTATGATCATGAAAATAAAAGTCTGTCCATCTCTGTAAATAGTTCTACATTTGGAATTTTAAAATCCGCTATAAAAACTAAAGAATCTGTTGAACAAGTAGATGATAAGGAAATAAAAAAGAAAATTCCGATTATTGATATAGATTCTGATAAAAATAAAACTTCTAGTGTATTTTTTTTAGTATCACCATTGATCGTACTATTTAATACTTTTAGTGATTTATTGCCAGATAAAATTTTAGTGTCTGATTTAGAAGATCAAAATACATTAGCAAAAGGCTACAATGCTGTAAGAAACTTAGAAAAATTATTGAACAAAGATTTTGTTAGTATTTCAAAATTGCAAAGATCACACAAAAATTCAACAACTTCAGCTGAGGTAGAAAATTTGTCTAAAAAATTTCAAGGAGCTTGGAAACAAAGAATTCACGAAGATGGCGTTCTAAAAATTGGGTTTATGATTGAAAATGAAAATGTTGACGGTCAAGCTGTACCAACAATATATTTTTCTATAGAGACAAAAGATAAGGTTCAACTCGAACCAAGAAAAAGAAGTAAAGGTATGATTTGGTTTTTGTCTGCGTGGCTTGATTTGAAATCGAGAGAAGATGGCATAGAGTTAGTTGTTCTTTATGATGAACCTGGATTATATCTACATATAAAAGCACATAAAGACATACTTGAATTATTTGACGAACTAAAAAGTAAGGGCCATCAAGTAATTTACTCAACCCACTCTCCGTCATTAATAAATACATCATCATTAAATAATATTGGTCTTGTTTTAAACACTAAAAATGAAGGCACAATTGTAGAAGGCTTAACAACTTCAAAAATCAATACTAAATATAAACAAGATGCTTTACAGCCAATTGCTGAAGCTATGGGATTAGAACCATTAAAGGATTTTTCTATATTGTCAAAAAATAATGTTCTTCTTGAGGGAATATCTGATTTTTGGTATTTCCAATCAATGGCAAAATTATTAAATAGAAACATTGATTATAAGTTTGTCCCTGGAATTGGTATTGCAGGACAGAATATATTTCATTTAATTTCCTTTTGTATTGGTTATGGTCTTAATTGGGTTTTGATTATGGACAATGGAAATAATCCTAAGAATGCAAGAGAAGAATTGAAAAAAAATATATTTGACGATAATGAAAATAACACAAATGAAAAAATATACTTAATACCCTATTCTGAAGTTGAAGATATGTTCTTATCAAGAGATTTACATTTAATTGATAATAAAGTAAAAATTGATGATAAAAGAAAGTCATCATCTATTGTTGGTAAAAGGAAAGTTGTTTTTTCAAAAATTTTTTCACAAAAGGTTGATAATAATGAAATTAAGAAGGAAAACTTGAGTGAAGAAGTTGTCAAACGATTTGAAGATGTTTTTGATTGGATAGATCAAAAAATTAAAATAAATTTATGACACATCAGAGTGAATCACAACTAGAAACAAACTTAATACAACAGCTCCAAAGACTTGGTTTTGAAAAGGTGGCGATAAAAGACGAAAAGGAATTGATTGAGAATTTAAAGAAACAATTGGAAAAATTTAATGGGATGGAATTTTCTGATGGTGAATTTTCTAAGATTTTAAATCACCTAAACAAAGGTGATATTTTTCAAAAAGGAAAAACTTTAAGAGATAGGTTCGTATTGGTGCGCGATGATGGAAAAGAAATTTGGATAAGATTTTTTAATACTGACCAGTGGTGTAAAAATGAATATCAAGTCACCCACCAAATTACTGAAGTAGGAAAATACGAAAACAGATATGATGTTACCTTACTGATTAATGGTCTACCGCTAGTGCAAATTGAATTGAAACGACGAGGAATTGAAATGCGAGAAGCGTTTAATCAAATTCAGCGATATCAAAAACATTCTTTTGCCGGAACACTGTTTGAATATATTCAAATATTTGTAGTATCAAATGGAGTCAACACAAAATATTTTGCCAATAATCCAAAACAAAGCTTTGAACAAACATTTTTTTGGACTGATGTATTGAATAAAAAAATTACTAGATTAGAAGATTTTACAGATATATTTTTGGAAAAATGTGCTGTTTCTAAGATGATTGCCGAATATATTGTATTGGCTGAAGCAACACAGATACCAATGATATTAAGACCTTATCAATATTATGCGGTCAAAGCAATTGTGGATAGGGTAAAAGAAGGCAACAAGAATGGCTATATTTGGCATACAACTGGATCTGGTAAGACACTCACCTCTTTTAAAACTAGTCAGGTATTGGCTCGAGTTCCAGAGATTAAAAAAGTTTTATTTGTGGTGGATAGAAAAGATTTAGATGTGCAAACAATTAAAGAATTTAACTCTTTTTCAAAAGATTCAGTCGATGGAACTGATAACACTCGACAATTAGTAAAACAATTAAAAGACGAAAATACTAAGGTGATTGTAACCACAATTCAAAAACTGGATATCGCTATTGGCAAAGAAAAATATAAGAATCAATTTGAAAAATTAGTTAATGAAAAAGTAGTAATTATTTTTGATGAATGTCATCGAAGCCAGTTTGGTCAGGTCAATGCTAGGATAAAAGCTTTTTTTAAAAATGCTCAACTATTCGGTTTTACTGGGACGCCAATTTTTGCTGAAAATAATGTGGGCGGAGTAACGACAACTGATGTATTTGGTGAATGTTTGCATAAATATATTATTACCAATGCTATTTCTGATGAAAATGTTTTAGGATTCGCGGTCGAATATGTGGGCAAATATAAACAAAAAGACAGTAATACTTTAAATAAAGATATTTTTGCTGAGACACTGGTAGAAGGAATTAATACTAAAGAGGTATTGGAAAGTGATGATCGGTTAAATAAAATTACTGATTATGTATTAGCTGATTGGAAAAGAAAAACTAAAAACGGTATGTTTAGCGCCATGATGGCAGTGTCAAATATTGAAGTATTAAAAAAATATTATTGTTTATTTAAAAAGAAAAAACCAACAGATTTAAAAATAGCCACGATTTTTTCTTATCAGATAAATGAAGATGACAATATGGATTTAGAAACTGATATTTTTAATCAGGCCAATGAATCAATAAATAAACATTCACGAGAATTTTTGGATGACTGCATTGATGATTATAATAAAGAATTTTTAACAAATTTTTCGACAGATACTTTTTATAATTACTACAAAGATTTACAAACTAGAATTAAAAATAAAGAAGTGGATTTAGTATTGGTGGTCAATATATTCTTGACTGGATTTGATAGTAAAACTTTAAATACTTTATATGTAGATAAAAATTTGCGATACCATGGGTTAATTCAAGCTTACTCTAGAACAAACAGACTATATAACTCTAATAAACCACACGGCAATATAGTTTGTTTTAGAAATTTAAAAGAAGCAACTGATGAGGCATTGAGATTATATGGAGATGAAAATGCTAAGGAAGTGGTTTTCAAGAAACCGTTTGAGGAACAGAAAAAAGAGTTCGAAGAAAAATTGAAATTACTAAAAGAAAAAGTAGCTACAGTTGATGATGTTGATAATTTAGAAAGTGAAACAGAAAAAGCTGAATTTGTAAAAATATTTAGAAATTTGTTGAGAATAAAGTCAGGATTAGAAACTTTTGCTGAATTTAATTTTAATGATTTATCAATAACCGAACAAGAATTTTATGATTATCAAAGTAAATATTTGGATATTTATGAAGACCGAAAAAGAAGTGAAAATAACGCCGAATCCATATTAGACCAAATTGATTTTGAAATTGAACTAACTGTCCGAGACATAATTAATTTTGATTACATAATATTATTAATTGCTGGACTAAAAGATATTGATTCTGATGAGATAAAAAAGAAAAAAACCGATGAAATATTAAAGATTTTTGATCGAGATATTCAATTAAGAAAGAAAAAAGATTTAATAAGACAATTTATTGAAGAAAATTTACCAAAAATAAATGGAAAACATGAAGTAGAAGCTAAATTCAATCAATTCTGGAATGATGAAAAAAATAAAAAATTACAAAATTTGGCTATAAAAGAAAATATTCCAATAGAAAAATTAGAAGGCTTGATAAATGAATATTTATTTAATCAAAGACTACCAAGAAGCCAACAAATAATTGATTCTATGAATACTGCTCCAAAATATTTAGAAAGAAAAACAATTATAGAAAGAATTAAAACAGCTATCCAAAGTATAGTGGATGTATTTGAATGGTAAAAACATTAAAATAATTTATGTCTCTTTATCAAATAAAAAACCAAAAGCTTCAAGCAATCAAAGAAGTTGTTTTTGAAAAAGAAAAACCACTTCATGATTTAATTGAAAGTAATTTAGAAGAAATTTTTGGATTAAAAGTTGTTGGTGGAGAATTTGAAATTGAAGGTTATTTTTTAGACACTTTGGGTTTTGATTCTGAAGCAAATTCTTTTGTGATTATTGAGTATAAAAGAGATAAGAATAATTCGATTGTGGATCAGGGGCTTCATTATATGCAACTTTTATTGACACATAAGGCGAATTTTGTGTTGGCATACAATAATCACTTTGGTAAAAATTTAGAAATCAAAGATTTTGATTGGTCACAAATTAGAGTGATTTTTATTGCTCGATCTTTTACGGCTTACCAACAAGGAGCGGCGAATTTTGAAAACTTCCCTATCGAACTTTGGGAAGTATCTAGATACCAAAATGATTTATTAAACATCAATCAAATTCAGACCAAAAAGAAAGCTGAATCAATTACTAAATTTATTGAAAGTCCGGAGACAAAACAGATTACTAAAGAGGTGAAAACTTTCACTGTCGAAGAACATCTTTCAAAGATTAACGAAAAAATGCAAGATTTATTTAAAAAATTGCAAAGAGAAATATTTGAACTAGACGATAGAGTTCAAGAAAAAGCAGTTACTAACTATGTTGGCTATAAAATCCGTTATCAAGTTTTTTGTAGTGTCCATTTTTTTAAGGAAAAATTAAAAATATATGTTCGATGTAATGATATTGACGACCCTAAAAAAGTATTTAAAAAAATACCAGACACATACAAATGGGGTAAAACTTCTCTTTGGTATTGGGATATTACCAATGACAAAGACTTGGATTATGCCATGACAATTATCCGACAAGGTTACGAAATAGCACCAGACAAATAATATGTCGCAGTACTACAAACCAAACAGACAATTGGGATTGTATGAAACAAAAACGGAAAAAGCGTTTAAGATTTCGAGGTCGAAGATTGATTTGTTTATAAAATGTCCAAGATGTTTTTATTTGGATCGAGTATTGGGAATTGCCCAACCACCTGGGTTCCCCTTTTCACTAAATTCGGCGGTCGATAAACTTCTTAAAAAAGAATTTGATATTCATAGGGCAAATCACACTACTCACCCACTAATGAAAGCTTATGGACTTGAGGCAATACCATTTGAACATCCAAAAATTGATGAATGGCGGGAAAATTTTAAAGGGATTACTTATTTGGATCCGAAAACTAATTTGTTGATTACTGGAGCGGTGGATGATGTTTGGATTAATTCAAAAAATGAATTGATAATTGTGGATTACAAATCAACATCAAAAGAAAGTGAAGTAAATTTGGATGCTGAGTGGCAAGATGGATACAAAAGGCAGATGGAAATATACCAATGGTTATTTAGAAAAAATGGATTTGAGGTGTCGGAGACGGGTTATTTTGTTTATTGCAATGGAAAAACTAATCGAGTGGCTTTTGATGGAAAATTGGAATTTGATATAAAACTAATCCCTTATAAAGGGAAAACTGAATGGATTGAGCCAACGATAAAAAAGATTTATGAATGTTTGAATAGTAAAGAAATTCCAAAAGCAGACCCAGATTGTGACTTTTGTAATTATGTAAAGGCAGTGGGGAAAGTGAAATAAAATATTGGTATTTATTTTTAAATAAAGAGGTAAAATACTTATAATATAATGATTAGTTTAAAGAACTGGCAAAATTTACTTACCTACTATATTACTTGTCTTGAAAAGGAAACTTCATCAGAATCAACTTTTGAATCAAAAGGTGAAGGATATGTATTTGAAACTAATTTTCTAAAGGAAGAAACTTTATTTTCAAAAGGAAACAAAGAAACAACAATTCCTCTAACTGAAAGACTAAATCGATTTCTTAATAAAACTTTCTCTGATAACCGTTCTGGTAAATTATTCTATGCTTATCCTTTCGTAAAATTTACAGATGGCTCAATTATGCCTGTGTTTATTTCAGAGGTAGTTTTTAAAATTGATGAAGAAAATAAAACATTAACATTGAATTGTAGTAATACTCTTCCTGAATTCAGCTATTCCCTTTTTTTAAGAGAAGATATGGTTCGTGAAGAAATATATCAAAAATTACATGAAATAGATTCATTACAAAGAGAAGATGATCAAAAAATCCCAAAAAACGACAGATTTATTCAATTGTTAAAATATGCTTTTAATCAAACAAGGTTTGAAAATGATTATGAGATTAATACAAATTCACTCGAGAGTATTGACTTAAATAAATTGAACACAGAAGGAGTATTGAATCAAGCACTTTTATATTGGGGAAAAGGAAATCCATACACAAAGAATTTAATCCAAGAATTAAATGAATTAATAAAACCGATTTATTATGAACAATTAGGAGAAACAGCATTAAAGTATTTATTCGATGAAAAAATTAAAGAAAGTGCAAAAGGTCCACGTTTTATTTTTAGCGTTTTGCCTTTAAATAATAGTCAAGAAGAATCAATTAGAAAAGGATTAACTGATAGTTTTACTGTGGTGACTGGTCCTCCAGGAACTGGAAAATCACAGGTATTAGTGAATTTAGTAATTAATGCATTAGTAAACGATAGAAGTGTTTTATTTGCTAGTAATAATAATAAGGCTGTTAATGTTGTTTACGAAAGATTAGACAAACTTACTAATGAATCATATGTGGTTAGAACAGGAAATCGAGAATTTCGAAATGAAGCATTTGAGACATTAGCAAAAAAGGCTGAAAAAATTAAATATGGACAAAACCATAATAAATTTCTTGAATATAAAGAATATGCAATAAAATCAATTGAAAAAATAGATCAAATAAATCAAAAAATAATCAAAAGAAAGGAACTTAAACAAAAAATATCATTATTAAATGATGATATTTTAATTAAAGAAAAAAAATATAATTGGTTTAAAGATAACTATAAATTAAAAATAGATAATAAAGAAAAATTAGTTTTATTAAAGAAAAAATTTGAAAGGTTATCTTGTGATAAAAAGACAATTTTTGAATTATTAAATGATTTATTTTCAAAGAAAAAGACAAAAGATAAATTTATTAACGTTTTTTATCAATATTTGAAAGAAAATGGTTATGGTTTTATTAAAATAAAATATTTTGAAAAAATAGGTTCAATATTAGAAGAATTGGATATTTTTAAAGATTATAAAAAAACCATAAAAGATTTAAATATTCTTAATAAAGAATTAAAAAAAATTCCTTTATTGAAGAGGTTACGAAAAGATTTAGTTGATTGTAATAATTTTTTATACGGAATATCATTGTCGCTTTATGAAGATAAATGGCTATATAATTTAGAATCGTCAAATCCATCGCAAGCAGTTGTGCTTCAGGATTTTATCAAGGTACAACAAAGATTAAATTCCAATGTTAGATTGGGAAAAGAATTCTATCGTTTAAAAGAGAGAGCTATGCAATTAATGACAAAATTAATTGAAATACTACCTATTTGGGGAGTAACGAATCTTTCTGCAAAAGATTCTATACCACTTAGTGGTGGTCTATTCGACTTGGTTGTTTTAGATGAAGCTTCACAATGTGATATTCCATCTTCAATTCCTCTTCTATTTAGAGCAAAAAGAATGATGATTATTGGAGACGATAAACAATTAACACATATATCGATTATTCCTGAAAGAAAAGATAAAAATTATTTTGATGATTCTGATGTTAATTTGGATTGGGATGCTTATTCTTATGTAAAACAATCTCTTTTTAAAATAGCTGATAGACAATATTCTCTAAATGATAAAAGGACTTTAATATTAAAAAATCATTATCGATGTCATCCGGAAATTATTAATTTTTCAAATAGAGAATTTTATGGGGAATCATTAGATATATTGACGGATACAGATAAATTTAAAGCTGAAAATCCTGGAATTTCTTGGTTAAATTTAAAAGGTAATGGTAAACGAGTTGGAGCTGGAAATATTTATAATCTTATTGAAGCTACAAAATCGGCTGAAATTATGGCAGAAATAATTCAAAAATATGGTAATTCTTTGTCTTACGGAATAATTTCACCATTTAGAAAACAAACTGCAATTATAAGAGAAAAAGTTTTGAAAATATTAACTGATAAATCAACTGATGAATTAAATAATATTGATCTTATTGTTGGAACTGCTCATGCATTTCAAGGAGATGAAAAAGATGTAGTAGTATTTTCTCCAGTTATATCTCAAGGGATGCCCGAAGGAACAATTAATTTTGTTAATGAGAATATTAATCTCTTAAACGTAGCTGTTACTAGAGCTAAACAAAAATTAATTATTGTTGGAGATTTGGAATTTGCTTTAAGTAAAAATGGTTTATTAAAAAAATTAGCTAATTATGTGATTGATCTTGATCATGTGATTAATAAATAAAATATGAAAATAAAATTATTAAATGAATTTGTAAGGTTAATAGAAAATTATTTTATAAAAGTTAACGATAATGAATTGTTTTTTTATAGCGCTGAAGCAAAAAAATTAAGATCACAATTAATTGGATTATTAAACGAAATTGAAGAAGATATAAATAATCTTTTAGATAATCAACGACTAATAGAAATTAACTCAAATAGTTACATAAATACTTTAACTTCTGCTTTGTCTGAAGATTATAAAAAGGCTGTATATTGTTTAAATATTTTATTATCTAGTCTTAAAAAATATAAAGAAAATAGTAAAGAAATAATTAAATCTAAAGAAGATATTTTAGATTTAATAAAAAAGGGAGAAAATAAATATTTTGAATTAAAATCATCTTTAAGATGGGATTATAAAAATAACAAAGCTAATAAAGATTTAGAAAAGATAATATTAAAATCAATTTCTTCGTTCGCTAATGGTCAAGGTGGAACTTTAATTATTGGTGTTGACGATGAGGGAAATATTTTAGGATTAGATAAAGATTATAAGTGTTTAAAGGGAACCAAGGATGAATTTGAGTTGCACTTAAGAAATCTAATTAATGAATATTTTGGAAAAAATTTTTCAGTATCTAATGTAGATGTGGATTTTTTCATTTTTGAAGACAAAGAAATTTGTAAAGTAGATATTTTAAAATCTAATAAACCACTTTTTTTATTGGACAAGTTTTATGTTCGTAATGGAAACTCATCTAGAGATTTGGGGATAAAAGAAATTACAGAGTATTTAAATGAAAGATTTAATTAGGTGGTAGTATTGGATAGTGATTAAAAAACCAGTTTTTTTATTTTTCTTATTGGGATTAATTTTTACCGCCTTAAATTTCTTTTTTGGAGACAAAACTACGATTTTTGATAACTTATCTGTTTTGTTTTGTTTGTGTTTGGTAGTAAGTGCACCAAAAATATTAGATAATTTTTTAATTAATTACACAAAAAAATCAGCTTGGGTAATAGTTTTTATTTTTACAGCGATTACTCTTTGGATAGTTACAATTTTTGATGTTGAAGGCTTGTTGAGAGATATTGTTAATTTTTGTTTGGCAACTGGTTTATTTTCTTTTGTTTTATATCTGTTACTTCCCATAATTAGGGGTATTTTTGGTTTGATCAAAAAAATTAAATGGAAGTTTGTTCAAAAATTTGTGGCTTATATTGAGAGACTGTTGGCACCGGTTTATTTGTTTCCAATAAAACTGGTTACCTATTCGGCTTATTACATAATAAAATTTTCTGTTAAATTGGTGATTGAATTGGCCAAAATTATAATTGATATGGTTAAATTCCCTTTTAAAAGTTTTAGAAATTTTTTGAAGTCATTGGTGATATTGACGGTAACAATATATTTGATTGGATCGACTTTTGTGATGGTGGATTATATGCAAAAAAATTATGGATATTATGAAAAATTCTTTTGTTCGGCGGGGAAAAAAGAAAAATTAAAAAAATCAGTGGTGAGAATTGTGGGTGGATATTCTCAAGGTACGGGATTTTTTATCTCCGAAAATCAAGTGTTGACTAACTTTCATGTAATTAAAGGAGAGCCGAGTCCAAAAATTATTTTTCCTGATGGTAGTTTTATAACTCCGATTAAAATTACAGGAGACAGTAAATCTGATTTGGCAATGTTGTATACCGAAAAAAAATATCCAGAAATGGTTATGCCTTTGACAAAAAATATTGAATTAAAAGATGAAGAACCGGTAATTGCGACTGGATTTGCTATGGGAACTGATCTGGTGGGCAAAGCAACTGTTTTAAAAGGAAACTATAGTGATTTTAGAAAATCAAAAACTGACAAGGTAGGTTATCTTCAGACTAGTATTTCTTTGGTTGGAGGAATGAGTGGTGGACCATTGACTGATCAATGTGGCAATGTAGTAGGAGTTAATACTATGGGTTTGGCAGGATTGTCACTTTTTATTTCGGCCAATGATGCTAATAATTTGATTTCTGGTTTTACTGATCAAGAAATTGAAAAAATTAATGTTGACCCGACTATATCTCCAGAAAATGCAGTGAAAGCATTTTATGCTTATCTTAAAGCTCGACAAATGGAAAAAGGGTTTGATTTGTTGAGTCAAGAATATTTACAAAAAACTAATTTTGAAGAATGGACCAATAGATTTACTAATGTTTTGGATGTGGATGTTTATAAAGCAGAAATGACGGAAGATTCAAAGGACACGGTTGATATTAAATTTGATACAACTAATTGGGTAAATAATGAAACAGAATATCATTATTACGAGGGCACTTGGAAAACAATTTTTGAAGATGGAAAATATAAAATGTTAAAAAGCAATATTAAAGAAATTGAAGATCCTCCTTATAGATGGTTTTATGAATAAAAAAAAGAAAAAAAATCTAGAAATATTTGATTATTATTTTTTTAAAACTAGAAGAATAGTTCTGGATTTTATATTGGCGATTTACTGGAAAACAAAAAGATATTTTTATAATGGTAACTTTTCTAAAAAACATCTAACATTTGGAGTTGTTGATGGCAAAATACAAATAACTAGTACTAGTCATAATGATTATATTGCGGCAGCTCAAAAAAGAATAAATAAATTATCAAAGTTAAAAAAAAGAAAAAAATTTATTAAACTGGCTTTGACTGAAGCTATGAACGGAGGTAATTTTATTATTTTTTCTATCTTGGGAGAAGATAATAAATATGTCCAGTTTTGGACAGGAGAACATCAACTTAAATATGATTTTTATGCCAACGAAATTAATAAATTAAAAAATTTCTTTTTGTCGACAGTAGGATTGTTAAGTGAAATGGGATTTGTAAATGATGAGGTTACAACTTATAGTGGTCGAATGATCTATAAAGTTGATAAAGGCACTGATTATATTTCTCTTAAAGCTAATTTTAGAAAAGATATAGATTTGGCAAGTGAATTTACAGAAATAATTTTTAAGCAGTTATATAAAATTGGTCGTAAAAAGTTAGTTGCTAGAATTGAATAATGGATAAAAAAGAAAAATATTGTTATCGAGAAGTGGAGTTTTATCCTGAGGGATATATTGGTGGAGTGTTTATCGAAGAAGATGATGGCAAAAAAATGCTTTTTGTATTGGGACGGGTAAATAAAGATTTGGAATCAGCCAAAAAAGAAATTTTAAAATTGAAAAAGGATTTAAAAAATCAGAAAAAAGATCCAGCTAATGTGTATGGAGGGTTGATAATAAAAATTAAATTCAGAAGAACTTCACCGTTAAAAAAAGAATTTTGGAATATAGATAGTGATATTAATTTAGATAATATGTATCGATTTAGACAATATATGGAAGTACTTGGTGGTAGAGAAAATCTTTATCAAATTATGGTGATGCCGGCTTTTTATAATAAAAAGAAAAAAGAATGGTTGTTGACCAATTGGTTACCAGTATTGGCGACGACAACCGATGAAGAACTGGGGAAAATTGCCATTATGTCACCAGAAACACAGGTGGATATATCAGCCAAAAACATGGCCTTGTATACCATTGAGTGGGTCAAAGGACTATATGTGGAAACTGGTGAGATGGCAGAAAAAGAAGAAGGATCAGAAATAGAATATAATTAAATTTAATGTAATGATTACTTGACTTATTGTAAAGGTTACTTTACAATAGGATTATGAAAGAAAAAAGACATATCAAATGGAAAAGAATGGTTTTGGTCTTTGTATTGATAACTGTTATCTTGGGATGGATAAACGGAATATATATTTTGACAGTAAGTGGAGTTGGAATAGGATTAATATTTTGGGCGGTGACCAAAATAAAAAAAGGTGGAATGGATGAAAGGGAAAAAAGTGTCCGAGAAGAAGCAATTAAAACAGCTTACAGTATATTTACTACGACAATTGGAATTGGTTCATTTTTGTTATTGATATTTTCTAGCGGTATATTGCCAACCACTAAAGAAGAATTTTATTATCTGCAATCTTTAGGAATAATTTTGGCATATCTAACATTGTTTTTGATTGTACTTTACTTAATCGCCTATTATTTTTTGAATAAAAAATATGGAGGTGAAGATGAAGAATAAATTAAAAATTTTGAGAGTGACCGAAAATTGGACTCAAGAAGATTTAGCAAAAAAATTAAAAGTTAGTCGTCAAACAATTATTGCCATAGAAAATAATAAGTATTTACCGTCTTTGCCACTGGCTTTTGATATGGCCAAATTGTTTAAAACTAAGATAGAAAATATTTTTATTAATGAAGAGGAAAAATAATGAAAATTATTAAAAAAATAAAAAAACCAATTGGTTTTTTGGTGGCAATTGGAGTTAGTATTTTGGGATTGTTTTTTGTAGTGATTTGTACTTGGATTGGGGTCGATGTCAAAACCAGATGTCAGGAAGCTAAAAAAGATTACAAAGGAACTTGTGTTGAGGCTTTGAGCCAACTATTAGATGATGAAAATCAAGCTTTTAGAAATAGAAATTCGGCAATTTGGGCTTTGGGGCAGTTGGGAGATAAACAGGCTTTGCCAATGTTGGAGAAATACTATACTGGCAATATCCCCGACCGAGAACCTTGGAATGGAGTGATTAGTCAATACGAACTTAAAAAAGCTATAAAACTTTTAAATGGTGGAAAAAACATGACAGCAATTTTTTGGCGATACGGGATAAAATAAATCAATGATTAAAGGGATAATTTTTGATTTTGGGAATGTGATTTGTCACTTTACCAATGAAATTTATAAACAAAAGATTGCTGATTTGTCGGGTAAAACAATTGAGGAAATTAAAAATATATTTTATGAAAACTCGGATATATTTAAAAGATTTGAAACAGGTGAAATAAGTGGTCAAGAATTTTATGAAAATTTAGGTAAAATTTATGGGATTAATATTCCCTACCAAGAATTAAAAACCATTTACTCGAAAGATAAATTTAGTCGAGTACCTGGGATAAAAGAATTAATAGTAAAATTGAGAAAAAACTATAAAGTCGGCTTACTATCGAACACTAGTGAATGGGATTGGGATTATATGATTCAAGTAGCACCAGAAGTTTTGACCTTTGATTCGATTACCAAATCTTATGAGGTTGGTGCAATGAAACCAAGTGAGGAAATTTATGAAGATGCTTTGAGAAAATTAAATTTAAAACCAGAAGAGTGTGTTTATACTGATGATATTTTGGAATATGTAGAGGCCGCCAAAAGTTTGGGTTTTGAGGCGTTTCAATTTACTACTGCCGAAAAGTTTGAAGAAGATTTGAAATTGATTGGAATAAAGATTTAAGGTTTATTTCAGATTAAATTATTAAATTACTAGCAATTAGTAATTAAATGAAATATGAAATCAAAATTAGCCTTAATTGGTTTGGTAATGGTGAGTGCAGTGGTTTTGGCTGGATGCTCTGCCAAAACAACTACAAATAATAATTCAGAAAATAACCAACAAAATCAGGAACAAATTGGCCAAAATGGAACTCCAGGTCAAGGTAGACCAGAAATGAAAGAAATAGATTATGCGGCAGCGGCAGAAACTTTGGGAGTGACTGAAGATGCTTTGAAAAGTGCTATGGGTGTAACTGAAACAACAGCAACTACAGCAAGTGGTACTCCGGGACAACCAAAAAGAATTGACTTGGCTACAGCAGCAAAAACTTTGGGTGTAGAAGAAACGGCTTTAAGAGAAGCTTTGGGAATGACCGATATGGGTGGTGGCCCACAAGGTGGTGGTCAACCTCCTGAAGGAACTCCAGGTCAAGATGTGACAATAAACAATTAATTGATAAGTTTAATTAATAAAACCCCGTCAATGACGGGGTTTTTGGTATAGAATTGGTTATGAAATATAGAAAAGTAAGAGCAAGAGATGTTTGGGAGGTTATTTGGAGATTGATAATATTTGTATTTATAGAAATGGTAACGGCAATTTGGCTAATAGAAAACGACATGATCGGTTGGTGGATAATGATTTTATTAGGATTATTATTTTGGATTGTAAATTGGTACTGTCATTATTTTGGTTATGAATGTGATAAGTGTAGTCACAAACAACAAATTAGTTTTGGAAAAGAATTTGGATCGTTAAATTTGGTTAATCGAAAATACTTGAAATGTGAAAAATGTAAAAAATGGAATCGGGCAAAGATTTTAGTGGTAGATAAGGTATAATAATTTATGGCGGAAAGACTAATAAATAGTGAAAGTATTGAACAAAAAAGAGAACAAGTGGATGAATGGATAAAAAAAATATCAGAGGAACAAAAAGTTGGAGATGAAATTAGTCAGGAATTATTAAGAGAGGTATTGGAAAGCTACGGGGCTCATTTTGAAAATGTAGATAATGAAGGTAAAGAAAGTTTGAAAGGCTATTCAGAAAATGAGAGAGGATTAGGAGTAAAACAAGTATGGGGAGAAGAAAAAATAAAAAATTATAAATCATGGATTAAAGAATATATTGTTTCATATGATGAGTCTCATGAAGTATTATTACCAATATTAGGAGAAAAAGAAGGTAAGCCGTATCCAGAAAGTGGCCGAAAAAATTCAGGGATGATTCAATTTTTGTATGAATTAACTAGTTTTGCGTCTGGAGAAACAAGTTTTGATGATTTTAAAACATATATGGAGGCAAGGGTGAATAATGGAGTGGCTTGGGCTGAAGGAAGAAAAAAAGATAGAGTGAGAGTAAAAGTACCAACAGCAGACGAACCAATTTTACTTGGTTCAATACCAAAAGAATTTCCTATCGCGGCTATGAATTGGCTTAAGAATAATTAATGAATTCCCTCTTCAACAATAGTTTCTTCGGAAACTTGACTAACAGCTTTGTCTTCTTCAATTATTCTTGAGTTTTGCCAGGAACCACGACGATAAACAATAAAAGCTGTGGTAGCAGTAATAATATTAGTGATAGGAAAAGAAATCCAAATACCAGTGATACCTAAAGAGGTATGTTGGGAAAGAAAATAAACTAAAGGTAGTAAAATTCCCCATTGAGAAAAAATACTAATAAACATGGAAGTGGTTGATTTGCCGGCGGCAATCAAAACATTTCCAAACGACATTTGTAAACCAATAAAACCAAAAGCTAAAGAAACAATTTTGACAAAACGAGAACCTTCAGCAATGACAGCTAAATCTGCTGGTACAAAAAATGAAATAAAATGTTTGGAAAAAATAAAAGCTAAAATACCAAAAAAAGTTAATAAACAAAAAGAAAGTACGGCACTAATTTTGGAAACTTTAATGGCTTGAGAAATATTTTTAGCGCCAATATTTTGACCGACTAAAGTACCACTGGCTACTGCCAAACCAATACCAAAAAACATGATGATTTGATTTAAGTTGGCACCGGCGCCAAAAGAAGCAATAGCAGTAGTACCAAAACTAGTGATAATTGAAGTGACCAAAACCATAGCTAAACTTCGAGCTGATTGATCAATTGATGAAGGAAAACCAATTAAAAAAGCTTTTTTAATAAATTTAAAATCTGGTTTAAAGTCAGAAATTTTTAAATGAATATAGTGTTTACCGTTGAACAGAATGATAAAACCGATGGCGGCAGCAATGGTTTGGGTAGCCAAAGTAGCAAAAGCAGCCCCAGCTGGACCAAAAGCAGGAATAGATTTAAAACCAAAAATAAATAGTGGGTCGAGGAAGAAATTTAAAATAACGGTAGTGATGACAATAAAAACGGGAATTTGAGGGCGACCAATTCCTCGCATAATTGATTGAAAAACAAAGAAGAAAAAATTAGCGATGACAGCGATAAAAGAAATTTTTAAAAAAGAAAGAGATTGATCAAAAAATTCTGGTTTAGCTCCCATAAACTTAAGAATTTGGGGAGAAAAAATAAAACCTAATAAACTTAATATTAAAGATGTAACTGCAATCATAAGAATAGTTTGAGCAGCTGAATGACTGACCATTTTGGCATTTTTGGCACCAAAATATTGAGCCACAAAAGTGGAACCAGCAACGGCAAAACCAACTCCCAAACCAATAGTTAGAAAAATAATTGGAGTACAAATAGAAACAGCGGCTAAAGCAGTACCACCAAGACGACCAACCCAAAATGAATCAGTGAGTTGGTACATGGATTGAAAAAGATTAGCTAAGATTATTGGAAAAGCTAATTTAATGATGGATTTAAAAATTGGCTCTTTAATAAGTGATTTGGTACGATGAAACATAGTCTAGTCATTTTACCTCAAATTAAATTTGAAAAAATACTTTAATATTAATTAGATGATATTTAAGAAAAAAATAGGATTAGTTTTGAGTGGTGGTGGCGCCAGAGGTTTTTTTCATATGGGAATAATTAAGGCACTACAGAAACTAGATATTGAGATTGAAGAGATTGCGGGAACTTCTGTCGGGGCAATTGTAGGAGCTATGTATGCGGCTAATCCAAAAATTGATTTTGAAAAAATAGCTCAAGATTTGGATTTTT
Source organism: Candidatus Parcubacteria bacterium (assembly GCA_023443725.1). GTDB lineage: Bacteria > Patescibacteriota > Microgenomatia > UBA12405 > UBA12405 > WARW01. Next base: position 96,787 of record JAEZTF010000004.1, read on the forward strand.
TGGAACTAATTCAAATGATGGCATTGGTAAATACTAAAGATTCGACTAAGAATTTAGAAAAATTTTTAAAAAAATATATTGGAACAGAAAATTTTAGTGATTTAAAAATTAAATTTAAATTTAACGCCACTGATATTAACCAAAGAGGAGAAATTGTATTTGATAATGGGAAAATTTTTCCAGCCATAATTGCCTCAATATCAATTCCAGGATTTTTTAAACCATTAAAATATGAAGAAAAATTTTTGGTTGATGGTGGAGTAAGTAATAATATTCCAATAACTCTAATTGATAAACCGAAAAAAATATTAGTTTCAGATATCACTGGACCAATTAAAAAAATAGACGAAAAAACTTTGGCAACAGATGTTTTGTATTCATCAATTGCTTTAATGCAGCAAAAAATTAGCCTAGAAAAAGCCAAAAATATTAGAAAGAAAATAATTTATTTAAATTTAGATGATGACAAAACTTTTATTTTGGATTTTCGAAAAAAGAATTATCAATATTTAATTGATATGGGCTACGAGGCAGTGATGAAAATTAAGAATAAACTATGATCAATAAAGAATGGCATTTGAAAAATAAAATGCCAAAAAATCCAACAAAAAAGCAAAGAATAGAATGGCATATAGCACATAATAAAAATTGTAATTGTCGAAAACCGACAGAAAAATTAGTAAAAGAAATAAATGAATATTTAGAAGAAAATAAATTAAATGAAAAATCATTGTAACTATAAGGGTTTTTGATGTTAAAATAGATTTATGAAAAAAGTAAAAGAAGAAACAAAAATAGATAGTAAAAGTTTTTTTAAAATGCTTTCTGATTGGGAAGAAAAATTGAATGTTTATTTTGGTCAAAAGGCGCCACAATTACCTAAAGAAATAGTAAATTTTATCGTTAAATTTGGTCCTTATTTAATGATTGTAGGGATGATTTTTACTGTACCAACATTGTTATTTGCTTTTGGATTGGGAGCTTTGATTAGTCCATTAGCTTTTTTGAATATAAGATATGGAATTCATTTCTCTTTAACAACAATTTTTTCTGTAATTACTTTAGTTTTAAATATAATGGCAATTCCAGGTTTGTTTAAAAGATTGAAATCAGCTTGGAACTTAATGTTTTATGCTTCATTAGTCAATGCTTTATCTTATTTACTTAGTTTCAGTTTGGGTAGTTTAGTGATTGGAATGGCTATTTCTTGGTACTTCTTGTTTCAAATCAGAAAAGAATATAAATAAGCAAAATTATGGATATTGATCAAAAAGTTAACTTAATAACTAGAAATTGTCAGGAGGTATTAACTGAAGAAGATTTAAGATCTTTGATTGAAAATAATACCCAACTGACTCATTATATTGGTTTTGAAATATCGGGTTTAATCCATTTGGGAACTGGCTTGATGTCGATGGGAAAAATTGCTGATTTTTTAAAAGCTGGGGTTAAATGTCAAATACTTTTGGCTGATTTTCATTCTTATTTAAATAATAAATTAGGTGGAGATTGGGACAATATTAGATTGGCAACCGAAGGATATTTTAAACAAGGTTTAATTGCCTCGTTAAAATGTTTTGGGGTTGATGAATCTCAAGTTGAATTTATCACCGGAAAAGATTTGTATGCCAACAATTTAATTCACTGGGAAACATTTATGGAAGTAGGAAAATATACTACTTTATCCCGTAATTTACGATCAATTTCAATTATGGGTAAAAAAATGGGTAATGATGTAAGTATGTCGACTTTGTTTTATCCACCACTTCAGGTGGCTGATATTTTTACCCTAAGAGCAACTATTGCTCATGCGGGAATGGATCAAAGAAAAGCTCATGTGATTGCCAGAGATGTGGCTAAAAAATTAAAAGTAAATCCTTTAAAAAATAGTAAAGGTGAAATAATTGCACCAATAGCGATTCATCAAAACTTGATTGCAGGATTGACTGGACCTGATACTTCAACTGTTTTCAACGATAAGGAAATTACAGCTGAAGAAAGTTTGAAAATGAGTAAATCAAAACCAAATAGTGCGGTGTTTATTCATGACACTCCAGATGAAATTAGAGATAAAGTAAGAAAAGCTTACGGACCTCCAAAAGAAATTGAATATAACCCATTGATAAACTGGGTAGAAACATTGGTGTTTTGGGGAGAAAAAACTGGAGAATTTAAAATTAGTCGACCAGAGAAATTTGGAGGAGATTTGGTCTATACCGAAGTCGACAAATTAATTGAAGACTATAAATCGGGTGAATTATTTCCATTGGATCTTAAAAATGGCCTGGCTGATTGGTTAATTGAAAAATTGGCACCAGCTCGTAAACATTTTGAAGAAGTAAAAGAAGCTAGAGAGGGATTGATCAAAATGAGAGAGTTGTTGGCCTTAAAATAATGAAAATACTGATCCACACTTGCTGTGCAGATTGTTTATTAAAAATAACGAATTCATTGAAAGACGAAGTGGTGGCTTATTTTTATAATCCAAATATCCATCCAAGAGCAGAATATTTAGCTAGATTAAAAGCAATTCAAAAAATAACGAAAGATTATAATATTAAATTAATAGTGCCGGATTGGAGCCCAAAAGAATGGTTTAAGACAAATCCCTCTAAATCTCCCTTTGACAAGGGAGACTTTATAAAACCAAATAGATGTGAAAAGTGTTGGAACTTAAGATTAAATAAAACATTTGAATATGCTAAAAAAAATGATTTTGAAGCAGTGACAACTACCCTACTTTCAAGCCATTATCAAAATAAGGAAATAATAGAAAAAATAGGAAAAGACCTAGAGAAAGAATATAAAATAAAATTTTTGGTACCAAACAAAATAAACAGAGAACTAAAAACTAGTGGTTTTTATAAACAAAATTATTGTGGTTGTGCATATTCTTTAGTAGAAAATTGGGAAAATAAATTTAGAACGATATAATTTTAAGAGTGATATAATGATCTTTACCTTAGAGATTTAAGAATAATTATGGATAAATTAAAAGATTTTTTGACAAAATATAAGACAATAAAATATAAAAAGGGTCAAATACTGGTAAGACCGGGAGATACTTTTGATAAAGTGATAATCGAAAAGGAAGGATTTGCTAGAGTTTTTCAATCAAACGATGAAGGAAAAGAAGTTAGTTGGCCAGTATTAAAACCAATGTGGCTATATTCTTGGGTAACTGCTTTTAATAATAAAAAAAGTCAGTATTTTGTGGAAACAGTAACTAGTATGGAAGCTTGGGCAATCCCAATTGAAGATTTTGATAAATTTTTGAGAGAAGAAATTTATTTAGAGGTATCAAAAGGATTAATTGATTTATCTTTAAAAACCGAAAAGTTAATTTTGGCTGATGCTTATACAAAAGTAAAAATCTTATTGACCGATTTAGCTAGTAATTTTGGTAAAAAAACAGGTAAAGAAGTTTTGATTGATTTTAATATTCCCCATCGAGTCTGGGCAAGTGTAACTGGATTAACTCGAGAAACAGTAACCCTACAAATTTTGAAAATGCAAAAACAAGGTTTATTGAAAAATCAAAAAAGAACTATTTTGATTAAAGATATTGAAAAGTTAAAATAAATTTATTCGCGACAACAATCGAGAATTTTGTTGATAGTTTGGCCGACTTTGCCTAAAAAATCTTTGGTTGGCAATGGTTTTTCTTCAAACTTAGTTTTTTTTGGGTCTGATTTGATTAATCCTAAATTTAAACTCCAAAAAAGATTATAAAGATCAAAAGATTTTTTGAAATAATCGTTGGCCTCTTTCTGGTCACCTTTGGTAAGGGATTTAGTACCGACTTCCATAAGTCTCATAGAAGCTGATAATAAGTGTTTACTGGTACACCAGACTTCACCTTGGCCTTCCTTGACGATCTTTTTCATTAACTCCTTTCTCATTTCCCGTGCAGTATTTAAAACATCGATATATTTGGTGTCGCCAAGCTTTTGGGAAGTAAAAAACATGTGTTCCTCAATTCCAATAAGATTCATGATAGCAACGGACAAATCTTCTCCAGAAGAAAGATCGAGTTGATGACCTTTTTCTAAGCTTTTGGCTTTGTCGATAAATTTTTGAAGATCTTTTTGATTCATAGTTTAGAAAAATAATTTTTAATTTGATTGTTTATTTTTAAAATTTCTTTTAAGTTGCTTTCTGTTTTTAGATTTTTCTTGGAATATTCAAGAATCTCTGATATGCCACTTAGTTTATCACCAAATTGTTCCATCCAGGATAATTTTGGCATAAACCAAAAATGAAAATGAGAACGAATTTCCTTTTGAATTAAACTTATTTTTATATTTGGCAACGCTTGGTTGATGGCTTTTCTGGTCTGGATCAACAAATTATTAAAATCTTCAAGTTCTTCTTTGGAAAAATCTAGAATTGAAGAAATATGTCTTTTGGCAGAGATAATAATAAAACCAGGAATAGGAACTTCAACATCGGAAACGACAAGAAAATATTGTGATTCGTAGATTATGCCACCATAAGGTTTGATTTCTCCTTTGGCTAGAGAACAACCAATACAGTCAGTAGCAATGGATTGATTGTCGACGGTGGTTAGTTGCATTAGAGATTGAAAATCAATTTAAAAGTAATGGTTAAGATAATTAGAATACCAACTGGAAAGACGACTTTTTGATATGGGAAAAGAATTTTGCCACCATTTAGAACACGTGATTTGCGATCAACAAAAATACCCAAAAGCCAAATTAATAAACCTAAAGATTGACCAAAAATAATTTTATCTAAACCAAGAATTTGATTACCAACAGAACCGGTTTGATCAGTAAAAATAAAATAAGAAAGGGTTGCTCCAAGCATCAAAAGAGATAAAACGACAGGGTTACCAAAAAATCTATTTTTTATTTTTTGGGCTAACCAAAAAGAGATAGCAGTGTTGAGTCCTGAAATCCAAAGGGAAACTAAAAAATCATCGATACCAAGTTTTTTGGCCAGAATCATTCCACCACCAACGGTGACAATACAAACTGGACATTGAGCGTAAGCAGCTTTTACGAGAAACATAAGATGTTTAAATTATAACAACAAGACAGCCCCTAAAGACGGGGCTATCTTGTGGGCGGTTTATTTTTTAGAATTACAACCGCAAGAACACTTAGGACCGCAATTGCAGCTAGTGCAACCGCAGCTACATTTTTTTGATGCTGCCATATGTGGCCTCCATTTAAATTAATAATCAGTCGACTGCTTTAATAACACCAGTGACCATACCCATAGAACAAAAGAAACGATATGTTCCTGGTTTTTTAATAGTAAATTCAATAGAAGTGGGTTGAAAAGGCGATAATTTGATGGGTTTATCTAAAACTAAAGGAGAAATTATAGTGGTAGTACAACTAGTAATTCCTTTAGGGGTAATTTGCCAAATAATTGGAGTATTGGTTTTGACTTCAAAATAATCTGGAAGATAGGCAGAATTAGTTACCGACATATTAATAATTTGTTTCTGATCGGAAATCACAGTAGACGAAATATGTTTAAAGGGAAAGAGATTTTTGGTTTGATTAAAAATATTGGATAGAGCAAAAAACAAAATAAAAATACCAGCAATTAAAGAAAATTTTTGAGAAAGGGATGGGTTTTTAAAAAGTTTGGAACTAAAAAAACCAATTAATAAAAGACTAGGAGTAGTGCCGAGGACAAAAAGAAGAAGAATAAGGGCCCCTTTAATAGGATTGGCAGAAATTAAAGCTGAACTTTGAGCGGTAAAAGTAAAACCACAAGGAAGAAGAAAAGATAAAATACCAAAAATAACTGGTGAAAGAGTCGAAGAAAAAGTTTTTTTAAAAAATTTTTGAGGTAATAAGGAAAACTTAGGAAGTTGAATACCTAAAAGTGGTAAAGAAAAATAAATCATAATTAAAGAAACAAGAACAATGACAATGGGTAAAAATGATGAAGAAATTTTGATAAAAGAGCCTAATAGTCCAAGCAAACCACCTAAAATAATAAAGGTAATAATTCTGGCAAAATTAAAAATTAAATGAGATTTAAAATTGGGCCAATTTGGAGAAATTGAAAGTAATAAACCACCGACAACAGCACTACAACTAGAAAGACTAGCTAAAATACCAAGAAAGAAAAATAATGGTAAAGAACTCTGTGAATCAAGATCAAGTAAAGGAAAAAGATTAAATTGATTTAAAAGAAAAAATCCGATAATTAAAAGTAAAAATAAAACTAATAAAAAAGGATTAGTTTTCTTTTGAGGATGACAATCTGGACAACTAAAATTGGTCTTAGTGGTGGCCATGCAATCTAGTTTGACAAACACTAATCCTTTCGTGCTTTTTGGCAAGCGCTTCAGAAATTGGATGACCAATTTGTTGATAGTAATTAAAAATGGCTTCGGCCAAGGCATCGATAGCTAAAAGAGAACAATGGATTTTGATATCGGGAAGATATTCCAGCGCCTCGATGACATCTTTATTGTCTAGCTTTATAGCATCTTCGATGGTCTTACCAAAAGCTAGGTCGGTAACAACACTGCTAGTAGCAATGGCAGCGGCACAACCCATGGTTTCAAATTTAACATCTTTAATAAAATCTTGACCTTGTTTATTTTTGTCAATTTTTAGATAGAGTTTCATAACGTCGCCACAAGCGGGGTTACCAACTTGTCCAACGGTGGTGGCATCTTTAATGACACCAAAATTATGAGGATTTTTGAAATGTTCTAAAACTTTTTTGGAATAGCCGACTGGTTGAGTCATATTATTTAAATGGTGAAAGTTGTCTCATTTTTTTAATGGTTTGAGGCAAAATTTTTAACAAATAATCTAAATCTTTTTTGGTAGTAAAACGACCAAGACTAAAGCGAATGGAACTATGGGCTTGTTCGGCTTTTAGGCCTAAGGCTAATAAAACATGGCTAGGTTCAAGAGAGTGGGAAGAACAAGCAGAACCTGTGGAACAAATAATGCCATTCATGTCGAGGTCAAGTAAAATTGACTCCCCTTCAATTTTGTCAAAGGAAATATTAATGTTGTTGCAAAGACGACTTTTGGCAGAACCATTTAAGTGGGTATCAGGAATTTTAGTTAAAATATTTTGAATTAAATAATCTCGAAGTTGAGTAAGACGTTTATTTTCTGATTCCATAGAATTAATAGCAATTTGAGCGGCTTTGGTAAAAGCAGCGATTAAAGGAACATTGACAGTGGAAGACCTGTACCCAAATTCATGACCACCACCATGAAGTAACGGAGTAATTTTTGAACCAGATTTAACATATAAAAGAGCAACTCCTTTTGGACCATAAATTTTTTGAGAAGAAATGGTTAAAAAATCGATGTTGTCTTTTTGAACATCGATTTTAATTTTAGAAAAACTTTGAGAGGCGTCGGTGTGAAAATAAACTCCCCGATCATGACAAATTTTACCTATCTTTCGAATATCTTGAACAGTACCAATTTCATTATTGCCATGAATAATAGAAACTAAAATGGTGTCGGGGCGAATACTTTTTTCTAAAAATTTGAAATCAATAAAGCCCTCTTTGTCGACGGGAACTTCGGTAATTTCAAAACCTTGAGATTTTAACCATTTGGCTGAATTTCGGACACAATCATGTTCGATACTAGAAATAATTATATGTTTACCTTTTTTTTGATTTGCCCAAGCAACACCTTTTAAAACGGTATTGTTGGATTCGGTGGCTGAACTAGTAAAAATAATTTCTTCATCCTTGGCATTTAAGATTTTGGCAAAAACAGAACGACTATCCTCGACCACTTGGGCAGCATTTAGACCAAATTGATGAAGAGAAGAAGAATTACCAGAATATTTTGGATTTAAATATGAAATTAAGATAGAAACAACTTGAGGGTCGATGGGGGTGGAAGCAGCATAATCAAGGTAAACAGTTTTGTTGGAGTCATCAACAGAATCTAGACTAATTGAACTAAGAACTTGATTGAATCCAGTTTGAATTTGTTGATAAAGATTTTTGGTGTGACATTGACAAACATCAGGACAAGAAAATTCGGGTTTTTCCAGGGCAGTAATAACTTCTTTTAGAGAAATATCTTTAGGGTCGCGAGAAAGCATATAACCGCCAGAAGCACCTCGTTCAACATCAAGAACACCAGCTTTTTTGAGTTTGGCAAAGATTTTTTCGAGATAATCTGAAGATAGATGTTCATCTTTGGCAATTTTTTTGACAGAACAACAGCAACCTTGACCAATGAGATTGGTCAGAGCACGAAGGGCATAACGTGATTTAGTAGATAATTTCATTTTGTTTATATCGGACTAAACTTGTCCGAATTGATTATATTAAAAAATAAAATTAACGTCAATAAGGAAAATTATTTTTGACATTTAGGACAATAAAAAGTACCACGACCACCGATTTTGATTCGCTTAATAGGAGTTTGGCAAACTAGACAAGGTTCCCCGGCCCGTTGGTAAACTCGAAAATGATATTGGTGCTCCCCTTTGGTGCCATCAGGGTGAATATATTTATTGTCTTTAGCAGTAGAGCCACCATGAAAAAGAGATTCTTTCATTAAATCAACTAAATTTTGACGAAGAATTTTGGCTTGCTTTGGAGTAATTTTGTTAGCCGATAATTTGGGATTTATTTTTGATAAAAACAAAGCATCGTTGTCATATATATTGCCGATTCCAGCAAATTTTGATTGATCTAATAAAACCAATTTAATAGCACGAGTAGTTTTTTGAAGTTGAGAAAAAAAATATTTATCAGCAAATTTAGGACTTAAAACGTCAACGCCAACATTTTTTTGAAATTCGGTAAGCTCAGATTTGTTTAAGATTTTGACCCAACCAAATTTACGTTGATCATTAAAAAAAACTTGAGTTTTGTCAGAAAATGTAAAAACAACTCGAGTGGATTTGTTGGGCAAAACAGATTTGTCTTCTTTTGGAGTGGGATGGCCAAAAACAGAATCACCAATAATGACTTGACCGGTCATTTTGAGATGGAAAAGTAAAATTAAACCGTTTTTGAGATGAAGAGAAAGTTGTTTACCAAGTCGAGAAGTAGAAATTATTTTTTGTCCCTTTGCAAGTTTAGGATCACCAACAAATGATTTTGGACTAAGAATTTCAATATTAGAAATAGTTTTACCTAAAATATGTTGATCTAAAAAAAGACGAACTGTTTCAACTTCGGGAAGTTCAGGCATGGTTTATTATAACTTAAGGAGTGAAAGTATCAGTGGCTAGATCGTTAAAATCAAGAACGGCAATACTTTTATTTTTGGCTAAGTGTTCAACTGCCACGGTGGTATTGGTAAGACTATCTTTTATATCTGAAAAAGAATTTAAAAAGCTTTGAGTGGAAACTATATAACCCATGATAAGAACTACATCAGAAATTTGTTTATAACCGCTGAAAACGGCAATAATACAGTAAGCTAAGATGAGAGTGTAAAAGAAAACAGCCGTATTTTGAAGTAAAGACCATTCAATAAAATTCCAATTGGAAAGACGGGTAAAATGACGAGTAAAAGTTTTTTGCTCCAACTCCATATCGTTAGTTTCTTGGAGTTTACCGTAATAGTTTTCAATTTTAGTATTTTGGAGACTACGATATTGAGAATACTTTTGGGTGGTGTAATGGTCAATAACCATATAAACAAGAATGTAACTGATTTCCAAAACAAAAACTTTGAAATCAACAAAAAATAAAATGACCGGAATAATAAGTAAAGAAACTAAACTATCAATGCCTGGCTGACGAAAAAGACTTAAAGTGACATTGGCAGCATCAGCAAAGTTTCTAATAGCCTGAATACTTTTGTGACGTTCTTCCTTGGTTTCGGCGGCTAAATCTTTAACAAAATAATTATGAATATCGAAACCAATATCACTGATACATTCGTCAAGTTTAAAAATAGATCGAAGACGAGAAATATTGTCAATAATACGAACAATTAAAATAAGTAAAATTAAGAAAAAAATGGAACTAAAGACAGTTTTGTTTTCAATATCGGCGATAACTTTGGAAAAAAGATAAGTACTTAATAAAGGAAGTAAAGCCGAAAACAATCTGATGGTTAACCAAAAGAAAAATCGCTTTTTATTTTGAATAATTTTAAAAACTAAACTGATAGCAAATCGGGTTTTTTTTATCATAAGACAACTTATTAAAGTATCAAGGAAATTAATAAAAAAGTAAAGAAATCTAAGAATGTAATTAAGTTATACTTACTTTGTGTTTACTAAAAATTCATCTAATCTTAAGACTCTTATCTTCATCTCTCTTCTTGCCTTGTCTCTTCCTTTAGCCACTAATCTAGTACAAAGGTCTTCAGATGATCGCAGTCGGGCTACAGAAACAGACAAGACTAAGATTAACTTTAAAATAGCTTTCAAAGGATTAAAACCAGAATCATCTTGTTCTGCTTCTCTGAAGACAGTTGATCTAGACATAGTTAATATCACCAAAAAAGTTTATCAACCAGGAATTGGAACATCGATTAATCCCGTAGCAGGAGAGACTAATTCAGATGGTGATCAAGTCTTTCTAGTCTCTGATTTTGTTTTAGACAATAACTTCAAATCAACTGATTCATTCAATTACATCCAAGTTAAGAATCAAGCTTATCTCTC
>JAEZTF010000010.1 GCA_023443725.1 Candidatus Parcubacteria bacterium
ACTAGAAACCTCCCCTACTTGAGGGATTTTTTCAGAAATAATAAGAGAGGTTTCTTTTTCCATTTTTATTTATTTCTTTTGTTTTGAATCCCTGCTTTTATTCTTTTGGAAACAATTTCTCTTTCGAGACTGCAAAACAATCCAAGAATTAAAATTGAACAAATGTCCTTTTGGATATCAAAATCTTTATCGGGAGTTATTATCCCTTCTAGATTTTTCCTTTGTATGAGTTCAATAAGCTGATTAAAATCTGCTTGGCGACGACAAAGTCTGTCTATTTTCGTCGTTAGCAAATAATCCACCTTGTTTTGTTTTATCCACTCAACTAATTCTTTAATGTTGGGATTTGTTCCAAAGCTTTCAAAAATCTTTTTAATCTCAAGATTTCTTTTATCGGCTATAGCCTTAAGAGTTTTCTCTTGATTTTTAATCGAACTATTATTGTTTTGTTGAACTGCTGATTGTCTACAGTAAATGACACAAGTTTTCTTGTTTTTCATTGTTTTATCTAATTATTAATTTGAGGTTTGGGAGTGATGATTCATTTCATGGTGGTCTGTATTTTTGAATTAATTCATCAAAATCTTTCTTCACCATTCCAGCCGAAAAATAATTACACCAATCTTTCCCTAAAATTTCAGGCACTTCAATTTGAATAATTTTTTTAGGATCAATTTGTTTTGAGAGTATTTTTATTGTTTTCTGGCCTCCAGCTTTTCCTTCCAAGTCGTTATCAAAAGCAACAATTATTAGGTCGAAACCAGTAAGTTCGGAAACATATTTTTCACTAAAGCTCATATTCCCAGATGTCGGAGAAAAACAGCTATAACCTGTTTCCTGATGGGTTCTTATGCTGTCAAATTCACCTTCAGTAATAATGGCAATTTTGGGATCTCCTCCAGTTTTGAAGAATGTATGTTTTGAACCTTTTTCAAATCGATATTTGATTCCACTACAGCCAAAAACACGATGTTTATAGCCCCCAGGAGTTCTGAATTTAATTGTTGGATACTGATACGTTCCTATCCAAGTTTTACTGAAGCAAAAATCAAATTTTTGCTGAGACTCATAATTAATGCCGTGATTTTTAAGGTACTCTTTGGCTTCGTCAAAATTAATTTCTGGATTTATCTCAAGTGAAGAATCAAACCATTTAAGTGCTTGTTTGAAATTCAGCTTCAAATGCTTTTGAACCAATGCAATCACATCTCCTGTGGCTGAACAGCCAAAGCAGTAGAATGTTCCCGTTTTTGGATACAGTGTCAGAGATGGTGTTTTTTCTTCATGGAAAACACATTTTGTCTGAATCGGTTTATCGCCAATGGCTTTAATAGTTGAGATAATTCCAATTTTTTGGGCAACGTCAACAATACTGTTTTCCCTCTTAATCTTTTCAATGGTTTCCTTATTAACTAGTTCCATATTATTTACTTTCATGAACAGCTAATAGGAAAGAGTTATCTTCAGGACATATATTCTCGGATGAATTAATAGTATTTATTAAATCTCTCTTATTTGTTACTTCGTAATTCTTATTTATGGTTGTGTTTTGGATTTTCTGTTCTGGATTGATGTCAAAAATGGTGGAATCTATGAGTTTAGCTGCTGTCCCCCTATCGTGTTTTCTAGTGGTGATGAAACCAAGTTTTTTGAGCCATTTCAAATCAGTTCGATATTTTGATCGGGTGGAGTTGTATCTTTCAAAGTCACCAACCCAAGCCTCGTTGGTTTTCAATCCAGTTTCATCATCTGAAACTCTTTTGGCTCTTTGGGCAATGATGCACAATAATATGAAAGCAGAATGTCTTGTTTGGACGAGTTTCCAAAAGGATTCAGCATCGCGATTGAATTTTATGAAGCCATTTTCTTTTAGCTTTTCGATCATAGCTAAAAGATATAATGGGCTTAAAGGAGATAAAACTACACTAAAAAATAAAAAAAGTGTTGTATTGAAATTATTCCTTTCTTCTCAGTTTTTTTATTAGTTTCCTATATCTATTCAACATTGCACTAACCTCGTTTTCAGACAAGCAGCGACCATTATTTTTCTCAAGTTCGTCAGCAATAAAAGTGAGTGACTTATTTTTTCTGACTTTCAGATCGTATATCTTTTGATAAGTATCCAATATTTTGACAGGGATCTTTTTAATTGGTTCACAAAATCGGTTTTCATTAAAAAATGCCTTAATTTGTGGATACTCTTGTTTTATTTTTTTAACTAAATTATCAAAATTTGAATCAGCGTTTATTTTTATAAAAATAGAAGAATCTGTTCCTAAATATTTTTTTCTTTTCCCTACCAAATTCTGGTATAACTTTTTTTCTTCAAAAATTTCGATCTCATTGACTTTTGCAAAAACAAACCTGTTAAACAAGACATAGTGAAATAATGAAACTGACCATTCTGCGGGAAAATAATATTTATCTCTTAAAACATAGATTTCAGTTTGAAGATCATCTTCAAATCCTTTGTTTTCAATTATTTTGATATCTTTTTCTGTTCTTTTATATCCATTCCTTGGTATTTGGAATTTTGTTCTTATCTCTTTTATTTTTCTTTCAAAGTAGGTGTCGTCTTCTAGAATTTTTAATATCAGAAGTTGATAATCGACATTTTTAGGATCTTCTTCTTGGATTGTTTCATCAAATTCCACTTTTATTTTCATAGCAGTATTTTACCGCCTTAAAACAATTTATTTTCATTTTATTGTTAATAATTACCGTATCTTATCGATTAAGGAATCTGGTTGGTTTAGCTACAGTGAGGATCTTTCACGTCCACAGGTCGGCTGTGTGACTCCCGACAAAAGTTCACGTCGCCATTAAAATTGAAAAAATTTTTGAGGGGTCAAAAAATATTGAAAGATTAAAAAATTATTAAAAAAGCATTAAAAAATGATTAAAACTAATCAAAAACTAATCAATTTAATGATGATTATTGCTTTGTTTGTGATGATTATCAGACTTTTGAGCTGCTAATTTGTACATCTTGAAAAGTGAATATTTGGCGGAAAGATAGATTTTCACTGCAACATTAAAATTGGGTGATATCTAGATTTTTATCTGAAGAATAGTCAGTGGCGGACGCGTTTTTCGATTTTAAGGGGGGGCTATTGATAATCTTTGTATTCTTTTTCCATCTCAGCTCTAATCTCTTCAATCATTTTCTTATCATCATCACTGGTTATGAAGTTTGAAGGAATAGTTTCAGGGCTAGTATTGAGAATAAATTTAGCATAGCCCTCATCATTCTTTCCAATCTCCTGATAATCCCAAAAATCCTGAATCGCTAAAGAAATAATTTGTTCAAGAGTAGCGTCTTTGTCTTTGAATATTTTTTTACGAAGAATGTCTCGTTTGGAAATGTTTTTAAGATAATAGGACGAAGATGCCAATCCATCTCTCTGATATTTTCCATCCTTCCAAGTGAGAGTAATAACATGACTTGGAGCACTTGCATGACAAAACCATCCATGCCCGTTTTCCCAAGAGTCATCAACCACCATAATGTCATCTGGTTTGCCATTATTAGATTCTGACACCCAAACATTTGCATATTTATAGCCTTCTACTTTTGGTAGATCTGGAAACATATCTTTCACTTCGCCGTTAACAATTTGAAAGACCGATTGTCCATGACAGTTCCAGCAGTTACCGTAATTTCCATGTTGGATGATTAACTCTGGAGTGCCGTCTTTGTTGATATCCCGAATCTTCACACTGTCAAACATTTCATCTTCCATGGAAAAGATTATTTTCTCTTGGTCTTTGTCATCCATTTTAGTTAAAAGGAAAACTCTTGGAAGTGTGTCATCATCACTGGGACACTCAAATGTCATCCAATTATATTTTTCATTTTTCCAGACAAGTCTTCCTCCGTTATCCTGTTTTGCAGAAATTTGTCGATCATTTTGTTGGTAGAGTTTAATAGTCTCAGCAGTGCAGTCAAACGCGCGTTCTTGAGGCTCTGGTGAAGCCGCAGGAATATTATTATCGGTCTGTTGTTTGTTTAGTTTGAAGAAAATTAGGAATACGGAAACGACGAAGATTGAAAGAATTATGAGATTGTTTTTATTTTTCATATTTTGGGAAAATCTTTTTCAAATTTTCTTCTGTTATGTTTTGAATAATAACCTTTGGCCATTGTTCGACTTTTGCATTTGCTAATTTAACAATTGTGACATTATCAAGAATTCTAACCTCTGCTAATTCAATTTTACCTTCCATTGCTAATTCATCGAATGTTTTATTAATTTTATTAAAGATAAATGGAAGTATTACTGAATTAATTATTAAAGACATAACGATTAAAACAACTACTCCAAAAAAACCCAAATGCCATACCCACCAGACAAGATAAATTGAAATTATTATTCCAACTCCTCCAAGAATATTATTTAAGAGCCATAAAACAATTAAAGTTGAAGAGGCTTTCTCAATCTTTTTGTAGGATTGTTGTGGTGTTAGTTGTGTCATTTTATTTTTTGATAATTCCAATCTTCTCCCAAATGTTTTTATAACTGACTTGTTTGCCATATTTATTGCCGTCATCGACACTCTTTGAAAAAGCCAAGTAAAGGAAATAAATAAAACTCATCAATCCACCGATACTCTTGTCGATTGATGATAAAACCGCCAAAACAAATCCAATAAGAACTGGAACCACCCATGATTGATTGAGGTCATGATGTCTCCTAATCAAAATCGAAAGCGATAAAAGTCCAGACATAACAATTGGAGCGACAATAAAAAACAAAGAAAGTATTCCAGAAGTAGAAAACATAAGACCAAAAATAGTATCGATCAGTGATACAACTGCCCATAAGACAAAGATTGGTATCCAAACAATAATCGGGGTGAGAATAATGGCAATAATAAAATCTTTTTTTGAAAGCCTGTCTTTGAAGTTTATTTTCATAATTTTAATAAAAGGTGATCAAATACAACTAACTTTTGTTTTACCAATTATAAGGCGATTTTTAATCAAAATCTACACGATAGTAAAGGACGCAACTGTCAATAAAATCGTAAGATTAGGATAATGTTGTCTAAAGAGAGACTTATAGAAAAATTTAGTAAAAAACTCAAGGAAGAAATGGGTAATATGAGCCAAGAATCTTTGGCGACTAAGTCTGGTTTGAATATCAGTTATATTGGTAGGCTTGAGCGAGGAGATGCTTGTCCAACAATTTATGCTGTCTACAAAATTGCTTTGGCTTTGAAAGTTAAACCTAGTGATTTGATGGAGTTATAAATCTCCGCTTGGCAATTCTAGTGATTCGATTTTAGGTAACGCTTGACCAGTTAAATCCTCAAGATCCCCATACATTCCGATAGTATTTTCAATTACTCTGTTAATTTGAGATTCTCTCTTTGCCCAAATTTTGGTGTAAGAGTCTTTTTCTTTTTGTAAATCGGTTCTCAATCCTCGGAACGCCTCGACAATTGCCTCAACTCTTTGATTAAAACCAGTGCCAGTTAAATAATTGAACAGAACTTCCATTTTTTCGTTTTTACCAACATTGGCTAATTTAAGAGAAGTTAATTGAAGAAGATTTGTTCTCAATGCTAATGCTAAACCTAAAAATGAGGCAAAATCTGTGATCCAAACTCCATCCTTTTGACCGAAATTCTTCATATCTTTCGGTAAAACAGTGGTAACTATAACTGCAATTTCTGCCTTTGCATTTCGTTGGTCATCTTTTAATTTTGGAATCCAGTTGTCAGTCCAAGCTTTTGTGTGTTTTGACTCCCATACAATGGTTCCACAATGATGTCCGAAATTATCGAATACTTTTTGAGTGATATCCGCTCCATTCTCCCCTTTTCCAACTGGGATGATTTCATCTCTAGTAAATTCTGTTCTTAGTAACCCTTCTAATTCCAATTCTTGGACTTCTCCTTGAGTTTGTTGTGATCCTTGTTGAAGTTTTCTTTTTAGTTCATCATTCACCTTCATGGCATCAGTAAGTTGTTTTGATAATTCTGCTAATTTATATTGTTGCTCTTCAGATGCTTTTTTAGCTGCATCTTCAGTAATTTTCTTTCTTTCTTCATCAAGCTGTCTTTGTTTTTCTAATTCAAAGTTTTTCTTTTGATCCTCAAGCTCCAATTTTTCTTTTCTTAAATCAAGTTCAGCCTTTCTGGCCTCTTCAAGTTTTTTATCCTTTTCATCCAATTTTTCTGAAAGCATTTTGATTTCATCAGCCGATTCTTTTTTGGCTTCTTCCTTGATAATTTCTTTTAGTTTTGTCTTTTCAATTTCTAAAGCTTTTGAAACACCTTGGTTAACTAGCAGCTGAACATTGTTTCGAGCATCATTAATCCGTTTTTCTTGTTCTTCCAGTGCTTTTTTCTTTTGATCAATCTCATCTTCTTTGATCTTTTGATCTGCCTCAAATTTCTTTCTTAATTCGTCACCAATTTGATGGGCTAAAACCTCATCAACTGATATTTCTGTACTACATTTTGGACAAATTATTTTTTGCGTCATAGATTTTTGATATTAAATTTGTTTCTTCTGTTTTCAAAGGCTTCTTTTCCTCCTTCGAGCAAATCGCATGCATGTTCTCTTATTCCCATTTTATTTAGAAAACATGAAGCTTCAGGTTCAGTAAAAGTATTCTCAATACTTCCAGTAAAATATTCAAACATTATGTCATTTGTATTTTTAGTTTGTGGTCCATTTCTGTTAACGACGATTATTTCTTCAGCATCTGCTTTAATGGCGATATTGGCATTATGAGTAACAAGAATAATTTGTCTTTCTTTCTTTTTTATTCTTAAAAAATTAACAATTTCGTTTGAAATCGATCTACTGTCAAGATCATCTTCTGGTTGGTCGATTAATATCGGATATTTATCTTTGCTGGATTCAATTAAAAGTTTTAATACCACTAGGGCTTTTTTACCAGGTGTCATGTCTGGATATTCGTCACCTTCATAAGACAAAGAATAATTTATGAATTCAAAATCGGAAAATAAACCTTCGACTGCTCTTTGAATATCGACTCCTGATTTTGTTTTAAGTTTTTCATCAAGTAACAAGTTCAATACAGTGGTAATATTATCAGCTTTTATCAAAGCAGATGGATCATAAATATCGTCGTTCTTGTATCCAGGTATTGCATTTAGAGACAACCTGCAGTCTGTTGAGTTGTGAATATTTATCGAGTCTTCCAAATATTTATTTAATTTTGTTTTGTCAATTTCAACATTAGCTGAATATTTAATACCATCAATGTCACCTACCGTGTTTACTATAAATCCATTTTTAAGTTCAGTTCTTTGTTTGTGAGCTTCAACAATTTTGTTTTTAATGTCTAGAAAGGAAGTTTCTAGATTGCCTAGGACACCTTCTTCTTTTATGATTTCGGCTAGTTTAGCCTCTTGCTGTTCCCTTTCTTTTATTTTTTCTGTGGCTGATTTATTTTCTCTTGATTTGTCGATCAAATCTTTATTATCAGTTAGAATTTTTGAATTAGTGGATTCGAGTGCAACTTTTTCTGCAGTAAGTTGTTCATTTTTTGTTTTTAAGAAAGCCAAGTAATTTATTAAATATTTTGTTTTACTTTCTTTTTCAAATTTTGAGAGTTCTTCAATTAAATCAACTGACTTTAATAATAAAGCTCGGTCTTGAAATATTTCAGCTTCTGATGGTGGTTGTGACATTTCAGTAGTAAATACTCCGATATCATTTGATAAATTTTCGATTTTGTTCTTATTTTCGTTAAATAATTTGCTTATTTCAGTTAACTTAACGCGATCTTCTGGAGTGAAATTCTTTTGTAGCGATTTAATTGTCTCATCTAATAATTTAATCTGTTCAGAAATACCTGCTTTATCTCCAATCTTCTTAATTTTTTCTTTTTGTTCAGAAATTTGTTTTTTCAGAGTAAATAAACGAAAAATATTACTAGCTAAATTAGTTCCTAATATTTCAACTTGGTTATCCAATTCTTCTTTTTGAGAAGAGATAGGATTTTGGCTATCAAAGATAGCTTTTTCAGCTATCTCCAAAATAGGTGCTTCTTCATCTTTTGCTTCTGCAAGATTGATTATGTAATTTTGTGGTATATAAGTAATTCCTTTATTAATATCACTAGTTGGAAGAATGCTACCGTCTTTCCATTTAACAGTTAAAGATGGAGGCTCTCTTGGTGGTTTTTGTCCGTCAAATCTAGAGTTGTACTCTGAAATGTCGATCGCTTTCGCAATGCTATTTAATAATGTCGTTTTACCTGATGATCTGCTACCAATAATGACAGTAAGGTTAGAATTCAAAGGAATTGGAGTTGGTGAAAAGTTTGTATCATTTATAACTACTTCTGAAATTACTCGATAGACGTCTTTTTCATCTGGTTGAAATTCCTGTACCGCCACTCTTTCATCTGGTTCATATAAAATTTGTTTTAATCCCTCAAAAGTTAAATCTGCTTTGATCCAGCAATTTTGTTTAAGAACGTATTCTTCAATATTATGGTTATCGGAGCACAAAATCATTGGAAAAGTTTTTTTAATGTTTGGAAAAACATGTTGACGATAATCGTTTAGATCACTTTCTTTACCAATTTCAAAAATGTCGACATTTTTAGAAATGTCTAATTTTTCAGCCATATTTACAGGTAAGGCATTGGTGATATTTTCGATACTATTAGATTTCTTTCCTGAATGTATTGATACTAATCCTCCAAGATTTCTGATTAATGCACATGTCTCGTCTAACTTACAATAAATTTCATTATTTCCACGACCAGACTTTTCTTGTGATGCAATATCAGCCCCGTTGTAGAGCTGTCCCCATATATAGTCTAAGTCAGAGTTCTCTGGAAAAATACCGATAAAGTGAATCGGTTCTGATCCTCTTGAGTTTGAACATAATTCTATACCTGGAAAAATTGTAATTTCGTCTCCTGCTAGCTTCCTTAATTCCAAAATTCTGTTTATATCAATAATATGATGATCTGTTATTGCAACAGCATTAATTTGATTTTCCTTTAAGACTTCAATAATTCTGTCGTTACCTACCGACTTATTTTGGTAGTCGTAGGAACTTGGAGTGTGAAAATGTAAATCCCATTTTCTCCATTCTGATCCCTTTGAAAATCTATTGTTCACCCCACACCTCCTCAATTCTTTGATTTATTTTTTCTTGGTAGAGCTCGATAAGTTTCTTTAGTGGTTCAATTATAGATTTCTCATTTTCTATTTTTTCGATTATTTGCCTTTGTGTGTTTATCGAAGGTAAAGCAATTGTCAGCTCGTTTAAGTCCTCAGGATTTACACCAGACTGTCTCACTCTTCCTGATAATGAAATTATTTTCTTTTGAACGGGGTCTGAAGATAAAAAATAATAAAGCCAATCATTGGTAATTTTATTATTGTCTGGTAAACACTTCATTAATGCAACGTTATACGCTCCTGTTTTGCCACGTAAAATTTGAAAAACTGGTGGTCCATATCTTCCAATCATAATATCGGTTTCGCTACAAGTTTTGTGTCTTGCAGATTTGGGAATATAAACTGCATTTTTGTCTGATTTATAATCTCTAATCTGAAGTAATCGTATATATCCTGTTTTTGGCGTATCGATAAATGTGGATTTTGGAGGTTGAGTTCCACCAGCATAGCTACAAACTTCTCCCAATCTTACTTTTTTCCATTTTGGATCATTTTTGAAGATGGGTTTCCAATTCTCAACCACTTGTTTTGCCCCGTCGATAATTTTTTGAAATTCGTCAATTTCTTTTACAATTTGTTTTTGAATTTCGATTGGTGGTAACGGTATCTGTTTTTGATAAGCATCGTTTCTATTTAATCCTGGCACTCCTGATTGGATTTTTAATTTTCCCAATTCAAGTTTTTTCAACATCCAAAAAAGATATTTCAATAAAATTTTTTCTTCATTTTCTAATTTGATGTAGAACGTTGTGTCTATTGGAAAACCTGATATTTCTGACATTGTAATTTCACCAGCAGACCCTTTTCTTCCAACAATAATAAATGGCCCTTCAACAATGTATTGGTTATGAAAACCGATAATTCCAGACGAACCAAATACTGGGTAGTCGCCTGATTTTCTAGAATTTTCTTTTAATGGTTTTCCATATTCAAAAGTACAAATGTCACCTAATTTAGCTAAAGGATAATTTCCTTGGGTGTAAACGGTATTATCTTGATATTTGTCTCCATTTAATGAGTAATCTTCTTTTTCTTTTATTTTAGTAATTGGAATTAAATTGGCTTTTGATTTTGGCCCATGATCCAATAATATTGGTTTTAACCCTGGTTCTAATGGTTTTAATAATAACTCTCTGTAACCATTGATCCAATTTAATGCTTCAGGTAAGTCATTTTTATCTATTGGACGTTTGGTGGCTCCAAGATCGAAACCGTCATTTTCTACTTTTACAAAAAGGATATCTTTAACTTTGTTTTTGAGAGATTTGTCAAAAAAGAGAATACTAGTTTTAACTCCTGCATAAGGATTAAAAATTCCACTAGGTAAAGAAACTACACACCAAAGACCAGCATCTTCAACCAACATTTGGCGAATTTTTTTATGGGCGTTTGTCGAATTAAAAACTACTCCTTCGGGAACAATAACACCTGCTCGACCAGATGGTGAAAGATGGTCGATCATGTAACGTAAGAAGAGTAATTCTGTTGATCGAGTTCCCATTCTTAAATCTTCACTGACACTGTCGATATCTAAAGCCCCAGCAAAAGGTGGATTGGCTAATATTACATCCCATTTGGTTCTATCCCCTGCGGTATCGACTAAGGTATTCTGTCTTTTCATGTTTGGATGCTCGAGTTTATGAAGATAAAGATTCATAAGTCCGAATTTGAACATGTCAAAGTCACTGTCAAATCCAGTAAAGGTGTATTTGTAGACAAAATCTCTTTCTTGAGGAGTTAATAAATCCATTGGATATTTATCAATTTTTTTGTACTCGTCTGATGAATATTTTTCTTCAAGATGTTTGAGAGCGGCAACTAAAAAACCTGCTGTACCACAAGCAGGGTCTAAAATTGTTTCGCCTTTTTTAGGATCGATAACATCGACTATAAATTTGATAATGTGTCGTGGAGTTCGAAATGATCCAAGAGTACCAGCTTGAGAAAGTTTGCTTAATAAATATTCGTACATGTCACCAAAAATATCGGTGTGACCAGCGGTAGCTTGTTTTTCCAAATCAGAAAACATTTTTTCGATCTCATGGACTAATCTTCTTAATGTTGGTTTGTCAAAAACTTTTACATGAGCATCGCGGAAAAGTAATTTTATTGTTTGACTGGTGGTTATCTCTGGGAGTTTTCGAAAGACTTCTTCAAGGGAGTTAAATAATTCATCAGCATTAAGAATTAAGAGATTGTCCCAGTGATATTTTCTTAATTCTCCACTAAAAATTTTTTCGGCAGATGGATCAAGGATCATGGCATTATCGTCTTTTCTAGAAAGAGATCTTAAAAAGACAAGATAATTTATTTGTTCAATGATGGTGGCATGACTAGCGACTCCAGCACCGAAAAGAATATTCATTAAATTGTCTACTTGGTTTTTGAAATCTGTTTGGGTCATAGGTTGAGAATTCGACTATCTTTAACTTCCAAAACCATATTAATTAAATTATCTCTTCCAAAGATATTAACCCATTCATCTGGGGTAAAAGTATTGAAAGGACTAGTATTCAAAAATAAGATATTTGGTGATTTTTTGATTTCGTTTCTTAATTCTTTATTTTGAATTAATTCATCGATAAGTAATTTGACCATCATGACTTTTTGTTGTGATCCGCCAGTAGTAGCCTCGCCATATTTTTCGACGATTCCATCTTTCCATTCTTTTAATTGTTGATCTCGATTTGGTAATTCTTTTTTACCAATGGCTGATAAAAAGAAATCTCTGATAGTGGCGACGACTTGGTGAGATTCGATTAAAGTTTCTTCATTAAAATAAAGTTCTGGTTTGTTGAGCAATTCAGTATTAATGATTTCTAATAATTCGTCTTGTCTGTTTTCGTCTTCGGCAATTTGTTTGATATCTGGTCGACTCTCGGCAAATTTAATGACTGTTTTTGTCCAATCGCTTTGATACATTTCTCGATCAACTCTGTCGCCATTTGGGCCATAAATAAGCTCATCTCTTCCATTAACAAAATCAAGACGATTAATGATTGGTTTATCTCCATAATCAATAATGACTCCAGGACCTTCTCCTATTGGTTGTTCGATGACTCCTGTTTCTCCTGGGGATGGTCTTTCAATTGGTTTGGCTGATTCTTCAGTGACTTTTAGTGGTGCTGTCCAATCATATGTTTCTTCAAAATACTGACAAACACCGCAGAAATCGAAAATGACAAATTCTTTTTTATCAATTTCTTTACAAAGACGAGTACCCCGACCTTTAATTTGTTGGTAAAGAGTTGGTTCAAAAACTGGTCGACAAAGAACAATATTTAGAATCTCTGGAGCATCGAATCCAGTGGTTAACATATCAACAGAAACGGCAATTCGAGGTAATTGAATATCAAGATTTCTAAAGTCTTTGGCCAACTCATGAGCACCTTTCACTTGACTGGTAATGGTTTGTGCAAAACGGCCATTAAATTCTGGTCTGAGATTATTCAATATTTTTTCGAGAGCTAAAGCATGTCTTTGATTGACGGCAAAAATTATAGTTTTACCAATTTCATTTGTTGGAGTTTTTAAGGCATATTCTAAAAACTCTTTCATCATTAATTCGTTTCTTTTGGGAATTGAGACTTTCTTTTCGATATCAGTTATTTTGTAATTTTCATTTTCAAAATCACCTTCACCAGCTAACCCTTGATCGCTTAAGGCTTGTTGAGTAATATCAGAAGTCATTTTGTGAAGTTTGGCAGGGACTAGATATCCATCTTTAACTCCGTCTTGAATGTTATATTGATAAGTGGCTTTGCCGTCTTCACATCCGAAATATCGATAAGTACTTCTTTGAATTCTTAACTCAACAGCTCTTGGATCATCAAGACCCAATTTATTAATATCAATGTTTTTTAGGAAGTCTTTTGGAGTGGCGGTTAAACCAATTCTGGTAGCTCCAACAAAATAATCCATTATTCCCCTAGCTTCGGCTGAATAAATACTTCGGTGAGCTTCGTCATGGATAATTAAATCAAAATATCCTGGAGTAAAAACATCTCTTCCGTGAGCGATTAATGATTGGATAGTAGCGACGACGATATTGGCTCCAGTTAAATTCTTTTTTGATTCTCCCCAGTAAGTGGCAATAGCTGATAAGTTTCCAAGAAGTTTTTCAAATGATCCTTTTGTTTGACGAGCTAATTCAATTCGATCGACTACAAATAAAACAGTTTGAGCTTGATTTGTTTTGATAAATTTGGAAATGATAAGAGCAGATAAAACAGTTTTTCCTGTACCTGTGGCCATCTCCAATAAAAATCCTCTTTTGCCTTGATCGTATTCATTAGCAATGGCATTGAAAGCATCAATTTGATAAGGTCGAAGTTTAATATCGGAATTAATATCTGAAAAATAATCGGAGCTTATAGGTTTTTGATTAAGAGGTTCACTAATTTTGGCTGATCTGGTTTGTCTTTTTCTAACTAAATCGTCTTGAGAAAAGAAAGCTGGAACTGGGGTGGCATCACCACCAGAATTAAAATCCCAAAAATAAATGATATGATCATTGGCTAAAAAAATATAATCGATATTTCCTTTGTACTGTAAATCGGCATAATCAAAAGATTGTTTCTTGGCTGAATAAGGATCAATATCTGGGGCTTTGGCTTCGATTAGAGCTATTGGTTTTCCATGTTTGTCCTTAAGAACGTAGTCGGCCCTACCTGCTACACCATGATCTTCAAAAACAACTTGATTAGTATCAAAAATGTCCCAACCTACATCTTTAAGATGTTGATCGATAACTGCTCTTGAATAAGCTTCTTTTGGCATGGTTAATTATACCGCCTATCTGATGAGATTCTTAGGCAGTTGTTTATAATTAATTTATTCAATTTTGGTATCTTCGGACGGTTTTTTGATTGGCTTTGATATTAAGGCAAAAAACTTCAAAAAACTCTCTGCCTCAATTCTTGCCTTTTCAAAACTAATTTCTCCACATTTTTTCCTGTAGATTTCTTGAAATTCTTTGACGGCTTCATCTGATAGAAATGACATACCCTATTATAGGGTAAGATTAATTATGGATCTTAAGAAAGCAAGAGAATTACTTGGAGAGGAAAATAACAAATATGATGACGACCAAATTCTTGAATTTATTGATACTGCCAAACTCTTGTCTAGTATTGCGATTGATACAATTCAAAAAATGACAAAGAAAGAATTGGAAGAACTTGTGAAGAAAAAATAGTAGCTTTGATTTAATTCACAGCTATGCCGTACAACTCAAAAACATTTTTTAGTTTGACTAGGTATACTAAAAGGTGTTCGAAATTCGGAACACTCAGCTCACATGTATTATGTGTATGTATTAAAAAGTCTTAACACAGGGAAATTTTATAAAGGTCAAACTTCTGATCTTAATGACAGATTGTATCGTCATTTTACAGGTCAGTCTATTTCGACAAAATCACTTCTGCCACTAGAATTGATTTTCGTCCAAATTTGTAATACCAGAAGTGAAGCAGTTTTATTGGAAAAATATTTAAAATCAGGAATAGGGAGAGAGTTTATTAAACATATAGTTTAGGACATCCGCCTTTGGCGGATAATCGTGGGTTTCCACCACAGCGGATAAATTTTTTCCACTGGAGTCACATTTATTTTTTAAGAGAGACGATTTGTTTTATTAATCTGATTTGATGACGAAGAACGATTAGAATAGACCCAAATAAAACTGGTAGAAATAATTTTGGTTCTATAAGAGAAATAATTGGTATAGCGATAAGTTCACCAATTAAACGACCGATGATTTGATCGGAAATTGATTGAAAAATAATTTTTGAAGTAATCTGTTGATGATTGAATATTCGAAAAATAATTTCTGTAATTAGAGATGAAAGAAAAATAATTAATAGCCAATATAAAAAAATAGAAAAACGAAAATACATTAATATTCCCATAAAACAAGCAGCTCCCCTACCGCCTTTACCTTTTAACCAAATTGGATAATTGTGTCCTAAAATAACAAATAAGGTGGAAAGAGAAGTTGTGATTGTAAAATTTAAATTAAATTTAAGTGATAAATAAATGGCAGTAGCGGCTTTAAAACAATCAAACAACCAAACAAAAAGAAAACTGAGAATAGCCACAAATAGACCTTTTTCTTTTTTAGTAATTCGAAGAGTATTCATGGCTCCCATATTTCCAGAATCGCTAGATCGAACATCTTTTTTGGTAACAATTTTTACTAAAATAAGAGCTGTTGGAATGGAGCCTAAAAGATAAGAAATAAAACAAATTAATATATAGTTCATATGTTTTGAAGTAAAACTCCAATTGAAATTGAATCTGGACCTCCGTGAATTCCTAAAACTGGAGATAATAATGAGCTATGGATAATTTCAAATTTTTTGGGATCAAGTTTTTGAATAAGTTGTCTGATAACTTTATCATCACAACTGTGTTGAATAATTACCTTTAATGGTAAATTATTAATATTATTTTTTTTAGCTATCTGATTTAAGTATTTATTAATTAAAAAAGAAACACTTTTATGGCCAAAATAGATTCTCATAATACCGATACTTTTGGGGGTTAAATATAGTGTTGGTCGAAAATTAAATTTTTGAGCAAAGTTAACTATTTTAGCTTTGTTTCCAGCCACTCTACCACCTTTGACAGCCCACGATATTTTGTCTGGGATGACAAAAACTTTAAGATGATTACTAACACTAAAAAGTGTTTTTTCAATTTGTTGAGATGAATAACCTTGTTTAATCAACTCAACAGCTTTGATAGTTAAAAAACCTTGTCCTGGACCAACTTGTCGGAAATCTGGAATAATAACTCGATTTTGATCTGAAGTAGGTAAAAAAGACCTAGCCTGAAGTGAACTATTGTATGAACCAGAAATAGCAGATGAGGCAGTGATACACATAACAATATTGTATTTTTGAAGTTGTTCTTTAAAAGCATTTAAAAAAGCTTGAGGTGATGGTTGTGAAGTTTTGGGCCAGCCATATTTTTCAGTTTGATTTTCAAAAAGTTTCATTTTTTGATAAATAGAAATTTTTGGATCACTTATTTTTTGATCAACTTTTTCCCATTTAGCTTTGAATTGAACTACAGAAATATCGTTTTCTAAAGTAAAGTCAGGATCTAGACTAGCGGTACTATCGACAACTAAACCAGTTGATTGTCTGTGATCATTATTACCTTCGACTTGTTGGGTCATATCAGTAGTTTTAATATTGATGACTGTACCGTATTGAGAAATTAAATTAACTACTTCATCAGGTAAATCTGTATGGATATGAATTTTAACTTTTTGATTAGCCTGAACAATATCGAGACAATTACCGTAATTAATTAATTGATCGATAATTTTTTCTTTAGTTATTTTTGGTGATTGGATTAAAGAAATAACTTCATAACGATGATCAATTATCTGTAGAAAACTAGTGGTTTTTTGGGATATTTTTTGGGGAATATTAAAATGATATTTTTTACCATTTAATCCATCAAGAAAACCTTCTAACATCAAAAGAAAACCATAACCACCAGCATCAACAGTATTAGTTTTTTGATATAAATCCATTTTTAATTGAGTAGCATCTAGGGAAATTTTGGCTTTTTTAATAGCTTCTTGAAGGTTTTGTTGAAAGCTGTTTTTAGTAGAATTGGAAAAACTATCATTACTTGCTTGAATAACATCTAGAATAGTTCCTTCTTTTGGGTTTTGAATTGATTCATAAGCAGATATCATGCCTTGAGAAAAAGCTTGGTTAAAATCGGAAATGGAAATATTGTTATTAGACAGGTTTGATAAAAAACCATTTAAAAAACCAGTGACAATAATACCGACATTTCCAGATGCATTACAAATGGCTCCATCAACGGCCGTGTCTCGAAGTTGAGTTATATTTGAAAATTTTTTTTGATCAATAGCGTCGTAAACTCCTTGTAAAGTGGCGGTTAAATTATCTCCTGTATCTTTATCTGGTACAGGAAACATATTAATTGAATTTATTTGTTCTTTCTTGGAAATAACTTTTTGATAAGCTGAAATTAGCATTCGACGAAGAGTTTCCGGAGTAAGAAATTGAGACTTCATTATGGTTAGAAAAATTTAGAGATAGAGTCTTGAAATTCTTTAAGTAATTTTGCCATTGGTTTTTTGGCAGCTAGTCCAACTGAAATACCAATAGCTAAACTGATAGCCAGAGCAAAACCAATAAAAATAATGATGATTAATTGAGGAACAATTTGTAATTGAAAAAGAATAGCTAAAAATGTAAGAACTCTGATAGACCAATCAATTATCTTGGCTAAAAATCTTGAATAAGTGATTTCTTTTGAAGTTTTAGTACCAACAACAATTTTTTGAATAAAGTCGATACTATAAATAGAAATTATAAAAATAATAATAGAAATAAAAATATTTGGGTAATAAAGAATAATCTTTGTTAAAAGATTGGATAAAGCAAAAAGACTAACGGCTTCACAAAAAAACATAGCAAAAAGAGTAATAAAAAAAAGTTGAACCACAATGGCGATTAACTTTCCAACATCAATATTTGGTTCAAATTTTTTGACTGTTCCGCTTAATCCAACTCGACTAATAGCACTATCAAAGTGAATATTTTTTAGAAATTCAAGACAAATTTTTTTGACCCAAAAAGCAACTAGCACACCTGCTAAAAAAAGAATGAAAGCACGAATTAAATCTATTTGAGTAGTATTAGTAAGATTAAGAATATTTAAAAGAAACCAATTCATATTTTATTTTCCTTTCCTTTAATTAGTTTTTTAATATTTTTTTGGTGAGCTATAAAAATAACAAAAGTAAGAATTGTACCTATGACAATACTAGCAAAAGAATGAAATTTAATCCAGAAAAATATAGGAAATGAAATAGCCATGATTAAATTAGTTAAGCTCATGAGTCGACTAATAACTAAAATTAATAGCCAAAAAATAAACCAGATTAAAATGAATTTCCAGCCAAAAATGGCAGCTAATAAACCGTAAGTACAACTAACACCCTTACCACCCTTAAATCTTAAAAATATAGAAAAAACATGACCGAAAATTGGTAATAAAGATAAAATTAATTTTTCAATTAAACTGACTTGAGGTAGAGAGAAAACAAATAAACAAAAAAAATATGATTTTAAAAAATCTAAAACACCAACAATTAAAAAACCTTTGATACCAAATTTGCGAGAAATATTGGTAGCGCCAATATTACCACTACCAAATTGTCGAATATCTAGATGATTAATTTTGCCAAAAATATATCCAAAAGGAATGCTACCAATTAAATAACCTAAAAAGAAAAGAACTACAAAATAGATGTTCACCAAATGATTATATTCGATAATGAGGTAAAATGGGAAATGGAAGTAAAGATAGAGGAAAGCTGGAAAAAAGTTCTAAAAAAAGAATTTGATGAAAAATATTTTGAAGAATTAATTAGTTTTGTAAAGTCGGAGTATCAAAAAACAACTGTTTATCCACCAGCTAAATTTGTTTTTAATGCTTTTAATTTAACTCCATTTGATAAGGTAAAAGTAGTGATTTTAGGACAAGACCCATATCATGGACCAAATCAGGCCAATGGATTGGCTTTTTCAGTAAATAACAATATTCCAAATCCCCCATCGTTGGTTAATATTTATAAAGAGATAGAAACTGATTTGGGAATTAAAACTAAAAATATAAATGGTAATTTGGAAAATTGGGCTAAGCAAGGAGTTTTAATGTTAAACGCAACTTTAACTGTAAGAGCACATATGGCGGGGTCTCATCAAAATAAAGGTTGGGAGAAATTTACTGATACAGTAATAAAAATTTTGTCAGAACAAAAAGAAAATTTAGTATTTATTTTATGGGGAGCTTATGCTCAAAAAAAAGGCAGTGTAATTGATGAAAATAAACATATGGTGATTAGATCAGCTCATCCATCTCCATTGTCAGCTTATAATGGTTTTTTTGGATCAAGGCCATTTTCTCAAACAAATACTTATCTGATTTTTAACGGAAAAGATCCAATTGATTGGTGATTATTAGTATTCTTTAGCTGGTTCTTCACCAGTCAAAACACGAATAGTACCATCACGTAGAGCTTCTAATTCTTTTTCTCCCGGAATGACAGTAATGCCAATATTTACTTGTTTTAAATATTGTGTAATTCTATCGGTTAAAAGTTTCCATTGAGCTATACCTCCAGTAAGGATTATTTGATCAACATGTTCTCCTTCAAAATCAGGAATGATATGGCAAATATAACGAGCAAAACCGGTAATCATTTCATCAACAATATCCTTGGTATTTTTATCTAAACTATTGTAGTTTACATTTAAATAATAAACATCTTTTGTATTGAGAAGTGAAAATAATCCACCACCACCAAGAATTTTATGTAAAATTTCTTCTTTGGTAAATTTATTTGAAAAACATAATTCAACCAATTGTTGTGAAGGTAGATAACCAGACCTTTCTGGTGTAAATGGACCCTCGCCAGGAATAGCATTAATGACATTAATGGTCTTTCCTTTTTTATGGGCACCAAAAGAAGAACCACCACCAAAATGAGCCACGATAAGATTCAAATCTTCATATTTTTTGCCAATAGATTTGGCATATTCTCTAGCAATGGCTTTTTGATTGAGGGCATGCCAACCAGCGTATCTTTTGATTTCTGCAATACCAGTGACTTTTTTCTTGGGTTCGATTTCATCAGTAGTGACAGGATCAACTATATAAGCTTTATCGGTAATATTAAATTTTTGAGCAACTTTTAGAGCTAGTGGTGCTCCTAAATTAGAAGCATGATTGGCTTGTGGACGATTTTTTAGATCATCAAGCATTTTATTGTTTATTTGATAAGTTCCTGATGGAATTGGTGGTAACATACCTCCACGACCAACTACGGCGTCAAGACGATCAATATGATTTTGTTGTAATAAATCTTCAATGGCTTGATATCGATCTTCAATTTGGTCTAGAACACTTCCAGGGCGACTAAATTTTTTTTGAAATTCTTGATCTTGAGCGTGATCGATTTTTGTTTCAAAAATGGTTTCTTGATTGTCGTAAATAGCTAATTTAGTAGTGGTTGAACCAGGGTTAATGACAAGTATTTTCATATCTTATGATTATAATACCTAAAACAATAAAAATTAAACTTAAAAATTGGGCAAAAGTAATAATGGAAAATGAAATTGTATCAGTACGAATAAATTCGAATATAAATCTAATAGCTCCATAATAAATTAAATAAATTGCTGTTTGGTGATGTTTTAGTTTTTTTATAAAAAAGAAAAATAAAAAAAGTAGAATTGATTCATATAACCAAATAGGTTGACCATTGGATCCATAAATTTCGTGATTAAAAAAATTTCCCCATCGACCAATACTTTGACACAAAGGAATTATAGGAACTATAAGATTAGTAATACTTAAAAATTTGATTTTGTTTTTTTGGGAAAAAATATAAACAAAAATAATTCCGGCTATAAGTCCACCAAAGATTCCAAGTCCTCCACCACGTAGATTTAGAATTTGAATTGGATTTTGATAAAAATAATCCCAAGCAGCGATAACTCCATAGACTCTAGCTCCGACAATAGCAGAAATAATGATTCCTAAAATAAAATAATCTTCTTTGTTTTTTGGGATTACAGAATTCTTTTTTTGAAAATAAGTTATACCAATTACCAGTGCAATGCCAATAATTAAACCGTAAAGAGACATAAATTTATTTTTTTAATGGTTTTGCTGATAAACCAGAATTAATTAATCTTTGATAAGCTTTTTCAACTTTTTTATAAATTGGTTGTTTTGTCATCCAACCATATTGTGGATAAGTTTTTGTACGT
This sequence comes from Candidatus Parcubacteria bacterium, assembly GCA_023443725.1. Classification (GTDB taxonomy): domain Bacteria; phylum Patescibacteriota; class Microgenomatia; order UBA12405; family UBA12405; genus WARW01. The sequence goes on from JAEZTF010000010.1 coordinate 21,012, forward strand.
TCATAATCACCTAACATAAGTTCTATCATCTTATTATTTTTACCGTCTATTTTTTGATTTAGTTTATAAAAATCAAATATGTTAGTTTCAATACTAGTGGAAAATAGATTTGGTTGTGGTTTAGGCCAATAAGCTTGTGCGGTTGCTAAAAAACGCCTAGTCATATATGGTTTATGAACTAAAATGACGTTTTTGGGTTGAATATTATGCTTTTTTAAAATGATAACTGAATTAGTGATATTTTCCGCAGTGTTTGTAGCTTTTGGCTCTAATATAATAGCAGTTTTTGGTACGCCATTTCGAATGGCGACTTTTGATAGAATTTCTGCCTCTGGTTGTTTACCGTGAAGATATGGATTGGCAAAACCAGAAAAAATAATCAGAGGTGCTATTTTCTTTTTATATAATTCAGATGCTCTAATAGCAGCGTCGATCAAGTTCCCTTCTCCGCCGACAATGATAACATCAGCTTTTTTTGGTAGTTTAACTTTCAAATTGAGATAATCCCAAATAATTTCTAAATCTTTCCAGTTTTGTTGAGAAACACTTGATTCCATATAACTATATTATCATTCAAAGAATGGCCAAGAGAATAAACACCAATAGAAATAAAAAATGTGGGTCCTGCGGGACTCGAACCCGCGACCAATTGCTTAAAAGGCAACTGCTCTACCGACTGAGCTAAAGACCCAGATTGTAAAATTTCTAATTAAATCTTTCTAGCTTTTGAATCGCGAAGATAGTAAAGCTTAGCTCTTCTAATTTTGGTTTTAGGAGATCGTAATTTTTTTATACTATCAATCCAAGGGGAATTGATTGGAAAAATTCTTTCAACTTTAACATCACCAGAAGCTGCTTTTTGAACGATGAAATTTTTATTATCTTCAAGACCTTGAATAGCTAAAATAATGCCATCGAAAGCTTGAATTCTTTCTTTATCTTTTTCTTTAATTTTATAGTTGACCTTAACAGTATCTCCGACTGAGAAGACTTGGTCTTGATATTTAAATTGGATTGCCATATTTTTTGATTTGAAATTATATCAAAATTAAACTCTGGTAGTTTATCAAGCTAAGGTTTTTTTAGCAAGAGTTTGTCTATTTGATCTTTTAATTCTTGGTTATAGTTTACACCGTAATTGAGAGGAATATTTTTACCATTTGGTAGGATAATAAGTCCTCTATGCCCATTTGGATTATCTTTAAGGAGTTTATTTAACTGCATTAATTGACCTTGGCTGGTTTTATCAGGAATTTTAATCACAAAATCATATTTACTGGTGCTTTGAGGAATTTTGTCTGTTATAGTATCAACCAAAATAGATATTTCTCCTTCTCGGAGATTTATTTTCCCCTCGATATAAAAAGGTTTATTTTCAGCTAAGATTGACTCAACGTCATTAAAAATTTTAGGGAAAATAACAGATTCTATTTCTCCAGTACTATCGGAAAGAGTGGCAAAAGCCATTTTTGAGTTATTTTTTTTGGTTCGGATAACTCTAAATTTGGTAATAACAGCGGCTAATTTGACATTACTGTTTGGTGTTTGACGAGAAACCTCTTCAATATTGGGTAGTCCTAAATCCTCAAAAGATTGAAGTATTTTGACTAATGGATTTTCTGTAACGAAAACGCCTAAAAGTTCTTTTTCTAAATGGAGTCGTTGATTTTCGTCCATTGGTTCGGTTTTAATAAAATCATCTGGTGGAGCTACAATTTTTGTATCATTATCTTCAGTTGGTTTATCAAAAAGACTGAATTGTCCATTGTTTTTTTTGGTATTTAGTTTTTCACAATCAGTTCTAATTTTATCAATTGAAGCTAAAATAGAATTTCTTTCTCCAAATTGATCCATAGCCCCAACTTTAATAAGACTTTCTAAGACTCTTTTATTAATTTTTTGGGTGTCAACTCGAAGACAAAAATCAGTAAAGCTAACAAATGGTCCATTTTCTTTACGTTCATTAATGATGTTTTCAATAGCAGCAGCACCGACATTTTTGATAGCGCTAAGACCAAAGCGAATAGCATAACCTTCTAATGATTTTGAATTTTCTTCTATTTCAAATCCACTAAATGATTGATTGATGTCAGGTGGAGCTACAATTATGCCCATTTTACGACAACCTTCAACACCATCGGTTACTTTTTCGCTATCTCCAGATTCGGCAGTTAATAAGGCACACATATATTCAACTGGATAATTGGCTTTCATATAAGCTGTTCGATAAGCCAACATTCCATATGAAGCTGCATGAGCTTTGTTGAAACCATAACTAGTAAATGGTTCGATTAATTTAAAAACATTTTCGGCTTGTTCTTTGGTGTATCCATTATTAATACAACCATCGATAAATTTTATTTTTTGAGCAGCCATTTCTTCTGGAATTTTTTTACCAATAGCTTTTCTAAATTTATCAACTTCAGTCCAAGTGTAACCAGCAAGTTCGATAGCAGTATATAAACAGTCATCTTGATAAACTAAAAGACCATAAGAACTTTTTAAAAATTTTTCCATTTTTGGATCAAAAAATTCAATTTTTGAAGGGTCACTTTTGCGAGCAATATATTCTGGAATGATAGCCATTGGACCAGGTCGATACAAAGCCACCATAGCCATTAAATCTTCAACACGATTTGGCTTTAGTTCTTTAAGCCATTTGGTCATACCATCGCCTGATAATTGAAAAACTCCCATAGTGTCCCCTTTTGAAAGCATGTCAAAAGTTTTTTTATCATCGAGAGGAATTTTTCGAAGATTAATATCAATATTTTTAATACGACGAACATTTAAAACCGACTCTCCTAAAAATGACAAATTTCTAATTCCTAAAATATCGAATTTAATTAAACCAACATCTTCGGCGGCATGCATTTCATATTGAGTAATTGTTTTATCACCACCAGTTTCTAATTGAGTAGGTGAAAATTCGTTTATAGTAGTTGGAGAAATAACGATAGCACAGGCATGAACACTAATATGGCGGGCACAGCTTTCAATTTGTTTGGCTGTATCAATAATTCTTTTAGAGTCTGGATCAGAAGCATATAAAGCACTGAGTTCGGGGACAGTACTTAAAGCTTTATCAATAGACATAGGAAACCCTTGAGATCCCATAGGAATAAGTTTGCTTATTTTGTCTCCAATTGCATATTCATAGCCTAAAACTCTAGCAGTATCACGAACAGCACCTTTAGCCATCATTCTTCCAAAAGTACATATTTGAGCCACAGCGTCTTTGCCGTATTGGTCAATAATGTGATAAAGCATATCTTGTCTTTTGGTATCAGAAATATCTAAATCGATATCAGGAGGAGATGGACGATCTTTGTTTAAAAATCTTTCAAAAGGTAGTTGATAAATTAATGGATCAACAGAGGTAATACCTAAAACAAAAGCAACTAAACAACCTGCTGCAGAACCTCTCGTATTAGTCGGCGTGTCATTCTTTTCTGTCCATTGGATAAAATCTCGCATGATTAAAAAATAGGCCGCGTAACCTTTTGAACAAATGACATCAAGTTCATATTCCAATCGGTCTTTTATTTCTGAACTAATTTCCCCATAGTGTAATTTTGATTCCTCGTAAACTAAATCTTTTAAAGTTTCCTCGGCTGTTTTTCCTTCAGGAAGTTTGAATTTAGGAAAATACCAATTACCTAATTCAATTTCTAAGTCACATTTATCAGCAATTTTTTGAGTATTTTCTATGGCATCTGGTAAATCAGCAAAGGCATCAATCATTTCTTGTGGAGATTTTATATAAAAATCATCACCAGCCTCCATCATACTTAATCTTTTGGTGTCATTAATAGTTGATTGAGTATTAATCATCAATAAAACGTCTTGTGCAAAAGCATCTTCTTTTTTAAGATAATGAGCGTCGTTGGTAGCTACTAAAGGAATTCCCAATTCACGGCTAATTTTGACTAACCCTTTGTTGGCAATTTCTTGAACATCAAGTTTTGGATGACGCATAACTTCCAAATAGTAGTCTTCCCCAAATAAATCTTGAAATTCTTTGGCTCTAGATTTGGCTTTTTCATATTCACCGTCAATAACTAATTGGGCAATCTCTCCCTCGACACAAGCACTGTTACAAATTAAACCTTCGTGATATTTAACTAAAGTTTCCCAATCAATACGTGGTTTATAATAATAACCTTCAATATTAGCAATACTAACTAAAGTCATTAAGTTTTTATACCCTTGAGTATTTTTGGCAAGCAAGATTAAATGATTACTACGACGATTGTTGGGAGATTTGTCTAAACGGTTTGAAGTGGTATATATTTCACAACCAATAATTGGTTTTATTTCTGCTTTTTTACAAGCTTTGTAAAATTCAATTGCTCCATACATATTGCCATGATCAGTGATGGCAATAGAATTCATCCCCATTTCTTTAACAGTATTAACTAAATTTTTTATTTTAGTTAATCCGTCTAATAAAGAATATTCTGTGTGAACATGAAGATGAACAAAATTAGACATAGATAGATTTTATCAGTTAAAGCATCTGTTCTAGAGCTTTAATTCTGTCTTCAATTGGGGGGTGAGTTGAAAACATAGAGGCAATTTTATTGCCTTTAAATGGATTAGTAATATAAAGAGAAGCGGTAGCAGTGGAAGCGGTTTCTAATTTTTGATTATCTGAAGATAATTTTTTTAAAGCATTAATTAAACTTTGTGGTTGTCTGGTAAGTTTTACGGCTGAAGCATCAGCAAAATACTCACGACGACGAGAAATAGCTAATTGAATAAGTTGGGCGATTATAGGGGCAAAAATAACTAAAATAAAACCAATTATAGCTAATACACCGCCATTATTGTCATCATTATCACGACTATCTCTAAAAAAACTACTACGGTAAGCCATATTAATCAAAATTGATAAAGTGCCGATTAAGACACTAACAATAGTCATTAGACGAATATCATAATTTTTGATGTGAGAAAGTTCATGAGCTATGACTGCTTCTAACTCGCTGCGGTTTAGTTTTTCTAAAAGTCCAGTGGTAGCACAAACTACAGCGTGGTCTGGATCTCTGCCAGTAGCAAAAGCATTCATGGCTGGACTATCGATGACAAAAATTTTTGGAGTTGGAGTTTGATTTACTAAACTTAAGTTTTCAGTAACGGTATAAAAATTAAAAAATTCTTTTCTAGTGGCTGGTCTGGCTTGATTTAATGTAAGAACAATTTTATCTCCCCAAAAATAGCTACTAAATGAAGAGACTAAAGAAAAAATAACAGCAATGATTAATAATGATGAGTCGAGATTTAGAGAATAAGAAATTAAATAAACAGTAATACTAATAAATAGAATAAACAAAGAGATAATAATCCCTGATCTGATTTTGTTATTATTTATTTGTTCGTAGACATTGACCATTTTATAGAGTTACTTTTGGATTTTTCATTTCCTCATCTGTAACTTTGATTTGATCGGAATTGGTGGCAGTTTCTAAACCTTTTTCAGGTTTAAAACCGAGAACAGAAGCAATCCAAACACCAGGAATAGTAACAATTGAACTATTATAGTCAGCGCTTAGATCAATTAAAGTTCGTCTGGCATACATAAGTTTGTCGGCAGTATCACGAAGTTCATCCATAAGATTGTTGACCAATCCAGAAGTTTGAATTTCTGGATTACTTTCCATAATCACTTTAAGTGAACTAATACCCTTGTTAATTAATTCTTGAGCTTTATCGATTTTTTTATTGTCTTGACTAGTAATGGCTTCATCGACACTTTTTCGAGCATTGGTAAGATCTTCAAAAATTCCTTTCTCATGTTTCATATATCCTTTAACGGAATCAACTAGATTAGGGATAAGATTGGCTTGTCGTTTGAGTTGGTTACCAATTTCTTGAACAGATGCTCCAATTTGAACTTGAAGACGTTTGAGTTTGTTGTAAAAAGATAAAACAAATAAAGCTAAAATAATTATGAGTGCAAGAATATATATCATTTAAATAAATTAAACTTTAACTTTTTCATTATAGCATTTTTGAGCGGTTTCAATTTCTTTTTCGCCGGTTCTAGATTGTGGTTCTATAAATCTAAGTTTAAGAAAATTATAAAGCTTTTCTTCAGTATCAAAAGTATTAGTTTTACCTGTTTTAAGGTCTTTTATGCCATATTCTGAAATAGATAAACCCAAAGACAAAGCATATTTTCGAAGTAAAATATTGTGTTGTCTTGAGCCAGTAAAATGTTGAACTAAAGAAGCAAAGTTTTTACTTGGCTGAACCATGATATCAACTCTAATATCGGGATAAATTTTTATAGAAGCTTTTTTGGTGCCGATATCTAAAGTTTGGATATTATCGGGATAAGATATAAAGTGCTCTAAAATTGGTCTAGAATCATTTGATTTGGCAGCTATATCAATATCACCAACAGTTGAACTTTGGCGACGAAGACTACCTAAAGCGACAAACTCAATTTGAGGAAATTTTTGTTTTAAAAAAACAATAATTTTATCGGCTATCATTTTAGCTTCACTGTATTTCATCCGACGAGATTGACCTAAAAAAGCCAAACTGTTTTCTAAAATAACTTTTTCTGATTTTTCTCCAAAATGAGGCCAATTTCTAATTTTCTGATTTTGAGCATATTCAATTAACTGGTTGACAGAAACTAAGGGATTTTTAGAAAATTTTAATTTTTTAGTCAGGGTGTAGGCAATTTTTGGTCCGATACTATTTATTTTAGTAAAAGTAAAAACGGCAGGATGAATGTTTTTAAAAGCTTTAATAATATCGGGATGTAATTTATTTTTTTCGAGTAAGTAAGATATTTTTTTAAAAATATTTGGGCCGATACCAGGGATATTATCAACTAAACTAGGATCTTTTTGGTAAAGTTTTTGGATAGACTTTGGATAACTAATGATAGTTTCTGCAGCGTCTTGATAAGATTTGATTCGAAAATAATCTTTACCTTTGATTTCGTAGGCGGTGGCAATATTTTGAAGAATTTCAGCTATATCAGAATTGGAATAGATTTTAGATCTATTAATCACACTTATTATTATAAATCATTGTTTTGAATTAAAAGTTTTGATATAGTATCTATACTTTAAGACCGACTTAAGGGCTCGTGGTGCAGCGGTCTAGCACATCCGCCTGTCACGCGGAAGATCGTGGGTTCGAATCCCATCGGGCCCGCAAAGTAATTAATCCCCTATTTTAGGGGATTAATTAATGATGGTAGTGAAACTATTTTCCTAAAAATATATCTAATAAACTTCGTCTTGTTTTAGGTTTGGCTCCGTATTCTGTTTTTAAATATTCAAATCCTTTTGGAATATGTGGATCTGGTATATGTGGTGAACAATCTCGATCAGCTGTTTCTACTAATTTTGTTAAAAGACCTGGTTTAGAGAGAAGTATTGGTTCAATTTTTGAATAATCACGTCTCTTGGAACAATCTTCTAATAATATTTGATGTAACTTATCTTTATCTTCTTCATTTTCTGCTAAAGGTATTAATATTGATTTTTCTGCGTAATCTCTAGCAATAAAAATAGATAAACAATCCGTACTAATTATTAAATATGGTCTTGTGTCAAATGCTTTTTCGTCTGTTGAATCTGGGTTTCCCTTATCATCACAATAAGATTGTGGAGGTATATAACTTATAGTATGGGTATGTAATTTGTATTGGGGTTTTAAATGTGTATTTTTTTTAAATTCTTCAAAATCTTTAGGGCTTTTCTCTATCTCTCCAATTTTCCAAACTTGATCTCTTATTTCTTGAAGTGTAGTTGATATTCCTAATTTATCTAACAATTCAAATCCAGGTAAAATTTCACTTCTGTAACGTTCTTCTAATTTAATAATTACTTCTCTTTCTTTTGTTTGTTTAGATAATAATTGAGCATCTTTTTCATTTCTATCATTTTCGGCTTGTTGTTGTAAAAAATTAATTCTTTCGCTTTCCCAGTTTGTCATTTTTTATTTATCGTTATTTAACGGATAATATCGAGTATATTACTTTTTTCTACTTTTTCAATATAGAAATGTTACTTTTGAGATCAAAATCTATCAAAAACGTTCCAACTTCGTCCCACACGGCCCGTAAATGAATTATCCCCTATCTTAGGGGATTTTTTTGTGTGTTGGTAAAATTATTTTCCTAAGAATATATCTAATAAACTTCGTCTTTGTTTTTGTCGTTGTAGTTGATTGTATCTTAACAGTAAATCTTTGCGCGAATTGACATATTCTCTACGTCTGATTAATACTGAGCAATATTCTACCAAATGATTTTTAATTAATTCATTTATTTCTTCTACTGTGTTTTTATTAAGTTCAATATGAATACCACTTATTTCTAAATAAGTCCCATCAGATACTACCTTAATTGTTTCGTACCCTTCCTTGACATATTCACTCTCAACACCATCTCCGTCTGTACTTGAGTAATAGATTAGTCTTTTTGGTCCGGCTAATACATATGTTGCATGTGGACAATTTTGACCAATATCTCTTTTATCTTCTTCGGTTAAATCAAAATTATTGTTTGGTGGTAAATTATCGAATTTTGTTATAAAACGATGATAGGAACTATCCCATATATCACGTAATGATAATTCTTTATGTTGATTAAAATCTTTTGGGGTTTTTATTATTTGACCTCCACCAAGAACTTGATCTTTTATTTCGCTTAGTCTTTCAGGGATATGAAAACTATCTAAAATATGAAAACTAGGAATCACTCTGTTTTCATAGTTTATTTTTAGTTCGTTGATAATTTGATTTTCTCTTCGTTCATTACCTCTTAATAATTGAGTCTGTCCGGTTTGAAATTCAGTTTGTTCTTGAGCTCTTAGTCTTGTTATTTCAGCATTCCAGTTTGTCATTTTTTTTTATCGTTATTTAATGGATGATATCGAGTATATTACTTTTTTCTACTTTTTCAATATAGAAATGTTACTTTTGAGATCAAAATCTATCAAAAACGTTCCAACTTCGTCCCACACGGCCCGCAAAGTAATTAATCCCCTATTTTAGGGGATTTTTTAATGAAATCTTATGGATATTTAAGAAAATCAACTGATCCAGTTTTTTCTATTCTTTGATTATGTTTAAAAATCGCAATAACGGTAGCTAATTCGTTTAGAACTTCATTTCTTTGTGATATCATTTTTGCACGCATATCATAATGAGAACAGGTTTCTCCTTTGTTTTCCCACCAACAAGTATTGTCTTCTACGCTTCTATTGTAACAACCAACTTGGTAACCGACTTGAGTTTTTACAACTCCTATTGCTTCTTTTGTAATATTAAAGTAACCGCTATAATCACCACTACCTTCAATCCAATGTTTGCAGTCTGTGTACACTAAAAAATAACCAGGGAACGAAAATGATGCCCCAGTTTCTATATGAATTGGTTTATCTGAATTCCCTTTTATAGTTATAATTCCTTTATCAATTACTTCTTGAAAAGCTGATACTACACCAAGATCAGTAAGGTCTTTTTGTGCTTCTGTAATATTTCTTTGTGATTCATTTCCACAAACACCGTTAATATTTTGTTGGGCGGAATTAACTCGATCAAGAAAACTAGGTCTTTCTGTAGGCATTTTGTTTATTTAACGGATAATATCGAGTATATTACTTTTTTCTACTTTTTCAATATAGAAATATTACTTTTGCGATCAAAATCTATCAAAAAACGTACTATATTTATTTAATTATCTATTTCGTAGTTGTATAATTTGGAATGGAGATAGAAATATTAAAAAAGTCGGATATAGAATCATATAAAGCGTTAATCGATGAATGTTTTGATGGAAGTAATAGTATTTCTGAATATGAAAAATACGACACAGAAGCTAATTATAAAATTATAGTGGCGAAAAATGGAAATAAAGTTGTTGGAAGTGTTACTTTTTACAAATTAGATTTGTTTACTTTTTCTTTTCAACCAGCATTAGAAGTTTTTAATGTGGCAGTATTAAAAGAATATCGAGGTCAAAAAATTGCTAAAAAACTTTTTGAATATGTTATTGATTATGCCAAGAAAAATGGTTACAAATCGATAAATTTGACTTGTTTAGATACGGCTATATCGGCTCATAAACTTTATGAAAGTATTGGTTTTGTAAAAGCTAGTAGCATTAAATATAATTTTTATTTAAAATAGTTTTTATTTTAGTTTTTTATTCTAAAGAAAAGCCGTATAAATAGGTATTTATACGGCGTGGGTGCCAAAAAAGAGTGTTAATTTTGTTCAGGTGAAACGAATGATGCTTTGGCTTCTTCGTAATAAAAAGATAGGTTTGGATCTGCACATTTGTCAATGTCTTTGGTAATCATTTCCAATCTGACATCGGACTTGGCGGTGGCGATGAACTGTTGGAGAATGAAAATTGCCAGATTATTGTTTTCTTCGGAGTCGATAGCTGGATGATCTATGAAATTGGTTTTAATAATTCCAAGATCGGTTTCGTCTGTTGTTTGACTGGTGATTTCTTTGACTTTGTCGTAGAAAGCCATAATCGTTTTGGGATTTTTTTTACAGACCCTTAGTTCTGGAATCAGTCCGACAATTTCTACTACAGTTTTGGCGGCTTCAATCTTACTTTTCAACATTTTAAACACACTCCTTTTCAATGTTCTTTCTTACTTTTTTGAAAAACGCTATCGTTCTTCGGGGTAATCGGATTATAACACTCAAAGTGATTTACTTAAAAAAAATGAATAAAGTATAATGTAGCCATGATTAAATTTATTTATTTTGACTTTGGGGCGGTATTAGTTAATTATGATAATGTTTTTACAAAAGTTTGTAATGATTTTGGTTTAGACAAAAATGAATTTAAAAATTTTTATAACAATTTTGTAGATGAAATGGATGTGGGTAAGGATAGTGTTGATGGATTTTGGAAAAAATGTGTGGAAAATTTTAATCTCAATAATGGTTTAAATTATAAATTGGCAAAATCTTGGGTGTCGGATTATAAAATTATTAAACCGATTTTTGAGATGATTACTTCTTTGGAAGGAAAAATAAAAATGGGAATTATTTCAAATATTCATGCAGATGTTTGGTGGGCAGCTTTTAATGATGATTGGGTTCCTAAAATAAAATATAGTGAGATTATATTGTCTTCTGACGTGGCGACAATGAAACCAGATAAAGAAATTTATGAAATAGCTCAAAAAAGATCAGGAGTAAATTCTAATGAAATTTTGTTTGTTGATGATAAACCAGAAAATTTAGTTATCCCTGACAAAATGGGTTGGAAGACTGTGTTGTTTGATCAATTTAAAGCGGATGATGGTGTGTCTAGAATATTAGAATTGCTAAAATAATTTATTTTTTGGTCTAGAATAAATATTGGTAGCTAAAAAAGTGGTTATAGGAACAGCTAATATTAAACCAATACTACCAATTAAAGTTCGAATAATTTCTTCTGAAATCATTTCGAAATTGATAATTTCTGAAAATGGATGTGGATTATCAATAAATATTAATAATAATGGTAGTGAAGCACCAGCGTAAGCTAAAATTAAAGTGTTTACCATGGAAGCAATATGATCTCTACCAACTGACATGGAATGGTTATAAAGATCGATGCTTTTTAAAAATTTTCCAGTCTTCGAAAGTTCTTCAACGACAGCTGTTTGAGCAATAGTAATATCATCTAAAACACCTAATGTTCCAAGAATAATTCCAGCCAATAAAATTCCCTTCATATTTAAATATGATTGTTTGAGAGATAACATACCAGCTTCTTCTGAGGAAAGTCCGGTTAAGTGTCCGATTTTAATAAAAATTGATCCTAAAACTATAGTGATAATAAGAGAAAGAATAGAGCTTACTATAGCGACAGTAGTTTTTTTGTTAAAGCCGTGAGTTAAATAAAAAGAAAAAGGAATAATGATTAGTGAACCAATAATGGCAATAGAAATAGGGTTACTGCCGGATGATATTTTTGGTAGGACATAAATAAAAACGATAATAAACGTAAAGGCCATACCTAAAATAGAAGAAACACCTTTCCATTTGGCAATAAAAATTAAAAAAACTAGGAAAATTATAGATAATAAAACTAAACTGTCAGTACGGACAAAATCAGTAATTGAATAGTGGTCTACCCCGTCAATATTGTCATTAGTAACAATAACTCGATCATTACGGTTGTATTTTATAATATTGGCCAAAGCTTGGTCACCATTTTCAATAATTATTTTTTGATGATTGGAATCTAGCTCTAGTTCTAATTTTTGATAGAGTTGGTTAACTCCCATGACAGAAATTTGTTTTTCTTCAAGAATATTGGTGATTGTGGCTTTGGTAGATTGAGAATCAATTGCTTTAATTGATTTTGGTGACATCAAAAAAACCACCAAAAAAAATATAAAGATAAATATTTTTTTGAAAAAAGTCATTAATCTAGAATAGTTTTATTCTAGAATTCCGTCAAGGTTGACATCGTAGATGATTTCTTCACTAACAAGTCGATAAGAAAGAATCTCTTCTTTAGTAAACCAAACATCAATTTCGGCTTTGGCTTCTTCAACTGACCCAGAAGAATGGATAATATTTCTAACAGCTCGACTATCAGTGTCAGCCATAGAATAAGAATCGATAGTGTAATCACCTCTAATAGTGCCTGGAGCTGAAGAAAGTGGTTCTGTGGAACCAGTAATTTTTCTGACGATAGCGACTGCTCCATTTCCTTGCCATATCATAGCCACAACTGGACCACTGCTCATAAAATCTAAAAGTTTTCGTCTGATGCCTTCAGCAAATTCAACTGGGTCTTTACCAGGAAGTGGTCGACCTTGTTTTTCATAAGCTTCAAAAGATTTAGTACCGGTTTTAATAGCCCAATCAGGATCAGTAGAATAATGTTTTAGAGCCATTTCTTTAGTTGGAATAACCATTTTTAATGCAACTAATTTAAGTCCACAAGTTTCATATCTTTTAATTACTTCACCGATTAGTCCTCTTTGAACTCCATCTGGTTTGATTAATACTAAAGTTTTTTCTTGTTTGACATCGTAATTTTTCATAGTGGTTAATTTTGCCCTAATTTATTTAAATAATCAAGAAGAAGTTAAGCTTTGATTATATTGATGTTTGTCGATATAATAGATTATATGGATAAAATATTTAAAGCCTTAGCAGATATAAATAGGAGAAAGATAATTACTTTGTTGAATAATAATCAAGAATTGTCTGTTAATCAGTTATTAAAATATTTTGACAATATTGGACAATCAACATTGTCAAATCATTTATCAATTTTAAGAAAAGCGAAATTAGTGGAGTTTAAAATATTGGGGAAACAAAGAATATATAGGTTAAACAAAGATTTATTAATGGCGTTTGCGGAAAATATGCGTAAATTCGTTGGAAAAACAGATGAATTTGTAGTAGATAATATTGAAATTAGAGGAATAAAGGTGTAAATTGATATTTAGTTATAGTTTTTTATTATCATCAAATAATATGAATTTGAAGCGACTTAAAAGGAAATATTTTAATTCTACAGAAGAAATTGTAAGCATGTTTTTGGGTTTAGTAATTGTGATGGTAGTAGTAGGTTTAATATTTAATTTTTTCCAAAGAAAAAAAGGAAACATCGCTATTCCTGGTTCTAGTGATATTGAAATTAGCCAAAACGTAAAAGAAAATGTTAGCGAAAATGAATATGTTGTTAAGAAAGGAGATAATTTATGGAAAATAGCTGTTGATAAATATAAAGATGGTTATAAATGGAGTCTGATTGCTAAAGAAAATAATTTAAAGAATCCTGGTAGTCTTGAGATTGGCCAAAAATTGATTTTACCTAAAATAGATAGTGAAGTTTTGACTGATGGTTCAACAACAAAAAAAGATACTAATTTATTAGTTGGGTCTGAATATAAAGTTGTTAAAAATGACAGTTTATGGAAAATATCAGTCAAGGTTTATGGTGATGGATATCAATGGGTAAAGATTTGGCAGGTTAATAAAATAAAACTTAATGATCCAAATAGTTTGGAAATTGGTATGATTTTAACGATACCGAGCTTGAAATAGTTCGCATGCTAAAATAAATCGTTGCGGCTATAGTTTAGTGGTAAAATGTGTCCTTCCCAAGGATAAGTCGAGGGTTCAATTCCCTCTAGCCGCTCTCTTTTTATATTAGGCCGATATAGTTCAACGGCAGAACTGCGGTTTCGTAAACCGTCGATGGTAGTTCGACTCTACCTATCGGCTCTGAAAATTTGATACAATAAGTAACATTATGGCTGAATTTAAAAGATCAAGGTTGGCTCGAAGAAATGACGAGACAGTAACAAAAAAGACTGTCTTTATGGGTTTTTTGACAATTTTGTCAATCATATTAGTAATATTATTTGGCTTACCATTGTTAGTAAAGTTTTCTGTTTTTTTGGGAAATACTAAGAAAGTAGACAGTTCTGATAAAAAACTAGTTCCACCATTGGCACCTAGATTGGTAATACCTTATGAAGCAACTAATAGTGCTAATATTTCTGTTAATGGATTTACTGAGGTTGGAGTTGAAGTAGAATTATTTAAAAATGAAGTTTCAATAGGTAAGACACAGGTTACAGAAAGTGGAGATTTTGTTTTTAAAAATATTCCTTTAGATGATGGAGATAATAGTTTTAGTGCCTTAGCAATAAGTAAAGAGGCTGGTTCTAGTGACGGTTCAGTTCCTATAGTTGTATCTTTTGATAATAAAGCTCCCGATTTAAAAATAACTAATCCGGCTGAATCTGAATTGACAATAGATTATGCTGATTTTGATGTTATTGGAGAGTCGGAGAAAGATACTAGTGTAACGATTAATGGAAAAGTAGCCGTAGTTGATGATGATGGTAAGTTTAAATTAAAGTTTCAACTCAATATGGGTAAAAATGAATTAGAAGTAATAAGTAGAGATTTGGCAGGAAATGAAACTAAAAAAAAGATAACAATTACTTACAGTCTTTAAAATAAAACTAAAGATATTAATACCCAAGGATAGAGCAAGGAATTAGCAAATATAGAATGAAATAAAATAGAAATGATCATGGTTTTTTGAAGAATCGAACTGTTGATAAATAAATCTTTAATTCCTAGTAAAAACAAAATACCACCGATTACTCCCGTAGAAACAAATATAGTAGCCAAACTACCATCAAATCCAGAATTGGCATGAGAATTGGTTATTTTCTTATCTCGAACAAAAGAGATGTTGTTATAACCAATACCGATGATTGGTGATTTTTTAAAATTTGTTAAAGCCTCTTGGTAATTTTGAATTTTGGCTGTTATAGAAGATGTTCTTTCTAATTTAGTTCCCTCTCCAGGTTGTCTAGGTAAAACAATTATGGTTAAAGACATAATAAATAAACTAATTAAAAATATATTTATTTTTTTATAATGTTTAGCAATATAAATAAAAGCAATTAAAAAAGATAAATAAGTGGAACGGCTATAGGTTAGAGCCATGGCGATGTAACTGATGATTAATAGTGGTATTCGATAAGGTGTTTTTTTGTTTAAAAAGGTTTTGATGATAAAAAATAGAAAAATTAAACCGGTGAAAGTGGGATCAAAGAAAGTACTAACCAATCGATATAAATGTGGATCCCAATTTAAAGCGTCAAAATAAGTAAAATTTGGCCAGAAGAAATATTGAATAAAACCAAAGATAATATTAGCAATAATAGATAAATAAAATATGTTCTTAAATTTATTTTCAATATTAAAAGGAAGAATAAAAAAGGATAATAAACAACTCAAGCGAATTAGATAAAAAAACGGTGTTAAAGAATTAATTTGAAATCGAAATAAATTAATTAATAAACTAATCCAAGCAAAAATTAAAAAATATAAAAAATATTTATTTTTAATTTTAAAATTTTTAGTTTTGAAATGTGAATAAAGATTAAACAAAAATAATAAAATTATAGATATGTCTATTAAAGGAAAAGATAAATTAAAAAGATTAATTCGATATATTTGACCAATAAAGAAAGAAAAAACGGTGAAAGTAAAAATTATAGTTGTGATAAATGCCATAGCTTAGATTTATTTAAAAAGACATGAAAACTAAGGCAGAGTGCCATAATAATTCCTGGAGTTCCATCTAAAAATCCAAATCTAAAGATATAGTTTTGGAGAAATTTACCAATTGGAAAGAAAATAATTTCAAAAAGATTAGTAGAAACTTTTTGGTCAAATAATTCTTGAGATCTAATAGTGGAATAAAGATCAATTTTCTCCATAAAAGATTTTAAATTTTTATGAGAATTATGATTAATAACTAAATCTGTTTCTTTGGTTGTTTTTACAGATACCCAAGTTTCATGAACCTGACCATCAAATTTACCAAAATTTTTATTGAACAATCGAGTGAATTTTAAAGAAGCCGTTTCACCATGTTTTAACGTATTACCAAGGAAGATGTCTTGGCGTTTAAAAGAATAATTGTTATATTTATGTTTATCGATATGATTTAAAAATCCGATTAATTTTTTACTTGGATATTCGTCAGCATCAAGCCAAAAGACTAAATCATTGGATGCTTTGCAAATTCCAAAATTACGTTGAGCGGAAAAATCATTATTTAATCCCCTATTAAAGACTTTAACATTTCTGTTTTTTGAATTTAATTTTTTAGCAGTTTCGACAGTATCGTCTGTAGAATTGTCATCGACAATAATTACTTCATTAATAGTTTTGCATTCGTCTAACCATTTAAAATTGTTCTTTAAATTTTCCGATTCGTTTTTGGTGATCAGGAGAAGCGAGATGTTAGTCAATTTTTTCATGATTTAATGTGTTTCTAATCTTTAAAATTGATTCTTCAATGGTAAAAATAGTATTTAATATTATAGCTTGAATCTTAGGAAGATGTTTTTTAAAAAATATTTTTCTAGATTTATACCAATAATTTAGAGATGTTCGATATTTATTAGGGGTGCTAACTCCTCCGATATGTATTACGAAAGAATTTGGATCAAAAATAACTTTCAGACCATTTTCATTGTTTTTTATTCCAAAATCCACATCTTCCATATACATAAAATAATCTTCACTAAATAAGTTTAATTTATTTCTTTTTAATCATCTGAATATCATATATGCACCACAGACTGCTGATACTTCTTTGGGTTCTGTAATTTTAATATTTTGTTCTATCCAGAATTCTTTGGAATATTTATTTTTTGGAAATATTTTTTTGAGATTAGTAAATTCAAAAATTCCTGTTAAAAATGTGGGTTTATTATTTGCACTTGGATATATTTTATGGTTTGGAAAAAAAATTTTTCCACCAATAACACCTATACTAGAATCTTCATTAATTAGATTAAATGTTTTTTTTATTGAATCGTTAGTAAAATAAGTATCTGGATTTAATAGTAGGATTAATTTTGATTTTGATATCTTTATTCCTTGATTAACAGCTTTTGCAAATCCTAAATTTTTTTTGTTTTTAATTATTTTAATATTTTTATTTTTTTTAAGATTAAAATTATTTGAATTATTATCAATTATTATTATTTTATTTAGTATTTTTGATATTTTTTTTGTTGACTGAATTAATTTTTTTAAACAGTTTGTTGAATTATAATTAACTACAATTAAATCTAATTTTTTTTCTATTGACATATTTGATAAATTATTTACACTTTAATTGTGATTATAAATACTTTATTGAAGAAATTTTATTTTTTATTTTTCTTAATTTTACCATTCGTTTTACCATATGACGTTTTAGCAGAAAATTATTTAGTCGATAATTTTGATTCTTTGGGAAACTGGGTTTTTATTCCTAGTAGTACATCTGATTTTAATAGTTGGTCTGTGTCAAATAATAAATTGATAGGTAATATAAACAGAAAAGGTAGTTCACTTTTAATATCAAAAATGAATAACTTTGGTGAAAATTTAGATTTCAGTTTTAATGGGACAAATATTAATGGTATTGATCAAGAAGTTTTATTTGGTGTAAAAGACTTAAACAATTACTATGTTTTGAATACTAGATTTGAAGAACCTTCATGGTCTCAGGATAAAAATATTAATCAAGTTGTTTTATGGAAATATTATTCTGGTACTTATCATGAAATGAAAAGGATTGAACTTAAAAATTTTGGTATTAATTTAGAGAAAAATGTCGCTTATGAATTTTCAATAATCATTAGAAATAATGAGATTGTAGTTTATATTAACGATATTTTAATATTTTCCATTGTTGATCAAAATTTATTTTATGGCGGTGTTGGTTTTTGGAATTGGGGAGGTGATTATAGTAAAACAGTTAATTATTATTCTGATTTAAGAATTAATTCATTTTTGACTCCAACTCCTACCCCTATTCCAACCAACACTCCGTTCCCTGATCCTACATTAACACCAACATTGGCACCGACTATAACACCTACTCCAACACCAACTTTTACACCTACACCAACGCCTACTCCGATACCAATTCCTAAAAAAAAGATTTTTATATTACCAGGATTAGGGGCGAGCTGGAACCCGGAGGCAATTGTTTACAATAAAAATGTTAGTAATAATGATTGGAAAATGACTCCTTTTGTTAATAATTATGATGGCTTGATTGAGAATTTAGAAAAAAATGGTTTAGTAAGAAATCAAGATTTCTTTGTTTGGAATTATGACTGGAGAAGATCAATTAGTGAAAGTGAAAATAATTTTAATATTTTTCTAGAAAGTAAAAATATAAGTAATAATGATGAAATTTATTTAATAGGTCATAGTCTTGGTGGTGTTGTGGCCAGAATATGGGGACAAGAACATTCAAATGATCAAAGATTAAAAAATATAATTACTTTAGGTTCTCCTCATTTAGGTTCTTTGGACGTATATACTGTTTGGAATGGTGGCAAAGTGGCTAATTCAAAAGGATTAAGTTCGGTAATTTTTCAAATTTTATTAAACTTACAAAATAAAGGTTTTATTACTGATCTAGATAAATTAAGAGCTTATGCCCCAGTGGTTAAAGACTTATTGCCTACTTATGATAATTATGTTTCTAGAAATGGTATTTTATTAAAACAAAATCAATTGGAAACAAAAAATAATTTTTTAATAAATAAAAATAATCAAGTTAGTAAAATATCAGATAAATTGTTTTTATCGACTGGTGTTGGATTTTCAACTCCAAATATAATTAAATTAATCAACAGGTCGGTTTTTGATAAAACTTTTGGTTTATGGCCAGATGGAAAATTTGTGGGTTATGGTTATGAAAATGGTGATGGTACTGTTTTAAAAAATAGTGCTAGTTTTGGTTCAACTGAATTGACTGAATTAAACTCTGATCATGGTGAAATTGTAAACAACTCTTTGACATTCATAATGTCAAAACTTGGTTTAGAGAGTAAGAAAGTTGATTTTATTTATAATGATAATTTTGCTAATAGTTTGATTGTTTTTGTTGGTTCACCAGCGACTGTGTCTTTAAAATGTGAAAACGATATTTTAAATGAAGTTGATGGTTTTGTAGTTATAAATAATAAAAATTATAAAGATTGTAGTTTAAATCTTAATCCCATTGATAATGGGACTGTTCATTTGGTAGTTGGAAATACTAATAATAACGATTGGAATTATATTGAGAAAAAAGTCTCATTAAGTAATAAAGAGAAAGTAATTATTAATTTTTCTGATGGATCGATAAAAATTGATAAGTTAAATAAAGATTTTTTAATCTCTTGGATAAAATCTGACTTGCAACAAATTAAACTAGATAGTGCTATTAAATATTTAGAAAAAGGAAATTTAAACCAAGTGGTAAAGATGGTATTTGTTTATAGATGGAAAACAAAAGAAATGATTGTTAGTCAAAGAATTTTAAATAATTTGTTTATTTTAGGATCGATAAATAAATCAAACAAGAAAAATATAAATTATAAGTGGATATATATAAATAAAGATTATTTAAGTAAAAGAATAAAAAATAATCGTTACTCTGCTTATAGTTTTGATAAATTAAATAAATTTATTGAATACAAAAAATATCCGGATGAAGAAATGGCTAGATCTTTTTTTGATGGATATTTAATGGAGGCTTTAGGAAATTAAACTCTGTTGACTATTTTGATTTTTTTTTGCTAGAATGCAGTCTATGGTGAAAAGTGGAGAAAATTTGAATGCCCCCATTAATTTAAAAGATTATCTTAGAGTAGTTCCAAATTGGCCGGAAAAAGGAGTAAATTTTATAGATATAACTACGGTTTTGGAAAATAGAAAAACTTACAGTGAAACAATTGATAGAATGACACAATTAGTTTTAGATCTAGGTCAAGATGTGGATAAAATTGTGGCTATTGACGCAAGAGGTTTTGTATTTGGTGGTGCCATTGCTAACAGACTAAATCTCGGTCTTTCGTTAGTCAGAAAACCGGGGAAATTACCATACGATACTATTAGTGAAGAATATGAAAAAGAATATGGTAAAGATACTCTCATAATGAATGTAGACACAATAAAACCAGGTGAAAAAGTAGTGATTGTGGATGATCTCTTGGCTTCTGGTGGAACAGCAGAGGCGGCAGCTAAATTGGTTGAAAGAGAGGGTGGTGAAGTTGTTGGAATGATCTTTATGGTGAATTTACCTTTCTTGGGTGGAAGTGAAAGATTAAGTCAATATAATCCAAGATGGTTAGTTGAATATGATTCGGAGTAAACTTTTTTAAAGTTTACTTATTTCAATCATCAATTCTTCCAATATTTTTTCTTCAGGTACGGTTTTTAAGACAACACCTTTTTTAAAAATGACGCCTTGATGATGACCACCAGCAACACCGATATCGGCTTCTTTGGCTTCCCCTGGTCCATTAACCACACAACCCATAACGGCAACAGTAATTTTTTTATCTATACCGACTAATGCTTTTTCAACTTTATTGGCTAATCCAATTAAATCAATTTCGGTTCGACCACAAGTAGGACAAGAAACAAAATTAACTCCCCTATCTCGTAACTTTAAAGATTTTAATATTTCCCAACCAACACGAACTTCTTCAACTGGATCTCCAGTTAAAGAGACACGAATCGTATCACCAAGTCCTTCAAAAAGCATGATTCCTAAACCAACGGAACTTTTTATAGTGCCACTATTCAAAGTGCCTGCTTCAGTGATACCAAGATGAAGTGGATAATCGACTTTTTGAGAAAGCAGTCGATAAGCTTCAATAGTTCTTTGAATATCAGAAGCTTTTAAAGAAATGACAATATCGTGGAAATTAAGTTTTTCTAAGATTTGAATATGTTTTAGAGCACTTTCAACCATAGCTTTAGCAGTTCGACCATATTTTTCTTCTGCTTCTTTCTCTAAAGAACCAGTATTGATACCAATACGAATAGGAATTTTTTTATCTTTACATGCGTCAACAACTTTCTGAACATTTTCATTAGAGCCAATATTGCCTGGATTTATACGAACTTTATCAACTCCATTTTTGATTGATTCTAAGGCTAATTTATAATCGAAATGAATATCAGCAACTAAAGGAATATTTATTCCTTTTTTAATATCTTTAATGGCTTTGGCAGCAATCATATCAGGAACAGCAACGCGAATAATTTCACAACCGGCATTTTCTAATTTTTTTATTTGAGAAACAGTGGCTTTAGCGTCTCGAGTGTCAGTATTGCACATGGATTGAATAGAAATTGGATTACCACCACCAATTTTTATATTATCTACTTGAACAGTTCTAGTTTTTTTCATAATTAATTAGTCGTACTTTTTTAAATTTTCCTTTGTTGGTGGTCGCTACAGGACTCGGACCTGTGACAACCGCAATGTGAATGCGGTGCTCTACCAACTGAGCTAAGCGACCTAGTATTTCGTAATTATATCAGTTAGAATGAACTCATGAAAAATGTTTATAAAAATCAATCTGGATTCGCTTTAGGAAAATTTTTATTGGAATTTATTCAATCAATTGTTTTGGCTTTGTCAGTGTTTGTTTTAATTTATTTGTTTGTGGCTCAACCAAATGAAGTTAAAGGTACTTCGATGGTTCCTAATTTTTTAGACAAAGAATTTCTATTAACAGAAAAAATTTCTTATCAGTTTAAAGGAGATCCACAAAGAGGAGATGTAGTAATTTTTAAAGCACCAGCATCGGAATCTTGTTCAGAAGAAGGTTGCGAATATATTAAAAGAGTGATTGGAATTCCTGGTGATCGAGTTATGGTGAAGGATGGTCAAGTTTATTTGAATGGAGAAGTATTAGATCAATCCTTTTTACCCAACGGTGTAATCACCGAGGCCGGATCATATTGTCAAGAAGGTTTGGAGGTTACCGTTCCTGCTGGAAAGTATTTGTGTTTTGGTGATAATAGACCAAATTCAAGAGATGGTCGAGAGTTTGGTCCTATAACTCGTGATTTAATTATTGGCAAAGCTTTTCTTAAATATTGGCCAGTGGATTCAATCGGATTAATTCCAAAAGTATCTTTTTAGTTATTGGTAAGGTCTTTTTTACAAATTTGTTTATAAAGATCTTTGAGGTTGTCGAATCTGTGATCTACACTACCTTTAAATTGGAAAGTTACTTGAGTGACAATATTGGTTTGAGTGATTTTGACATTGGTAGTATTGTCTTTAAAGAATGTTTTGAAGTCGGAGCTGATATTATCTAATTTGGATTTTAAAAACTGAGGAATATTTTCTTTGGTGATTGGCACAGTTCCCTCTTCGATTTTTTTACGCATTCGACGAGCAATATCTTCAGCTCGACGAACAGAAGCTTTTTCACGAAGAACTATTTTATAAGCCTCAATCATAAGTCTAGTATCTCCAATACTAGATAAGGCTCTAGCATGGCCTTCACTAATAAGTCCAGATAAAAGACCATCTTTTATAGCGTCTGGAAGAGTAAGCAATTTAAGACAATTAATGACATAAGGAACACTTTTACTGACTTTTTTGGCTATCTGATGATTGTCAAATTGAAACTCTTCTTTAAGTCTAAGAAATGCTTTGGCTCGTTCTATTGGGTTTAAATCTTTTCTTTGGACGTTTTCCACAATAGCCATTTCTAACATTTGTTGTGGATTGGTTTCTTTGATAATAGCTGGAACAAATTCTAGTTTTAATATTCGAGCAGCTCGCCAACGACGTTCTCCGGCAATTATTTGAAATCCAGCAGGAGTTTTAGCAACAATTAATGGTTCTAAAATACCATGTTCTCTAATTGATTCAACTAATTCTGTAACTGATTCTGGAGAAATAATACCGCGAGGTTGAAGAGGGTTTGGTTCTAATTGATTAGTAGGAATTTGAGTTACTTGTTTCATCATGAAACAAGGTTACTATGAAAAAGTCCGTGAAAAAAGGAGGGTAAAATAATTCAAACAATATCAGAAATTAAGCTTTGATGACAGAAACAAAACTTTTGCCTAGTTTTTTGAAGAATTTGACAATTCCTGGTTTGATAGCGTAGATTGTATAATCTTTGCCTGTTTTTGTGCCAGGGCCACCTCGAAAACTAGAACCGACTTGTCGAACAATAATTTGACCAACATCTATTTTCTGGCCACCAAATTTTTTAACTCCTCGCCTTTGCCCAGGACGATTGGCTTTTTGATTTGTTTTACCTTGTGTTTTTTTATGTGACATATTTAGTTAGAGATTTTGGTAATTTTAATTTCAGTTAATTGATGACGAAAACCAGTTGTTTTACGATATCTAGATTTGCCTTTATATCGGAAAATTCTAACTTTATCGCCTTTATAATTTTTGACGACTTCAAATTCGACTTTGGCGTCTTTAACTGTTGGGGTACCGACTTTAATATCTTTTTCATCAGATGTTAAAAGAACTTGATCACAAGTAGATTTTTCACCTTCTTTTAAATTTAGAGTGGTTACAGATAATTTTTGATTTTCTGTTACTTTGAATTGAGAGCCACTAATGGCAATAACTGCGTGTTTCATACTTTTCGATTATAACATAGGAAAAAATGTTGACAAGCTCAGGATGAATAGATAATTCCAATTGAAAATAATAAAGTCATTATTGATGATCCACCAACAGAAATAAATGGTAAAGGAATACCAGTTACAGGAAGGATACCAATGTTCATACCTATATTAATAAACATTTGTATCCAAATTTGAAAAGCAATTCCTAAAATAAATAAAAATAACGGTTTATTGTTGGTAGTATTAAAAGCTTTTTTAAATAAATTTGTTAACAACAAGAAATAACCGGTAAAAATAATTAGAATACCAACAAGGCCTAACTCTTCAGCCGTGGCGGCAAACATAAAATCTGTGTGTTTTTCTGGTAAAAATAATAATTGTCCTTGAGTTCCTTTTCTGTAGCCTTTACCAAAAATTCCTCCAGAACCAACAGCTATTTTGGATTGAATAACATTGTACCCTTTACCTAATGGATCAGACAATGGATTTATAAAATTAATTATCCTATCTTTTTGGTAACCATGAAGAATATATTTGTAAACAAAAGGTGAAAGAGCGATGAAACATATACCTAAAATAAGTGATAATTTAAGTATTTTTTTATCATAAAAAATCACCGGAATAATTAAACAAAGAACCGATATAGCACTGCCTAAGTCTGGTTGAAGCATGATTATGCCCACTGGAATTAAATGAAGCAAAGGTAAGTTTGAATTGGCTAAAACTAACATAAGCCATGGCTTAGTTACTTCAGATGGTTGGATGGTAGTGCCAGCTATATTAATCCATCGTCTAGAACCACGAGTTATATTGTTTAATAAAATGGGTAATATTAAAAAAACACAACAAACTATAAATATAAGCCACTTTGAAGAATTAATTTGTTTAACGTTTATTTGTTTTCCTAAAAAAAATAAACCAACCCCAATCCCCCAAGCAATTAATTGTTTTGCAACTAATGATGGGGCAATCGAGCTGATCATTAGAATATTGATACAAAAAAGAATACCAAAACTAATCAAAAGCGAAAGTTTGCCTTCTTTAAACATTATTTAATTTTAGTTTATTTTTTCAATTTTGAGGGAATCGGATTGTTTAATGCTTTGGCCTAATGTTTTGGAAAGGATTTCTTTTTCAAATTGGCTAGGCCAATTTGGGGCAAAAATTATGATTTTGTCTTTTAAATCCAAGTTGGCTTCTTTTCGAAGACTTTGAATTGAACGAATTAAATCTCTAGATTCTCCTTCTGCTTTTAGTTCTGGTGTGATGTTTGTGTCTAACAAAACAGATAAATTGTCGGATGATTTAACAATTTCTATAGTTTTTACATTAATTTCATTTTTTATAATTTCTATTAATTTTTCAGATAAATCTAATTTTTGATTAGTAGAAATAGTTAGTTTAGACAAAGGTTGACGAGTGCTAATATTTTGAGTTTTTCGAATCATATTCCCCTGCTCACAAATTTGTTGAACTAAAATCATATCATTAGCTAATTTTTCATTGAATTGGTCAACATTTGGATAATTTTCCAAATGAATGGATTCTGATTTGGTAGAATCAATATTAACAACTAAATTTTGCCAAAGAGTTTCAGTAATAAAAGGAATGATTGGAGCGACGGCTAGACTAAATTTAACCAAAACTTGCCAAAGAGTTTGTAAAGCTTGTTGGTCACCTGTGGCAAATCGATCGCGTGATTGACGGATATACCAACGAGAAAGATCGTTAATAAAAGGTTCAATTAATCTAGTAGCATTGGGAAGATTATATTCTGTTAAATTTTTTTCTAGATTAGAAATAAAATTATTAGTTTGATTTTCGATCCATTGGTCAAGAACATTATCAGAATTTTGTGTTTCTAAGTTTGGAGAAAAATCAAAAAGATTAGCGTAAGTGATGAAATACTTATACGAATTCCAAAGTGGTAATAATATATTTTTGACTTGATTGTCGAATTCTTTTTCATCTAGATTAATATTTTCTCCAACCATAATGACACTACTCATAAGATAAAGTCGCATAGCGTCGCCACCATATTTTTGAAGAACCATTTTTGGATCTGGATAATTTTTGAAAAGTTTACTCATTTTTCGACCATCATTCCCCATCATGGTACCGGTGACAACACAATTCTTGAAACTTTCTGATTGAAATAATGTGTTGGATAAAACATGAAGAGTGTAAAACCAACCACGGGTTTGACCAATATATTCGACTATATAATCGGCAGGAAAGCTTTTTTCAAAAAATTCTTTATTCTCAAATGGATAATGCACTTGAGCATAAGGCATAGCCCCTGATTCAAACCAACAATCTAAAACTTCAGGAACGCGGTGGGCTTTTTTCCCACATTTATCACAAGTGACGGTAACTTCATCAATATCTGGTTTATGAAGATTAGTGATTTTTTGTCCCGATCTTTTCTCCAATTCAGCAATACTAGATGGAACGAACCTTTCACCACATTCACATTCCCAAATTGGAATTGGTGAAGCCCAAAAACGAGATCGAGATAAACACCAATCTGGTGCTGTTTCTATCCCCTGTCCAAAACGACCATCTTTTATATGATCTGGTACCCAATTAATATTTTGGTTGGTAGATTTCATTTTATCTTTGACTGATTGAACATTGAGATACCAAGCACTTTGAGATTTATAGATTAATGGAGTACCACAACGATAACAAAATGGGTAACTGTGAGTAATCAAATCTTGTTTAAAGAGTAAATTGCGACTTTTTAAATCCTCAATAACTAGTGGATCAGCTTTTTTAACAAAAAGATTAGCAAATGGTTTGACTTGATCAATAATTTTACCTTCATCATCAACATGGTTAATTAAAGATAATTTATTTTCTTTTCCAAAATTAGAATCATCTTCACCAAAGGCAGGAGCAATATGAACAACGCCGGTACCATCAGTCATAGAAACAAAATCAGCATGATAGATTTTATAATCGTTTTGTCCAACTTCAAAAAAGTTATAAAGTGGTTTGTAAGAAAGTCCAATCAATTCTTGACCTTTAAAATCTCTAATAAGCTCATATGGTTGATTATCAACCACTACTTCAATTCTGGCTTTTGCTAAAATTAAATTTTGCTCATTTAATTTGATTTCAGAATAAATTTCATCTTTATTAACAGCAAGAGCAAGGTTGGCGGGAAGAGTCCAAGGAGTAGTTGTCCAGGCTAAAACATAAGCATCACGATCTTTTAATTTAAACTTAATGGAAATAGCTGGATCTTCAACATCTTTATAGGAATTATCCATAGCAATTTCAAAATTTGAAAGTGGGGTGGAACATCGAGGACAATATAAAGAAATTCGGTTACCTTTATAGATTAATCCCTTTTTATAAATTTCTGAAAATACCCACATGACAGATTCCATGTATGGTAAATCCATGGTTTTATAGGCATTTTTTAGATCTACCCAACGACCAACATGATCAATATACCAAGGCCATTCTTGAGAAACATTTTGAACATAATCATAACAAGCATCAATATATTTTTTGATACCAATTGATTCAATATCTTTTTTATTTTTTAAACCAAGTTGTTCTTCAACTTTATTTTCTGCTGGAAGTCCATGACAATCCCAACCCCAAACACGACGAACCCTTTTACCTTTCATAGTCCAAAATCTTGGAACGACGTCTTTGGCAATACTAGAAAGCAAATGTCCATGATGAGGCATGCCGGTAATGAATGGAGGACCATCATAAAAACTATATGCATTTTCTTCTGAACGAGATTCGACTGATTTTTCAAAAATCTTTTTATCTTGCCAAAATTTAATTATTTCTTCTTCAAGAGAAGGAAAAGTTATGTTTTGAGGAACTGATTTAAATTTTGGCATATAGTGTATTTTACAAAAAAATCCTTCAAATTGAAGGATTTTGAATGCCGATTATCCCCTATTTGGGGAATCGGCTATTTAATAATAATTATTTTAGATGATTTAGTCATCGAATAGGTTTATTATACACTATTTGGATTTAAAGTATATTGACTTTTGATGAATGTCACCATAAGATTGGGTACTTTAATAAAAATGGTTATTAAAGTTGAAAACCTTTTTATAACTGAAACGAAAGCGTTTTGGTTTTTAGATAAAAAAGTTGGTTCTTTAAAAGAATAGATTTTGTTAAATTATTTTCAAAAAATAAAGAAAGGAGATTTTTATGTCAACCGACTTTGGCAGTGGATCAATGATAATCATTGTATTGATTACAATTGGTTTTCTTCTTTTGGCTATCCTTTGGGGTTTGGCTTATTTATTCAAAGGATGTTTCAAATTGACCAAAAGAATATTTTGTAAGAAAGAAGCTTTTTGAAATGTATTTTCAAATCTATCCAAAAAGCGGTTGATCAAAAATTTGTACCCTTTGGGTGTAAATTAAATATCAGCCGTTTTTTCTTAAAAAAGCAGGGATATCAAATTCGTCAACTATATCAACGCCAGTAGGTATATCTTTATCACCTAAAAATTTTTTAATTTGATGATCACTTAATTCTTTTACTTCTAAAGAATTAGCAGTGGGTGTTTGTTGAATAATTGGATCTCTATCTATTTGAGGTATTGGTTTTTTTATAGAACTGTAAAATTGACTTTTAGTATTATCAAATCCAGTAGCAATAACAGAAATTTTTATTTTTCCTTTTAATTCTTTATCGATAGTAGTACCAAAAATAATATTGGCATCTGGAGCACTTCTTTCAGTTATGGTTCTAGCAGCTTCTTCTATTTCGGCCATAGTAAGATCTGGTCCTCCAGTAATATTAATCAAGACACCTCTAGCACCTTGAATTTCGACTTCAACCAAAGGTGAGTTAATGGCTTCTTCGACTGCTTTTTTAGCTCGAGAATCACCTTCTGCTTCTCCTACTCCCATAAGTGCAGTACCAGCATTACTCATAACAGATTTGATATCGGCAAAGTCTAAATTTATTAATCCTGGATTAGTAATAAGATCAGCAATAGCTTTCGTACCTTTATTTAGTACTGAATCGGCAATTTTGAAAGCTTCTAAAAGAGTGGCCTTATCGTTAACTACTTCCATAACTTTTTGGTTTGGAATGACAATTAAGGTATCGACATTATTGCGTAATTGAGAAATTCCCTCTTCAGCATTAGTCATACGACGAGTTCCTTCAAAAGCAAATGGTTTGGTGACTACTCCAATAGTTAGAATACCTAATTCTTTTTTGGCTATTTGAGCAATTATAGGAGCTGCTCCGGTGCATGTTCCTCCACCCATTCCACCAGTAATAAAAACCATATCTGTACCAGCTAAAACTTCTTTGATTCTTTCCTTAGATTCTTCGGCTGCCTTTTGACCCATTTGAGGATTACCTCCAGCACCTAAACCTTTGGTTAGTTTTTCTCCTATTTGAATTTTTATTGGGGCAAGAGAATTTAATAAAGCTTGTGAATCGGTGTTTACGGCAATAAAATCAACTCCAATAATACTATCTTCGGAAATCATCGAATTAATAGCATTATTACCGCCGCCACCGACACCGATGACTTTAATTTTGGCAAATTGTCCAGTTAATGTTTTTACTAATCCCATAGTTACGGTAAGATAGGCTCAATTAATTTTTTGACTCGACCAATAATACCTCCAAAATTTAGTTTTATTTTTCTGTTCGAAGAAGAACTAGAAGTATTGTCTTTGTTTTCTCTAGCCGTCATAAGTAAACCAATAGTACTAGTGTATGCAGGATTGAGAATATCATCGACGATACCTCCCATTTTTGGGGGAAAAGCAATTCTAAAAGGTAAAGGAATTATTTTTTCACAAATTTCTTTTGCATTGACGGTTTGGGCACCACCACCAGTAAGAACAATTCCGGCTGGAATTACATGATGCAAATTGGCTGACTCTAATTGATTAAAAATTAGATTAAATATTTCTTCAAGTCTTGGTTTGATAATTCCATTAGTGGCAGTTTGAATTGATATTTTTCTGTTTTTATCAAGAGAATCTATATCTAGTTTGGAAATTTCAATCTCATCATCAAAGTTTTTATTTTCAACTAACTTGTTTAATTTAAGTTTTATTTTTTCAGCATCATCAAGAGAAAATCTTAGTCCTATAGCCAAATCATTAGTAACATTATTAGCACCGATAGGAATCACTGAAGAAAATATAGGAGCACCTTCATTAAAAACAGTGATAGTAGTAACACTACCACCGATATCTACAAGTGCGACTCCTAATTCTTTTTCGGTTTCACTTAGACTGGCTTTTGCAGCAGCTAAACCAGAAAAAGTAAGATTGTTTATATGGATACCAATATCTTCAAGACATTTTCTAAGATTTTTAAGTGACGGCGTTGAAGCTAGAACAATGTGAGTTTCTACTTCAAGCCTAGTACCATTCATACCAATAGGATCGACTACTCCTTCTTGACCATCAACAGTATATTTAATTGGTATTATGTGAATTATTTCTTTTCCAGGTGGTATAGCGATGGCCTTAGCGGCTTCAACTACTCGATTAATATCATTTTGGTCAATTTCACCGTTGGGGTTGCTAATAGCTACTACACCATGTGAGTTAACAGATTCGATATATGGTGCTGATAAAGAGATAGAAGCAGAATTGATTTGAAAACCAGCCATTCTTTCAGCAGATTCTATACTTTGAGTAATAGTGTTGGATGCTTGGTCAATATTAATAATTTGACCTTTTCTAAAACCTGTGGCAGGGATTGAAGATACAGCAATAATATTAAATTTATCCTCTACTTCCTGATATTGACCGATTATAGTGGTTACTTTTGAAGTTCCGATATCAATGCCACTAATTGTTTTTGAGTGTTGCATAAGGATGATCGATGCTAAGATCGACTAAATTAAATTGTCTATTATTCATTTTAGCTGTTTTAGAAAGATCTTGCAAAGATACAATTTGCCAATATGGATCTTTTTGAGTAGAAATAATAACTTTAACTAAATTATTATTGTTATCTTGTAAATAAAATTCAACTTCATTTAAATAATCTCTAATAGTTAAATTAATAGGATCTAATTGACTGGTTTTAAAAGCATTGTTTAATTTATCGTAAAAATCGTTTTGGTTTGATTTTGGAGTAATAGTTGAGGGATAAGTTTTAATTATAGTAAAAGCAATTATTCCAATAGTTAAAGTCAAACTAAAAATGATTTTAAATAATTTCATAAATTAACTTTAATAGTTTCAGATTAATTTGATTTTTTATATTTTTATTCTGAAACTTTATTAGTTTTAGTGAATTGATGGATGATAAAAGATTCTTACTGTTTAATTGGGATTGATCAATAATAATAGTTTGTTGTGGTAATTGTTGTTTAACCCAATTAGCATTTATTAACTGTTCATTTTGTTGACTTTTGGGCAAAGGAATCAGAATGGATCTTTGATTAAAAGCAACAATTTCTTGGCTAGTATTAGCACCACTTCGACTAATAATTATTGAGGCTTTTTTGAAAATCCACCCCATATATTCTGTTTTTATATAATCAAAAGGATAATAATTTTTATATTTTGAAGACAATTTTTTAAATTTCTCGAAGTCTAATGGTCCAGTTTGATGAATAATTAAAAAATCTTTTAAGTTTGGTAAGATTTTTTTAATAGTTAAGTTAATAACATGCGATCCTTGATTACCAGCGGTAATATAAATAATTGGTTTTTGGTTAGATTTAATTGAAGGAATTTTAATTTCTTGAGTAAATAATTCATAGCGGAGTAAATTTCCAGTAACAGCGGTTTTTGTTTTAGGTAAACTTTTTAATTGTTTTTGATTGTCGAAAGACAAGGCAATTTTAGTTACAAACAAACTGTTTATTTTTGTGGTTAAGCTATTAGTAGCGGTTTGTTCATGAGTAATAGTAGGAATGTGTTTTAAACAACCATTAATGATTACAGGAACAGAAACATAACCACCAAAAGAAACAATTACATCAGGTTTAATTTTGACTATAATTCTTTTTGATTCAAAAAAACCAATTATAGTTTTTTTTATACCTCTAAGAGTATTGGGAAAGTACTTACGATCAAATTTACCACATTCAATACCAAAATAACTTATCCCCAATTCAGGAATAATCTTTGATTCAATTGACTTTTCTTGGCCTTCCGAAGAATTTAATTTACGGCCAATATAATAAATGGTCCAATTAAATTTGGAGTCATTTTTAAGTTGACGAATCAGTTCTAGAGCTGGTGTGAGATGAGTGCCGGTGATGATGATTATCTTTGTTATCTTTTGACTCATGATTTGAGTATAGCAGGGTTGTGTTATTTTTTTCGATATTATGAACCAACCCGATGGCGGCGGCTAAAGTAGTTAAAGATGATCCACCATAAGAAATAAATGGTAAAGGAACTCCGGTTAAAGGGATAATACCAGCAATTGCTGAAACATTAATTAATGTTTGATAAGTAATCCATAAAGCAGTGCCTGAAACTATAAGAGATTGAAAATTGTCAGGAATAATATTGGCTAATTTAAACAAATAAGAAATTAAAGAAATATAAACAATTATTATAGAAAATAATCCGATGAATCCGGTTTCTTCACCAATAACCGCCAGAATGGAATCAGTAGATATTTTTGGAAGAAAACTATATTTTTGATCTGAATTAGCAAAACCTTTACCAAAAAAACCACCAGAAGCTAGAGTTAAAGTAATTTGATTACTATGATATGAAGCCGTGTTTTGATTTTGTTCAGGATTTAGCATAGTTTTTAATCTAGCAGACCTATAAGGAGAAGTTAAAACCAATATCAAACTAATCGAAACTAAAAAAACACAAAATGTAAGAAGTGAGCTAATTTTGCCACCCCCAAGGTAATAAAGTGAAATAGAAATAGCCGATATTAAAATAGCTGTACTTAAATTTGGTTCTATAATTATTAGTACAAAAGGAATACCTAAATAAACAACCAAGTTTTTTAATTGACAATTTTCACTTTTTGAAAAAAATTTTGAAAGAAATAACACTAAACTCAGTTTTAAAATTTCTGATGGTTGAAATTTAACGATGCCCAAATTCAACCAACGATGAGCTCCAAGAGTTTCATCACTAAATCCTGGAATAATAACTAATATCAAAGCAATAATTGAAAAAATAAAAAATAAAGGAATATATTTTTGAATAGTTTTAAGTTTTATCTTAGAAAAAATAAAATAAACTACAAAACTAATTATTAACCAAAGACTTTGTTTTCTAAGAAAGAAAAACTTATCTCCAATACTAGTAGTAGCTTCACTAAGTGAAGCAATGGAAATAAAAATAATTCCAATAGCAATTAGAATAGAAATTAGGGAAATTAAAGGTGATTTAAATGCTGACGGTTTCATTGGCAGATTTGATAATTGAGGGTTTGATATTGATAGGATTGTTTTGATTAGAAAATGGAATAAAATCTCGATAACGACTACAGGTATTATTTGATTTATCTTTTTTGGTAATTTCAGAACCAATGATTTTAGAATTGTAAAATCTTTTATTTTCTTGAGGGATATCTATTTTTGTTTCTATTGGTAAGAATGATAAAAGATGAAAGAAAAAAAGTGAATTAATATTATTTCTAATTTCGATTTGATGGTAAAGATCAAAAGAAGCTGTTAATCTTGGATTACATTCTAAAATGAAAACTTCTTCTTGATCAGTTACAAAAAAATCTAGACCAAAGAAACCATGATAATCAAAATTTGATAATACATCGGCAAGTTGTTCAGTTAAAATTTTAATTTTTTCAACAATTTTTGTTGGAGCAAACGATGGCCATTGTCGACCAACAGTAGTGAAAGGGTTTTGAGTAAATTGAGAAAGTCCAGTATATTGTAGTCCCGGTGGACTTTGAATTAGACCAGCGTTGGTAAGACAACAATTATTAATTAATGAATAACCAGATAAAAATGGTGTAAATTTTACTGGAGTTTGAAGTGGAATTTTATCTTTTATATCTTCCCAATTTGATGAACTAAAGGTGCTTTTACCAGCCCAACCGAATCTGGTTTGAAGAACTAAATGTTTATTTAATACTTGTTGATATTTTTCAAAGTTTTCTTGATTGAATTTATCAATAATTGATGGAATTGTAGGTAAATAATGTTTTTTACAAAGTTTAGAAAAATTTATTTTATCTTCTAAAAAGCGATTTATTTTGGCTGGATTAGCGGCGTAAATCCAATTTTTTTGATGACAGATA
This sequence comes from Candidatus Parcubacteria bacterium, assembly GCA_023443725.1. Classification (GTDB taxonomy): domain Bacteria; phylum Patescibacteriota; class Microgenomatia; order UBA12405; family UBA12405; genus WARW01. The sequence continues at coordinate 55,168 of JAEZTF010000010.1, forward strand.
TGTTCTATCTTTCCCGAAGGTTTGAATGGAATTATAACTGCTTGGTGGCCAGTTTGTTTAATTTTGTTTTTAATAAAATTAATAGTTATGACTTCTGATAATAATTTCCCCGAATTTTTAATTTTATTGTTTAAATTCAAAATATCTGAATTTAATAAATAAAAATTACTTATTTCTTTAATATTGATAGTTAAAAACTTATCAACACTAATAAAGAAAAAATCAAAATTACTATTTTGAAGTGTGTTAATTAGATTCATCTTTTGGCACCGGTTAAAAGAATAACTGGAAAGTTTCCAACATCGATTCCATTTTTAATCGCTTTTTGATAACCGGCTAAAGCTAATGATCCTTCTAAAGAAGTAAAAATATTTTTAGATTCGAGTAGTTGATTGGCTAATAAAATAGCTTCATTTTGAACAGTAAAAGCCGAACCATTACAATTCTTAATATTTGAAATAATTTTGTCTTTTAGGGGTATAAATTTTACAGATAAAGCATCAGTAATTAGTCTGTTTTCAGGTATAAAGTTGTTATCAAAGCGTTTGGAAATAGGACAGTTACTGGCCGATTGAACAGCAAAAATCTTAGTTGAAGGTGGAAGTTTTTGGGCAATTCCGAGAAGGGTAGTACCACTACCAACAGGAATAAAAATACTGCTAATTTGTGGTAAATCTTGAATAACTTCTAAGGCAATTTGTTGATATCCGATTAAAGCTGAAGGATCGGTTGATTGACGAAGTAGATAAACTTGTTTACTTTTTGCATATTTAATAGCATCGCTAATAGGTTGGTCACTTAAAATAATTTCAGCAGAGTATTGCTTTAAAAGATCTAATTTCTTTTGATTTACTTTTGAAGATAAAAATATAGTTAATTCAATCTGATTGATTTGGCAAAAATGAGCCGCTGAAATTGCTGCATTACCAGTACTAGAGATAACAGCTTTAGTGAAACCAAGATGTTTTAAGTTTTCTATTTGAAACGGTATGGCTCTATCTTTAGCTGAACCGGTTGGGTTTTGGTCTTCCCTTTTTAAATAAAAATTGTCTATTTTAACTAAAGGAGTATTTGTCATATAATTGGCTAATTATACTAATTATATATTTTTTATCTTTAATATGACAGAAACAAAGAAAGTTAAATGTCCTGATTGTGGAGCTGAAATTTTATTATCTGGAACTGAAGAAGTCGGTGATATTTTGGAATGTGGCGAGTGTGGTACTGAAGTAGAAATTACTTCTATTGATCCTCTTTCTTTTAGAGAATTAGTCGAAGAGAAATAATCTGTAAATACCTTGATTCTCAAAATTCAGATCAGTTAAATCGGCTTGTCCATAATGAACTCCCCTATTATCTCTTGAACTATCGACATATAAAATAATATTGTCTTTTTTCTCGATGATAAACAAAACATGATGACCATTCTTTTGACGAACTAGGTCGCCAGTTTGAATATCAGTAATATTTGTAATTTTTTTTGATAAAGGAGTGGAAGTTAACATGTCAGCAGAAGTTTTTCGAGGATTAAGATCTACTTTTTTATTGATCAAAGAACCATAGAATATTAGCAACTGACAAACTAATCCGGAGCAATCGATACCGATTTTATTTTTCTTTTGAAAATTGTAAATTTCTCTTTCTGAAAGATTTAATAATTTTAAATTTTCTTGGTTAGCCAATTCAACAGTTTTAAGAGCGATATCTTTAGCGTTTCCCTTACCTCCCATAAATCCCTCTTTGATTATTTTGCCGTCTTTTAAAGTATTCTTCCAATATGGAATACCGATGTATTTACTGATTTCTAATTTTAATTGATTGATTAATTCAGGCCCAACCATAATCCAAAAATAGCTAAAATAATACCAGCTAACCAAGCACGAGTAACAATTTTAGGTTCTTCCCAACCAATTTTTTGCAAAGTAAGATGAATAGGAGCAGCTGGAAAAACTTTTTTACCAAAATATTTTTTACTAAAAATCTGAATAGCACTACTCATACCTTCAATGATGAATGGAGAACCAATAATTAATAATGGAACTATTTTTCCTAAAAGAATAGCAATTACGGCAAATGTAGCGCCAAATGATAAAGCTCCGACGTCACCCAACCAAATTCTGGCTGGATAAACATTAAAATATAAAAAGGCGATTAATGATCCTAACCATAGTGACAAAAATAAAGAAGTTGGAGTATCTAATGAGGTATTTGATAAAAACCAAAAAGCAAACAAAGCTATCATTAATAAACCACAAGACAGACCATCTAAACCATCAGTAATATTAAAAAAGTTGGTAAAAGCAGTGATGATGATGGTGGATATGGGGATAAAAAATAAACCTAAGTGAATTGGTCCAAAAAAAGGTATGTAGAAAAAATCTATTTTTAATTTTAGATAAATAAGAAAAGAAATAATAACTGATAAAAGTAATTGAAGAATAAGTTTATGAATTAATCTAAGTCCAAAAAAACCAGTTTTTTTGAAACCAAAAAACTTATAAATATCATCATAAAGTCCAAGAATACCAAAACTAATAAAAGTAAAAAAGATTATTTCTAACTCATAATTTATTTGAAAATTAGAAGAAATAAATATTTTGGAAAATTTTAATATAGGAAATAGAATTAAAAACATAACACAAACAGCAATGATGATTAAGAGTCCTCCACCTACAGGTGTGCCACTTTTTGAGTTATGAAATTTATCAAAAATAGGTGTTTTGTTATTTTGAAAATCGGTTGTTTGTTGTTTTTGACGTTGAAATTTGAGTTTGTAAAGAAGATTGATAAATGGAACAACTAAAGTACTAGAAATAAAGAAGGAAAAAAGTAATAGACCTAAATAAAGATGAATCATAATTAAATTTTAATATATTCAATATTAGCACCTAAGGAAGAAAGTCGTTCAGCTAATTTTTCGTAGCCTCGTTCTATAAATTCGACACCATCTATAGTAGATATTCCATCAGCAACTAAAGCAGCTATAGTAGTTGAGGCTCCGGCTCGAAGATCATCAATAACAAAATTAGTTGGTTGTAATTTGGTTGGTCCATATATTTTTACTCCGTGAAAAAAGTTAGGGTTGTCATTTTCTGGATTAAATTGATAGTAAGTTTCTGGATTTTCAACTATAGGATTAAATAATTGGACTTTTGCTCCCATTTTTTGTAAGTTAGCAATATGTTGAAAACGACTTGGATAGACTTTTTCGATTACCGAACTACAACCTACTGATTGAGTCAAAAGAATTGAAAATAAAGCTTGCCAGTCAGTCATAAAAGCTGGTTCTGGTCCAGTTTCGATATTGATAGCTTTTAATGGTTTTTCCCAAGAAATATATATTTCTTCCTCCCCTGTTTGGACTTTAGCTCCCATATTTTCGATGGTATCTAAAAATGTTTTAACCGTTTTTGGATCAGCCCTAAGAATATTGACACTACCTTTGGTGGCTAGAGCAGCGCAAGCAAAAGTAACAATTTCATTTCGATCACAAATTACTTGATGTTGAGTACCGGTTAGAGATGAAACTCCTTGGATAACAATTTTTCCAGGGTCAGATGGTTCTCTTTGAATTTTTCCACCCATTTTATTTAAAAGAATTATTAGATCGTCTATTTCTGGTTCTTGGCCACAATTTTCTAAAATAGTTTCTCCTGGAACTAATACAGCTGTCATAATTAAAGTTTCAGTGACGGTATGAGAAGGTTTATTAAAAACATAATGAACTGGTTTAATTTTTTCAGTAGTAAAAACTAAGTTAGTTTCTGTTTCCTTGGTTTGAATATTCATTTTTGAAAAACAGTCAATTAGACGATCTAGAGGCCTATTGCCAAGACGATCTCCTCCTGGAGTAGGAACTACAGCTTGCCCAGTTCTGGCTAATAGTGGAGCAGAAAACATAAATGAACTACGAGATTTAATTCCAGTTCCTTGTGGGACAGTAAAATTTTTTATTTTTGAGGTAGTTACTTTGATGCAATGTTCACCACAAGAACTTATTTCTGATCCTAAAGATTTTGCAATGCTTTCGGTTATTTTTATATCAGAAATATTGGGAATATTGGTTAATTGGGTAGTTTGATCAGAAAGCATAGAAGCAATAATTTGTTTATAGCTAGCATTCTTTGCTCCTCTAATAGAAACTTCACCTTGAAGTTTTTTCCCGCCAGAGATGATATATCGTGACATAAATATTAGTGAATATTTTTAATAATTGATTTAATAATTTTATTACCAGACAAACCACCAGAACTCATATATATAAGGATATCATTTGATGATAAATGATGTATATAGTAGGCTTTTATTTCTTTTTCGATAGGAATATAAATCAACTTTGATCCAATTTCTTGTTTAAAGTCTTTAGCAGTAGCACGAGATTTTTTGTCTACATTAGGGTTAAATCTAATTGGTCCTAAAACTATTTCATTAGCTTTTGTAAAAGCTTTTTTTAAGCCAATTAAATTACTTTTATATTGGGTAAATGAGGCATGAGGTTGAAAGAATACTTTTATTAATTTATCTGGAAAATGAGTTGTTAAAGCTTCAATGGTTGATTTAATACGATTTGGTGATTGAGCGAAATCTTCAAAAAACAAAATATTTTTTTGTTTATCAATTAATTCTAATCGCCTTTTAACTCCTCTATAAGAAAAAACAGCTTTTTGAATAAAACGAAAACTAATACCTAATTGATCAGACATACTAACTGCAGCCAGAATATTCTCAAAGTTAAATTGACCGATAAGAGTAGTTTGAATAGATAACGGACCTTTGGGGGTATGGATTAATAAGTTGGTTATATCAGATTTAATATTTATTTTTTCTATAAAATAATCAGATTCTGGAGAATTATAGGAAACAATTTTAGCTTTTGAATAAAGACTAAGTTTTTTGGTTTGACAGCCAAGAGAATTGATTAAAAGGGTGCCATTTTCTGGTAGTCGATTAATTAATTTCTTAAAAGCTTGAAAATTTTTTATTTTACTAGAATAAGAATCTTTATGTTCCCAATCGGCACTAGTTAAAATTAAATGTTTAATTGGATAATATAAAAACTTAGCTTTTCGATCTAATCCATTAATTGATTCATCGGCTTCAACGATAGACCAATTAGATGGAGAGAAGTTAATAGAGTTCATCTTATTTTTGGCGTATCCACCAAACATGTAATTTGGATCTTTTTTAGCTTGAATGAAAATCCAAGACAATAGACTAGTGATAGTAGTTTTTCCAAAACTACCAGCAATTAAGACAGACTCATCTTTAATTAAGTTTTGAGCTAAATAATTAGTAGCAGAAATATAGGGAATTTTTAGTTTTTTTATTTGATTAAATTCTTTTTTGGTTTTTTCAAAAGAAAGATATGATGATCCAATAATAGCCAAATCAATATTAGTATTGATTTCTATCGAATTGATCGATATATCCGCTTTTTTTAACATAGTACTAATTGGGGGATAAATTTTTTCTTGATCTGATCCGGTTATATAAACTCCTCTTTTTTTGAGATTAACTGCCAGAGGAGCAGTCATGGTTCCAGCTATTCCGACTATGTGAATATGCATATTAGTAAATAGCTAATAAATAGTTAATAGTTGAATTATTTTTCATATGGAAGCCATTGATTGTCTTTAAAATATTCAAATCCAGGCATATTACGTTTATAGAATCCAGTTTCAATAGAAAAACGACCTAAATAACAAAATTGAAGATTTTGTTGTTGACTGTCAACAATGGTTTGTAACACCAATCTAATAGGTAAATTACTATGATTATATTTAGGATTATAAAAAACATAAGCAATATGACTAATAGAGTTAGAAAAATAACATATTGAATAAGCAATTATCTGATGATTTTCATTATACCAACTATAAATAGTATTAAAAATATGATTAGTAAATGTTTTTTTGACTGAACTTATGGGAAAATCCCAACCTAATTGTTTTATCCAAGAAAAAATTTCTTTTTGAATATTAAGATCAAATTTAAAATCGTTCAAATTAGTTTTAATAAAAGAAAAATTATCAGTTTTTCTTAAAATCCTTCTATTTTCTGAACTGAGATTAAACTTGGATAAATTTGATCGACAACTACTATCCTGATACCAAAGATCTTTTTGGTTTCTTTGAGGAAGGAATCCTTGTTGATAATTTAATTCTATAGATTGATTGTTGGTTAAATTAAATTGGGTCATATTTTTTTTAATTTTAAAGCAGTTCTAAAAGCTTCTGTTTCTGACCAAGGATATTCAGTATTTCCATGAAGAATAGTATCTTCATGACCTTTACCACAAGCAATCACAACATCATCGGGTTGGGCTAACTTAATAGCTATATTGAAAGCGTCCTGTCGATTGGGAATATTAAAATAAGTAAATTTTTGGTCAATCTTTTTTAGAATATCATTTATTTGTTTTTGATTTTCAATTTTTTGAATGTCAACAAAATTGGATTTATTAGGATCAATACCATTGATTATTTGTTGATTAATTTGACTAATATCTTCGTTTCTAGTGTCGTCTGAAGTAATAATGGCAATATCAGCTAGACTAGAGACTACTTGACCCATTTGAGGTCGTTTTGTTTGATCTCGTCCGCCTGTGGCTCCAAAAATAATAATAATTTTACCTTTAGTAATTTTCTTTAATGAAGAAAGAGTTTTTTCTAAAGCGTTTGGAGTATGGGCAAAATCAACAATTGTTTTAAATTTAAAATTATTTTTAACTTCTTCTCGACGACCTTTGGTTTCGGGAAAATTTTTAACTGTTTCGAGTAAGAATTGTCGATTAATTTTTAAGTTATCAATAATTCCTAAGGCAACCAATATATTATTAATCTGATAAAAATAATTACTATCAGTGGTTATGGTTAGTTTATTTACTTTAAAACTTAATTTTTTATTAGTTAATTTAATATCTTTAGCTTGATAATCTGACTTTTGGTCAACACTGTAAGTTGAGTAAGGAATTTGAATCATAGGTTTAATTATTTGATATGACGAATCGTCTTTATTGATAATGCCATAATCTGATTGAGAGAAAATTTTTGCTTTAGACTGAATATACTCTTCCATGTTTGAATAATAATCTAAATGCTCATGTGAAGTGTTGGTAATAGCTGCAGTTATAAAGTGGCAACCTAAAAATCGATATTGATCAAGGCCATGAGCAGTAACTTCACAAACTACATGAGTAACTCCTGCAGCTAACATTTGACTAAGTATTTGCTGAAATAATTTTGGATCTGGACTAGTCATATGTAAACCAGTACTTATTTCTTGATTATTTCCAAACTTAGCGCCTATTGTAGTAATTACACCGGCATTAATACCAGCTTTTTTTAAAATTTCATAAACTAAAATACAACTAGTTGTTTTACCATCGGTTCCAGTAATACCAATAAGTTTTAGTTTTTTTGCTGGAAAATTATGTTGAAGACTGACAAAAAAGTTTTTTGGGTAATGCCAGAAAAGATTTTTTATTTTTTGAAAATTGATCGATTTTAATGACATATTTAGCGAGTTAATTATAACAAATGGTTGATTTTAGAGGCTAATTCAAACCAAATTGGAGCAGCAGTACTAGAACCCCAAGGTGAACTTTTAGGATTATTAATAGTTACAATCATGGTAAATTTTGGATTATCACATGGAGAAAAACCAATATAGGAAGCAATGGTTGAAGAATCAGTATAACCACCTTTTACAGCAATTTGAGCGGTACCACTTTTAGCACAAACTTCAAGATTTTTTGGTTTCATAACAGAAACTACTCCATTTTCGACAGAATATTTAAGGATTGATTTAATTTCTTCAATCGAATTTTGATTGAAAATTTGTTGTGGATTATTGTTTTTGTCTATTAAAATGTGAGGTTTAACTAATAACCCATTGTTAGCAATAGTATTAAATGCTTGCAACATACCTACTTGAGTAACGACTATTCCCTGTCCAAATGAAGCAGTAGCTAGATCTATATCTGGCCAATTAGTTTTAGTACTAGGACGTGATTCTCCTTGCAAATCAATACCAGTTTTTTGGTTGAGACCAAGTTTTTGAAAATAATTTAAAAACTTTTCTAAACCAATTTTTGAGATAATATGGCTCATACCGATATTGTCGGAATTTTTTATGATCTCTTTAAGAGATGAGTCTGGATGGGTTTCGTTATCATGATTGGTTATAGTATATTCCCCTATTTTTAGAGGTTTATCGCATTCATGGCAAACATAATCAGGAGAAATTGATTTACTATCCAAACCAATAGTGACAACTAATGGTTTAAATATTGATCCTGGTTCAAAAAGATCAGAAATTGAATTTATTTTTGTAGCACTGGGAGTGGCTGAAGTGGTGGCAGTAAAAGTGGTCATAGCTAAAATACCTCCGGTTTTACTATCCATAACTGTAATGGATCCAGAATCGGCATCATATTTTTCAACACCTTCTTTTAATTCTTTTTCTACTTCAAATTGAACACTGCGATTTAAAGTGGTGTGTAAATCTTGTCCGTCAATAGCAATAGAATTCCAAGACTTTTTAGTAAGAATAGCTTTTCCAGTAGCGTCTTGAGGAGACCAAGTAAAACCCGTTTTACCTTTTAATTGTTTTTGGTAATAGCCTTCAAGCCCTCCGTAACCTATATCGTAGCCTTGATCGTTTTTTGCTACCAACCCTAAAATTGGTTGAGCCAATGATTGTTCTGGATAGTATCTTTTTTCATTTTTTTCAAAACTAAGACCGGGTATTTTAAGTTGGTTTTTTTCTTCTTCGTTAAAAAGACTAGTGAAAGTTAACCATTTTTGATTTTGATTACTTTTAAACAATTCAATTAACTTTATATTTTCTTGGTTGAATTGTGGATGAATTTGATTGATTTTTGTAAAAACTTCTTCAAGACTTTGATCTAAATTTGGTTTGTATATCGACAATTTATAATTAGTAACATTAAGAACCAAAGGAAAATCATCGGACGAATATATTTTTCCCCGACTGGGGATAGTTTTCTCAAGTTTGTACATTTGAATTAAAGCCTTTTCTCTTAATTCTGGTCCTTCTATCACTTGAATATAAAAAAATCGACAGATTATAAAAATAAAACAGATTATTAAAGTTGTAGAAACAGTTTTAATTCTAGAGCTATTCATTTTAGATTTACTTTTTGATCAATGTATATGAGAGGCTTTTTTTGTTGTTCTAGATAAAGATAATTAATAGAAGTCATATCGGTGAATTTTTTTTCTAGGCCTTGAGTTTCTATTTTAAGTTTTTGATGTTCAATTTGATTTTGATAAAGCTGACTGTTTTGGTTGATAATTTCACTTGAATAATAAAAAGAAAAAACGATTTGAATAGAAATAATTACAACTAAAATGTAAGTAAAATATTTTGGCATTAAACTATTTTATACGATCTAAGGATAGCTGAGCGAGATAGTGGATTTTTTTTGATTTCTTTAAATGAAGGGTGGACTGCTTTGCTGACTTGGAAAATTTTATTTTCAGACAAATTATTTTGAATAAATTGTTTAATAATTCTATCTTCGCCTGAATGAAAACTAATAAAACAAGCCGTTCCGTTTGGTTTTATAATGTTTAAACTTTGAGAAAGGATTTGTTTGAGATTGCTAAATTCTTGATTAACAGCAATTTTTAAAGCTAAAAATATTTTAGTACTAGGATCGGTTTTAGTTCTGATTTTCTTTTCTAAATAAAAATTTCTGATAATATCAGCCAATCTTTTGGCATTGGTAATAGGTTTTTTTTGACGTTCAGAAATTATTTTTGATACTAAGTCATGACTATACAATTCTTGACTATTTTTGGAAAAAATTTCATACAACTCTTCGGCAGAACCGATGTTAATGATATCTTTAGCAGTAGGATCATTGGAATTTTGGTTAATTCGCATATCTAAAGATTCCTCATCGTTAAAAGAAAAACCTCTATTAGTAGAGATTTGTTGGTTTCTACTTAAACCTAAATCAACTAAAAGGCCATCAACTTTTTGATTAATTTTTTCGTTAACAATTTTTTGTAGTTGATTAAAATTGGATAATACAGGGGTAAATTTTCCTGATAAACCGGCATTTTTGATTCTTTCAGTAGATATTTCTAAATTAGTTTGATCTTGATCTATACCATAAACAATAGCATCTTGTTGAAGAAGGGCTAAAGTATGTCCCCCATTTCCTAAAGTAGCATCAATAATAATAGAGTTTGGTTTAATGTTTAGGCTAGATATTACTTCTTCAAGAAGAACTGGTTGGTGATAATCCATTAGTTGATTAAGTAATCTCCAGTTATGACAGTGGTATCTTCTTTGGTAACTGTGGAAGGGGTAATAGAAGATACTTTACCACTACCATTACCACTAGAGAAAACTGAATAAACTGGTTTAAAGTTTTTGATTAAAACGAAGTAATCACTTTTTGAAGAAACACTAGCTTTAATAGAAAAATTTTCAGTCTCCAAACTTAAACCTTTAGATTTAATATCTGCAGAAGTTAACAAAACAAATGGTGCTTCGTATGAAGCTGATTGACCATCAGCAGTAATGAAACTAAGAGAAAGAGTTCCACCAGTAATACCCTCATCGTATTTATATTTACAGCCGCTAGTACAACTTTCGGTACCCAAGAGTAATTCTCTGTCTATAGATGTACCTTCAATTTTAGCTGTACCACCAACTCCTTTTTCAATTTCAATATTTTCGTCTTTGGCGGTGTAGATTAAATCATATTCGATTTCTTTGATACTCTCAGGAATATTAGAAATCTTTAAGTTCAATCGATGGCCATCAGCTTGAGGAGTCAAACTAATATATGGTTTTTGATCATCAGTTAAAACCAATTCAATTTCGGTTTTTGTATTTTGAGTTGTATTATTGACTGAAGTTTTTTTGTTTTTGCCAGTTAATACCATAACAATGGTGATAATTATCAATACTAAAGCACCAATAATGAAATAGATTGCTGTTTTATTTTTCATAGTTATTATTTATTTAACTGCTTTTCCATCCAACTGTCAATTTTATCGATAGAAACTCTAATTTGTTTCATAGTGTCACGATCACGAATTGAAACAGTGTTATCTTCTAATGTTTGATAATCAACTACAGTACACCATGGTGTTCCTATTTCATCTTGACGACGATATTTTTTCCCAATATTACTACTATCATCCCAATCAATAGAATATTTTTGACTTAATTGTTTATAGAGCTTTTCGGCTTTGTCAATTAATTCTGGTTTATTGGCAGCTAGAGGGAAAATAGCCATCTTATAGGCAGAAACTTTAGGGTTCACTTTTAAAACAGTTCTAACATCTCCTGACTCAGTTTTCTCTTCTTGGTAAGCATCGAGAAGCATAAAAAAGAAACTACGATCGACTCCTCCAGAGGTTTCAGTAATCCATGGGATATATCTCTCATGTGTAGTCGGATCGATATAAGATAGGTCTTGTCCACTAAACTTAGAATGTTGAGTTAAATCATAATCTGATCGCCAATGTATTCCTTCCATTTCGGCCCATCCCCAGGGAGCATTATATTCAATATCAAAAGCTTTTTTAGCATAGAAAGCCAATTCATCCTTGCCATGTTCTCTAAATCTTAAATTATCTTGATTGTTAAATAATGATTTATACCAATTGATACGAGTTTCTTTCCAATATTCAAACCATTTATCCATTTCATCTGGATGAACAAAATATTGAATATCCCATTGTTCGAATTCTCGAGTACGATAAAGGAAATTTTTAGGAGTAATTTCATTTCTGAAAGCTTTTCCGATTTGAGCGATACCAAAAGGTACTTTAACTCGAGTAGAGTCGACAATATTTTTAAAATCTAAATAAATAGTTTGGCAAGCTTCTCCTCGTAAATAGGCATGAAGTTTTTCACCTTCTATAACTCCAATTTCAGTTTCAAATAATATATTGTATTTTCGTCCCTCGGTAAATTGTCCACCACATTCTGGACATTTAGACGGATCATCAAGTAAATCAGGTCGAAAACGTTTGTGACATGATTTACATTCAACCATGATATCGGCAAAATTTTTGACATGTCCTGAAGCTTCCCAGACTCGAGGGTGAGTAATAATTGATCCGTCGATCATAACAACATCTTGTCGAGAGGTAACATTATCGTGAATCCAAAGATCTTTCCAATTTTTTTTCATGAGAGAACCGATTGGTCCGTAATCATAAAAACCTTGAACACCGCCATAAATTTCAGAATTTTGAAAAATTATTCCTCTGCGTTTACAGAGACTGACGATTTTGCTGACAAGATCATTTTGATTGTCTGACATAGTTCTCCTAAAAAACAATTAATATTTTTTAGGGATCCCGATAAATCAGGACGGTTCCACCCTATTTGATAAATTATTTTTTCCAGTTAATTTATCCTCTTTTATTTTTCGGCTCGAGATTTGCCAAATCTGTCATTGCCTTGATGTTGAAGTTTATCTTGTTTTAAGAAAACTGTCAATTCAGTTTGTTTACCTTATAAACTACCCACTTAGAATTTTCGATCTGCCAATAATTGTCAGGAGAATCTTTTCTAAAATGACTCATCTCGTAAGCTGGGTCTTCTCTTATTTTGTCCCATGAGTTGTAACTGATCACATATAATGTTTTTGGATTTTGATAATCGTCAGACGCTAAGGGATATATGTTTTGAACTTTCAAAAGATCTCGAAATCGACTACCTTTGGTGTTGCCGTCTGGACTTTGTAAAACTACTAGATTAAAAGTATTACTATTTGATTGAGACAAATCATTTTTAATAATATTAGTTATTTTATTTAGAGCCTCTATATTATTAGTTGAATCATTTTGAAAAAGTATTTTTGGTAAAGAAAGCAAACTACTAATGATAAGACTGATAATAATTAATCTGGAAATGTTTGATTTTAAATTTTTTGCTAACCATAAAATAAAAAACAAAATAGCTGGAATTAAATAACGATTAGCAATAGGTGAAGAAATAAAAGACAAACCTAAAAATTGAAATAAAATAGGTATTAAAAATAAGTTTAAGGAGGTTTTTTTTAAACGTATATTTTTAACAAAAAGTATTGTTGATAGTAATAATATTATCCAGATAAATATTTTGTTTCCATAAGATATGTATTGAATAAATTGTAACGGAGTGTTGATAAATTTAATAAAGAAATTGATTATACTGAAATGGCTATTGGATGAGATAGGACTAAAATATAACATTCGACTTAAGAATAGTCCTGGTGGATGGGTAATATCGAAAATAATGAAAGGAACGATAGAAATAAATAATCCAATTAAATACAAAATAATATCTTTTATCTTTTTATTTTTTTTATAAACAAGAAAAACTAATCCTAAACAAAAAAATATTGAATACCAATGTTGGTGAACTGTTAAACCAAATATTATGCCACTAATTAATATATTTAGAGGAAAATTTGAATTGAGAATTAATATTCCTAGAATTTGCCAGAATGGAATAAAATGTGGATTCCATGCCCATCTAGAAGTTTCTACATAAGGAGAAAGTATAACTGGTAATAAAAAAATAGGTAACCATTTTATTTTTTCTTTTTTTAAAAATAACCAAATTAATAAAACAGTCAATGAACCGTAAAAAGCAGTAGCCAAAGCTGGTCCAAGAGGATTGTTTTTTGAAAAAAATACAAATGGTAGAGAAATATAATATGTTAACGAACTAAAAATACCAGTGTTGCCTTCAGCAATTGGCCCAATAAGGGTGATATCTTTTTGATCAATAATTCTTTTTATGCTTACTAAATCACTTGATTCATCACGAGTAAATCTGGCCGTGATTTTAAGATTATAAAATCGAACAAAAATAGTGAATATAAATATCAAAAATAATAGAAGTATTTTTTTATTTAATTTTATTTTTTTCATTTTAATAATGAATCTTTGATTGGTTTTGTATTATGACAATTGTTATCTTTTGCTTGTCTAGTTTCTAGTAAAAAATCACCAAATTTAACTTGGTTTTTATAATCAGAAAAATATTCTTCAATTTTTAAATCTTCATTAATAATTTTTTCAGATAAACCATTAGCTGGTTCAACTACTCTAAATCTGATACATGTAGTGCCATTTGTTGGCGATGGTAAATTTCCTGGAAAGCCAAAGGTATTTCCTGTTTCCCAGAAAGGAAGATAGCCATATTTTTTTTCTCCATAAAAATGGAATAAATATGCCCAAACTGTTTGGACTTTATAAGGTATTCCACTTAATCTGACGGTAAATCCATTGCCATTGGCTTGTTGATATATATCATCGATTATTTTATATTCATCTGACAACTTCATATTTACTTGTGGTGCAAACTGAACAAGTAGACTTTTTGGTGATTGATACTTAATTTGTTTTAAATTCCCCAATATTATTAATGCAACTAAAATGATTGCCAAGGGTTTATTAAATTTAAATAATTTTTCTAAAATGACGCTAACTAAAATTAAAATTCCAACACTTAACCCAGCATTAGTGTAATAAGCTAAGTGACCTCCAATAAACATTAATATTACCCATCCAAGAATCCAAACTAAAAGTAAAATATATTTTATATTTTTTCTAGCTTTGACAAAAAGCCACAAAGTAACAATAGAAATAATTATGTAGATAATTATTTTATTATCAATTAAGCCTAAAATATTATCTTTAAACATTAATAAATATTTTTGTAAATATAAGGAATATTTTGATTCATTTGGATTTAAAATCCCGAAACCTTGTTGAAATAATGAAATTGCTAATTTTATACTTCTAAACTTGTATTTCAGTTCTATTAATATATAAGTTGAGAGTATAAAAATGGTGGTAAAAAAGGAATATAAATAATATCTTATTTTTATTTTTTGTGCTTCTTTTTTGAATATTATTAAAATAATAAAAACTAATATAAAAGAGTAAACATACATTAAGTTGAATTGAGTGGCAATGGCTGCTCCGGTAAACATTAGTAAAGGACTCCACTTTTCTTGTTTATCTTTGTTTAACAACCAACTAGCGCCATAAAAAATTAGAAGAATTGCTAAGACTGCCAGACTAGGGTTTCCAACATATATTGAATATTGAGTCTCTTCAAACGAAATAGCATAAAACAATGCTGATAATAAACCAACTTTTGAGTTAAAAATATTTTTGGCGATTATAAATACTAGAAATACACCTAGAGCATTTATCAATCTAAATATGGCTGATATTAATAATGGGTTGCCATTTAACAAAAGATTTAATGGACCTATTAGATACCAAAAGAGAACTCCATGAAATAAACCTATATTACCTGATACTGGAGGCCCCATAAATTTTAAATCCCCTTTTAGATAAATGTCTTGGGAAATATAAATATCGCGAGCCTGATCGAAAGAAAAATAAATACTTTCTTTGAAAGAGTAAAATCTGACGATTATAGCAAAAATAAAAATAATGATTAAAAATAACCATTCATATCGTCTCATGGTTGATATTAGCATTATTTAAATAATTTATTGCTTTCTAATGGTTTCTCGATGATACTTTCAAAAAAATTTTTGATTAATTTTTGGGTGACAGGATAATCTTTTTTTTGAAAAGAAGTAATTATTTCTGGTGGTATTCCAAATCCTAAATTGTCTAAGAGTTTTATTTCATTGTCTATATATCGGTTGACTTGGTTTTTGTTGATAGATTCAATAATGTTTTTGGAAATAGAGTATATATTTTCGATTTGTTGATTTTCAGCAATAAATCGATTGATTAGTTCTAAAAAATAAAACAGTAAATTTAATTGAGTTAAACTTTTATCTGTTTGAAGAAATTGACTAATAGTTTGAGCTTCAGATATCCAAAGAAAATCATTTTTTTGATAGAGGTGAACCTTGATAATATTACCTAATTGAAGACTACCAAGACGACTACTTCTAATGTTTTTAGCACCTTTAGCTAAAGCAACAATCTTTCCATCTCTTGGGGTTAATAAAGTAATTAAACTATCAACCTCTTTTGAATTACGATGATTAATAACAATCGCTTCTGTTGTTTTATATTTATCCATTAGAGAGATACTTTTATAGTTTTGTCGGCTGCCCAACTAAAAGTATCCATTTTTTTACCATTGATAGTTAAATTATATTCAACGGCTTTAGTACCTGGTTGTTTTTGAAGTAACAAAGAATAAGTTGATCCAACTTTAACCCCAGATTTATATTGAACAGAAACTTTACTGCTGGATTTTGGATACAAAGGATATTTATCTCCATAAAAACCTTCAAAAACTTGTTTATCTAACTCTTCATATTGAACAGTTTCAACTTCTGATCCGGTCATTTTGATAAGAGTTGAACCTTTTGGTACATAAAATCTAAATAGATCTCTATACTTAGAAGCATTTAGACAAAGATCACCTTTTTCAAGATTACAATTGGAAGCAGCATATGGATTGGTATAAGTAACAGAAACTTTGTGTTCCGCAACTCCATTTTTGATAGTAATATCATGATCAATTTTTTGAGTAATAAACATGTTACTTTTGGCGCTAGCAAAATTAGCATCATTAAGATGAAGGTAATCGATGGTTTCTGGTGTTTGAGTAATTTGGCCACTAATATTAGCTGAATTTCCTACTTCAGCCATATTTTTATCAGTAAAATAAACTAAAATATGTTTTTCATTAATATTTTTAAAGAAAGCTTCGATTAGGCTGGTCATTTTTGACTTTTCAGATCCCATAACATTGGCTAATAAAGCAGACATAAGAGGATTTAAGAAATCTTTTCGATTTGGTTCAATGTAGTTTCTAGGTCGACCAGCCATCCATTCAATTTCGTAAATAACAGAAGGACAACCATTACATCTATTGTCAGGTTCGGCAGTAAATGTACCAACTCTAGTATCTAATTTACCTAAAACTTTAATCATATCGGCTAAAAGTTGAGTATCAATAGCAATAACAGCATCAAATGATTCCTTTGATTTACTAGCTTTTTGATAATTTTCTAAGAAAAGTTGAGCATCAGTTGGAAAGTCAGGAGATAGATTACTATCTCGAAGATAAAGACTAGGGACATTTATATGATAAGAAGAAATTAAACGTGGAGCTTTACCGAGAGTGCCTAAACGATCATCTAAATCATAAATATTACTAGCGGTTCCTGGAGTTACTTTGCCGTTAGAAACTGTCATAGTACTATAAGCAGTCCAAAAACCACCACTTGGTCGAAGTTCACCATCGTTTTGGAAAACCATCAAATAATGTCGAGGATCATCTTTTCCTAACAACCAAGAAATTTTTGATAATAAAGGTTTACCATTTTTAACTAATTGACCAACTTGAGTGACACTTTCTTGGGCTTGAGATATTTTTGATCTAATTTCGATATTCTTAAATTTTTCAGGATAACGATTTGGATTAATTTGATTAAGCTCAGTTTCAATATTGGTAATTTTTGTGTCTAATTCGTCTAAATATGGAATTAAACCTTCGGCAGATTCGGTCAAGAAAGTAATTCTATCAGCAGTAGTTTTTTCACTACTATCAGATCCACCTTTGATGCCAAGAAAATCTTGATACGGTTCAATGGCTTGAATAACTATTTGACCAGCATCTATACCTTGAAATGCAATATTAATAACTTTTTGACCATCTTGATAATATTTGTTTAATCCAGGAATTATTTTTAATAATCCCATTTTTTTATAAGTTGATTCAATTGTTTTAGTGTCAGTTTCAATATTGACTAAACTTTGATTGACTTTGGCTAAATCTTTATCACTAATAGCTTGCTGAATTATTTGATATTCACTTTTTATAGAATTGACTTTGTTTAATATTTTCTTACCTGGAACGAGAACAGTGAAAAACAAAAGAGAAAGTACTAAAGTTATGACAATCAAGAATATCGATAAGATAGTAATGATTTTTTTACCTTTGTTTTTTTTCATAGGTTTTATCAATGATGTGTTTACTACATCTGATATTGGTTCAGTTTGAATTGGTTTAATAAAATTATCCATAGATAAGTTTAAACAAAATTATTACAAATTACCATCTAGAAAGCATTGACAACGGTGTTTTGATGATAATAGTTATTTCTTCTATAAAAGATTGTTTTTTAATATAATCAGCATCCATTTTGGCTCTTTGTCTAAAAGATATATCATTTCTTCCGGATGTTTGCCAAACACCAGTGATACCCGGTTTAGCAGAACGAATAATTTTTATATATTTTTTGGTATCTGGATACTTTTTTTCTTGTTCTTGAAGTTCTTCTTCACGATAGGCACGTGGTCCAATTAAACTCATATCCCCTTTTAAGACATTAATTAATTGAGGAAATTCATCGATAGTTAAAGATCGAATCTTTTTACCTATTGGAGTAATTCTAGGATCTTCTGACATTTCCAACTTCCAACCATTTTCTTTATATTTTTTCCAAAGTTCAGGATAATTTTCTCTTAATCTTTTATCATTATCTCCAGTGTACATAGATCTAAATTTGTACATCCAAAATTGTTGACTGTCTTTGCCAACTCTTTTTTGTTTAAAGAAGATTGGTCCTGGTGAACTTAATTTAACTAAAATCATGGTAACTATCATGATTGGAGAAAATATTATCAATAAAACTAATGAACCAGTAATATCGACAGTTCTTTTGAAAATTTGGAAAATTTGTTTTTTCATTTTAATTTAAAAAATATTTTTTTAATTTTTTCTTTTTGACTATTTGTCCAACAATATCTCTAACTTTAGCACTACCATTTTTAGAAATATTACAGATTAATAAACCATCTGGAGTATCTATAACAGCTAAATTATTAACATCGATTAGACTAACTAACTTGTTTCCTGAAGTTGAAATAAGGCAATTTTTGGAACCAATTTCTAAATGATCAATATTTTTATTTAAAACAGCGATGCCATTTTGATCTTTGTCTAATTGATTATAAATAGATTTCCACTCACCTACATCACTCCAATCAAATTCAGCTGGAATAACAAGCATATTTTTTGATTTTTCGGAGATAGCCTGATTAATATTAAGGTTTTCTGATTTGTTGTAAATTGATTCAACTTGTTTGGAATTAGGATTCTTTACAAGTTCTTCGAAAAATTCATAATATTCAGGATGAATTTTTTGAAATTCTTCTAACATAACATTTATTTTGAAAGTATGAATGTCTGAATTCCAAAAACTGTTTTTTTTAATTAATTTTTCGGCAGTATCTGAATCTGGTTTTTCAATGAAAAAACTAATATTGGCATAATGATCACTTTTCTGTTGAGGCACAATATATCCAAAAGATGGATTTGGCCAAGTTGGTCTAATACCGATAGTAATTATTTTTTCCATTTTTGCAGCTAAATTAAAAGCGTAGTTGATAGATTTTTTGAACTTAAGAGATTTTGTGATGTATTGATCTGAAGCACTAGTAGTAATAATAGCTGTTGGATCAAGTTGATAAATTTTGCTCATAGCAAAAATATAAGCCATGGCAGTATTTTTTTTGGCAGGTTCGTATAGAAAATTTTCTAACGGTATTTTTTTACCAATTAATTTTTCCAATTTTTCTTGATATTTCTGATTGGAAACAATAAAAATATTTTTTGAAGGACAAACTTTTTTAGCTCGATTAAGTGTTTGTTCAATAAGGCTTTTTTTGCCAATTAAAGTTAAAAATTGTTTTGGATGATTAGCTCTAGATTGAGGCCAAAGACGAGGACCAGTACCTCCACAAAAAATTACAAAATAGTGATTTGGTGTTGTTGCCATAGTTGATCAATTTCTTGTTTAAAGTTTAACATAAAATTTTGAGTAGAAAATTGTTGAGCTTGTTTAATGCAATCGCTTTTTTTAAATTCTTTTGGATTGAATTTTTCTAAAACATGCGTAAGTGACTTAGTAGTTTGTTTTTCAAAAAACAAACCTGTTTTTTTATCAATTACAGTTTCGGTAATACCACCTTTTCTTAGGGCAATTACTGGTTTTCCACAAGCCTGAGCTTCAAGTGGAGTTAGACCAAAATCCTCTATTTGTGGGCAAATTAAAGCTTGACAGTTTTGATAAAGATCTAGTAATTTTTGAGCTGATACTTTACCAGTAAAAATAATATTTTTGTCTTTTAATTTATTTTTTAGATCAATTAAATCCTTTTTATCACGACCTTGACCTACAATTATTAATTTTTGATTAAGTTTATGGCAAGCACGGATAGCTAAATCTATTTTTTTGTGACGAACTAATCGTGAAACAACTAAAAAATAT
The DNA here is from genome assembly GCA_023443725.1 of Candidatus Parcubacteria bacterium. Lineage (GTDB taxonomy): Bacteria > Patescibacteriota > Microgenomatia > UBA12405 > UBA12405 > WARW01. Next base: position 75,437 of record JAEZTF010000010.1, read on the forward strand.
TTTTCGATTGGCTTTTGAGTTGATGGCTTAAAAAAATTTATATTTACACCAGGGTAAATAATTTTGCTGAATCGATGATAATGTTCCAAAATTCGTTGTTGAACAGTTTTGGAGTTACAAAGCAAATAATCTGGCCTTTGGCCATAAATAAAATCGGTTTTTTGATATTTATTGAGCAATGGTTTTAAAAATTTAAATTGAAGTGGTGTTTGATAGGTGTAACGGTTGGTGTTGTGAAGATAACAAACAAAAAGAGTTTTTGGTGAAGTAATCAAACAATGACCGCAAACTTGAGTAGTAGAAATGACTATATCAAATTCAGAGAAATCAAATTGCTCTAGGGCTATGCCATAGAAAGGAGTGTGAAATAAACTGTTTTTTTTAGTTAAAGAAAATTTATCAATGACTGATGGAATAATTTTGATTTTCTTGGGAAGCCATTTAGTTTTTTTGGAATTATAAATGGTAGTGAATAAAGTAGCTGAGGGATAAATTTTTAAAATATTAAGAAGAACTCTTTCGGCTCCACCCCATTGATTGAGCCAGTCATAAAAAATAGCAATCTTCAAGTTCTTATAATCCAATTTTTAGTTTTTAACTAATAATTTCTTATAGACGGTAAATGTTTGTTGAGCAGTTTTGGTCCAAGAATATTTTTTGACTTGAAGATAACCTAATTTTATTAATTGGTTTCGTAATTCTTTTGATTTATATAATTTATCGATTTGTTCAACCAAATCATTGGTATTATTAGGATCAAAATAAAGGACTGAGTCTTGATAAATTTCTGGAAGACAACTATTGTTTGAAGAAATTACAGGGCAACCAAGCGCCATAGCTTCTAATCCTGTTAAACTGAAACCCTCCATAAAAGATGGGTGGACTAAGGCTAAAGCTTGGCTATAAATTTCTCGAAATTGTTCGTCAGGAATGTAACCTAAAAATTCAACTCGTTTATTAAGGTGATATTTTTTAATCAAAACTTCAAGTCTTTCGGTAAAATAATTACGAGCACAAATAATTTTTAATTTTAAATAAGGTAATTTAGTTAAAGCTTCAATTAATATTGAAGGATTTTTGTGAGGGTAAAGATTGCCTGTATATATAATATAAGGATTTTTTGAATTATATTTGATTTTTGATTGGCTTAATTGATTAATCTTGATTAAAAAATTTGGATCAACTGCTTCATGAGTAGTGGTTACTTTCTGAGGATCAAGATGAAACTTGTCAATTAAATAATCACGCCAAAAATCACTAGGAACAATAATAGAACTGGTTTTGATGGCAATATGAGTGGTAATGAGATAGAAAAAATGTTTGATCCAATAAATACTGGCATTTTTAGTAGTGTTGAGACGACCTTTAAAAAAATGTTTGATTAAATCATGAATAGTAACAATTGATTTACCAAAATAAAAAATTGGTTTATTGAAATGAGTGAAATGAACTAAATCTGGATGAAGTTTTTTTATTAAGAAAGGTAAGAATATCTGTTCTTTAATAGAATAATGTTTAATATTGGTGGTAACATATGCAAAATTATTACCTAAATCTTTCTTAATCTCAGTTTCTAGGTCGGGATAAATTATCAAAGTATATTGAAACTGAGAAAAACCAGGTTGGCCAACTAAAGCCTTAAGTAAATTTTTAGTATATCGACCGATACCAGTATGTTTAGGACCGTAAAGTCTGGCATCAATAACTATATGTTGTTTCATAAGTATTTAGCTTTGGTGGTGCGTTTTAATTCTAATAATCTAATCCCCCACATAACTAATTTTTGAATTGGTTTGGGATATTTTTTGATCAAATTTTTTTCGTAAAAGATTCTCATAGCATTGACGCTAGCTTGAGCTACTTTAACTTTTGTTTCTCGTGAAGCTTTTGACAGATGTTGACTTTTACTAACTAAACCAGAAGAAACACCCTGGTAATGGGTAATCTTACAAGTAGGATTAAAAAATAGCTTAAATCCCTGTTTTTTAATTTGATAACAAAAATCCAGATCTTCACCATAAAAGAAATAATCTTCATTCCACCAACCAATTTTTTGACCAACTGAATATTTAACCATTAAAAAAGCACCAACACAGGCTTCAATTTGATGAATTTTTGAGGTATCTAAATGGCCTAAAAAATATCCAGCAAAGAGACGTGATTTGGGAAATAATTTAGTTAGACCAGAAAAATAACAAAAAGCTCGCCAAGGAGTAGGAAATCCACGATGACATTCTGGTTGCATTTTGCCAGTTAGAGCTAAAGTTATATAGCAAGTAGCAGCATCGACCTTTTTATCTTGATCAAAGAACTCAATCATATTTTTGAGAGTACTCGGATCAACAATAGTATCAGGGTTCAAAAACAAAACATATCTTGTTTTTGAATTGATTTTTTTAACACCTTGGTTGTTACCATGAGCAAAACCTTTATTATCAGTAAGAAGTAAATATTTGGTAGAAATTTTTTGATTATTTTCAACTAAATTTTTGGCTAATTGAATACTATTATCAGTGGAATTGTTATCGACGATAATAACTTCAATTTTATAATCTCCTAATTTTGATTTATAAATACTTGCAAGACATTTTTGAAGATAATCTTGAGAATTATAATTTAAAATAACAATTGAAAGATCCATATTATTTGTTAGTAATTTTTTTATAAATTTGATTTAAGCCCTTAACACTATTTTGATATGAATATTTTTGACTAATGAGAATATTGGCCTGATCACCCATTTCAATTCTTTTTTTGTCATTTTTTAATAGATCAATAGTATGTTTACCAACATCTTCATATTTACAAATTATTGATTGTTTAAAATTTTCAATTTTAATACCACCCATACCTTCTGGAGTGGTCACTATAGGTAAACGGCAAGCCATGGCTTCCAAAAATTTATTACGACTACCACCGCCACTACCCATAGGAGCTAAAAGGACCCAACAATGTTGATAATAATACATTGGATCATGTGGTTGACCGTCAAAATCTGCTTCTTCAACTATTACTGAAGAAGATCGATAGTGGCCATAATAATCAGGAGCTAAACGACCAATAATATAAAGTTTACAATCTGGTATAGCTTTCTTAATTTCTGGCCAGGAATCCTTCATAATCATTTCGACAGATTCTCGATTTTGCATCCATTTCATATTGGAAACACCAAAAAGAACCGAAGGTGAGGAACTTTTTTTAGTCTTTGGTTTAGATTCAAAATATTTACTATCGACGCCATTATCAAAAAGTTTGATATCATTACGGCCGGTAATTTTGGCAATTACTTTTTGATCCTCTTCTCCAAAAGCAACTACAGTATTGGTGTTTTTCCAATAATAAGTTTCCCAATATTTTAATTTTTTAACATCTAACCAAAGTAATGGATAAATTAATTTTCTCCAACCTTTTACGGTTTCAATATAGTGTTGGTAGACAGCAAATTCGATAGTTTGATCAACTAGAACAATCGGAATACTAGTTTCGGGAATGTTGGGCATTAAATAAAAACATTCACAATGAATTAAATCATATTTATCTTTGGCTAATTCTTGACTGATAGTATTTTTTAAATCACTACTAATATAATTGGCAACTAAAAATGGGTAAGTACTAAAACCGGTAAAAAGAACTTTCTTTAAATCCCATGTTTTACCTCGTTTAACCACAATAACTTTTTTACAAAAAGATTTTATTTCGTCTAAACCTTCTTCGTCTCGACTGAAACAGATTAGAGTAATATCATTTTCGTTAGCAAGATATTTGATGGAATAATAGGAACTATTTTGACCACCTGATTGAGCTCTTCTAGGAAGATAAGGTGTAATCATTAATATTTTTCGTTTATTTTTGATCATGGAATTGAGTGATTAATTGATAATAAAGGCCCATCATAATCCAAAAAAGATAAGCCGTTTTAGAAGCTTCAAAAACATCTATAAAGATAGCATTGGCAAGTGTAGCAGCTAAACCACCAAAAAGAATAATAGCCATTTTTTGCTCATCAGTTTTATTTTTTTTGAAACCAAACAAGAAAGTTTCTTTAACAAAAAAAATGATAACAGTGGAAAAAGTAATAAAACCCAAAACTCCACTTTCACCTAAATTTCTTAAGTAGTCGTTATCTGTAGCCAAAGTAATAGAACCTAAGCCTGTTCCAGTAATTGGATTTTTCTTAAAAGCATTAATAGCTCTAGGCCATTCAACATTAAAGCGGATTTCTCCTGATCGAGCGACTCCAACATCAGTATCAACTTGAGGGTAGTTTTCTGTCTCTTGGTGGCGAACAATGGTTGGAGTAGGGGTAGTAGATTTTGTACCAGTAGGTTTTGTAGAAACAACAGTAGTGGGAATTGGAGTTAGGGTTGGAGTAGGATTATTAGTATTGTTGCTAGTAGATATAAATTGGTTTTTAAGAGCAGGAATGGTAGCCAATAGTCGTTGATTTAAATCTTTTGAACTGAACATACTAAATATGACTAAAAGAGAAATAGGAACGATCCATAAATATTTTCTTAATAAAATAAGTGATAAAGAAATTCCTCCCCAAAAGGCAAAAATAGAAACACGAGAAGCAGTTAATGTAAGAATATTGAAGCTAGCGATCCAGATTATTAAACTAGTAATTTTAATTAATTTATTTTTACTAATAATGACAGCAGCCCCAATAATGATTAAAACTACACTCATAAAAGCGGCTAGATCATAATGTCCAGCGAAAGTAGAACTAATTCTGGTCCAAGTATTCATTTGCAAAAGTTGTCCTTTGGAAAACTCTGAATTCATAGTAGAAATTACAGGAAATTTGAAATATTTTTGACCATATCCATAGACACAAACAAAAAAGGTGGCAATCAAAAGAAAAATATAGAAAACTTTTGTATCTTTTATATTTTTGATAGCAGGTAAGGTAACAAAGAAAAGCGACATATATTCAAATCGACGAAATAAATTTAACACTAGAATATTAGTCAAATCAGTTTGGTAAACAAAAAAAGCAGTAACAAAACTGGCAATAATAGCTATAAAGTAGGCAATAAATAAAAGACTTATTTTAGTTTTAAATACTGGGAATTTATTTTTAATTTGATAGATAATCCAACTCAAAACTGCTAAACCAATGACTATATCGTCAAGTCTAATGGCAACATAAGTATCACTGACATTAAATAAAGGGAATTTAGGATATAAAGGGACAAACAAAATTAATATAGCCAAAATGGATTTAAAAATATTTATATTTTTGAACATGCTTGTAGATAAATTGGTGATAAATGAATGATAGCGCGAATTAGAGCATTTATTTTTAAAAGCAATTTAACCAGAGGATATTGCCATTTTGGTTTGTGTTTTTTAAAAAAAGAAATAATGCCTCGATATTCATTCAGAATTGGATCAAGACGACTTGTAGCAGAAGCTCCACCTAAATGAATTATTTGTGGACCAATAAGGTACCAAACTTGATTATTGGTGGTATTTTTTCGAATCCGATAACAAAGTTCAACTTCTTCACCGTACATAAAATAGCTTTCATCAAAACCACCGACTTTATCAAATAAATTTTTACGGGTAAGTAAAAATGCTCCGGTTACCCAGTCTTGGCGATGATCAGAAAGGTAAAATTTGTCTTTAGTATAAAATGTCGGAGTATGCGGGTGAATTGGTTTGATAATTTTATTAATTAAGGGAAGATCGTCAAGACTAAGACACCAAGTTAAAACATTAGCTAAATTGGGGAAAAATCCTCCACTGGCTTGAATAGTCTTGTCTTTGTTTAAAAGTTGAGCAGTACAAATAGAACTTTCTGGATGAGAACAAAGCCAGTCGAGACTTTGACTGATGGCAGAATGAAGAATTATAGTGTCAGAATTGAGTAAAAGAACATAGTTGCCTTTGGCTATTTTGACACCCTGATTATTGGCTTTACCAAAACCAGTATTGTCTTTGTTTTCAATTAGCGTAATTTTGTCTTTTAATTTTTTTAATTCTTGAACACTTTCATCATGAGAATTATTGTCGATGACGATAATTTCAAAGGGAATCTCTTTTAGGCCTTTATCTAGAAAAATTGATTTAATGCAATCTAAAGTTAATTTAGCGGTATTGTAGGAAATTATGATAATAGAAAGAATAGGTTTCATTTTTTGTAGCCAGATTTAATTAAATAAAAAATAGCCACTATAGAAAGTTCAGTAAAAAAGAAAGAAATTAAGCGACGAGGAATGTTGGTAGGAAAAGTGCGAATAGTGATTTTACTTTTATATTCTTTATTTTGAAAAACCAATTTGTTTTTGGCTCGTTTTTCTGGTTTGGTAAAGACATCATTTTCCCACTCAAAACCATTAATATATAAAGACTCTTTGAAAGGAAGGATAAATTCTTCAAAATAATAACTAGGAATGGTATTGACAATAATTTCTTTGGCTTTTTCGGGAGGATGATTGAGATTAATCATAAATAATCCATAGTAATTTGATTTGTAAAATTTCATGACTTCAGTTCTAGTCATATTGGTAAAATAAGCCGAAACATTGGGTATTTGAACTGTATCGCCTGGTAAGTCTGACTTAACACTATTGACCAAATCGGGTAATTTTGGAGTAGGTGTAATCAAGTAAATAACGGCAAATATATTGAAAATGATAAAGATAGTAATAAATATTTTTTTTATCATTATTGAAAGAGCATGGAACGACCAAGACGATAATTGGGATTGTCAATTTTGCGATCGGAGATTTTTTTAGCTGGTACTCCACCCCAAATTTCAAATTCAGGAATATCTTTAGTGACAATAGCTCCGGCGGCAACAACGGCACCTTTACCTATTTTAATGTTGGGTAAAATTATGGCCCTTGGGCCAATAAAAACATAATCTCCGATTTCAACTGGTCCAAAAGAATTACCATAATCTGGTGAATTGATATCATGTTCATCGTTATAAATTAAAACTTGACTAGCAATGCCAACATGGTTGCCAATTTTAAGAGGGGCGCGACCATCCATAAAACAATGATCTCCAATAATAGTGTCGTGACCAATAGTGATATTTGATGGTTTAAAAAAATTAGCTCCAATATGAATAGTAGAATCGAACGGCATATCAATACCAGAAGCTAAATAAAATATTTTTCTAACAAAATGAAGTGGAATAAAACCAACAAATCTTAAGATCATTAACCAAAATTCCAAACAAATAGTTTGAATTCGAATAATGATTTTTTGAAAAATATCTTTTTGAGTTAAATCTTTACCTACGCGATCTTTCATACTTCATTTTACTAAATTTTTATCAAAAACATTCATTATTGATTTGGCGGTGTTTTCCCAACTAAATTTGTCGGCTTGTTGTTTGCCAATTAATGAATATTTTTGCCTAACTTTGGGCTGTAAAATCTCAACCATTCTTTCAACCAGATCTGATTCTTTATTAGGGTCGATAAACAAACCACATTCAGCAACTACTTCTTTAAATGGAGGTATATGGGAAACTATTACCGGGGTGCCAATTTTCATAGATTCAATAGCAGGAATACCAAAACCTTCATAAGTACTTGGTAAAATTGAAGCTATAGCATTTTGATAAAGAGTCCATTTTTGATCGTTATCAACAAAATCTGTAAAAATCACCTTATCTTCTATCCTCTCTTTTTTGACAGTTTGAAAAATTTCTTCGAATAACCAACCTTTTTTACCAGCAATAACGAGTTTAGGAATCAATCTTCCCCCATCCCCTTCTTTGACAAGACGGGGGGTAATATTATTTTGTTTTAAATATTTTGAATAAGATCGAATTAAAAAAGGAATGTTTTTGTTGGGTTTGAGAGTACCGAGGTATAGAAAGTAACTATTAGCTTTTAGTGAGTAGTTAGACAAAATTTTTTGTTGAGTTGTTTGATCAATTTTTGGTGGAGTGTCGACACCGTTGTAAGCAATACTAATTTTTTGTGGGTCAATAGAATAAGTTTTGATGATTTCGTCTTTGGAAAATTGGGAAACAGTACAGATATGTTTGGATTTTTTAATTGATTGAATAGTCCAATTTATGAGTTGATATAAATCTTTTTTGGTAAATTGGGATTGATATTTAAGATAACCGAGATCATGAATAGTAGGAATAGTAGGACAAGGACAAATAATTGGTGAATAATGACTAGGAGAAAAGAATAAATCTAATTTTTCAGTTTGAAAAAAAAGATGTAATGGCAGAGAAAAACGTGTCCATAATTTTTTAGGGCCAAAAACACGATATTGCCAATTGGCATTAGCGGAAGGTAAATCTGATGATGGTTGATCTTTAAGATAAATAATATATTGATTATTTTTGTCTAATTGATGGAGTTTAATTAAAACATTGAAAGCATATTGACCAACGCCAACTTTATTAGAAACATTAGCTTCGTTACCATCGATTCCGATTAGCATGAGAGAGAATTATAAATTTGTAAAGTTTGTTTAGCAGTTTTAAGCCAACTGTATTTTTGGGCTAAAACAATTCCATTTTGGGCCATTTTTTTTCTTAACTTTGGATATTTGATTATTTTCTCAATAGCTTTACTAATTTCCAATTCTGAAGTTGGATTAACTAAAATAGCAGCACCTTGAGCCACTTCTACCAAAGAAGAAGTATCGCTAGTGATAACTGGAACACCGACTTTTAGAGATTTAACTATTGGTAATCCAAAACCCTCATACAAAGAAGGATAAGCTAAACAAAGTGCACTGGCATGAAGAGCAACCATATCTTTTTCTGGTATAAAACCAAGAATTCTTACACCAGGATGATTTGTGGCGACATCTTTTCCCCAACCATATTTACCGGTGATAGCCAATTCGACTTTACTTCCAGGATTTCTTTTTTTAAAAGAGATAAAGGCATTGATTAATCTATCTAAATTTTTTCTTGGTTCACGTGTGCCTTGAGCTAGAATAAATTTAGTTAGGCCATATTGTTTTTGAATTTTTTCTTTTTGAAGAGATTGTTCAGATAGGGAAAGTTTTAAAAATTTGCCAAATTTTTCTTCGGCTGATTCATATATAACAGTTGTTTTGGTACGGTCTATTTGAGGAAACAACTTAAATAAATCATTTTGAGTATTTTTGGAGACACAAATAAAATATTTACTTTTTTTAGCAGCCCAATACATTTTATTTTTATGAGCTTGAATAACTTTTGGATGATGCCATTGAGGATATAAAAATGGAGTAAGATCATGAATAGTACAAATAGTTTTGGCTTTGAATGTTGGAGGTTGAGTCCAGTCTGAAGTATGAAAAATATCACATTTACCAATAAAAAGTTCTATTGGAAAAAGTCGAAGTTGGTTCCATAAAATTTGAAGAATAGTTGGAGGAATTTTTGACTGACAAATAGTGACATTAGAATGATACTTAGTTAGTAATTTAATTTCTTCTGGTAGGGGGAGTCTGAGAGATGAATAAAAAAGTTTATATTGATTGCTTTTGTCAACTTTAAGTAAATTCCTGACTAAATTTAAGGTGTAATTACTAACACCAGTTTGATATCCAACTGAAGAGATATCTATTCCAATAATCATATTTTGATTGATTTTAACAGTTTTTGAAGTTGCTTTCTTTTGTTGATCATTTTGGGAAGTTTAATTAAGACTTGACTGTAAGTTTTAAGAATTGATATGGGTAAATAATAAATAGATTTTAATTTATACGATCTAATCGTAGTTTTGATTAAATAAGATAAATTTCTTAATCTTTCTTCGGTAATTTTGGGTAAATTTTTTATTATCTCTTTTAGAGAATAATTTTTGATAATGACAAAAAACCAATTTTTGACATCCATACGGGCACGAAAATTACCCATTTGATTGCTAGTACCTCCACCAAGATGATAAGAAATAGCTTTTGGGATATATAAGGTTTTATAACCAAATTTGGTTAATCTTAAAGCTAAATCAACATCTTCTTCATAGGCAAAAAAATCTTGATCAAACATACCAATTTTTTGGATGATATTTTTTTGATAAACAACTAAAGCTGCAGAAGTACCCCATACTAGTTTATTAGTATTTAGCTTGTTAGCTTTTAGTAAAACAGATTTATGAAATAACTTACCATTGGAGATATTTTGACATTTACCAGAAATATAAAACTTTAAACCTTGAGATTCATATTTATCGCCTTCTTTATTTAAAACAGTTCCGAAAAAAGTAATAACTTTTTGATTTTTATTTTCTTTAATGGCTTTTGTAATTAATTCAAACCAATCGGGATTGATAGTTAAATCGTTATTATATGGAACAACAAATTCATACTTGGCTTTTGAAATACCTAAATTTATAGCTTTGGCAAAGCCAAGATTTTTAGGAGATGAAATAACTTTTGAAGTTAATTTGGTTGAACGATATTGGTTAAAAAAGTCTTTGATAATCTCAAGACTATTGTCGGTTGAGTGGTTATCAATTATGATAATTTCAAAATTAGCCGAGGTAAATTTAATTGATTGATATAGAGAATAAAGACAGTCAAATAAAAAAATGGCACCGTTGTAGTTGGGGATAATAATAGAAAAATTATTGATCATTTATTTTTGATAGATCGATGATATCGCCTGCTTTAAGGTTTATTTTTTTAGTTTCATTTAGATTTAACTCAATGACATATTTAGCTGGTTGACTATTTTGAAGGATTTTAGTGGAGTTAGTTTCACTAACATTAATAATATCGGTAACCTTACCTTCTGAATTAAGCCAAATCATGTCTAAAGGAATGAACGTATCTTTCATCCAGAAAGGTAGAACTCCATTTTTGGAAAAAATAAAAATCATGCCACAGTTAGGACAAAGGTTGGTTCGATTGGATAGACCAGCTGATTTTTGAGGAGTGGTTTTGGCGACTTCTAATTTGTAATCGATATTTTTAATTTTTAAATTGACAGTTTCAAACTTAGGTGGCGTTTTTTTGTAAAAGAAAAAAATAACAATTGGAATAGCGATGAGTATAATTAAAGTGATGGTAAGATTTTTTGACATATTTTTTGACTAACTTTGTTCCAAGTATAATTATTTTTAACATATAAATAACCATTTTGGCCAAATTGACGACAAAGTTTAGGATTAAAAATTAATTGTTGAATTTTTTGCTGAAGATCATCAATATCATCAGTTTTGAAAGTTAACCCCCCGTTTGATGATTTAACAATTTCTTTTAAAGATGGAATATCTGAAGTAATAACGGCTTTTTTTCTAGCCCAACTTTCTACTAGAACAAGGCCAAAACTTTCCTGAATTGATGGTAAAACTAAAAATTGGCATTGATCAATAATTGTAATTAAGTCTTTATTGCTAACATTAAATTTGAAATGAATTTGTTTTTGGACCGATTTGGGAAGTGATTCAAAATATTTTTTTATTTGAGGAAAAAATAAAGTTTTTTGACCAACAAGTATCAATCTTCCCTTAATCCCTTCTTTGACAAGACGGGAAAAACTATTTATTAACAAGTCGACACGTTTATGGGCGGCAAGAGAACCAATAAATAAGATTGTCAAACCCTTTCCGGATAAACCGGTTTTTCCCTTAAAAAGGGAAACTTTTTTTTCTTTTTTTAAAAATATATCCTCAACACCGTTGCCGGCAAGAATAATTTTTTTTTGGTTTATATTTAATTTTTTAATAAAAAAATCAGTTTCATATTTAGTTAAAGTCCAAAGATAATCAGCTTGTTGGAGAGTTTTGATAAGAGGTAAACGAGAAAAGTCGGGATCTGATTGGTGAAAAGAAGAATTGATGAGAAGTTTAGTGGATAATATTTTTCTGAAAAAATTAGCGTATAGAATAATGGTGGTGGGAAGTGGGCCGGCAATAATTAACTCTGGTTTAAATTTAATTATTTTAATAGTAGCCCTAATAAAAGGTATGAGTTTAAAAATTGGTCCTTTTTGAAAAATTTGTAGCAATTGATGAAAGTAAGAGTTTTTGGGGATAAATAAATTAATAAATTTTAGAGGTCGACGAAGATGATGATAAACAGGAAGATAAATAAAACCCTTTCCGGATAAACCGGTTTTTCCCTTAAAAAGGGAAACTTTTAAGCTCCCTTTTTTAAGGAGAGATGTCTGAAAGACAGAGGGGTTTTTCTTAATGAAATCGTCGGTGCTAGAGCAATCGGACGATAAATAAATTACATCATGGCCTTGAGATTCTAATTGATGGCTAAGTTGATAAACTACTTTTGATCCCCCATCGATAGCGGGAGGAAAAATATGACTAATTGCAAGTATTTTCATGACACCTTATTATACGTGGTATCCTGATATTAAGTTTTTATGGAATTAATAAAAAAGATTTTTAAATCAAAAATATTGAGGTTGATTTTTTCGGTGGCATTAATTTATTTTGCTTTTAGAAAAGTAGATATCAAAAGTTTATTGAGCCAATTAATAGGAATTAAATTATGGTTTGTGTTGGTGGTTTTGGTGATTTCTTTAATATTAAACTTATTAATTTCTTTTCGTTGGAGTCTACTTTTAATTAAGAAACCAAAATTTAAAGATGTATTGGTGTTTTTCAAATCGAGTATGATGGCCTCGTTTTATGGTTTAATTTTACCTTCTGCAGCAGCCACAGATGTGGTTAAGTGGTTGTTGATAGATCAAAAATATCCTCAAATACCAAAAAGTAAAATGCTAGGTTCAGTTTTTTTGGATAGAGTAATTGGATTATCAACTTATATTTTTGTGGGTTTAGTATTTATTTTAATAGCTAAATCAAAAGGTATTTTGATTCCAGATATGATTTTTTATGCCATAGTTTGTTTAGTAATAGGGTTTATTGTTTTTTATGTTTTTATTTATTTCTTTGATCTTAAAAAAACAATTTTTAGATTTAAAATTTTTAAAAAATTTGAAAGCGTTGGTGAATTGGTCAATAGAGAAAATTTACCTCAAATTTTTAAGGGAATGTTGGTGGCGGTTTTTAGTGAATTTGGTTGGGTGCTGCAAACTTGGTTTATCTCTTGGTACTTTGGGGCTAATTTAAGCGTTTTTTCTATCTTAGTTTATATTCCAATTATTTCTTTGATATTAATATTACCAATTTCAATTGCTGGTTTTGGAGCTAGAGAACAATTATTTTTATTTTTCTTTTTGCCAGTTGGGGGAAAAGCGGAAGGAGTTTTGTTAACATCAGCATTTGGAGGGATATTGGGAATATTAATTTCTTTATTGGGAGGATTAATTACTTTAACTCCTGAATTTAAAAATAATTTAAAGGATAAATTAAAATGAACGAAGATTTTCAAAAGTTCCATATTTCCGTAAAAGGTTTAATAAAATTTGATAATTCATTTCTTTTACTCCAAGAACATGATGGTATTTGGGAAGCTCCAGGTGGAAGAGTAAATGAAGGAGAATTATTAAAAGAAGCTTTATTAAGAGAGTTAAAAGAAGAATTAGATTTTAATTTATCATTAGACGATATAGGAAATTTATTTGAATTTAATCAAAGATATGATTATAAATTGGGTAACGGTTGGTGTTTGATGACTCTTTTTTTTGAAATTTCATTAAAACAAAAATTGGAAATTAATATTAGTGATGAACATGTTAACTTTGTTTGGGTAAAAAAAGATACTGATTTAAGTAAATTTGTTTTTAAAAACCCAATTCAAAGAGCTATATTCGAGAATTTTAAAAATAATTTGAAATAATTGACATTGTTTTGATATTTGTTAAAGTATTTTTAGTTTGTCGAGAGAGTCTTAAAAAAGACTAGCAACCGAGCCTCAAAGGGGTCACGGTGCAATTCCCTACTTGGGAGGACAAGCCTTTATAAATTTAAATAAAGGAAAAATATGAATTATTCCCTATTTACGTCAGAATCAGTTTGTGCTGGTCATCCCGATAAAATTTGTGACCAAATTTCAGATACTGTTTTAGATACTGCTTTAGAAATTGATAGAAATTCAAGAGTTGCTTTAGAAACTTTAGTGACCACTAATAAAGTAATAATGGCAGGCGAAGTGACTTGTAGTAAAAAATTAGACTATGGACAAATCGCAAAACAAGTAATTAAAGATTTAGGTTATACTAATCCTCTTTTAGGTTTTGATACAAATGCAGACATAGAAGTATTGGTTCATCAACAATCAAAAGATATTGCAATTGGAGCCGATAATGACGGTGCAGGTGATCAAGGAATGATGTTTGGTTATGCTTGTAATGAAACACCACAATTGATGCCATTATCAATTATGTTGTCACAAGAATTATGCAAAAAAATGGATAAACTGCAGTTTGAAAGATTAAATTATTTAAGACCAGATGGTAAGGCAGAAGTGACAATTAAATATAATCAAGGAAAACCAGTGGAAATAGTAAAAGTGGTTTTGGCTAAACCAATGGATCTAATAGTTGAAGATACTCAAGCAAAAAAAGATTTGTATGAATTGGCTGTGTTGCCAATTTTGGAAAAATATAAACTTAATAAAGTAAGCGTAGAAAATGTAATTTTAAATGGTACAGGTAGATGGGAAATTGGTGGACCAGCAACAGATACTGGAGTAACTGGTCGAAAAATTGTAGTCGATACTTATGGTGGTATGGGACGAATTGGTGGAGGATGTTTTTCAGGTAAAGATCCAACAAAAGTAGATAGAAGTGCAGCTTATGCTGCTAGATTTATTGCCAAAAATGTAGTGGCTGCAGGATTGGCTGATCGTTGTGAAGTCCAATTGGCCTATGTAATTGGTGTTAGAGATCCAATTTCAAAAGCAATTGAAACTTTTGGAACAAACAAAAAAGAAATAAATAAAATTGAAGAATTTGCTTGGAATTTAATGAATTTATCGGTTAAAGGAATAATTGATAAATTTGATTTAAAAAGACCAATTTACAAAAATACAGCTAGATATGGTCATTTTGGATATGATGAATATCCTTGGGAACAAATCAAAACCCCTCTGTCTCGATAAATCGAGACATCTCCCCTTGAAAAAGGGAGAAGTCTTAAAATCATTTTGATGATAAAATTTACTAACTAAATTATTTATTTATTGCTAATAGCTAATTAACTACTAGCTATTTACTAATCATGATTTTAATTGTTGGTGGAGCGGGATATATCGGATCCCATATTAATAAAGAATTAAACAAACAAGGTTTTAAGACAGTAGTTTTTGATAATTTATCTTCTGGAAAAAAAGAATTGGTTAAATGGGGTGAATTTTTTGAAGGCGATTTAGGAAACATTGAAAATATCAGAGAGGTTTTTAAAAAATATCCAATTGAAGCAGTATTACATTTTGCTGCTTTTAAAGCAGTTGGTGAATCAGTCATTGATCCGCAAAAATATTATCAAAACAATGTGGCTAATACTTTAAATTTATTTAAAGTGATGTTGGAAAACAATGTGAAGAAATTTATTTTTTCTTCTTCAGCAGCGACTTTTGGTGAACCTCAATACATCCCAATTGATGAAAAACATCCACAAAGTCCAATAAATCCTTATGGTGAAACCAAATTGATAGTGGAACATATTATGCGAGATTATAGTAAAGCTTATGATTTTAGATATATATCTTTAAGATACTTTAATGCTTGTGGGGCTGATTTAGACGCAGATGTAGGTGAATGGCCCGGTAGTAGTTCAAATTTAATTCCATTAGTTTTAGATGCAGCAATTGGTAGACGAGAAGATATCAAAGTTTTTGGGACTGATTATGAGACACCAGACGGTACTTGTGTTCGTGATTATATTCATGTAACTGATTTAGCAGATGCTCACGTATTGGCTTTGAAATATTTAATGGATGGCAAGGAAAGCCAATGTTTTAATTTAGGAAATGGTAAAGGATTTTCAGTTAAAGAAGTAATTGATGCAGCCAAAAAAATAACTGGAATTGATTTTAAAGTTACTAATGCTGACAGACGAGCTGGTGATCCTCCAACTTTGGTGGCTGATGCAAAATTGGCCAGAGAAGTTTTGGGTTGGAATCCACAATATGCTGATTTAGAAACTATTGTTGCCAGCGCGTGGAAATGGCACCAAAAAGTATGTAAGCTAATTAGCTAATAGCTATTAGTAAGTAGCTAGTAAATAGAAAAATAAAAAACAAATGAAAATAATTAAAAAATACCAAAGTTTATTTTTATTTTGTGGTGGTTTTTTAATTGCTTATTTATTATTTAATATTTCTTTAATTAAAGATTTCTTCTTAGGTTTAGGGAGTTTTGGTTATATCGGTGCATTTTTGGGTGGTTTAATGTTTGCTTATAGTTTGACGGTGGGAATTGGAGTAGCAATTTTATTCACTCTGGTAAAAAGTATGTCGCCTCTAACGCTATCTTTAGTAGCGGGTTTTGGTGCTATGTTGGGAGATTTGTTGGTATTTAATTTGGTTAGGAAAAAGCTAAAAACAAAAATATCTAAATTTTATAATTTGTTAGACAAAAAAAGTTTTTTAAGAAAAATATTAGATAACAAAAAATTTAATTGGATATTACCTTTGTTTGGTTTATTGATAATTGCTTCACCATTTCCAGATGAGTTAGGAGTAGCTTTGGTAGGAGAATCAAAAATGGAGGAAAGTCATTTTAAATTGATCGCTTTTTTAATGAATGCGATTGGAATTTATATATTGATAGGAATGTTTAAATGAAAATAAAAAATATTGGCATAGCCACATTAGAAAAGGCACCTAAACTTAGAAAAATGGTTGGGCCAAGTTTTATTTTGTTGGGATTGGGTTTGGGTAGTGGAGAATTAATTTTATGGCCTTATTTATCGGCTAATTTTGGATTGGGTATTATTTGGGCAGCAGTTATTGGAATCACTTTTCAATTTTTTATTAATATGGAAATTGAAAGATATACATTGATAAATGGAGAAAGTGTTTTTGTTGGTTTGGCTAGAAAATTTGGGACAATCTCCCCTGTTTGGTTTATATTGTCGACGATTATTCCATGGATGTGGCCAGGAATAATATTATCTTCGGCAACTTTAATTTCTCATGTTTTTGGAATTAAATATGCTGATTATTTAGCGATGGGGTTTTTAATTTTAATTGGTTTAATTCTTAGTTTAGGAAGAGTTTATAAAACTCAAGAAAAATTACAAAAAATTTTGATCTATGTTGGAGTGCCATTAATTTTAGTTTTGGCTGGATTTTTGGCCAAAGGACATGATTGGCAAGCATTAGCTAACGGTCTAGTTGGGCATGGAGATAATTTTTGGTTTATACCAGCTGGTTTGTCTTTGATGACTTTCTTGGGAGCTTTTGCTTATTCTGGAGCTGGTGGAAATTTAAATTTGGCTCAATCTTTTTATATTCGAGAAAAAGAATATGGGATGGGTAAATATGGGACTAAAATTACCTCCCTATTGAGAAAAAACAAAACCAACTTATCTTTGGAAGGTAAGACTTTTTTGATAAATAAAGAAAACTTAAAAGTGTTTAAAGATTGGTGGAAAAAAATAAATTTAGAACATATGTTGGTATTTTGGTTGACTGGAGCGACGACAATTTTAATGTTGAGTTTATTGGCTTTTTCAACTGTTTACCAAACAACAAAAGGAGCAAGTGGTATCAACTTTTTGTTTGAAGAAGCAAATATGATTAGTCTTAGTACTTGGTCAATAGTTGGGACAATATTTTTGGTATTAGTAGGAATTATGTTATTTTTTACCCAACTTTCGGTGATGGATGCCACAGCTAGAATAAATTCAGAAAACTTAGTAATTCTAAATCAAGATCGATTTAAAATAGAACATTTGTCGTACTTTTATCATGCTTTTTTATGGGCGCAAATAATTTTAGGGATAATAGTTTTGTTGGTAGGTTTTGATCAACCTCTTCAATTAGTCACTTTAAGTGCTTTCTTAAATGCAATGACGATGTTGGTTTATACGATGGCGATTTTGTGGCTAAATCAAAAAACTTTAGCTAAAGAACTAAGACCAGTATGGTGGCGAAAAGCAATATTGGTTTTAATTATTTTGTTCTTTACTAGCTTTACTGGATTGATTTTATTTAATTAAAATTATCTAGCGATAAAGTTGATATTTAAATCACAGTTCAAAGCTTCCCCAATTCTTTTTAGTGTTTTGAAAGATGGATTAGCAGATGAAGATTCTATTCTAGAAATAATTGCTTGAGTTGTTTTGGCTTTTTTAGCCAATTCTACTTGAGAAATTTTTTTCTCAATTCTTAATTCGATAATTTTTTGAGAAAGTTGATATTCTGCTTTTAATTTTTCCCAAGCTTTTTTAAACTCTGGATCCTTAAGACTTTCTTTTAGATGATTTTTAAAATTATATTTATGGTTCATATTTGTACTTGAATTATATCTTTTAAGATATAATTGTCAACTATTTAATTCCTTTAATCTTTTTAAAGCGATATTAATTTCTTTTTGCGGTGTTTTTTGAGTTTTCTTTAAAAATGCATGCAATAAAGTAATTGAATTTTGTTTTTCAGCAAAATATAAAATTCTGGTACTTTCTTTACCAAATATTTTTATTTCCCATAATGAAGTTCCATTTATTTTTTTAATATGAGGAATGGCTGAGATTAAACCGTATTTTTCAATGTTTAAAAATATATGAAATGTTTTAATTTTAACATTGGGATGTTTATCTAAAAAATCTTTGATAGGATTTTCTTTATTTTTAGTTATAAAGTAATTTATCTTACATTTATCCATAAAATTAGGATAACATTTTTAGAAACTTTTATCTTTTATATTTTTAAACTATAATTTAACCACTTATGAAAAAAATAGCAGTAATGGGAGTTGGATATGTTGGATTAGTAACTGGTACTTGTTTGGCGGAAATGGGTAATGAAGTAATTGGAGTGGATATTGACAAAGATAGAGTTAAAAAACTAAACAAAGGTATCATTCCGATTTACGAACAGGGTTTGGAAGAATTGGTCAAAGAAAATCGAAGACAAAAAAGATTATCTTTTACTACTGATACTGCTAAGGCTGTTAAATGGGCTGAAGTAGTGTTTATTGCTGTTGGTACTCCTTCCCTACCTGATGGTGGTGTCAATTTGGAGTACGTTAAATCTGCCGCAGAAATGATTGGTAAATCGATGAATGGTTATAAAGTAATTATCAATAAATCAACAGTACCAATTGGGACTGGTGAAACTGTAGAAAGAACCATCAAGAGTTTTTATAAAGGTGAATTTGATGTAGTATCAAATCCAGAGTTTTTACGCGAAGGTTCGGCAGTTCATGATTGTTTAAATCCTGACAGAGTTGTGATTGGTAATGAATCAAAACGAGCCGGTGAAATAGTGATGGATTTGTATAAAAACTTAAAAACAGAATTTGTTTTGACTAATGTAAAAACAGCTGAACTAATCAAATATGCTTCCAATGCCATGTTGGCGACAGAAATTTCTTTTATCAATTCAATTGCTAATATCTGTGAAAAAGTTGGGGCTGATGTCAAAGAAGTAGCTCATGGAATGATGTTGGATGAAAGAATTGGTCGTAAAGCTTTTTTACATGCAGGAGTTGGTTATGGTGGATCTTGTTTCCCAAAAGATGTTAAAGGCTTAATTCAAATTTCTCAAGAAAATAATGTTCGTTTTTCAATTTTGGAAGCGGTTGAAAACACCAATGATGCTCAAAAACAATCATTATTGGCTAAAATCCAAAGACTTTTGGGAGAAAATTTGGCTGATAAAAAAATAACAGTTTGGGGTTTGGCTTTTAAACCACACACTGATGACGTCCGTGAGGCACCATCGCTAACAGTGATCAAACAATTATTGGATCGAGGAGTGGAAGTAAAAGTATTTGATCCAATCGCCAAAGAACAGGCCAAAAAAGTGTTAGACGGAAATGTAACTTATGAAGATGATTTAATGAAATCAGTTAAAGATACTGATTGTTTGGTAATAGTAACTGAATGGCCAGAATTTAAAGAAGTAGATTTGGAAAAAATAAAAACATTAATGAACAAACCAAATGTAGTTGATGGTAGAAATATTTTTGATGTAAAAAACATGAAAAAACTGGGCTTTGAATATATCAGTGTTGGACGCTAAAATAAGGCATGGTTAGGTTTTTAAATAGATTTGGTTTTTGGATATCAATAATAATTTGTGTGGCAATTTATTTGGCCCTGGCCTACAAAAATCCATTTAATGAAAATAGTTTAATTGCTAATCTGGAACCTTATCCAGATACAATTCTCTACTCTTTTCCAGCGTGGAATTGGGTGAGAGGTAATGGATGGAATTTGGGAGTAAAAGAAAAAATAGTAGATATAACTGTACCAAATACTTATGGAATTTTATTAGTACCATTGATGTGGATCTTCAAAGATATTAGATCATTTTATTTTACTAACTTGATTTTTGGAATTGAAACTTTATTGTTTTTTATGTTGTCTTTGAAAAATTTTTTTGGAAAACAAAAATGGTATTTAATTGGATTTTTAGGATTTTTATTAGCAACGAATTTTTATTTTTATAATCAACCACAATTGGTAATGGCAGAAAATGTCAATTATTTATTGGTGGCAATATTTTTATATTTATTGTCCTTAAAATTTGAATGGAAACATATTTGGCTAATGATAATTTTGATGTTTTTTACTTTAATTTTGAAAAGCACTAATGTAATTTTGGGATTAGGTTTTGGATTATCTTTTTTAATAAAAATATTTTCATCTAAATCAAAACAATTAAATTTAAAAAAAATATTGTTTTTTGGTTTATTTTTATCGATTATTTTTTTAATATTAGTAATTCCTAAGTTTTTATCTTTAAATTTAAATGCTTTTGGTTTTAAATTTTTTCCTAAAAATTTTCAATTTTATTTTTCGTGTTTAAAAGGAAGTTATTGTCGAAATTTGTGGTACAACCAAAAATTAATTACTTGGGATTTAGTTGTATTTTTTGTTTTGGGATTCGGATTACTATTTTTTGATAAAAAAAAGAGATTTTTGTCAATAAGTTTGTTGACACCAATAATTTTATTGGTTTTAGCAATGTCCTTGTTTGTAGATACTGAAGGAAGACATATTGAAATACTGATACCAATCATGTTGATTTTTACTGGTTTTATTGTTGACAAAATATCTTCTAAATTTAAATATCCAGTATTAATAATACTTTTATTTCTTGGATTGAATCTTTCTTTGGTTGGTTACCAAACTAATACTAATGAGTCAAAAATTATTTCTTTAAAAAAACAAGTAGGATTAAATTTTCGTCATAAAGAAGATCCGTGGAATTATTTATGTTTAAAAATGGTTGATAAATTTATGAAAGATAAACCAGAGGCCTATTTTGGATCTTTTTTATCAATTTATTTTTTTGATGCATATGGAGTAAAGATAAATTATCTACCTTTGTCAGTTGATCAAGATTTTATGGGAGGTAGGGGTTTAACAAAATATTTTAATCCACCATTAACTAATATTTATAAAGAAAAATTAAAAGAAAAAAAAGAAATTTATTTATCTGATTATTATGCCAGTAATGGTCGAGAATATTGGAGATACCAATGGAATCAAATAACCAATTTAGGAAAATTAGAAAAAGTTTTTCAAAGTCCTTTAGATAATTGTAATATTTATGAATTAAAATTAAAAAATAATGAAAGACAATAAACCAAGCTTAAAATTTAATAGCGAAATGAATTTATTGAAAATGATTGGTATCGTTCATGTGGTGGTGAGCCATGTGTATGCACAATTATTTTCTGTTTTAAGACAATCATATTCTTTTCATATGCCACTCTTTTATTTTATTTCAGGATATTTTTATAACGAGGATCATGAAAAAGAGAAACGAAAATATATTTGGTCAAAATTTAAAAAGAATGTAGGTTTGTTTTATTTTTACTATTTCATAATGATTGTTTTTTCATTATTGATACGTTGGAAATATAGTATTTCTTTGGGAACTATTTCTTGGTACACAATTTTTGTTAAACCATTCACTATGGGGCCAGAAAATCCTGGATTTTTGATGGGCCCAGCTTGGTTTATATTGTCATTATTTTTGGTTCAGAGTATTTTTATTTATTTATTTCCATTGATAAGAAAATATTTAAAAAAGGATTTATATCAAATATTATTCTTTTTATTTTTGGGAATAGGTTCAATTTATTTTGGAAGTCAAAGTTGGTTTAGAAACGAATTTATAATTATGATCTTAAGAACAAATGTAGGAATGATGTTTTATTATTTAGGTTATTTTTATAAAAAAAATATTGAAAATAAAATTAATATTTTTAATGGAAAAATATTGTCTTTATCTTTATTATTGATGTCACTTTTAGTCATAACTGGTATTAATTTAAAATTTAGTTTTGTTTCAATGGAGTTTGGGGGTCAAGTACTGATACCAACAATCACAAGTATTATTGGTATTTATATTTCAATTTTTATTGCAAAAGGTTTGGATAAAGTTATAAAAAATGAGAATGATATTTTACATATTATCGGCAGAAATAGTTTATATATAATGATCTTTCAATTTTTAGTTTTCTTTGTAATTAGTTTTATATTTTTCAAGTCTTACCATATTTTAGATGATTTCTATTCCTTATTAACTTTATATCCTTATTGTCCTAGTTATATTGATATACATAAATTTTGGCCGTTATATATTGGTGCGGGATTATTATTGCCAGCTTTATACGGTGAATTGGTTAGTAAATTGAGAAAAAATAGATGAATATTTTTGTAGTAGTACCAGTTTTCAATGAAGAGTATCGAGCCGTAGAAACAATCAATAAGATTTTATTGGTGGATAAAAAGATAAAAATTGTAGTGATAGATGATGGATCAAGTGATAACTCTTTAAAAATATTAAAAGATAATTTTAAAAAAAATAAAAGAGTGGTTATTTCGAGCCATGTGATTAATTTGGGTAAAGGGGCGGCAATGAAAACGGGTTTGAAAATTGCCTTTAAACTAGAGGCTGAGGCGGTGGTTTTTATGGATGGAGATGGTCAACACAATCCAAAATATTTACCAAAATTTATTGAGGAGTTAAACAAATATCCAATTGTGTTTGGCTATAGATCGCTGGACAAAAATGCTCCTTTTTTAAGAAGAAATGGAAATAGACTTATAAACTGGTCAATGAAAACTTTTTTTAATATCCAAAGGAAAGATTTGTTGTGTGGTTTTTTGGGTTTCAAAAAAGAGGTTTATAAACAGATAAAATGGCAATCAACCCGATATGGAATCGAAACAGAAATAGCAGTAAAAGTAAAACACAACAAAATCCCCTATTCTGAAATAAAAATTGATACAATTTATTTGGATAAATACAAAGGGATGACAATTTTTGATGCTTTTAAAATAATATTTAGACTTCCCTTTTGGTTTCTAGAGAAATGAACATAATCACTTTACAAATAGTTCTGTTAGCTTTTGCTTTATTAATGACCTATTCTTTGTTTTTGCATTGGAAGAAAAAAAATATTACTAATAAGTTTTTTTTCACCTGGTTATGTATATTTTTTGTATTTGTTTTTTTAGCAATGTTTCCAAAAGTACTGGAACCATTAATGAGAGAGTTATTCATTGTGCGAGTAATGGATCTTGGAATGATCGGAACTTTTATGATTCTTACTTATGTAACGGTAGAAAATAATATAAAAATAAAGAATCTAGAAAAAACAATTGAAAAATTGGTTAGAAGAATAGCTATAAAAAGAAAGTAATTTTTCAATGAAAAAAATATTAATATTTTCTCCTTATTATAAAAGCCATATTGGTGGATTAGAATCTTTTGTCGAGGATTTAAATAATGAATTGTTAAAAAATATTTCTGAACTAGAAGTAGTGACAATAACTAGTTTGATTCCTAATAATCAAACTAAATTAGAAATTAATAATCGATTAAAAATAATTAGACTACCATTTTTTGAAATTATAGATAACTTTCCTGTTCCGAAATTTTGGAGTAATGATTTTAAAGAGATGTATCGAAAAGTATTAAATAATGATTATGACTTAATACTTTCTCATACTAGATTTTTTTTGACATCTTTAATGGCTGGTTATTTGTCTAAAAGAAAAAGAATTAAGTGGATTCATATCGAACATGGCTCTGATTTTGTCCAAACAAATAATTTGTTTATTAAAATAACTGCTTGGATATATGATCAAACATTAGGTAGATTAGTTTTTAAGTTGGCAGATGAAATAGTGTCTGTTTCTCAGGCAGTATCTAATTTTGTTTTTCGTTTATCAAAAAGAAAGAGTGATGTTTTTTATCGTGGTTTTAATTTTAATAAAATTATCAAAACAAAATCAAATAAAGAATTATTTAGATATAAAGATTATTTTAAAATTGTTTTTATTGGTAGATTGATTAGTGGTAAAGGAACTGCAGATTTGATTAATGTATTAGCAAAATTACCTATTAATAAAAAATGGATTTGTTTCATCGTTGGAGATGGTGATTGTAAAGAAAATTTGGAACAACAGGTTAGAAACAAAGAACTTGTTGATAAGATTATTTTTTTTGGTAAATGTAGTCATCAAAAAACATTAGAAATATTAAAAGGAAGTGATTTATTGGTGAATCCAAGTTATACAGAAGGCATCCCTACCACAGTTTTAGAGGCAGCTATTTTAGAAAAACCTGTTCTAGCTACTGATGTTGGTGGTACTAGAGAATGTTTTTATAAAAAAATATCTTTATTAAAACCTAATGATGTGACTATTCTTTTAGATAAATTAAATAAATATATTTCTAATAAAAAAATTGATTATGATTTAAAGAAAAATAAAGAATATGTGGAAAATGAATTTAATTGGAAAAATATAGTTGACTATTTAAGTAAAAAATATATATGAACAAAGAACCTTTGGTTAGTATTATCATTCCAATTCACAATACGAAAAAATATTTAAGTGATTGTTTAAAAAGCATATACAACCAGACATATAAAAATATTGAGGTAATCATCATAAATGATGGTTCTACGGATGGTTCTGAAAAATTAATAAATAAATATTATAAAAAATATAAAAATAAAACAATTGTTTTAAATAACAAAAAAGCATCCGGAAGTGGAGAAATAGCTTCTAATAAGGGTATCAAAAAAACTAATGGGAAATATGTGGCTATTATGGATTCAGATGATATCTCTTTGCCAAGTAGAATTAAAAATGAAGTAAGTTTTTTAGAAAAAAATAAAGATTATTTTTTAGTATCGAGTAGTGCAGTAGTAATAGATGAAAATAATAAGAAAATTAGCAATTTAGATGTTGGTAAAAAATATTTAGATATTTTAAAAAAAATATATTTTACTAATTCAATAATAAATTCTAGTGTGATGTTTAGAAAATCTGAAATTGAAAATGATTTTTACAAAATAAAATATCCATTTTTTAATGATTATTATTCTTGGTTTTATTATTTAAGCAATGGTAAGAAAATATTTACCTTAAAACAAAGATTAGTGAAGTATCGTATAAATTTAACTAGTTCTACTAGACAAAATCTGAAAAGAAATTTCAAAATTAGTTTTTCGATTAAACAAGAAATTCTGAAGTCAAAAAACTTTAAAATAAGTATTATTGATCGATTGAATATAATGTGTCAGAAAATAGTTGTTGAAATATTACCTGCAAAATTAATTGATAAACTGTATCTTTGGAAAATAAAAAGAGTAAGCAATTAAACAATCTTTGAGTATTTTGAAAATATCTCTGACCATAGAATTTTTTTAAGTTGATCGTCTATTTTATCAGTCGGTTTTTTGACTAGACATTTAAGATAATCTTCAGGGTTGTTAGCGATTTGAAGATAATCTGATTTGATATTTATACCTTCAGCACCGATAAAACTGGATATAACAGGGATTCCAAAACTAAGAGCTTCTAAAATTTTAATTCGACTGCCAGAACCAGCAAATATAGGAGTGATAAGAAAATCGATGTTTTTATAAAAATCTTGGGTTTCTTTAACCATACCCAGATCTGTTATTTTTGGAAAATTATTTTTAACAAACTTAGAATCATTTTTACCGGCTAAAAAAAATTGATACTTAATATTTTCTTTTTCTAGTAAAGGATCTATCTGATCAAAAAAATATTTTACAGCGTTTAAATTTGGGGTATGATCAAAAGATCCAATATAACCCAAACGAATTATCTTTGAAGGTATTTTTTTTAAAAAATTGATTTTATCAATGCCATTTTCTAGACAAACTATTTTTTTGTTGGGTAAATCTTGCTGAAGAGTTTGTTTATCTTTTTGACTGACAGTGATTATGGTGTCAAATTTAGGAAGATATTTTTTTTCGTAAAAA
Organism: Candidatus Parcubacteria bacterium; assembly: GCA_023443725.1. Classification (GTDB taxonomy): domain Bacteria; phylum Patescibacteriota; class Microgenomatia; order UBA12405; family UBA12405; genus WARW01. Next base: position 101,712 of record JAEZTF010000010.1, read on the forward strand.
TAAATTTGAAGAAAAGTTAAATAACGAAATATAATTTTGAAAATTGAAGGATGATCGTCAAAGATACGACGGTAAAAAGATATTGAAGCAATATCATGAGAAGTAAAAACTTTTTTGATATTTTTTGGTAAATATTTAGCCAAATAGAGAAGTTGACTAAATTCAATTTGAATAATGTCGTATTTATTTTGTTTTATAAGAATTTTTACTTTTGAAATAAGTTTTTGATTGTACCAAGGTGTAAACCAATAAGGGATAAATTTAGTCAAAAATAAAGAAAAATTTTTTGATTGAGTCTTTATTTCTGATTCATCAAAAGTAACAAAATCGACATTGTAATATTTTGACAATTCAATGAGTGTATTTTTTATTCTTGTTGCTCCCCCACTGTTTTGAGGTTGTGGTGGAATAGCTGAAATTAGAAGAAGGTTTTGTTTCATTTCTATTTAAAAACCACTTTGGTTTTTGGATCTAATTTAAAATAATTTAAAAAAGGTAAGTAATGAAATCCGTTTTGATCTGGATTAGCAGTAGGATACAAATTATTATACTTGGGCAAAATTAATTCTTTTTTAAAGTCCCACAAACCCTGTTGTTGCAACATAAACGAATTTTCTATTATTTTTTCTCTTACCAATTGAGTTTCATGTATATTTCTATAAATAACCGATAAACGATTTGTTTGAACAAATATTCCAAACATTATTAGTCCATAAATTATTTTTTGAATTTTTATTGATTTAAATTTTATTTCATTTAAAATTCCACATCCGATACCAATGAAAAATATTACTGTTATTGATATTATTCTTGAAGCTATTTGTGTAATTAATGATGCTGGAATAAAACTCAAAATTGCACAGAAAAAGATAAATAAAAAAATATTTTTATTTATCTTTATGGAGATGATTGGAATTAAAAAAGAAGTTAGAAATAAAAACCAAAAAATAGAACTTAAAAAAGTTCGACTTCTAAAGAAATTAATATAATTGATTTGAAAATAGCCGCTAAAACTGATTAGTATAATATCTATTAAGATTAAATATATTAAATATATATTTTTAATTATTTTAGGTAAAACAACAGACTTGTTTATAATTGCTATTATTGTGACAAGTGTTATCGAGAAAAATATTAAATAATTATCAAAGATGGTTATATATATATTAGAAATTAAACTTTTTTTAAAAACACCTAAAATTCCAAGAGAACTACTGTAAAGTTCTCTGCTATTTCTCATACCAGGACTGGTAAACATAAAAATCGATCCAATTAAACTAATGATAAATAAAGTTGCAAAAAAATAATTAACCCGTCTGTCTCTAAAAAGAATATAAACATTGACTAGTCCTAATGTTAAAGTAAATCCAGCTGATATATTTTCCATTAAAGTAGATATAAATAGACATAGTAATATACTAGCTATTATTTTTGTTTTTTTATTTTTTTTAAGTGTATTTATTTCGATTTTATTTTTATATACAAAGAAAAGAATAGCTGTTATGGGAACCATAAATGCAATATTGGCACAGATTAATGACCAAGTTTCCTCTCTGATCCCATTTGATAAACTTAAAAAAAGAAAAATGGAAGTTATTAGAGGAATTTTATTTTTGTATTCAAATAATTTACTAAATAAATAAATTATAGTTAAGAACATGCCTGCTGATACAAAATTCCAAAGGATTTTATAATAACAAAAATATGACATTAAGAAATTTGATAATCCTCTTCCATTTTGATTTTTCCAACTCCAAAGAATAGCTTTTAGTGAGGTTAAGATATTTCCTGATGCATTTTTTGGAAACCAGTTGATTATTTCCCAATCATCACCCATCAATGGCATTAACCAGTTGATGTATAAAAAAAACAGAAAAATACAAATAAACAAATAGTTATTACTCCACCATTTTTTAATAAAGATATTTTTAAAATTCATTTAATATTTTTGTTATTTTTCTAATCTCATTTTCTTTTAAGTTAGAATTAATAGGAATACTTAATATTTCGTTATGAATTTGTTCAGTGATAGGAAAACTTAATCTATTCCATTCTTTATAAGCTAGTTGTTTGTGAGGAGGAATTGGATAGTGTATTAATGATCCAATTTCATTTATTGTTAAATACTTTTGTAATTCATTTCGATCTTTAGTTCTAATTACAAAGACATAAAAATTATGTTCATTAAAATTTGTAACTTTTGGTAAAATTATTTTTGGATTTTTAATATTTTCTAAATAATATTTTGCAATAGATCTTCTTTTTTGATTTTCTTTATCTAAATATTTGAGTTTTACATTCAAAACAGCGGCCTGAATTTCGTCTAGACGACTGTTTAATCCTTGATAGATATTTACATATTTTTCTTTAGAACCATAATTACCCAAAGCTCTTATCGTTTCAGCTAGTTCTTTATTATTAGTAGTAACTGCTCCTCCATCACCAAAACAACCTAAATTTTTTCCTGGATAAAAACTGAATCCTGAAGCGTCACCTAAGTTTCCAGCCATTTTATTTTTATATTTAGAACCATGAGCCTGAGCTGAATCTTCAATAATTTTAAGATTATATTTTTTGGCTAATTTCCAAATCTTATCCATTTTTACTACCTGTCCATATAAATGGACTACCATAATAGCTTTTGTTTTTTTGGTTATTTTTTCTTCGATTAAATCTGGATTTATATTGTAGGTATTTATGTCTGGTTCGATTAAAACTGGAATTAAATTGTTATCGGTAATAGCTAGAATAGAAGCAATATATGTGTTGGCTGGAACGATTATTTCATCATTGTCTTTAAAATTACCTAATTCTTTATATGCTTTGATTATCAATCTTAAAGCATCTAATCCGTTAGCCGTACCGACACAATATTTTGTTTCAATAAACTTTGCAAAATTATTTTCAAAATTTTTTAACTCTTCTCCAAAAAGATAATATCCAGAATTGAGTACTCTTTTAATTGAGTTATCTAATTCTTTTCTATATTGTTGGTTGATTTTATATAAATCTAGAAATTTGATCATTTTTTTGTTGATTTTAATCCTTTTTTGATTAATGTAGTTGAAATTTCAGGTGTTCTTGATAAATATATAACCTTACAGTATTCTTTTAAATAATCAAATTTACCTTTCCAATCATCACCTATTACAAAGGTATTTATTTGGTATTTTTTAATATCATTGATTTTTTGTTCCCAACAATTTTCTTTAATTACTAAATCTACATATTTTATTGATTCTAATATCCTTTTTCTTTCTTTATATGAGAAATATGATTTTTTATTTTTTATTAAATTAAATTTGTCACTAGATAGAGCTACTATTAAATAATCTCCTAATTCTTTTGCTCTTCTTAATAAATTAATATGTCCGTAATGTAATAGATCAAAGGTTCCGTACGTAATTATTTTTTTCATGATAATTTAATAAATTTATCTTCTGGGTAAAATTCTATACTATCATCGATAATGATATGTCCTGGTTCACAATGCTCTTTTTTTGGTAATACATTATAGTTTCCATATCTTAATTTTAGATAAATATCCGTATTGTGTGGTGTTTTGAATTTTATTTTTTCAAAGATAATTTCCGACAATGGGAAGATAATATTTATCGGCAACGGTTTATCTGGTTTATAATTTTTTGCAGGTATTGGTGTTCCTTTTTTGAGTATTATTTTTTTTATTCCATTTATATCTTTGCCGTATACAATATATGGATAAATGTCTAAAAATATTCCATTTTTTTTCTTTTTTTCTTTTATTCTATAAACAAATCCTTTCCAATAATTTATAAATTCATATTTGTCTGACAAATTACTTTTACAAAGTTTTTCTATTTTAATAATGTCCTCTTCCATTACAGACACATCTACATCAGTATCCCATGGAATAAATCCTTTATGCCTTACTGCTCCTAATAAAGTTCCAAAATCTAGCCAATAACTTATGTGGTGTTTTTCCATTATTGACTTAAACTCTTTAAGCATATTAGTCATTTCAATTTGTGCATTTCTAGTATTTCCGGTTGCTGGTAGAGCTTTTTTTGGATCAATAAAATAATCCATTATTAAATTAGTTTTAAAATTTAGAGAATCAACTTTTTCTTCAATATTTTTAAAGTTTTCTATTTCTAATGAATCTATTTTTGATTTTAAAAAGTCTCTTTCTTTTAGAAGATTATCCCTGTCGTTGATTAAAGTTTTTATGTAAGGAATATATCTTATTATTTTTTTAATCATGTTTTTATATTTTAATCTTTTTTAGAGATGGTAGAGATTTTATTTTTAAATTATCCCAAAATTTTTTTGAACGGGCGCCTCTATTTAAACAGAAAAATTTAATTTTTAAATCATCGCTGATTTTTTTTTCTATCTCTGTATCCCCTATGATAGCAAAACAGTTATGTTTTTTAGCAATTTTGATTTTATCGGGTATGTTTTTATCTGGTTTTATTACGTATATCTTTTTAAAAAATTTTTCCATTTTTAATTTTTTTATTTGATTTAGAGTATTTTTTTTATTTGACCTGGCTGTTACTAAAATTAAATCATTTTTTTTGCTTGTGTTGATTAAAAATGGCAAAGTATCCTTGTATAAAAAATCGTATTTGAGCATTTCTGGATTTTCTATATTCTTAATCCAATCTTTGTTTATTTCATCTACCAATAAAGGGTTGATACCTTTTTTTGACAGATATTCTTTTGTTGATATACCCAACCTTTTTGATTCTAAATAGTCTTTAACATTTATATCTATTTTTTGGTTTTTGATTATAGTTTCTAATAATATTTGATGGCGATCGAAACTATTTAATATAGTTCCATCAAAATCTATTAAAATTGTTTTATTATTCACTTTTGGTGATGATGTCTTCATAAACTCTAACAATCCATTGTTTTTTAAAATTTAATTTGAAATGAGAAAAAATTTCTTTTTCTGATTTTCCTAACCATATATCTGCTAACGCTGAAATTTCATCCCATCCAGCTTTATATGATAATCCCATCCCTCCAGCTAATCTAAAATTTACGTCAGTAATTACGAATTTATTTTTATTGGTTTTCATAAATTGCAAATTAAAACAATTTGGTACTTCTATTTTTTGAATTAATTTTTTTACTATTTTCTCTAACTTTATGTTTTTAAAAACACATGTTTTAGTACAGATTCCTGCCTTTGTTTCTATTCTTTTTCGAGTGACAGTATTAATAATATTCTTATAACAAAAAACTTCAGTTGTATATTCAGGCTCTTTACACAACTCTTGAATTATAAATTTATCAATTTCTTTTATTTCTAAAATTTTTTTACCTATTAGTTTTTGAGAATTTACAGAACCTACTCCTTCTTTTGGTTTTAAAAAATATTCTTTATTTGGATTAATTTGATTTTTTAAAAAATATTTTGGTATTGGTAATTTATTTTCTTTCAAAAATTCACTTAATTTTAATTTATCTCCGTAAAAATTAAATATTTCTTGTTTTGGTGCAGTTGTTAATATACCTCTATTATTTAAATCTGAATTATTTTTGTTAAAAATTTTTTGATCAAAATCAAATATTGGAAAAATAATATCTATTTTTTCATCATCTATTATTTTAATTATTTGAGAATAGAATTTTGAATCGTTTGAATATACAACTTTGTAAAATTTATCTAGCATTGTTGATGACGCTACTAGTTCTTTATGATTACAATCAACTCCAATTAAATAAAAATAATTTCCATATTTTTCTTTTAAGATTTTAATTGCGTGATAAGCACTATTAAGACCACAACTAAGAAATAAAATCTTTTTTTTATTTTTCATTTTTTAATGTTTTTTTTAAATTCAGAATAATCTCTTATATATTCTTTTTCATCGTAATATTTATCTGCTAAAACGATCAAGACGCAGTCTTTTGAAAAATCATACATTTCTCGCCATATATTTTTACCTATATAAAGGCCAGTATCAGGAGAATTTAATTCTAAAACATTTTTTTTGTTTCCATCATCAAGAAGAACTTTGCAACTACCATTAACGCATATTAATATTTGTTTTAAATTTTTGTGAGCGTGTTTTCCTCTAATCGTATTTTTTACTGTTCCAAAAATATAATATATCCTTTTGAATTTAAAAGGAATATTTTTATATTCTTCAAGTGAAATAAGAGAGCCTCTTTCGTCTCCATTTATTTTAAATTTAAATAATTTTGTATCCATTTAAAAAATAAATTTTATTAATCTAAACAATCTAGGAATATATTTTTTAAATAAAAATTTTATTAAAAGGATAAAAGAAATCAATATTAATAATAATCCGATAATTCTAATAATATGTGTTTGATTAAGCATTAAAATTATTCCGACCATAAATATTTTAAATTTTTTACCTATCAATTGATCTTTTAAATCTATAGAAAAATCATTTAAAAAAGTTGATAACCCGTTTTTCCAATTTTGTTTAAGAAATAATTGTTTTTGTTTTTTTGGACTGTTTGCAAATTCAAAATTGTAGGAATAATTCCATTGTTGTTCTTTTATTTTTTTTAAAAATTCTTTTTTTTGTTGTTTATTAAGAAGATATTTGTAAGGTAAAACTTCATTTTTAAAAGTATTTAAAATATCTAATTCATATTGTTTACTTTTATGCACTTCTCCAATTTTATTGCCATGGCTTATTCCTCCATCGCGATGCTTTGATGATACAAAATCAAAATAATTATATTTAATACCAAGTCTAGAAAATTTTAGTGCTGACGAATAGTCTTCTACTAGTTTATATTTTTCATCAAAATAACCATATTTTTTAAACAATTCTTTTTTATAAAAAATACTAGATCCAGGAAGAATGCATTTACTAGACATTTCACCAAATAGTTTTTTTGGAGGAAGCTTGTTAATTTTTTCCTGATTCTCTTTTGATACAAAATATTGTATGAGTCGTTTGAGTTTTATATCATACATTCCTACTTGTGCAACTACAATTAATTCTTTTTTGGGTAACGAATTAAAGCAATTAATATATTTGCTAAAAACATGTTTGTTATACAACATATCGTCTGCTGCTAAGAATGTTACATAATCCCCTTTTGATAATTTTATGGCATTGTTTAGATTTTTTACGGTTCCTAGGTTTTTTGGATTTTGATTAACTAAAAATCGTTTTATATTATTTCCAGATTTTGTTTTTAAATATTTTTCAATTGCTTTTTTATCAAAATCATCAGATGCATCATCAGTAACTATAATTTCAATATTCGGATAATCCTGTGCCAAAATAGAATCTAAATTTTCATATATATATTTATAGTTTTTGTAAGCGGGAACGATAATACTAATTAATGGTTGTTTCTTGATCATTTATTGTTTTTATAATTTTTTATTATTGTTTTTGGATCACCTTGTTTAATTAATCTTGAATGATTTATATAGATTACTTTTTCACAAAACTTTTGAATTTGATCTAAATTGTGAGAGACGAAGATAATAGTAATGTCTTTTGATTTTTTGAACTCTTCCATACGGTCGAAGCATTTTTTTTGAAAAGCGGTGTCGCCGACGGCAAGAATTTCGTCAACTAACAATATTTCTGGATGAGTGTGGACAGCGACAGCAAAAGCTAGGCGCATATACATACCAGAAGAATAGTGTTTGACTGGTTGATCGATAAATTCCTGTAGTTCGGCAAATTCGATAATACTATTTAAATTGGCGGCAATTTCTTTTTGAGAAAGGCCTAAAATAGCTCCATTGAGGAAAATATTCTCTCGACCAGTGAGTTCCGGATGAAAACCTGCACCAAGTTCGATAAGAGGAGAGATATTACCATGAACGGTTACTTTGCCTTTGTTGGGTGACATAACACCAGCAATGAGCTTTAGAATAGTAGATTTACCTGATCCGTTTGGACCAATAATACCAACTGTCTCCCCTTTTTTAATTTCAAAACTAATGTCATCTAACGCAGTGAAACTTTCCTTAGTTTGTTCACCTTTAAATAAAGCGGGTAAAAATTCTTTGAATGTTTTGTGACTGTTTTTACTAAATTGTTTAGTAACATGATCAAATTTAATGACGGTTTGATCTAGAACATTAGAACGTTGGATCGTTAGAGCGTTAGATTTTTTAACTTCAGTAGTGTTAGAACGTTGGATCGTTAGATCTTTAGATTTCATTTTAATTTTAGTTGATTTATGAATGAGTTTAACATTTTTGCTAATTCTTCGTAGCTATTTATTATTTTTTCAAATTCAACTTGATCAATAAATTTTAAATCTTTAATCAAAATTAAAAAATATTCTGTCTCTGTAAGAGATCCTTTTGCTTGATATAAAAATTGAAGAAATTCTTTATTTCCTTTTCTTCCAAAACCTTCTACTATATTAGCAGGAATTGAGGTTGATGATCTTTGAATTTGAGAAATAATTCCATACTTTTCGCAATTAGGTAATTTGGTTGTTATTTTGTAAATTTCTAATGCTAACTCGTGACTTTTTTGCCATATTTTTAAATTTTGAAAATTCATTTTTCTAAAGTTCTATCGTTCTAATATTCTAAAGTTCTAAATATTATCAGCAAAGATTTTTTCGCGAGATTTGAAATAACCAAATCCGATAAATAAAGTAATTAAAGAAACTACTAAAGCAATTATTAGACTAGAGTATTTAGGGGCTCCTCCACCAAGAATGGTTTGACGATAAGCATTGATGATGACAGCCATAGGATTGATTTGAAAGACAATTCTATATTTATCTGGAACCATATCGGCTGGATAAATGACTGGGGTGACATACATCCAAAGAAGCAAAATCATACTTAAAAGATATTGAATATCACGATAAAGTAAATTGGCAGCGGCAAAAAATAGAGCTAAACCAAGTGTAAATATTTGTTGAATAAAGAAGATAGGAATTACCCATAGAATGTTGGTAGTAATGGGAATTTGGTAAACAACCATATAGATAATTAAAATAGATAGAGCAAAAAAGAAATCGATGATTTTGGCAATAATAGTGGAGATTACTAATATTGTTCTGGGAAAATATATTTTGGTAATTAAACTACTAGACATTACTAAAGAGCTGGCAGAAGCAGAAAGAGAATTGGCAAATAATGTCCATGGTAATAAGGCGACGAAAAGAAAAATAGAATAAGGAATATTGGAGGTGGAATTAGTTGAAATTCGTAAAATAATTGAGAAGGCAAAGCTCATAACCAACATTTGAGCCAATGGAGTAAGAACTACCCAAAAATAACCTAAAACTGATTGTTTGTAACGAGATTTTACTTCACGGGCGGTCATTTGCCACAGTAATTCACGCCATTTGTATATTTTTTTAACTTCTTTGAAGAGAGTTAACATAGCTTTAGTTTAGCAGATCTATTATAATTGGACCATGAACAAAGAGCTTAAGGTATGCACTATTGGTGGTGGAACAGCGATGCCAATAATCAATAAAGGTTTGATTAAAGCAGGGTTTTTGAATATTAAATCAATTGTAACCACATTTGATAGTGGCGGTGATACTGGCAGAATACGAACTGATGAACGAGGTAAAGTGTTGGCTTTTTCAGATTATTGGCGATCATTAATGTCTTTGTGGCCTGATGGATCTCAAAAACAAATTTGGGAAGATATGTTACGTTATCGTGATGGCAGAGGAAGAAATTTTGGCAATACTTTTTTTCAATTTTTATCGGAAAAAGAGGGTAATTTAGGCGAAGTTGATGAACTATTTAGTAGTTTAACTGGGGCAAGATTGGCTGGTGAAGTAATACCTGTTTCTTTAAAACCAGCAAATTTATTCTTTACTACAATTAGTGGTAAAAAATATAAAGGTGAAAATTTTGTTGATGACTTAAGAATGTCGAGAGATGTAATTGATAAAATGTGGCTAGAACCTTTAGTTGAGGCTAATTCAAAAGCAAAAGAGATTTTGAAAAATGCAGATTTGATCATTGTGGCTCCAGGAACAACTTATGGATCAGTTTTACCTAACTTTTTGCCAAAAGGAATAATTGAATCTTTTAATAAAAGTAAGGCTAAAAAAATCATGTTTGTAAATATTTTTGCGATGGCAAATGAAATTAAAAAAGCAACGGCTTTAGGTTATTGGAATATATTTAAAAAATATTTAAAAACAGATAAACCTTTTGATGTGTTGGTAATGGCAGATTTGGATAAACTGGATAAAAAAATATTAAAAAAGATTTTGTATTTATATGGATTAGAAAACTCTTCTTTAGTAAAAATGGATAAAATAAATGGAGTTAAATTAATTAAAGTTGATTTGGCAAAAATTGAAGAGGCCAATATGAGATTAAGACATAGTGAAGAAAAACTAGGAGAGTTTTTTAGAACGTTAGAGCTTTAGATCTTTTGATAGAATTATTTATGTCGCAGAAAAGACTAAAGAAAATAAGAAGAGAAGAAAAAATTGAAGCTATAAAAGAACTGGTGGAATTGGTTAGCTTTAAACAAATAATAAAACAAAATTGGAAGTTTTTGGTCTTTTTACTATTGGGAGTGATTGGATTATATTTAAATTCTTTGCATGGAGATTTTGTTTCTGATGATTATGCTACCATCCCTCAAAATCCGAATATTTTTAGTTTTAAAGATGGTTTAAAAGGTTGGATGGGAGGATTGATCAATTGGTTTTTGGCAATTTTATTTGGAATTAAAAATCCAGTTCCCTACCATATATTTAGTTTGTTGATTTATTTATTGGTGTTGGTGGTATCTTTTGTTTTTGTAAGTTTAATTTTGAATCAAAAATTAGCCAAAGTAACGACTATTTTATTTGCAGTTTTACCTATTCATGTAGAAGCTGTTTCCTGGATTGCTGGTCGACCTTATTTAATAAATGCCTTGTTTTTATTATTATCGATGGTCTTTTTGATTTATTTTTTAAATACAGGTAGAAAAAAATATCTTTATTGGTTGTTTGTTTTTATACCACTAGCTTTCTTTGCTGAAAAAACAAGGTTTGCGGCTTTACCATTATTGGCAATTTTATATTGGTTCTCTTTTGATAATATTTACAAAAAGAAGATTAATTTGGGTAAAATTTTAATTATTTTTGGTTGTTTGTTTTTGGCGGCAGTTATTTTTATTTGGCCTGCTTTATTGGATAGAATAGAGGCTGTAAATTCAGGAATAAACGCTTCGGAAAGTGTTTTTTACAATCCTTTCTTTCAATACCCAATAGCAATAACTAAATACTTACAATTAATTTGGTTTCCAGCTGATTTAACTTTGTATCACACCATGTATTTGATTCCAGGCTGGTTAAATTGGTTAATTTTATTGACATTTTTATCTTTAATTGGGATTAGTTTTTTTAAAAATAAAAAAATGTTTTTTGCATTATCATTTATCTTTTTGGCTACAGCTCCAAGTATGGCTCCAGTAAAGATTAGTTGGTTAGTAGCTGAGAGATATGTGTTTTTGGGATCTTTGGGTTGGTGTATGTTTTTGTCACTTATTTTGGAGAATATAGATAATAAAGTAAAGAATTTATCGATAATTATTTTAATTTTGTTTATATCTGTATATGGAATTAGGGTATTTAATAGAAACATTAATTGGCAAACAAATCACAATTTATGGGTAAACTCTTGCCAAGTATCTCCCAATAGTCATAATGCTTGGAATAATATTGGAGATGATTATGATAAATTAGCCCAAAAAGAAGAAACAGATGAAGGAAAATATCGACAATACCTAAACGCAATTAAAGGTTTTACTAAGTCAACCGTAATAAAAACAAATTATGCTGATGCTTATCATAATCGAGGAAATATCTTTTATAAAATAAGTAGATTAGATTTGGCTAGAGAAAGTTATAAAACAGCCGTTTCATTTAATCCAATGATGCATCAAAGTTATTTAAGTTTGATTCAAATCGATATACTATTGGAAGAATATGATGTGGCGTCTCAAGATTTAGAGATATTAAAGAAAATTGCACCAACAAATGTTCAGGTTTGGTATATGGAGGCATATATTGATATTAAAAAGAACGAGATTGAAAAGGCCAAGAAAATATTAGAAGCGATAGTGGCACAATTTCCAGAATTTACTGATGCAGTTAATTTACTGAAGAGTATAAGCAATAAAAACTAGGAGATAAAAAAGGCATTAGTTTTAAGATTTTTTGGGATAAACAGACTAAAAAATTAAATTTTGATAAAGAACCGAGTTGTTTTGCAATAATCTCTTGATCAATTTGAGGGTATTTTATAACTTTTGGAAAATAACCAAATTGTTTCATTACCTTGTTTAGTTTTTTTGGAATAGTTAAATTGACATGTCTTTTTTGATGAAATTGTTTAGTTTGTTTTATTTTTTTTAAGTTTGTCTTTCTTAATATTAAAGAAATGGAATTTAATAAAGGTTCGATTAATTTTAGATAATTGTTGTTGTCAGTATGAATTAATATATCTGGTTTACCCCACTTAATAATTTCTTTTAGAAGAAAATCTATTTCGGAGGGATATAAATGTTCAATAACATCGCATAAATAAACTGCTTTAATATTTTTTAATTTGGGTAATGATTGATTGTTTTTGTTTAAAAAAAGAATATTTGGCGAAGAATTATTTTTGGTAAAAATTTTTTTCTTTTGACGACAAATCTTTATGGCATCAGCAGAATAATCAACTGCAATAATCGAACAATGATATTTTAACCAGAGAAGAAAGGAAAGGTCACCAGTACCACAACCTAAATCACAAATTTTATCTTTGGAATTTAGTTTTAATATCGAAGCGATTTCTAAATATTTTTTATGAAAATCTTTTGGCATCAATTTTGACGAAAAATTTGGGGAATTTGATTGAAATTGAAAATATTTTTGATTGTAATATTTTGAATTGACC
>JAEZTF010000020.1 GCA_023443725.1 Candidatus Parcubacteria bacterium
CTCCCCTTAAAAAAGGGAGAAGTCTCTGTTATAATAGCCCTAGTTTATTAAAGCCGAAGTCAGGTAACCAAATGGCGAAGGGACATTAGGCAAACAAAAAAAATGACCAAAGAAAAACATCAATTAAAAGCCCAAGTTAGAACTTTATTGGGTAGAAAAGTCAAACAATTAAGAAAAGAAGGTTTATTACCAGCGACTGTTTATGGAAAAGGATTTGACTCAATATCTGTACAAATTAATTTAATTGAAGCAGAAAAAATATTTAATGAAATTGGAGAATCTGGATTAGTAGAATTGATTGTTGATGAAAAAGAAAAGTTGCCAATCCTTTTTAGAAACCCACAATATCATCCATTAGATGAGAAATTGATTCATATTGATTGTTACAAAGTTAACTTGAAAGAAAAGATCAGCGCTATGGTGCCAATTGAATTTGTTGGTGAATCACAAGCAGTTAAAGACGGTAATACTTTGGTAACAGTAACTGATGAAGTAGAAGTTGAAGCTTTACCAGCTGATCTTCCAGAAAGTATTGAAGTTGATTTAACAGTTTTGGAAAATCTAGAATCTACTATCACTGTAGCTGATTTGAAAGTTGATAAATCTAAGGTAGAGATTTTGACTGATGCTGAACAATTAATTGCTAAGGTTGAAGAACCACGAGCTGAAGAGGAAGAACCAGCTGTTGAATTAACTCCTGAAGATGTTGAAGCTACCGCTCAAAAAGGTGATCAAGCTGAATCAGAAGAAAAAACAGAAGATAAGGAATAAACTTTAGTTGGTAACTGAATAAAAAAGTTGATCAAGATCTGGTCTAATAGGATCGATTTGGTGAGCTTTAATAACTGACTGAACAGCCTCTTGGTTTAAACCAAGAGATGATTGAATTTTGGCTAATAGTAAATAATCTTGAGCGTCTTTATTTTCTTTATTTTGCAATTCGGTAATTTTTTGAGCTAGTTGTTGAGGTTGATTATTTGATTTAAAAAGGTTGATTTGATCTAAATTAGATTCAAATTTAACGGCGTTAGACCAATCATTTTGATTAGCAAACCAATACCATAAATTGAGTTGACCTAAAAATTTGGAAGAACCATCTAAACTAGAGTATTGTAATTTTAATTTAGTTAAAGGATCTGGTTTAGTTTTGGAGAAATAAACATTGATGACAAGAAGAGAGATTAAAATCAGAATAACAAATATTTTAGATTTCATAAGCAGTAAAACCCTAACCCTTCCCTTTCCCTTAAAAAGGGCAAGGGTTAAAGCCAATTAATTTAATTAATATTTAATTTCGCTGGGCCAAAGTGAAGAAATTAAGAGTTCCTTAGATAGATTATACTTAGAAATTAGATCTTGATAAACAGTTTCAGTAACAAATGGAATAAATGGATGAAGTAATTTTAAAGAGGTAATTAAAACAGTTAATAAAACTGGAATAGTTTCTTCTCCCCTATCTTTGGCTGATTCAATATAGACATCGCAAAAATCTTTCCAGAAAAATTGATAAAGATCTTCGCTAGCCTGACCAAAACGATAATTGTTTAAATTTTTGGTAGTAGAAGAAATGATTTTATTTAATTTAGCTAAAATGTCTTTGTCGATATCTAATAATTTAGATTTATCAATTTCCAAAGAAACTTTTTGAGGATTTAGACGGTCGATAAGCATTTCGACAAAACGAGAAGCATTCCAAATCTTATTAACGAAATTTCGTTGAGCACGGATTTTATCTTCTGAAACTACAAAATCACTGGCTGGAGCGATGCCAATAATTAAAGCCATACGAAGAGCATCGGTGCCATATTTTTCAGTCATATCTAATGGATTAACCACATTGCCTTTACTTTTACTCATTTTTTGACCTTTGGAATCAACACAACGAGCATGAAGATGGACAGTTTTGAAAGGAACATCACCAGTTAGATAAATTCCAAACATAATCATTCTGGCAACCCAAAAGAAAAGAATATCCCACATGGTATCCATAATAGTGGTGGGGTAAAAATAATTAAAATCTGGTGAAGATTTTTTGGGATCAGCAGTATTAAACCCAAGTGTACTAAGAGGCCATTGACCACTTAAAAACCAAGTATCAAAAGTATCAGTTTCTTGAATTAGATGATTTGAATTACATTTAGAACAGTGACTGGAATTATCAACTATAAATTCAGCATCAACTGGGGCAACCAAAGATTGAAGACCATTGTTAATTTCTTCAAAAGAATATTTATCTTTAATGTTTTTGTAAAAATCAGAAACAACATTTTTATCTTTATCTAAAAAATTCAATTTAATATTTGGATTACAATCTAAACAATACCAAGCGGGAATACGGGGCCCCCAAACTATTTGACGGCTAATATTCCAATCACGAATATTTTCCATCCAATCTAAATAAGTTTTTTTGAAACGAGTTGGAAAGAACTTAACTTTATTTTCTTTGGCGGCAGCAATGGCCGGTTTAGCTAATTTATCGATTTTTAAATACCATTGTGGAGCAGTAATTGGCTCAATTGGATTACCGCAACGATAACAATGACCAACTTCATGAGAATAGTTTTCGATTTTCTCCATTAAACCAGCGGCTGTTAAATCGTCAATTACCATCTGACGAACTTGTTTTGGAAAAAGACCACGATATTTTTGGGGGACATTATCATTTGATTTACCATCATAATCAAAAATACGAATAAACTCTAAACCATGTTTTTTGGCCATGTCGTAATCTTCTGGAGAATGACTCGGAGTGACTTTGACAGCTCCGGTGCCAAATTCAATATCAATTGTTTCTTCCCCTATTACTGGGATTTCCTTATTAACTAACGGAAGCGTAACAGTTTTACCAATTAAATCTTTGTATCTTTTGTCTTTTGGATTGACAGCAATAGCAGTATCTCCAAGCATGGTTTCAGGACGAGTAGTAGCCACAGTTAATGGGCCATACTTAATATACCAAAGATGAGAGTCGACGGTTTTGTGATCAACTTCAAGGTTGGAAAAAGCAGTACCGCAACGAGTGCAATAATTAACTATTTTTTCTTCACGATAAATAAGACCATCATGATAAAGTTTTTTAAAAGTATTTAAAACATTTTCGACAATTTGAGGTTCTAGGGAATAGTGGTAACGACTCCAATCCATGGAAAAACCAAGTTTCTTCATTTGAAATTGATTTAATTTTCGATTGTCCTCAACAAAATCCCAAATCATTTGATAAAGAGTTTGACGATCAAAATCAAAACGTGATTTGCCTTCTTTGGCTAACCTTTTTTCAAAAACAAATTGAGTTTCGATGCCAGCATGATCACCACCAGGAAGCCAAAGAGTAGAATCGCCAAGCATACGATGAAAACGAACCATAATATCTTGAACTGTAAAAACAGCGTGACCCATATGCATAGGATCGTTGGCATTTGGAAGAGGCAAAATTATAGAAAATGGTTTTTTTGATTTGTCGAGTTTAGGGGTAAAAGCACCAGATTTTTGCCAAAGATCATATATTTGGCTTTCAGATTGTGAATTATAAGCTTTATCCATGGGAGTATTTTAACACTAAACTAGGCTAAAATTTTATTTAATTAAAAAAATTAATTTATAGTTTCTTGGTTAGTATTTAAACTATACTTGATAGTTCTTTGTTGCTCATCACTATTAGTGACAGTAATGATAAATTCTGATTTTTCTGAAGAATAGGAACACTTTGTCTCTATTGGAAAAGGTTTAAAATTAGGAGGAACACTATAATTTCTAATAATCGGATCAAAAGTAAGGTTATCTATTGTGTTTTGAAAATCCTTTTTAACACTAGAATTTGGAAGGGAGTAAATTATGGCAGAGGTACCACTACCAATGCCAGCAGAAGTACAAGAAAGAAGATATTTCTCATCATCAGTTAGAAATATATCAGCATAAGAAAGATCTATATCTATTCTTCGATTTTTAGTAATATCATAAAAATTTTCAGATCCCCATTCCCAACCAATAGAATAATAAATTAAATAATTTCCTTTTGGGGAAAATCTCAAATCATTAAAAGATTTATAAACACCATCTAATTCTCTAGATGTTTCCCAATCATCATAACCACTATCAATAACTTTTTGAACACCATTTTTAACTAAAACAACTTCATTTTTTCCAGATTTAAGTCTGGTATAAGCACTATAATCACCAAATTTTACTTCATCACTCAAAATTTCTTCTGAATAAAGAGTATTAATTTTATTATTGTTAACTTCCATTAAGACTAAATACTTTGAAACAGGTTGATTTTCTTCATAAATATCAACATTAAATTGATATTTATTGGGATTAATTGATTTAATATTGTAAACATTAGTATAAAAAACTTGATTGTACCAATCATTAAATTTTTCAAAACTAATATTTTTGTTGGAATACATATCGTAAGCATCTAATAGTTTTTGGTTGGCTAAATAATAATAATATTGATAAATAGTATTAATGTTTTGATCTTGATTATCGGATTTTTGAGGAGATATTAACGAAATTCTTGCAGGTGGATTAAAGGTATTAATACTTTCTACAAATTTTTTGAAATTTGAAACAGATAATTCATAGGGTGTTTTTTGTTCATTTCTTGAAATCACTTGATTAAAATTTAAATCGGATTCTGGACCTTGATAAGATGTTAAAAGATTACTTATTAATAAGTTATCAAAATAACCATTGTTTAATTTTTTATAAAAATATTGTTTTATTTGATAATTAAAATATTTTTCATCTCTACTATTTTCAGTGTCTGGATTCTCAAAAAATAAAGTCGTTTTTATATTATTTTTACATTTATTATCCCTTTCAATAAAAATGACGTTGCGCCCATTGATTTTGTTTTTAAAATTGAAATGATATTGACAAATATCCTGAGATTTTTTTAATATTTCAAAATTGTCTATTGGTCCATATTGATGAGCATCACTGTTTGGATATGTATGACCGGGATATTGATTATTAATAAAATCAAAGTTGATGTAGTCATTTTTTAAAAACTTAATTTCTACCACATAACGGTAAAAATTGTCTTCTTTATCAAGAAAGTCTTTATTAACACTACTTAAATGGGTGATATATGGACGAGGAGAAGTTAATATTTCTCCCCAACTTTCTGGATAAATAAATTCAATACCTAAAACGTCATTTCGATATTTAATCCAACCAGCTTCAACTTGATCATTTCCTCCTGTAGGTGAAACATTTTGGTTATAGTTAATAACTAAATTAGAATTAGAATTAGAATTTGGAACAGACTCTGTGGATTTTGATTTTTGAATTAGAAATAATATAGAACTAATTAAAATAGAAAATAAAATGATTAAAAAAATAATTATTTTTATTTTTTTGTTTTTAAAATTAATCAAATTAATTTTATTATCAGAAGATGGATTTGTTTCAATCTCTTGAGTTGAAATATTTTCCATACTTAATATTAGCATTAATAATCTATAATTCAGTATGACTCAAGAAGAAATTTATAAACTGCATCAAAAATATGCAACATCAGAAAAAGTATTAAATGTGGGATGGAACCATAGTCTGATTGTAAAAGAAATAGCTCTTCAAATTGTAAATTCTTTAAAAGATAAATATGAAATTGAAGTTGATAAAAATTTAGTTGAGATTGGAGCGCTAGTTCACGATATTGGTATTTATGAATATTATGATTATCTGGATGGAGAGATTAAAACTAAAAAAAATTATATACTTCATGGAAGATTAGGTTATGAAATTTTAATTAAAGAAGGTGCTCCAAAAAAAATAGCTAGATTTGCCCTGGTTCATATAGGTGTGGGCTATGAACAAGATATTCCAATTAGTTTAGAAGAAGAAATTGTGGCTTATGCAGATAGTTTTCATTCAAAATGTCCGTTTAGATTTAATTCTTTTGAAAACGAAAAAAAACATCTTGAAAGTTTTGGTGTAGATAAAGGTGTTCTTTATGAAAGATTTAAAGATAAATTTGGAATTCCGGAATTAGATAAATTAAAACCAATCTTCCCCTAACCCCTTCTTTGACAAGACGGGGAATAAAATTTGATATAATTACACGGTGAAAATATTGGAACTTAGGACAAATTATTATGTATCAAACCCCTCTGTCACCTCATCGGTGACATCTCCCCTTAAAAAAGGGAGAAATCTTTATAACTACAATCAAGTAATTAAAGAAGCGGCAGAGACGATTTTGGCGGGTGGTTTAATAGTGTTCCCTAGTGACACAGTTTACATTTTGACGGTTGACCCGACTAATGAAAAAGGAGTTAAAAAATTATTGGAATTTAAAAATCGATGGACAGGAAAAGCAATTTCAGTAGCAGTATTGGATCAAAAAATGGCTCAAGATTTTGTAGTTTTAAACGAAAATAGTAAAGCAATTTATAAAAATTTATTACCTGGACCATTTACTATTGTGAGTGAAGGAAAACATAAAGTAGTAAAAGGTATTGAAGCAGAAAATGGAACTTTAGGAATAAGAATTCCAGAAAATAAATATATTCATGATTTAGTAGAATTAGTGGGTAAACCAATAACAGCAACTTCGGCAAATTTGTCTGGTAGAACACCTAATTATTCGATTCAAAGTTTTTTAAGATCACTGTCAAAAAAGAAACAAGAGATGATTGATTTGATTATCGATGGAGGAAAATTACCAAAAAACAAGCCATCAACAGTAATCGATGCAACTGAATCAGAAATAAAAATTTTAAGACGTGGAGATTTAATTACTGGAAAAACCATAAATTTTATTAGTAAGTCAGAAAAAGAAACAGAAAAAATAGCTGAATTTTTATTAAATAAAAATTTAAATAGTCAAAATAAACCATTAGTGTTTTTATTATCGGGAGATCTTGGTTGCGGTAAAACAGTTTTTAGCCGAAAAATAGGGCATCTTCTTGGAGTAAAAGAAAAAATAACCTCCCCTACTTTTTTTATTTACAATGAATACTCAATACAAAACCCCTCAGTCACCTCATCGGTGACAGCTCCCCTTGATGAAAGGGAGCCTTCAAAACAAAATTGGAAATTTTTACATATGGATTTGTATAAAATTACGACTGAAAAAGATTTGAAAGAGATAAAATTTTTAGATTTATTTTCTGAAAATACTATTAGTTGTATTGAATGGCCAGAAAATATGGGAGATAAATTTTTAAAAAAAATAAAAGAAAAAGCTAAAGTAGTGTCGGTAAATTTTGAATATATTGACGAAGAAACGAGATCTATTAGTTACTAAAGTAATTGGAATGAAGAAATAAATTCTTCACATTCTGTTTTGAGAGATTCCTTACCATTGTGAACACATTGAATGGTGTAATTTTTGCCATTATATTGAATATCAACAATAGTTTGAGTAGAAATATCATAACGATAAGTATTTTGACCTGAAACTAAAAAATCACCACTAAAATTACGATTTGGAGTAACCCATGCCCATTGATCATTTAGACCAACATGAACAGCAAAATTACCACTATATAAATAAAAAGTATAACGTCGACCGGAACTTTCAGTGTCGGAATAAACTTTTCGACTAGATAAATAATCTATGGAAAACCCATCTTCAGTACTAGTATAAGTGGTTAAAGTTGGAGTAGATTCGACTGGAGTTGGAGTTAAAGTTGGCTTGGCACAAACAACACCGCAACCACCAGGACATTGCTTACCTGAAGGACAATTTAATTTACCACCAGTAGGACAAGGTGGAGGAGTACAAACTGGAGAAATAGTAATTTTTGGAGTTGGAGTTGATTTTATTTTGGTACTAGAAGAAGCAATTGGAGTAGCAGTGGCTGTTGGAGCTAAAGTAATGATTGGAGTTTCGATTGGTATTTGAGTAGGAGTAGGAGAAACTTCAGGTTTGGCAGCCGATGTTTTTTGTTGATGATTAATCTGATAGAGGAAATAACCACCAATTGCTGATAAAATCACGAAAATAATGGTTAAAACCAAATAGACAGAATTTTTGGTTTTCATAAACTATATATTTATAATACAGTATTAATGAAAATATTAGCAATAGAAACTAGTTGTGATGATACTTGTGCTGCCGTTTTAGAAAACGACAGAATTTTGGCAAATATAATTTCGTCACAAGTGGATTTGTATGAAAAATGGGGCGGAGTAGTACCAGACATTGCTAAACGAGCTCATATGGAAAGAATTGAGCCAGTAATAATAGAAGCATTAAGAAGATCAAACCCCTCTGTCAATAAATTGACATCTCCCCTTAAAAAAGGGAGAAATCTTAATAATATGGATGAATTGATGAAAGATATTGATGTGATTGGAGTGACACAAGGGCCGGGGTTGGCGATCGCTTTGGGAATTGGAGTAAATAAGGCCAAAGAATTGGCTAAAAAATATAATAAAAAATTAGTTGCCGTGAATCATATTGAAGGACATTTGATGGCAAATTTATTGAAAAATAAACAAGGTAAACCAGAAAGAAAAGTAGAATTTCCGGCATTAGCATTAACAGCATCTGGTGGTCATACAAAAATAATTTTAATGAGAAACCCCTCAGTCTCGACTAAAGTCGCGACAGCTCCCCTTAATGAAAGGGAGCCCTTAAAACAAAAAATAATTTATGAAGTCATTGGAGAAACGTTGGATGATGCGGCGGGTGAAGCATTGGATAAAGCTGCTAAAATGTTGGGGTTGGGATATCCAGGTGGGCCAATCATGGAAAGATTAGCAAAAACTGGTGATATAAATTTTTTAGAATTACCTCGCCCGTTGGCTGATAAAAAAATATTAGATTTTAGTTTTTCTGGTTTAAAAACTAGTTTCTATTACAAAATAAAAGATTGGGATAAAGAAAGAATTTTTAAAAACATAAATAATTTGGCGGCCAGTTTTCAAAATGCAGTGTTTGATTCCCTGTTGCGAAAATTTAAATTGGCAATTGAAAAATATGAACCAAAAACCTTGTTGGCTAGTGGTGGAGTATTGTCTAATTTAGAATTAAGAAAAATTTTACGAAAATTGGCTAAAGAAAAAAACTTACCAATTTGGATGCCAGCAAAAAAAGAATTAAATACTGATAACGCAGCTATGATTGGAATGGTAACTTATCAAAAAGCATTGAGGAAAGAATTTGTGGAAGATATCGATAGTTTAGATAGAGATCCGAGACTAGAATTATAAATTATTGACCGGTGCCGCGACGATAAACAGCTGCCCAGGGAACATAATTGGAAGTGAAAGTTTTCTTGTGAAGTGTTTGACCATCTTTGGTAACAGTCCAGTCAAAAGCGGTTTTTAGACCGGGAATGGCATGTTCATCTTGAATTGTTTTACCAACAGGTAAAGTAGGATCATCAATCCATACATCTGGTGGAGCAGAAGTATAATCCCATTGATGGTAGTTGGTAATTTCGGATTTACGACCATCGGAAGTACCGTAAATTTCGTAGGTTAAACGACGATTGGTCATGTCTAAAATATTTTGAATTAAAACATAATTACCAGTGTCATTAATAAATTGAAGATCAGGACTGGGAATAAAAACAGTAGCATCAAAACCAGGTTTACTGTCTTCTTCGTAATAGCTAACCCGATAAGCATGGGCTTGACGTTGAATAATATTCAGACCGGCATCGAGCATAGCTCTAAATAATGTAGTAGAAACTTGGCAAATTCCCCCACCAACATCGAGCTCGGTTTTACCATTACGAATAATGTAGGCTTTTTTGTAGCCAGCCTCTAAAGAAACTTCACCAAGAGATTTAACAAAAGAAAAAGTATCACCTGGAGCAATTAAAATTCGATTGACAATTGATGAACCTTTGGTAATATTTTCATTTCGAGTGGCAGAAGAATGTTTAAAAGTAGAAGTCCCCCGACCAATTAATTCCTTAATTCCTAAATCATTAACTTCATTGTTGCCAACACTAGGTTTTGTATTAGAAACTGGAATATTGATATCAAGAGTTTTATCGTCAGAATACATTAATTTTGGAATTGATTGTTTGATAAGATTTTGAATTTCGGTTTGATTAATAGCGATACCATCTTTGGCTGGTTGAAATTCTAGAACTTTATTATTTTCAAATTTAAAAACTGCGTCGACTGGTGGATGATCTAAACTAGTGGCTAAATTAGTAACGTAATCGGTGATTTTTTGATCTTGAAAATCAGAATCAAAACCTAACCAAGAAATTAAAGTGACGTCATTAACTACAGTTTTGTTGTAATCAAGTGAAAGAGTTATATTTTTACCGATAAGTTTTTGGGCTTTAGATTTGGTATTTTGAAGAACATCATCTGTTGGAACAAAACCAATATTTTTAGTGGGTAAATTAATAGTTTGATCAAAGTTACCTAAAGTTAGGTTAGAAATAACATTATCTTTTAAAGTTTGTTGATCTAGTTCTAAACCTAAAGAACCTTGATTGACAATCAATTTGCCAGAAACTAATTGAATTTCAGTGGGAATAAATGGTTTACTAATTTGATCATTAATTGAAGAAATTTGTTGATCTAAAAGATTTTGATCATAATCAATGATTAAGTTAAAATTTTGTTGACCTAAAAGACCTTTGAGATATGGACCAATACCTTCACTTAAATGACGAAAAAGAAGAGCATCGGCAGTTTTGTTGTAATTAATAGAAGCAGAAATTGAGGCTAATGGTAAAGAATAATTTTTGTCTGATAAAGATAATGTTAAACTTTCGGGTAAAACAAAATCTTGATGGAGTTTTTCTAAAACATTATCTCTGGAAATATGGGAATAATCTTTACCTAATAAATAGGTGTGATTGCCAGTCTTTTGAAGATTGAAAATAATAAAGCCAGTTAAAATAGCAATTGGGGTGAGAGTAATTAATAGAGCTAAAATAAGGTTGGTAAAATTTTTCATCGACCTCTATCCATAGCCTTGTTGGCCAATTCATCAGCATGAGTATTTAATTCTCGTCTGATATGAGTAAATTGATAATTTAGATTCATTGATTTTAAAGATTGTTGAGCTTGAATATAAAAATCTTTAAGATTTGGAGCTTTAATTTTGTATTTACCTTGAAGTTGACAAATTAACAGTTGAGAATCGGCAAAGAAATTTACTTTATTGATAGAGTAAGACTGATAATGGCCTTCGATCCATTTAATAGAAGCTAAAAGAGCCAAATATTCGGCTTCATTATTGGTTTTAATACCTAAATATTTGTATTCCTGATAAAGATTATTTTTTTGATCGTCAAAAATAACTAAACCATAACCAGAAGGACCTGGGTTACCACGGGATCCCCCATCGGTGTAGACATTAATTTCCATATAGTAAAAATTATACAGGAGAAAACCTCTCTGTCCTACGGACATCTCATTAAAAAAGAAAATCTAAAAAAACAAAAAAAATGCAGGGTGAACTTTTTCAAGTTAACCCTGCGGTATAGAGACAATTTATTGAACTGGGGTTTTAATCATCGATAAGATCGGCGTCTTGAAAAAGAGTACTGCTTTTGGCCATAAGTTCTTCAAAAAGCTGACCTTTTTTTTCGGGGCAGTAACGCCAAATAATTTCTTTGATATCGGAGCTACTATCAGCTTTTGAAATAGCAATTGGCAAAAGTTTTTGTTTTTGCTCATCGTTGCTTAACCGCCAAAGAAGACGAAAATCACAGAAATCACCTCTGCCGCTTTGAAGAATTGAGATGAACTCGTTTACAGCAGCTGTTTTTTCGTCGCTTTGATCGTTGCATGGATATCTCTCGCAAATTTCTCGAAGATCATGAATACTTATTGCCATATTTATAGTCCTCCTTTCAAAATTATTTTTTTAGAAAATTATTAAGCGGGGGTGTTGGCGAGTTCGTAGATACGAGCGAGAGCGGCTTTTTTAGGTTCACTACCAGACGGAGAAACAACAGCAATACCTTTAGCTGCTGCAATAGTTGGACTATTAAGAGCTCGTTTGATGAGTCCTTCTTTTGTTGACAAAGGAAGATGTTTTGATTCATCTTTGATTGCTGATTCTGAACAGAGATGAGATACAAATTTGTCTTCGGAGATTCTAGAAACTTGGCTGGCTTTTTTGATGCCTTCTTGGGTGTAGGTCGGTTTCTTCATGTTCTGAGTTGTTCCTTTCAAAATTGTTTTTGGGGAATTTTTTTGTTCAATAAATTGTCTAAGGTACATAGTAAAACAATTTATTAAACCGCGTTTGGATTAAAATAGTTTTATCTATTTCGGTGGTATTTTACACTAAAAAAATCAGAATACAAATCGTGTTTTATTCTAAGAAAAGCAAAAGGGACATGAGAGTAATACCAAGAAGAATAAAAACTAATTGAACTATGGATTGACCAACTTTGGCATCGTGGCGATGAAGTTCAGGAATTAGGTCGGTGGCAGCTAGGTAAATAAAACCACCAGCAGTAATAGGAATCAGATAAGGAGAAAAATCATAACTTAAAAAAGAGATTAGAAAAACTCCTAGAAAACTAGTGAGTGAAGTAATAAAGTTGTAATAAACAGCTTTTTTGGCGGAAATACCATGATGAAGCATAATACCAAAATCACCTATTTCTTGGGGAATTTCGTGAAGAATTACTGCCAAAGTAGTGGTAAGCCCAACAAAAAGACTAATTTGAAAACTAGCAGCAATAAGAGCGCCATCAATAAAATTGTGAACACTATCGCCAATTAAATTTAAAGTAACAACATGCTTTTCTTCTTGATGACAATCGACTTCATGACAATGATGCCAACGAAGAATTTTTTCCATAATGAAAAAGATAATTATGCCTAACAAAATCATTAAAGATGGGACTATTTCTAGTGAAAAAAAATCAAAAGCTTGGGGAATAAGATGAATAAAGGCATCACCAAGTAAACCGCCGATGGCAAAACTAACTAAAGCAAGAGTAATTTTTTGAAGACTTTTGGTTTTGATAAAAATCAAGAATAAACCAATCAAGGAAATTAAACTAATAACTAAAGTTGATAGAAGTGAATAAATTAGCGGAGACATATGGCTTATTTTACCAGTAAATTTTGGATATGGTAACTATGATTGGCTTTAGGTATGATATTAATGTGGACATAGAAGATATAAAATCACCACTACCATCTAGAGAAGTAAATTCTCAACCAGTAGAAGAGGAAAAACCGGTTAATGAACATGTAGAAACACGATCATTTGAACCACCTACTCCTCCAGTTGCGCCAGTAATGACAGTAGAAACTGAGAGTGGAATTAAAAAATTATTGAAAAATAAGTTGGTTTTATTTGGAGGAATTGGTTTTTTGGTAATTTTAATTTTGGTTTTAGTATTTGCTTCTTTAGGAAACAAAACTAAAAAAGATGAAAAAGTGACAATTAATTATTGGGGGTTGTGGGAAGATGAGGCTATTATAAATTCAGCCATTGCTTCTTTTGAGGCAAAAAACCCAAATATAAAAGTAAACTATAAAAGGAATCAATTGGTTAATTATAGATCAAGATTAGGCGAAAGATTGAGAAAAACTGGTAATGAAGAGGTAGAAACAGTGGATGTTTTTAGAATACATAATACTTGGGTGCCAATGTTTAGAGAATATTTGGCCAAGGTGCCTAATGATGTGGTTAAAGATGTTGGATTGGAAACAGATTTCTTTGATGTTTATAAAACGGATTTAAAAGAAAATGGTAGTTATTTGTCGATTCCACTTATGTATGACGGATTGGCACTTTTTTACAACAAAGATTTGGTTAAAGACACAAGTAAATTACCTAAAACATGGTGGGATTTGGAAGATATAGCTAAAACATTAACTACTAAAGATGAAAATGACGTAATTAAAGTAAGTGGGGCAGCTTTGGGGAATGCCAGTAATGTAGATCATTGGAGTGATATTGTAGGGTTGATGATGAAACAAAATGGAATAGATTTAATTAAAGGAACTAGCCAGGAAATCGACCAAAGTTATAAAAATTTGGAAGATGTATTGAATTTTTATACTTCATTTATTACCAAAGACAAAGTTTGGGATGAATCTATGGCAAGTTCGACTCAGGCTTTTGCTAGTGGTAAATTGGCATTTTATATCGGACCATCATGGAGAGCATTTGATATTAAGATATTAAATAAAGATTTAAATTTTGGAATCACTACTGTTCCCCAACTCCCGGTATCAAACGAGAATGGTAAAACAGCTACCGATAGTGCTCAGTTGACTAATATTCATTGGGCAACTTATTGGACTGAAGGAGTAAATAACTTAAGCAGTCATCAGACTGAAGCTTGGAAATTTTTGGAATATTTATCATCTGTTGATGGTTTATCAACTATGTATTTGGCTCAATCTCAAATAAGAGATTTTGGAGAAATTTATCCAAGAAAGAGTATGGTGAATAAATTGGCTGATAATGAAAAAGTTCAACCATTTATATCAACAGCTAATAACGCTACAAATTGGTATTTAGCCTCTAACACAAACGACGGTGGACTAAATACTGATATGCAAAAGTATTTTGGAGATGCTATTAATAGCATACTAAAGAAAGAAAAATCGGAAGAAACGACGGCTAATTTTAGAAAAGGAATAGTTCAGACTCAAAATAAATATAGTCTAAAGAGATAAACTAAACCCTTCTGTCCCGATAAATCGGGACATCTCCCCTTAAAAAAGGGATAAGCCTAAAAAAATAAATTATGATTATTGTAAATTTTAAAAACTATAAGGAAACATTTGGTGATGGGGCGTTAAAATTGGCGGAGATTTGTAAAAAAGTGGCCCAGAAAAGTGGCGTGGAAATAATTCCGGCAGTATCAGCTTTGGATGCTGGTTTAATTCAAAAAGAACTAAAAATGAAAGTTTTTTTGCAAAGTGTTGATCCAGTTTTTGAAGGTAGAGGAAGTGGTTTTGTCTCCCCTTTAAAAGCTGTTGATCTAAAAATTGAAGGAAGTTTATTAAACCATTCGGAACACAGACTAGCTCCAGGAACAATAAAAAAAATGTTATCAATTTGGCCAAAAGACTTTAAATCAGTAGTCTGTTTGTCTAGTTTAGGTCAGATTGAAGGTTGGGCAAGAAATATTAAACCAGATTTTGTGGCTTACGAACCAAGAAACTTGATTGCTAGTAAAGAAAAATCAGTGGCCACAGAAAATCCTCAAACAATAAAAAAAATAGTTGAATTTTATAAAAAAATACCAGTGTTGGTAGGGGCTGGAATACATTCAGTAGAAGATGTTAAGGTATCTTTAAAAATGGGTGCTAGTGGAATACTAATTTCTTCATTTATAGTTCAGTCAAAAGAAGCAGAAAAAAATCTAAGTAAGTTAGCAGAAGTTTTTATATCTTGATATAATTATTACTATATATGGCATCTATAGACAAT
Source organism: Candidatus Parcubacteria bacterium (assembly GCA_023443725.1). Taxonomy (GTDB): domain Bacteria; phylum Patescibacteriota; class Microgenomatia; order UBA12405; family UBA12405; genus WARW01. The sequence goes on from JAEZTF010000020.1 coordinate 15,347, forward strand.
TTGTTAGTTTCCCTTCTAGTCGATGAAGTTATCGGCGGTTTTATAGTCACAATTCCACCTGGTCATGTGGGATGTATTTATAGTGTCTTTAGAGGAGTTTTAAAAAATGTTTGGTATCCAGGAATGCATTTTAAAGTGCCAATAATTCATAGGGTAAAACTTTTTAATGCTCAATTGATTGAATATACAATTGCCAAAGATGTAGTGCTTAAAGAAAATAAAGAAATCATGGGTGATGAAGTAATTAATGCAGTCACAGCTGATAATAAGTTTGTAGCCGTAGAGGCAACTGTTTTGATTAAACTTGATACTGAAAGATTACCGGAGATTTGGCAAAATATTGGTGATAATTTTGTGTCAAAAGTAGTTCGACCGGTAACTCGAAGCCGAATTAGAAAAGTACTAACTAATCATACTTTAGCTAAGGCATTATCAACTGATAGAAGTATTATTGAAGATGAAGTTAAGGAAGAATTAAAGACTTCATTGTCAACTCACGGTTTAAATGTGGAAAATTTCTACTTAAGTTCTTTGACTCCAATTGAAGGTTGGCAAGTAACTGATAATGAAATGTTTCTAAAAGCTGGAGAACCAAGTTCACCAAAAACGGCTGAGGAAATTAAAGAACAAAGACTTTTTACTTCCCCGACAGAGTCAGAAACCAAAAATGAGATGGGGACCCGCAATTAGAAAGAGTTTTATAGGCAGAATTTAGAGTTGAAAAAGTAGTGGATACATCGTCAAAAAGAATAATATTTGAAGGTATTTTTTGACCAGCAATAATAAAAGCATCTGAAAGATTGGCTAATTTATCGGTTTTTCTTTTTAATTTGGCTTGGGTATGAGTATTTTTGGAACGAAATAAAATTTGATCAGAAAATTTCAAATTTAATTTTTGAGCCAATAATTTACCAATTAAAATTGATTGATTAAAACCACGCCAGTTCTGTCTTAACACATGAAGCGGAATAGGAACTAAAACAAAATCATTTTTCTGCCAAAAAGCAAGTAAATTAGAAAAATTATTCTTGATTAAATTGGCGCAATTATCGGTAAAAGAGTCAATAATATCGGTAACAAAACTATATTTAATTTCAGTAATTATTTTTTTGATTAGACCATTGTATTTAAATAGACTAAGGTGACCTTCAACTTGAGGATTTTTGGTAGAAAACACAGGCGAATGAGTAATTTGTTTATTTAAACATGAAGAACAAAAATAAGAACCATTTTTACCACAACCTAAACATTTTATGGGAAATAGAAAATTGAGGATTAAAGACATACACAATCTTCCCCTTAATCCCCTTCTTTGACAAGACGGGGAAAAATTCAAAACCCACCCGGTCTTCGACCACCCTCCCTTGACGAAGGGAGGGCTTAAAACAATATTTTTTGGACAAAAGATACTAATTTTGGTAGAATACTGACCACTGGAGATGTAATGCATCGACGGAGTACGTACTTTAAAAAACTGCAAGCCGACTTTGATCCATTGAGTCGTTAAACAGGGTTAAAAAAATAATGCTAAAGAAAAACTTAGCAAGTTAGCTACCGACTTTACTGCCTATTTAGGTAAGGTTGCCGGTACTTCTTATCAACCAGCTTTGGCTGTTTGCTAAGAGACTCATCGTTTGGTTTTCTGTTTCGAGGGAAATTGAATGGTGCCAACTAAATCGAAATGCCGTCTAGAGAATCTCGATTTTTTCTAGAAATAAGAGAGGGGTAATGCCCTCACCAATCGACAGTTAAACAATGGTCTGTTAACTTCCATCGTTTGACGGACCCTCCTTCGCCCTTTGGGCTACGGACGGGCAAGTAATGTTAATCTAAGCTTGTAGATGTTTTTTATAGTCTGCTTTCGGACCCGGGTTCGTTACCTGGCATCTCCGCAAAATCCAATCTTCCCCTAACCCCTTCTTTGACAAGACGGGGAATAATTAATCCGTTTTTGACGGGTTTTTTTGAATTTAATTTTGTTTTTAGGAAGTATCTCTAACTAAAAAGCATTCGTTGGTAATGTTATAACCATTAAAATTGAATCTATCAGCTAAAGGAACAGCTTCTTTACCGTGAACATATTTTGATAAAACATAGTTTGTGGTAGTGGAATAATTAGAAATAGTTCCGGCAGTGCCAGCTGCTAAAATCTTTTTAATTCCCATTGATTTGGCTATTGGGGTCAGATGATCAACAAATGATTCAAAGAAACTACCAATGTTAAGGGTATCTTCTTTTGGGATATCAAAGGCTCTGATTAAAAAGACGGGCTGATTATCAGCATCATTAACTTTAAATACTAAAGTAGAGCCTATAAATTCTGTTGCATCAGAATCGGGATTACTGACAAATTTATATGGAGTTAATTCTGGATATTGTTTTAGTAGTGGATAAACTTTTGTATAACAAACATCAGCCATATAACCAGACATTTCACCGATTAAACCACGATCAGGAATAAGTTGGATTGTTTGGTCACTATCTACTTGAGAGGCAACAAAAGATTCTTTAAAAGACTGTAATTCTTTGGTAAATGCTGGAAAAGAAAGATTCTTTTTTAAAACTGAGGAATACTTTTTCATAGTTTCAAAAGTAGAATTTTCCCAATAACCATCCTGGTTTTGATGTTCAAAATTTAAGGCATGATCTTTGATGGTGTTATTAACTAAATTGAGCATATTATCAACAGCTGAAACAGTATTGTTATTTTCTAAACTTATTCTAATATTCTCTTGCCAATCAGGAGAATTTTGATGTTTTGTAAAAACTTTTTTAAAAACTAATTGTCTAAGAATTGAATTATATTGTTCTTGATTTGTACCAAAATTGAAATTAAAAGCAACTAAATTGGTTAGTAAATTATCAATTGAATCTGATTTGGAAACCAAGTCGGATATTTGACTAATAGCATCAATTTGACGTTGTAAATAAACATTTTTATTAGAATTGTCTGAATCGATATTTCCTGTAAGACTATCAATTCTTTGATTAAACATTTGTAAAAGTGTATCTTTTTGAGAACTAATATTAGACGAATCAGTAATGGCTGAAATAATTTCTCCTTTAAGCAAACTTAAATTTTTATTGTCTGATATGTCTTGGCTGGTTTCTAGTTTAATAAGAGGAGCGGGGATGGTTTCAAGATGAAAATGTGAGTCTAATGGAGCAATTTGTCCGTTTGCCATATCTCTTGAAAAATCGGAAAAAATATTTTCAATTGGAATACGTGTCCAACGATTGCGCGCATGACCAGTTACAATTGAAAGTAATCCAGTTTGAAGATCACTAAAATTTTCTGGATTAGAAATAGATTTAGAACTAAAGCACATATTTCTAACTTCATTTATTTGATCCTTTAAATCTTGGATTGTTTCAATTTTATTTTGAATAAAATCATTTGGTAAAGTATCAAGACTACCTTGTTCATATTGATAAAGAGTAGAAAAATATTTATATATTATTGGAGATTTGGCTAATCCAAAATTCTTAATATACTCTGTTGCAATTTTGATATTTTCAGCATTAAGTTGAAAATCATGTTCCTTATCCACAACTAAAAGTTCATCAAAAAACTGACTAGTTCGGTCATATTGATTGTGGGTGAAAGCATTACGTTTTTCATCTGTCGATTTTGGAAGACTATTTAATAGATCATCAATAACATCATTACCAAATGCCAGTCTCCATTCTTTTTGGGTAAAACTATTTATTGAGGCTTCTGGATCTTGTTTGAAAGATTCCTGATAAAAACTTGGAGTAATAATACCATTATCAATATATTTATCTTTATCTGACAATAAAAGAGCAATTAAATCTTTGTTTTGGTTATTGGGGAAATTTGCAATAGTATTCCATAATTCTTGATCTTCTGATGAAAAAGTTGTAATAAGTTCTGGAGTGAAATTGGAAGAAAAACAATTAGAATTATAAAATCCATTTTTGGCTAAAGCTTCAAAAAAACAACTTTGTGGCTTACCTTCTGAATTAAAAATAGTATTAGTATCATTACCTTCTTGAAGAACAGCTTTAATTTCTAAAATATTAATTCCTTCTAATTTAAGAATATCCTGCCAAAATTTTTGATCTTCTGGAGTAAAGTTTTTGAGAACATCAGGAGTAAGATTATCAGTTATATGAGAAAGTTGAGAATAACCTCTGTATAAAAGACAATAGTTTTTAAAAAAAGATGAAGTTAATTCACCCTTTGAATCGAAATAAGATTTATCACTAGCAAGTAATTCAAACATCCCGTGGTCTGAATAATCATTTAAACGGTTTATTTGAGTCATTTCAAAAACCTTACTCCAAAATTTTTGATCTTCCAAAGGGAAGTTTTTTATATAATCTGAGGTTAAAGAAATTAGAACTGACCTAATTGGATATGATCCATGATTATAATAAATATCATGAGAATAAAATAAATCTTTAAAAAAAACGTTTGTAGGAAGGCCTTCTTTGGTTATAAAAGATTCATTTGAAAACATTTTCTCTAAGATAATGTCCTCTTTTTCTGAAACTTTTAAAATGTTTTGCCAAAAAATTTGATCTTCTTGACGAAAATTTTGAAGAATATCAGAAGTAAGGTTTTCACGAAGAAAACTATAAAAATAAAAATCTTTATCTCTGAAATTTGGATTATGAATAATTTCTCTAAAGAATTCAGAAGTTAATGGAGTGTCTGATTGAAAATATCTCTCAATAATATCTCTGTTGTTTAATAGAGCAATAAATGAATTTTCACTAAGCCCTTTTAAACTAGCTACTCCATGATAAAAAGGTTTATCTTCCGGAGAAAAAGAAGAAGCTAAAATAAATTTTTGAAAATCTTGAACATTTAAATTATCAGTAGAATCAATAATACTACCATCGGGTAGAGTTACTCTAGAGTCTATCCCAGTAGTAAAAACAAGATTATCTTTAAAATAATTAAACATTGGTTTGCCTTCATAATTAAAATAACGTTTCAGTTTGTCTCGTGATTCAGTTTTTGATTTTTCTAGAAAGAATCTTTGTTGATCTCGAGTCTCTAAGCCTAAATACCAAGTTTTTTCATCATTATAAGAATAATCATCAAATGCTTTAATGCATTCTTGAGGAATGTTTATTCTTTGACCAGAATTAACACCAGAATCAATTAAAGTGGAGATAAAAGGTGATATTTCATTAAATGATTGATGTTTATAATACCTATTTTTATTTCGAGTAAATCCAAAAAGGTTGTTGCCTAATTCTGGATGTTGACTAAGATAATCAGCAAATTTTTGTTGATTATCGGGAGTAGAAAAAAATTCTTTTTGGATTGAAGAAAGTGCTTGATAGAGTTCTGTTTTGTATCCATTGTTAATTACAAAAGGAATAATATCTTGACCGGATAAAAATGAATACTGATTGAGTTGGTCTTTGACATCTTTAAAATCATGATCATATAATTTAGCTACTTCTTGAAGATTTTTAATTCTTTGATCAAGTTTCTCGTCGGAGTTTAAAAAACTTTCTGAAAGTAAACCTAGAGAATCTAGCCTTTGAATACCGGTAATATAAAATTCTGTTGGTAATATCTTGAATTCTTTATTAGAATCTTTTTCTAAAATTTGAGCTGACGGTATTCCTCGAGAACGAAGAGAATCATAAAAGTTAACAACTGTCTTTTTGATTCTTTTCTTTTCTTCTGAATATATTTTTCCGTGTTCTGATTTTTCTTTAAGCCAATCTTTTTGAAGTTGGCGAATATCACGACTACGAGCTAGGGCGCCTTTGATAGTTTTTTTCTCTCTTTCATAAGCTTGATGATATTTATCATAAAGTGGTGGAGAATCAGGAAAAAGAGTTTTGGGAGTTTCTATAACAGCTTCAACTTTTGGAGTTGATTCTTGTTGAATAGTCTCATTAACTTGTTTAATTTCCTCTGCTGTTTTTTGTTGATCTTCTTGATCAAGAGCAGCGATGTCTACTGGTGGAGTTTCTGGTTGAGAATCGATAATCGCTGATGCTTCTGGAGTTTTTGATGAATTATCAATGTTGGTTTCAGTTGAAGTATTAGTTGTAGCTGATTCGTTTGGATCAATGGCGGCAAGTTTGGTTAAAGTTTCTTGAGGTGATTCATAATCCGATCTATCAAAAATTTCAGTTACTGCAGCATTTAGTTTTTGTTGATGTTCGACTGAAACAGGTTTTTTATGTTCAGTTACGACTGGATTTGGAGCTAAAGAACTAGCACTAGCATCAACACCCATATTAAGAAGCCGATAAACCTTTAAGAGTGTTTTGAAGATGAGGTTTGAGAATTGGAAATTGTCGAATTAATTTATAGAAGTTACCATGAAGATCGAGTTTGTTTTGAGAAGTATCAATGGTTTCTAAAACACTTTTGGAAATAGCGACAACTTGTTTTTCATCAATTTGATTGTCAGTGAAAAGAAAATCTAAGACAGTGACAATTTGTCGTTCGAGACTTTCTTTGATTTTTTCGATCACTAAATCAGTCATAATATACTATAAAAGTATACTCGATTTAGGTGGTGATTTGTTTGATTTCGCGATCTTTAATTTGTTGTCTTTTTTCGTATTTTCGTAGTTTACGACCGACACCAATTTCGACTTTAAACCATTTGCCTTTTAGAAAAATGGCGATAGGAATAATCATGTATTTTTGATGACGAAGAGAAATTAATTTGGCAATTTCTTTTTGAGATAAAAGTAAATTTCTTTCAGAGGTGGTATCGACGGTATTATCTTGAGCATATTTATATTTAGAAATTTTTAGGTTGAAAAGTGTAGGAATACCATTAATAATTTCAATTTTGGAACCATTGAATTGAGGTTGATTTAGACGCAAAGATTTGGCGTCAGCTCCAGTTAAGGAAATGCCGGCTTCAAATTTTTCAATAAATTGAAAATCTCGAGAATCTTTGTTGAAATAACGCATGCGTTAGTTTAGCAGATTTTAAAACGAACCTCATTTTTCAATCTTCCCCTTTTATTCCCCTTCTTTCACAAGACGGGGAAATTAAAAACTTCAATACAAAATCACCCCTACCCCCTCTTTGAGGAAAGAGGGGAAATACATTTTTTTAATCTTATAATATTTACAAATAGGTTAAAATGTGGTATAATTTTAGCTGTTAGAATATAAAAAACAGATAGGCTCTGTTTGTGGTTTGTATAACCATATTATTTTAAACACACATTGAAAAGAAAGGTGAGGATTAATAAAATGAGTCATAGGGATTTTGTTGGCATATTAGGAATTATTGTTGGGATTGTTATATTTGCAATCTGCATTTTTATACCAAGACCATATAATGATTTACTTATAGTGCTAGGAGCGGGTATTCTCGGAATTGGAGTAGGCGCAATTCTTTAAAACAAATAAAAGAAAGGTGGAAATTAAAAATGCGTATATTTAGACTTGGGGTAATCCTCCTTATCATCTTTGGCTTATTTATTGCGATTGTTGGTTTTTGTGGATCAACAGTTGTCAATAAAGTCATACTACTCCTTGGAGGATTTGTAATTGGTGTAGGAGCCTCTTTAATACCAGATTCAACCGATAGTTATAAAACAAAGTAAGTTAGTCACTTGGTTGCCTTTCTAATCAGTATTGACTGATGAATTTGCCTCGAAGATGACGGTGTAATATGTATGACTTGAGTGATTGCGAAAGCAATTATTTATTTTTTTACAGTTACACTTTCACCTCGGGGCATTTTTTTTGGAGAAAAATTAGAGACTAATTTTGTAGATTTTTTGGTCGGAGGCGAGAAGATATAAAACATTATCGCTAATAACAGTGTCAACAACTTTTAGTTGGCCAAGATTGTATTTGGCCACAAAATCACCAGATTTTTTGTAAACAAAAATTATATTTTGATTGTCGGTAAAAGAAATAAATCCATCATCTTCTGCTGATAAATCTAAATTCTTAGTTTGAGTAAATTGATTTGAACCAGATAATTTGAAATTATCTTTGACACCACTTAAATAATTTTCAACTAAACCATTTTGATAAAGAACCCAGACTTCCCCATCAATAGCTAAGGAAATTGGACCTAGAGCCAGTTTTTTGTCGTTTTTAAGCCAAATTTGAGGTGAAGAAAAACCTGAAGAATTAGGATTAAATTTCCAAATATTTTGATTGTCACTATCAAGTAAATAAATAGCGCCATTCCAAAGTTGAACATCGGTACTAGTGAAAGTTTTTTCTTGATCGGAAAAAGAAATTTTTTGATCGATGCTAGAGTCATTTATTTGACTGATATGATCGGCATAAGATAAATATAAATTTTTATTATCACCAAAAATTTTGGCGGCTGATTTTATATTTTCAGAAATTAAAATACTTTTACTAGATTTTTCGGAGATACTAAGACTATCAATACGACCATTGGCAGAATCAAGCAAATAAATTTTGTTACCAACAAGTAAAAGATCTTTATATTGAGGACTACTAATAATTAGAGAGGTATCAAAAAAAGTTTCGGGGGTGAAATTTTGATTGACTCCTGTTTGTGATAATAAAAGATTAATCTGAGACTTAAACTGGTTAACTTCGTCAACATGAATATTAAGTTTGATCATTTGATCAACAAGTTTTTCTGATTCTTTGGCTCCAGTTTGAGCTGCTTCCAGATTCATACTTTTGACCAAAGAAATATTGTCGAGCTGACTTTTTAGTTCTGTTTTTAATTGCTGATATTTATTTTCAGCAGCAGTTTTTTTGTTTTTTTGATAACCAAAAAAAGAACTAACAAAAAGACCAATTAACAAAACTAAAGCAATAATAATTTGATTCTTTTTTCTTTTACTAATTTGATAAGGTTGTTGATTTTCAACAAAAACATTTGGAATAGGATCAGTTTTAAGCTCTGGCGTGGGTATAATTTTGACTGGCTCGTTGTTAATTTTGATTGGTGGAGAAATAATTTCTGAAGAAGTCTCGATGACTTCAGTTTCGTCAGGATTAATTTCAATTAGGGCAGATGAAAGATGATTTTGATCTTCAAAAGAATAAAGAAGAGGCGAGATAGTTTCTTCTATATTTTGAATATTTTTTTCAAAAAGAATAGATTTAATTTTTTCCCAATTAATTTGATCAAAAAAAGAATTGGTCATTAAAAAAATTCTGTCTTGTGGTTGAATTGGACCAAAAATAGAATTTAACTGATCATTACCTTTAAGTAAAAGACTAATTTGAGAACCACGATTTAGGGCAACTTTATTATCACCAAAAGAAACAATAAAAATTTTTTGGTCTAAAATGACGACTAAAATTAAATTTAATTGACAAGAAAATTGCGAATATTGGTCAAGTTGCTGAATGGTATTTTTTAAATTAGAAATAATATCAGGTGAAGTTGAGGAAAAATAAAGTTGATTAATTTTTTCGATAATATTGTGACCAGTCATTTTGATATCTGGATCATCTGATGAAGAAAAATCAACAAGACCAAATAAGTGACCTTTTTGTTGTAAAGAAAAATCATCAGGTTCATTTTCCCAATACTGAGACCAGTTTTGAGAACTATTTTTACCAATAAAAGATCGACAGGTGAAATGCATTAATTAATGATACTACAACAAGACGATGATCAAAAAAACCAAAATGGCAACAGCTATAAGATGAATAAATGAAAAGGAGATTAAAACTGAATTAAATTTATCTTTAACATTTTTGGTCATAGAAGTAACTTGTTTGACAACGATGAGAGAAAAAATCAAATAAAAAATTGAACAAGCAATAAAAAATATTTTTAAAACCGTCAAAAACAAAGGCATGAGATTGTTGACATCTAGGTTCATAATTCCCCTCCTTTTGGTGAACAATTTGGAGCATTTCGAAGTTCTTGTATAGCTTTAATAATTTTTTCAGGATTGGGAACATTTTTAAAAATAATTTGATTAATTTCTGAAGCAGTTTGAACTAAAACAGTACCAAAATTAAAGAAAGTTCCTAATACGCCACGAACAGACGAAGAGACATCTTGAATAACATTAATATCGGCTTCGGCAAAATGTTTATTAATAAGATTGTTAAATTTAATATCAACTAACCTTTTGTTGGTGACAATAAAAACATCAAAATACCAATCTAAAAATTTTTCAAAAGCATAAATAAAAGTGAAAAGATACCAAAAAAGATGAATGATAAATTGATATCTATTAGGAAGAGATTTGAGAGTGTCAAGCATATCGACAATATTGGGAACAAAAAGCATAAAAACAGTGATAAATATCCATTTTAAATTAACGATCCAATGAGATCGAACAGCTAAAATAACAACTTCTTTATCCTGTCTTTCGGTAAAATCAAAAATTTTTGGGTTGACTAAGAAAGAAGAAAAAGGACTAGTGGTGTGACCTAAAATATCGTAAATCTTTTGATTAGTTTTTGGTTTTTCATCTTTTTTAGAAGGATGATTTTTTTTGGGAAATTCTTTTGGCTCTTGCTCAAAAATATTAGTTGGTTCTACGGTTTCGGTTATTGGATCGTCTGGGGCAATAGTATCTAAATCTTTGGATCGAATCATAATTGATTTTACCAAATTTATGGTGGCTTTTAAATAATCTACAAAAGATGATTATTCTCTAATAAAATTTTAATTTGGTTGGCTAAATAAGATGCATTTTGGCGAGGAGGTAAATGAAGAAAAAGTTGATAATTTTGACTATTTTTTTGATTTAAATAAACTTGAGTAGAAAAAGCGATCCAATTGCAATTGAAAGTGCCCATATTAGAACTAATGGAAAAAACACTGCTATCGTAATAATCTAATGGCGGAATACTTAGGTCTAAAAATATCGGATAAAAAGGATAAATTGATTGTTGATTGTAACTATTTTTGGCTTGAGTTTCGATATGGATCTTGGAAGAATTACCATAAAGATCCCCTAGTCCGATGATTAAATTGTATTGGGAATTGAGAATATATTTTTGAAAAAAGGTTTTAGGATGAAAATGAACAATTTGAAAATCAATCTTCCCCCAATCCCCCTTCTTTGACAAGACGGGGGCAAAACCAATCTCCCCCTGACCCCCTCTTTCACACGAGGGGGAAGAAAACAGTTTTTGGAGTTCGGATAAAACTCGACGAGAAATATTTGTGCCCCAAGGATTAGAGAAGGCATAAATTAGGATCATTTTTTCTCAATATTAAAAAGATCTGATTTAATAACGATGGCACCAGGAGAACGAAGATTGAAAGCGGTTTTGAAATTGCTAGCAGAAAAAGTAAACTCCCCTTTGTCAGTGGAAAGACGAACATTTTTGGTAACACCACCAGTAGAATAATCAACTGAGATAGAATTAACTGAAGATATTGGACCACCCTTATCACCAACTTGTCTTCTGAGTTCATCTTTTGACCAAGCACTGCCATCGCAAGAACCAATACAATTTTGAATTTGAGAAAGATGACTAGAATCGCCAGTTTTATCGTAATAAAGAGCAGCATTGACAATATCAGAAAATTCTTCTTGATTTAACCAAGGGCTGGATCGACCATAAGCAGCATTACTACGAGTCTTGTACCAACCTTTGTAATACCAGGGTGAACCAGATTTTTTTTCATAAGCATCATTCGGCCAACAAGATTGACTACCACAGGTAGTGTCCCAAACTTGAGGGGTAGTATGATCAAGTGAAGAATAAGACAAAATAGCACCACCAGAAGTAGAGGCATACATGGTAGAAAAAATATTGCCAGTTTTATTACTTTTAATAACCATGCCTCGAGTATCTTCAACAGCTTGTTTCCATTTACCCGGTGAATTGTAGCGAGAAGAACTGTAAACCTGACAAGCTTCAGTGGTACAAATAGATTTTGAACGATTGTTGGTATAAGCCAAAGCATAGGTACGAGCGGCAATGGCTTGAGCCTTTAAAGCTTCATAACCACCTTCGTCTCCCCATTTAGCTGGCATTTCGGCAATACCAACTAGATAATTATCTTCAAATGGTAAACTGCCAACTGAAGTACTAATTGAGCCACTAGTATCGACTTTTTCAATTTTAATATCACCATAATAAGCTTTGAGGATGGTCTCATAATTTTGTCCAGATTTAGCTCGACCAAAAGCGCCATATTGAGACATACCTTTACGATGAGGGGCACCAAAAGAAAAAAGAGCAAAAGCTGGTGAGAATCCTGGATTATAATCGGCTCTAGAAGCTGGATCATCGGAAGAAGATACATCACCGACTGAAGTGTTAAACATAGCCGTTTTTTCAGCAATTAAAGATTGTTGTTTAGCACTAAGCTCGGCTTTATAAGTTTCAGCTTTATTAATTTCATTACTTAAAAAGCTAAACCTAGTTTCAAGAGTTTTTTGAAGATTAGCTAGTTTGGCTTTTTCTTTTTCTAATTTAGTTTTATTTTCGTTTAAGGAAGTAATATCTTTGGTGTATTGAGTAATAATATCTTTATCTCGACTAATAACTGACTGATACCAAGTATATTGTTGAAGAATTGAAGAACTATCATTACCAGCAAAAAAGATTAATAAAGCACTAAATTTTTTACTATTTTTGTAATAACGTTTAACTCGTTCACCTAAAAGAATTTTTTGAACCTCAAGATCAGCTTCTTTATCAACTAATTTTTGATTTAACTGAGTTACTTGATTACCGATAGATTTAATTTGAGATCGATATTGAGTAATCTTTTTGGCAAGATCAGTCGATTCATTTTTTAAAGGAGTAATAGCGGCTTCAAGATCGGCGATTTGCTTGGTAATAGCATTAATATCATCATCAATACTGGCAAAAATAGGTTTGACAATAAAAAATACAGTCAATAAAAATAAGAATAAAAATGATATTTTTTTAAAAACTCGTTTCACTGTTTAAGTTTAACATTTGATATACTAAACTCATGATGAAAAAGTCTTCGGGAATATTATTTGGTATCTTTTTTTGGATTATGTCGACCAGTCAAACCTTAGCATTTGATGCTTGTGGTAATGGAATAAAAACAGCGATTGGTTGTGTACCAATAGAAACACAAGGTTTTGTATCTTGGTTATTAAGTTGGTTATTTGGAGTTGCTGGCGGAATTGCTTTTGTATTGATGGTATACGGATTTATTTTATTAGGAACTTCACAAGGCGATGAAAAAAAAGCAGCTGGAGCTAAAGAAACGATTACTTCAGCAATAACTGGTTTATTAGTATCAATTTTTGCAGTTTTTATATTAAAATTAATTGCTGTTGATATATTACAAATTCCAGGATTAACATAAATATGGCATTAATGGACGCTTATGGTAGTAGTGGTTTTGCTTTAAAAGGCAAAACTATAGGAGATATTATAAATATGGTTTTGCCATATGTGTTTGTAATTGCCGGACTAATATTATTAATAATGTTGATCTTGGGCGGAATTCAATTGATGACCTCGGCGGGAAATCCAGATAAAGTTAAAGCTGGATCAGGTAGAATTACTCATGCATTGATTGGATTTTTGATTGTTTTTATTACCTACTTTGTATCTCAATTAGTTCAAGTGATGTTGGGTGTGAATTTTTTGGGTAGCTAAAATTATTTCCCCATTCGGCGGTGACGTTGTTGATACCATTTAATGGCTTTGTCTAGTTGTTTTGGAGTAAAATCTGGCCAAAAAATATCAGTGAAATAAAGTTCAGCATAAGAAAGTTGCCATAATAAAAAATTTGAGAGACGATATTCTCCACCGGGCCTGATAATTAAATCTGGATCTGGTTGATCTTTAGTATATAAATATTTAGAAACTAGTTCTTCATTAACTTTTTCTGGTCTGACACCATCTTTAATAATATTTTTGATGGCATTGACAATTTCGTCGCGACCACCATAATTAAGAGCCACATTAAATTTGATTCTTTCTTTGTCTAAAACAATGTCCATAATTTTTTTTATACCATCACGAACTTTGAGAGGAAAAGCTTGAAAATTACCTAAAACAAAAAAACGAATGCCTGATTTTCGATATTCTTCTCGTTTTTCTTTGACAATTCTTAGTAATAAATTAAAAATGCCTTTAACTTCTCTAGCTGAACGATTACGCCAATTTTCGGTAGATAAGGCATAAACCGTAAGATATTTAACTCCTAAATCACGACAATGATTGACTATATTTTCTAAATTTTGAGCACCAGCTTCATGCCCTTTTTCTGGAGGAAGACCTCGAGAGGCCGCCCAACGTCGATTACCATCCATAATAATAGCAATGTGTTGAGGAAGATTATTTTTGTCAATTTTAGAAACCATTTTGTATTATGTCGTAGTTTAACTAAAAATCCCCTCTAAAAAAGAGGGGACTTTTGTTATTTTAAATTTTAGTTTGTTTATTAAAGCCAACTGTTAGTACCAGAAAGGAATTGAGATGGATCCCGATTTATGGTCGGGATCAAAACCTCAAAGGAGGTGATCCATCCGCACCTTCCAGTACGGATACCTTGTTACGACTTAACCCTCATCGCTGGATTTACCTTAGTCCCACAAAATGTGAGATATTGGGTACCCCCAACTTTGCTGATTTGACGGGCAGTGTGTGCAAGAGGCGAGAACGTATTCACCGCAATCTGCTGATTTGCGATTACTACCAATTCCAAGTTCATGCAGGCGAATTTCAGCCTGCAATCCCAACTGAGGGGTGTTTTAGGGATTAGCTCCACCTTGCGGTCTTGCAACCCTCTGTACAACCCATTGTAGGATGTGTGTAGCCCCGGATATAAGCATCATGATGACTTGACGTCGTCCCCTCCTTCCTCCCAACAAAATAATGCTGGGCAGTCTCGTATGACACAGTAACATACGATAGGGGTTGCGCTCGTTACCTCACTTAAGAGAACAACTCACGTCACGAGCTGACGACAGCCATGCAACAGCTGTGTACCACCTTCGAAAGATTCCCCCGTTTCTGGGGGCTTGCAGGTACATTTCAAACCCGGGTAAGGTTTATCGCTTCGTGTCGAATTAAACCACATGCTCCACTGGTTGTGCGCCTCCCCGCCAATTCGTTTGAGTTTCGGCCTTGCGGCTATACTCCCCAGGCGGTCTGTTTAACGCGTTAGCTAACATCTCCCCCAATAAATTGAGGAAAATTAACAGACAATGTTTATGGCTAGGACTACTCAGGTCTCTAATCTGATTGGCTACCCTAGCTTTCGTCTCTGAGTGTCAGTATATACCTGGTTACCCGCCTTCGCGCTTGGTGTTCTTTGTGGTATCCACGGATTTTACCCCTAC
>JAEZTF010000012.1 GCA_023443725.1 Candidatus Parcubacteria bacterium
ATCATAACGATACCATCATCAGTAAGTTTGGCTAATTCGCCTTCAGAAACATTTGGAATATCTTTGGTTAATTCTTCACTCCCGAGTTTAGTTTCAACAACTTGAGCAACATATTCATAAATTTGGATATTAGTGAGAATATCTTCTTTAACTAATCTGTCGGAAATTAAGAATGAGTCTTCGTAATTTAAACCATCAATTTCAGCGTAAGCTACAAGTAAATTTCTACCAATTGATAATTCCCCACCATCTGTTGACGGGCCATCAATAAGTAAATCACCAGCTTTAACTACGTCACCAACATTAACAACTGTTTTTTGATTGTAACAAGTACCATATGGTGAAGTTCTTTCAAATTTAGTTAAGAAATAAGTTTCAGTTTTTCCATCTGCACTAATTTCACTTTGATCAAAATGAGTTGGTTCAACTTTCTTATCTAAAGTAATGATAATTTTTTGAGCATCAGCAAAAGTTACTTTTCCACTGTGATTAGCTAAAACACTACGATTCATAGATGAAGCGACTGCAGCTTCTATACCAGTACCAACTATTGGAGATTCTGGTGAAATTAAAGGAACTGCTTGAGTCTGCATGTGGGATCCCATAAGAGCACGAGTAGCATCGTCATGGTCAACAAATGGAATTAATGAAGCAGAAGCACCAACGATTTCATTTGGAACTAAATCAATATAGCTAACTTGTTCGATTGGACCTTCAACAAATTCACCTTGGAAACGAACTGGAACCCATTCTTGTTTGGTAATTCCATTTTCATCAAATTTAATACCAAGATGAGTAATTTTGTGACCATATTCATCATCAGCATCAAGATAGACAAAATCATCAGAGGCTTTGTAACCACCTTTAACTTTTTCTAATTTTCTGAATGGAGCTTCTAAGAAACCATATTTATTAACTCGAGAATAAAGGGCAAGGTAAGTAACTAAACCGATGTTTTGACCTTCTGGAGAACGAACAGTACAAATACGACCATATTGAGAAGAATGAACGTCACGAATAGAGAAAGCAGCACGTTCTCTGGTTAAACCACCGACACCAACGACAGTAACTCTTCTTAAAAGATCGACTTCGGCTAAAGGATTGGTTTGATCCAAAATAGCGGAAAGTTGGTTTGATCTAAAGAAAGTATTAAGTCCAGAAATTAATGGTTGAGGATTGATAAATTGGCTTGGAGTTGGTTTTTCTTTAGTAGAAATTAAAGACATTCTTTCTTTAACCATTCTTTCAAATCGAGCCATAGCAGGTCTGAGAGCAATTTGAGAAACGATTTCACCACAACGACGTAATCTACGATTAGCTAAAGAATCAATATCATCAAGTCGAGTGACTTCGCCTTTTTGAAGTTGAGTTAAATATTTAATGGTAGCAATTAAATCTTCTTTTCTTAAAACCCAATTTTCTTTGTTAGTATCATCAAAATTAAAACCAAATTTTTTATTGACTTTATAACGACCAACATTACCTAATTCATAGGTGTGAAGATCGAAAAATCGATCATTAAAAAATCTTTGAGCATTTTCTAAAACTACAGGTTCGCCTGGTCGAAGTTTTCGATAAAATTCCAAAATAGCTTCTTCAGGAGTTTTGGAAACATCAGCTTGAATAGTGTGAGAAATATAATCACCGAATTCACCAATGAGTTGTTTATCATTCATTTGACAAGCAGCTCTCAAAATAATGGTAGCTGGAAATTTCTTTTTACGATCGATTCGGGCAAAAATTACATCTTTTTTACCAATGAAAAATTCCAACCAAGAACCTTTACTAGGTCTAATTTCAGCATTGTAAAGAGTTTTACCAGTAGCTGGATCAACTTCACCAGTGAAATAAACACCAGGAGATCGGACTAATTGGTTAATAACACCTCTTTCAATACCATTGATAATGAAAGTTCCCTCTTCAGTCATGGTGGGAAGATTTAAGAAGAAAACACTTTCTTCGGCCACATTACCAGTTCTTTTGTTGGTTAAAGTAGCTTTTATTTTTACAGGAATAGTGTAATTAAGACCTTTTTTCTTGGCTGTTTCAGGACTAATAGTGATTGGATCGTAGCTGAGTTCACCTAATTCAAGTTGCCAGTTGTTGCCGGTATAATCGGTAATTGGAGAGATTGACTGAACAGTTTCTTTGAGTTCGCGGTTGAGAAAGTCGTCCCAGGATTCTTTTTGAATATGTATTAAATCGAGCTTAGGAAGGTTTGGGTATTTTTTACCCCATTGAGTTCTTTTAACGGAAGGCATCTAAAGTTTAACTATTAATTATAATCCCGGAAATCGGGACACGCGAGTTATGTACCAACCGCTCGCAGAATGTACGAATTATATCGCACGTGTCAATACTTAGCAACAGGCAGATTTTAGGTTAGAAAAATTAGTTAAATTTTAAGGTTTCTAAAATTCTTTCAAGTTCTAGTATTTTGTCAGTTGAAATGGAATTTATATATATTTCAAGCCTATTACTGGAAGGATTTAAAACTACATAATTAAAAGACTTTCCCCCATTATATTTTTTAGCTTTTTGACCACTAATTATGAAATCAGATGATGATAAAGGATCCATACCGTTGGGTGGATTTAGACCATAGTCTGTTATTCTCTGAACTTTATCACAAATATTCATTGAAATTAATGATCCGAGTTTTATTAACTGACATTGAGTGCCATATGCTTCATTGTTAGCTTTTGGTGATTCTGTGATTTTTAGAGTTGTTGGATAATTAAAGGAGAAATTATAATTTGAATTGGTATAAGTTTTCCAATCTTTGGGAATACTGGAAGTGGTGGCGGATTTGGTAGGAGTGATAGTGGTTTTTACAGCCGATTTGGTAGCAGTATTAGTTGGAATGATTTCACAAGCCATTTCAGTACAAGCGATAACATCTGGAGCGGCAGTACAGCTACAAGTATTACAACCATCAGCTGCTTTAAAAGATTCACCAATACCGAGCGAAAGTCCATTGATATTACAAGCAACAACAGAACTTGTTGGTGAAACTGTAGGAATTTCATCAGATGTGCTAGTTGATTTATTATTAGAAGTTAAAACAAAACCTAAAACACCAACGATACCAATAAAAATGAATAAAGAAACAAAGAAAAGAATCTTTGGAAAATTGGATGAACTATTTTCGATAATAGGAGTAATAGATTCATCTGGACTATCTGATCTGGTTTGATAATTTAAGATTTCGTCAACTTGAGATTTAACTTCATTAATATTTGGTGTCGATTCTGGTTCTGTTGGAATAATTGGAGGAAGATTTTCTTTTAAACCTGTCAATGGTTCTGGTTGAGGTTCTGGTTGAGGTTCTGGTTGAGGTTTGTCTTCTTGAGGTAACTCTAAAACTGGATCTGGAGCTTCTATTTTTAAAGAATTAATATCTTTAAGAGATTTTGGTTCTTCAGTTTTTGGTTGATCATCAGTTTTTATTGGTTTTTGACTGGTTTGATCGGCATATTGATTTAATATATCTTGATATTGATTTTGTTGTTTGTTATCGTCCATAGAATAATGTTCTCATTTGATAATAAATATTGCAAATTTTTATTTAACTATTATTATTAAATTATGAGAAATAAGTTTTGCTTGTTTTTGGTTTTTTTTATAATGTTATTTGGTTTAGTTAGGAGTAATGTTTTAGCAAGCGGTTTTAATATTAAATCTATTGGAGCAGTGAATACAAGTGGTCTACAGCTATCTCATTGGTGGTATACAAATTCAAACCCAACAATTGTTGGAGAGGCACCATCTGGTAGTAGCGTGTCTATCTCGATTGATGGAACAGAAACTACAGTAACCGCAGATGAAAGTAATAATTGGAGCTATACTACGGGAGGTTTGAGTGATGGTGACCATTCTATTGCCGTAAGTAATAATGGTTCTACAATTAGTTTTACATTAACTACTGGAGCTAATAATGTTAATTGGGATGCAGTGGCAAAAACACCATCACAAACTCTACCAACGGTAGGAATAATATTACCAACAGTGTTATTGTCCGCATCAGGTTTTGGATTTCTGTTTGCAGCTAAAAAAATAGCTAAATAAAATTGATTTGGTAAAATTGGTGATGAAATTTTTTGTTCAAACATTTGGCTGTATTCAAAACACGGCTGACTCTGAAAAAGTTAAATCCTATTTTTTGGCAAAAGGTGAACAAGAAACTAAAAATTGGAAAGAAGCCGACATCGTTGTTGTTAATACTTGTATGGTTAGACAATCAGCTGAAAACAGAGCTTATGGTTTGATTAGGAATTGTCAAAAATTGAAAAAGAAAATAATTGTTACTGGATGTTTGGTGGGAGTAATTAAAAAAAATTATCAAAAAAAAGCTGAAGTAATGAAGAATTTTAAAGGGGTAGAGTTTAGACCAATTGAAAAATTTAAGATAGATTATGAACCAATTAAGAAATTCAACGATACAATTTTGATACCAATAAGTTATGGTTGTAATAATATGTGCTCCTATTGCATTGTGCCTTTTGCTCGCGGACCTGAAGTATCAAGAAGCATGGAAGATATTTTGGATGAAGTAGATGAAGCGATAAAAAATGGAAATAAAAAAATCTTACTAATCGGACAAAATGTTAATTCGTATGGTAGTGAATTTGGAGATTGTGGTTTTGTATCTATGGGTAAAAAAAGATTTAAAAGTTTATTCCCAGAATTACTTGAAAAAGTAGCTTTAAAAAACTCGGAAAAAATTTCTTTTGTAAGCAATAATCCTTGGGATTTTTCGGATGATTTAATTGATGTCATTGCTGAATATAAAAATATTGATCGACTAATTCATTTACCATTTCAAGCTGGCGATGATGAAATCTTAAAAAAAATGAATCGAAATTATACTAAGCAAGAATATTTAGATTTGGTCAAAAAAATCAAAGACAAAATTGAAGGAGTCAAAATAAGTACTGATATTATTATTGGTTTCCCTGGGGAAACTGATGAAAAGTTTGAAGAAACGGTAGATATCTGCCGACAAGTTGGGTTTGAAGTGGCTTATCTTAATAAATACTCCCCTAGACCCGGTACTGTCAGTGAAAAACTATACAAAGACGACGTGCCAATGAAAGTCAAAAAAGAAAGATGGGTAAGATTGGAAGAAATGATAAATAAAAAATAAATTTATTTATAAGTGTTTAGCAATATTAGAATTGTGTTCTTCTAGGGTTTTGGCATAATACATTTTGCCGTCGTTACCAGTGATGTAATAAAGATAATCTGATTCTGTTGGATGGAAAGCAGCGTAAAGAGAGTTGTAGCCTGGGCTGCAAATTGGTTTTGGTGGAAGACCAGGATTTTTGTAAGTGTTATAAGGAGAATCGATGGAAAAATCAGATTTAGATACTGGTTGCCAATATTTGGTAATATTTTTGGTTTGGCTATCACGAACGTATTGAACTGTGGCATCTAATTGAAGAGCCATATTGATATTAAATCGATTCATTAAAATTCCAGCAATCATTTTTTTGGATTCAAGTGACTTGCCTTCTCTTTCAAGTAAAGATGCTAAAACTAAAACTTGTTTATCTGTTAATTTAGTATTTGAATTTTCTTTGGCTTTAGTAAATTTTTGATCAAAGTTGTCTTGAATTAAAGTGATTATTTGATCGGCAGTGTAATATTCTGGAATTAGATAGCTATCTGGGAAAAGATAACCTTCTTTAGTTTTAACTTTTGTCAAAAATTCTTGATTGGAAAAAGGTAAACCTTGGGGAAACAATAAAGCAACTTCTTCAATTCGAGAACCATCGATAATTTTTAACCAATAATCAGCAATTCCTCCGGTAGTTAATTTCTTGATAATTTCTGGAGTAGTTAAAGATGAAGATAAACGATAAGTACCAGATTGAATTTTTTTGTTTTGACGAGTTAAAAAAGAATATGCCAAAAATACGTAATGATTTTTGATAAGTTTTTTTTCTTCTAAATTTTGGCTGATAGTGATAATACTTTGACCATTTTCAATAATAAATATTTTATTGGCAGTTTCAGAATTAACAGAAGTTAGATTTTTTTTGATAAAAATAAAACTACTAAGACCAATTAAACAGAATAAAATCAGTAGAATAAAAAATATTTTTTTCATCAAATAGTTTAAATTTCATCAAAGAGAGCTCGACGATATTTATTTTGAGATTTATCGTAAATAAAAATTCGACCACATTGACAAGTAACAGTCATTTGACCGCGAACTGGTTTTTCAACTCCTTTTTTGAGAGATGTGCCACAACCAACACAGCGACCTTGAGATAGTAACCAGGCTTGCATAGGAGCTATAAAGTTTTTGATCATATTTTTAATAAGTAGTAACTCGTCGAAGAATGACTGCTGCTGATATGGAATCAATTAATTTTTTATAGTTCTTCTTTTTTTTGTTATTTTCCAAAAATATCTGATCAGCTTCAATCGTACTAACAGCTTCTTCAACTGTTTCGATATCACATCTTATCATATTTTTAAGCTGATCGACAAATTTTTTGGTGGTTTTGGCAAACTCACCTTCTGAAATTCCCACAAAAACTTTTTCTATTTGATATTGATCAATAATTTTTTGTAAAGAAGAAAATTTCTGATCATCATTTTTAATTGGTGAGATTGGAGTAATGATCTCGTAAACAGAAACAGCTAAACCAATTCTTTTACTTCCATAATCAATAGCTAATAAGTTCATAGCCGATTATAAGGCAATTTCGGCCCTAACTACAAGTCGACGGAGATAGGTACCAGGAGGACTACAAGTAATGATAGAAAGAGTTTTTGTATCATACCTCTGATCTAAAACTGAAAAATCATCAGCTTTGACCTCAAACATCTCACTGACAACATATTTATATTGACTACCATCATAGCTAAGAAGAATTTCATCACCAATTTTGAGAGTGTGAAGAGTAGCAAAAATAGAAACATACGATTTTGGATTAAATAATTGAGGCAAAACTGAGTGACCAAAAATAACAGTATTACCTAACTGTCCTGGCAAAGCGGTTTGTGGATATTGAATAAGACTTTTTTTAAGATCGCTACTACCTATAATAACCATGGCATCTTTTATTTTTAGTTTAGGGATAGAAAGATAATACTTACCACCATTATCACTAGTAGTTAAATGATTTTGAGGAGAATTATTAGAATCAGAAGTAAACCAATTTGAAAGTTGAGTATAATCAGTACTATCACCTAAAACAGAATAATTTTGGTTATAAGATTTAACAGACAAAGGATTAATGATTTGTTTTAGATTGGTAGAATATTGGATCTGAAACTTAATAATTGGAACAGTTACAAAAGCAATTAGTAAAAGACCTGATGCAAGAAATATTAAAGACAAATACTTTTTCTTTTTTTTATCTTTAGATTTTGTCTCTTTTTTTAGATAGATATAACTCACAATTTTGTTGATTCAACTTCAATGAGAAGATTTTGTTCTCTAAATGGAAGAATATTTAGAGGTAAATTATTTTTAATAGTGAAATTATACGCTCGATTGATGGTTTTTTTAATGACCTCACTAGCTTTAGTAGTAGTCTTACCAAGTAATGATTTCTTTAAACTTTTTAAATCTATATTAGGGGTAGCTGTTCCAATAATAGTTAAAGTACCAATAGCTTTTTGTGATTCAATTTTGTCACTTGAAAAAGATAGTTTGAAGCTACTAGCATCAATAATTGATTTATCAAAATCATTTTCTGTAGACAAAAAGTGTTTTATAACTTTTTCTTTATCATTATCATTGATAGTAAAAACCGATACAGAAGCATCAACCGAACCAGTTAATTGATTTGCATCTTCACCAACCTCACGACTCAATTCCGTTTTGCCTTTAGAAATTTTTGTAGTTCCTAAAATGACTCCACTGATTTCGTTAACATTGTTGGTTTTTTCTTCAATTTTTTGAGCAATATCTTTATCAATTTTAGTTTCAACATTAGTTTTGTCTTGGCTACTAACAGCTTGAATTTGTTGTTTACTTCCGCCAGAAAATGAAGAAACGACTTTGGCAATTAAGACAGAATCAGCAATTTTTTCAAAAGTTAGTTGGGTATTACCGGACAAATTATATTCTGGACCGATGTTACTAGCAATAACTGCAGTTTTGGTTTGACCTAATTTAATTACGCCTTCATCTAAATTAGAACTACTAGAAGCAACAGAAACACTAGTAGTTAATTCAAATTTTTTACCTGAATTATCAACTAAAATACTTCCATTGGGAATAGTTTGAGATTTATTCGATTTGTTGTAAATGATAATTTCTCCCTTAGCTTTATCTCCAACTGTTTTTTGACCGGTAGTGGTAACATCACTTGAAGCTTTGACATCAAAACTCTTCTTTTGGACAGGAATAGTAGATTTTGACAAATCATTAATATCAGCATCAACTAAAAGAGTGACAGGTACCTTTTTCTCAAAAGAGTATGGAGTTAAAAATAAAGTAATTTTGGTTTTTGATAAAAATAAAGTTGTAAAAGATAATACTGAAATAAGAATTAAACTAATCCAAATCAAATTATTAAATTTAAATTTATGAAAATTAATTTTAGGTAATTTAATTTTTTGAATAAAAGAAAAATGATTTTTTGATTCTTTTGGTGGAATAACAGATTCAATGTCAGCAACAGGTAAAAATTCTTCTTTAGGTAGTTCAATATTATTAATATCATTTATATTACCAACTACTTCTTCATTAACAGGTTCACTTTCAGTAGAAAATCCAAAACCGTCAGCCTCGACTTCTTCTAATGATTTTTCGGTAATATCTACTGGTTGATCATTTTCATTTTCTTCCTCTACTTGAGTATTAGATTCGTTTCTAACTAATGGATTTTCAATTTGAGCAGTAATTATTTTGGCAAAAATATTGATAATATCTTCGTGTTGATAAACTTTTACATCAGGAAAGTGAAGAAATGTTTCAATATCTTTTTTACCAACCCAAGGAAACTCTTTAATATTTTGAGAGTAATCATCAGCGCCAGTACCAAAAAGAATTATTTGTGGAGGTAAAGCTGATTGAGAATTTAATTCTAAAATAGTTGATTCTAAAATTTGACCATTAAATGGTTGATCAAGTTTTTTTCTAATTCTTTGTTTAATATGACCTAGGTAAACTAAAGATAAATAAAAACCAAAATCATCTAAATGAACTAAAATAAAGCTGGCTGGAAAGTCGTCTTTTTGATTGGCTTCTTCAACAATAGCTTCATCTTCAGATAAGAAACCAGATGGAGTAAGTTTTAATTCTTTACAAAGTGACTTAATAAATTTAATTTTTGAAGCAGAAATTTTACCATCATCATCTACCCAAAAAGGAGGAACAACGAATGCAGTTTTTGAAGGTTCTTGATCTTCGGGAATATGAGCATTTAAAGCTGCTCCAGAAAGAGATTCGTCAATTGCAGTAATAAAAGTCTGCTCGCTATTAATATCCCATTTTCTAGACGGACCTAAAGCGACTACATGGTATTGACTACCAATTTGGTTGACCAAAGAAACCGTAACTAAATCTTCTTGAATATAAATTAACCAAAAATTGGCACCTTCCATACTATAAGGATACTATAATTTTAGAAATATTTTTTTATTTCAGCAAATGTTTTACCAGCTAAAAAACTATTAGCCGCAAAATCCTCTTGAGTAATGTCATTACCAAACCAATCTGGTTTTTGAAAATTATTCATTTCTTCTATTGAAGCAAACTCAACTTCTACCCAATAAAGACCGGTTAAATCATTTTCAAAAATATCTAATTCAGCAGTTAAATTGTTTAATAAAGGAATTAAGTATCGAGTTTTTTGGAGATTTCTTTCAGTTAAAGACCAAAGTTTATTGAATTCATCCTTAGTTAAGGGAATGTTTATTTCTTCAACAGCAGAAAAATCATTTGGTTTTAAGGGAATTTTTTTGGTAATTTCGTACTTATCCCCTTTTTGACGAATTCTTAGAACAGGATGAGTTGATGAAAGATAACCTTGTTTGATTTTAAAAGATTGATAGGAAGATAAATTTTGAGGAAGTTGTTTGACTAAAAAAGTTTTTTCAATTTCAATCATGATTCTATTTTAATACAGCATAAATGCGGCGTTTGCCGGAACCGGCGGATTCTTCTTTGATTATTTCAAAAACTCCTAAATCTCCAGTATTGCCAACATGAGGACCGGTACAAACTTCTTTAGAAAAACAATCATTTTGATCGCCGACAGTATAAACACTAACAACTTCAGGATATTTATTACCAAAAAAGGCAATCGCACCTTGCTTTTGTGCTTCGACGAAAGGCATAATTTCTTTAAAGACAGGCAAATTTAATTTGATTTGTTGGTTAATTAGATCAGAAACTTGTTTTAATTGTTCCTCGGTTAATTTTTGATCGTGAGAAAAATCAAAACGAAGTCTCTCTGCGGTAATATTGGATCCTGATTGTTGAACATGATCACCTAAAATTTTTCTTAAAGCAGTATGGAGTAAATGGGTGGCTGTGTGATATTTGGTAATAATTTCCGAATTATCGGCTAAACCTGATTTGAATTTACCAGCTGATAGGGTTTGAGATTTTTTTTGATGATCTAATTTACATTGTTCAAAACCGTCAATATCAAGAGATAAATTATTTTTTTTGAGTTCTTCTTGAATCATCTCAACTGGAAAACCAAAACTTTCGTACAAAGTGAAAGCTTCCTGGCAAGAAACATTGTGTTTACGTTCAATTAGTTTATTAATTTCGGCCAACCCTCGATTTAAAGTTTTTCGAAATTTGTTTTCTTCGGCTTCTAAAATAGAAATAATTTTGTCTCGATTTTCATCTAATTCTGGATAAACACCAGCGTAATTATCCTGATTATCTAAAACAGTATCGGCTATTTGTGATACAAAATTATTTTCAATACCTAATAATTTACCTTGACGAATACTTCGTCTGATTAAACGACGTAAGACATAACCCGCTTCCTTATTCGAAGGTTCAATTCCATCAGCGATAATAAAGACAGCACTACGAATATGATCAGCAATAATTCTAAGTGGTTTTTTATAATTGTCATCTGAATATAATTTTCCACTAAGTTGCTCAATCTTTTTAATTATTGGCTGCCAAATATCAGTTAGATAATCATCTGTAAGACCACTCCAAATAGCTACATTTCGTTCAACTCCATAACCAGTGTCAACGTTTTTTTGAGAAAGTAATTCGTATTTACCATCAACAGTTTTATTGTATTGCATAAAAACGTCATTGCCAATTTCCACAATTCGTTCAGTTTTACAACCAGTTTCAAAATCAACTGGACCATCTTGATAGGCAAGATCGATGAATATCTCAGTATCAGGACCACAAGGACCAGTAGCACTAGCAGGACCCCACCAATTATCTTTTTTGGGTAAATAATGAATTCTATCTTCAGGAATTCCCTGTTTTAACCATAAATCATGAGATTTAGTATCTTTTGGCGCGTCATCGTCACCAGCAAAACAAGTGACATGAATTTGTTCAATTTTATAATTAAGATGTTTGGTAAGTAATTCAAAACTCCAAGGAATCATCTCGTTTTTAAAATAATCACCTAAAGACCAATTACCTAACATTTCAAAAAAAGTATGATGAAATTTATCACCGACTTCGTCAATATCCCCTGTTCTAACACATTTTTGAACATCAACTAATCTTTTTCCCAAAGGATGTGGTTCTCCCAAAAGATAAGGCACAAGAGGATGCATACCGGCGGAAATAAACAAAGTGGTTGGATCATTTTCTGGAATTAGGTTGGCTGAAGGAATTTCAAGATGATTTTGAGAAACAAAAAAATTGATGAATTTTTCCTTTAAATCACGTGCTTTCATAGAATGAATTATAGCAAAGATATTTTATTTCTTTGGTTTGATGAAGGTTTTTGGGGCGGGTTTACGGACAAAAGTGATTGGAGTTGGTGAAATTGGTGTTTTAGTTTTTGGAGTTGAAACGGCAATTAATTTATTTTTTTTAGGTTTGGCTGCGACAGATACTTCTTGTTTTAAAAGATTTTTGAAAAATTTTTCCAACTTTGCTTGGAGATCATCAAAAATTTTACCTTTATTTTTACGATAGATGACAATAGCAATAATAGCTCCAATAATAGCGCCGATAACTAGTCCAAAAATAAAACTCGAATTTGAGTTTTCAGAATTATGTTGACTCATTTATTTAATCTTTCTTTTTAAATAAACTATTGAACATAGAAACACCATTTTTGAAGCCCCGAACAAATTCGGAAATAGAAGAAACTGGTTCAGCTACTGCTGAAGTGATTGTTTTAGTATCATCTAGAATTAAATCGGCTTTTTTAAGAGTGCCTTTTAATTCTTTTAAAATTAAAATTAACCAAACACCAGCAATAACAATAATGGTGGTTATTAAAACAAGACTGACTATAATCGCTATTTGAGTGATATCCATATAATCAGTATAAACTATTTTAGAATTATGGAGAATATTTAATTATCTTTTCTTCGTAAGTTACTTTACCACTAGGAGATTTTGATTCGACTGTTATTTTGTTTTCTCCTTCTCCAAGATCAATTTTTTTATTAAAATTTCCTTGGTTATCTACAATAATCAAATCATCGTTAATCCTGATTGTGGCTTCAATATCGGTAGTGCCGGTCAAACTAACTGTTGAATTGGTAATAACAGTATCCAATGGCCAATTTATCTTTAGTTTTGGTGGTTGATTAAATTTGATATATTCAAAAACTAAATAAGAAGAAAAAAGGATAAGAATGGTAATAATTGATATTTTAAAAGTAAATTGTGGTGTAAAAGAAAAAAAGTTTCGAGTATTATTTTTATTTTTTTTCTTTTGATCGAAATCTCGACGGAAAAGACAAAGAATATTTGACCCATTTAAACCTAAAAAATCGGCATAATCTTTTACTATTAGGGAGCAATAAGGTTCTTGTGGAAAATTAGGAACATCCTCATTTTCAATAGCGGCTAAACTTTTGACTGGAATTTTTAATTTTTTAGAAATTTCAACCAAATCTAAATCTTTATCGAGACGAGTGTTCTTGATTAAAGCAGAAGCGCGCATCATAATTAGTTTTCAGTATCTGAAGAAGTAGTATTATGAGCGATTAAAATTTCTCTTGGTTTAGCACCATTTGATGGTCCGACAATACCAGCCTGTTCAAGTTGATCTAAAACTCGAGCAGCTCGAGCATAACCGAGTTTAAGTCGTCTTTGCATTAAGGACGATGATGCTTTACCTGATTCTTGAACAAGTTTTACAGCGTCATCAAACATAGGGTCTTTATCCTCAATAGCTCCACTAGTAGCAGGAGAATTTTTGGCACCATGGCCACCAGAAACTGGTTGACTGAGGATCTGATCATTATATTCAGTAGTTTTTTGAGTTTTTAAGAATTCAATTAAAGCATTAAGTTCTTTATCTGAAACAAAACAACCTTGTATACGAACAGGTTTAGCTAAATCCGGTGGCATGTAAAGCATATCTCCTCTACCTAATAATTTTTCGGCCCCTGGCGAATCTAAAATAACCCGAGAATCGGTAACAGAAGCAACTGCAAAAGATAAACGAGTTGGAATATTAGCTTTGATCAAACCAGTAATAACATTAACCGAAGGTCGTTGGGTAGCTAAAATAAGATGAATACCAACAGCACGAGCCATTTGAGCAATACGACAAATATTGTCTTCGACTTCTGCTGGAGAAAATAACATAATTTCGGCTAATTCATCGATGAAGATTAAAATATAAGGCATTGATTGAAAACCAGAAAGATTATTGTAACTTTCTATATTTTTTGCGCCAACTTCGGTAAAAGTTTTATAACGACGTTCCATTTCTGAAACTGCCCATTTTAATGCAGAAATTACTTTTTCTGGTTCAACAATAACAGGGACAAGTAAATGAGGAATACCATTGTACGGAGTTAATTCGACTCGTTTTGGATCGACCATAATCATTCTTACTTCATCTGGAGAAGCTCTAAAGAGAATACTAGTAATCCAAGAATTAACACAAACTGATTTTCCTGAACCAGTTTGACCAGCAATAAGAACGTGAGGCATCTTGGCAATATCGGCAACTTTTGGAGTACCATCAACACCTAAACCTAATGGAACAGTAATTTTATTTTTAGCATTTTTCATGGCTTCGGATTCAATCATTTTTCGAATTGGAACAACTTCAAGAGATCGATTTGGAACTTCGATACCAACTAAAGATCGTCCAGGAATTGGAGCTTCAACACGAATCATACCGCCAGGAGCCGCTAAAGCCATAGCAAGGTCATTGCTTAAGCTAACAATTTTGGCTAATTTAGTACCAAGAGCAACTTCAAGAGCATATTGGGTAACGGAAGGACTATCGTTGACCTCAGCTACCCGAGCAGTTATACCAAAAGAATCAAGAGTTTGTTCTATTGTTTGGGCATTTTTACGAACATCTCCCCTGTCAGCTTTAGCCCCAGGAGTATTATCAAAAATAGAAAGTGGCGGATATTCCCAGATTTGATTTTCTGATGAACTTAAAGCTTTTGTTGGGGATAAATCAGTTGGTTTAAAAACTGGAGCAACACCAACTACTGCTGGATCGTTGTTATCTTTAGTTTCTTTTATATCTTTTGGTTTATCGCTTCGATTTAATAAGGATAGTTGTGACTGAAAAATACCATTTTTATTAGATTTTTCTTTAATTTTTTTAGCATTACCAACTGTATATTTTTTGATGAAATTAAAAACAGCAACAAAAAATTTAATTACTTGAGCAATAGAAGTATCAAATAAAATAACAAAACCAACTATAAAAAGAAAAGTAAAAATGAAAACAGTAGCTACTTTACCAAAAAGAGAGACTAATTGCTCTGAAAAAAATTGGCCAACGACACCTTGTCTTAAAAGCCCGATTGAAGATATAAACATGATTAAAAAACCTAAAAAAACATTGAGATCTTTTAATGGAGATTTAATTTTGGCAAAAAGAAAGGCGGCTAAAAATAAAAGTAAGGGGACTAAGGCAGCTCCAAATCCAAAATAACGAACTAAAATCAAATTGAAGCTAGTAGGAATTGGACCAGTCTGAAGAAAAGAAAATACTGAAATTACCGTTAATATTAGAAAGAATATAAAAAAAATAGTACGAACTGTCTCCGGTTTAAGACTAAGACTGGGTAAAATATGTTTTTTTTTGCGACCGCGTTTAGCCATAAATACAGTATATAGTATTTTTAAGTCGGTATTAAGTATTAAAGTGAATTGATGGCAATAATTTCACTTTTAGCTTCAGTTCTCTTTTTGGATTCGATTCCCCCATTTTCTAAACTACGTTTACTGATGACTAATCTAGTTGGAATACCGATTAAATCAGCATCAGCAAATTTAGCGCCAGCGGAAACATCGTCTCGGTCATCAAATAAAACCTCGATATTTTTATCTAATAATTTTTGATACAAATCTTCGGCTTGTTTTTTGATATTTTCATCAAAAAGATCTAGTCCAATCAAATGAATTTGATATGGAGCCACGCTCTCTGGCCAAATAATACCTTTATCATCATGATGAGTTTCGATAATAGTAGCTAAAGCTCGACCAATACCAATTCCATAGGAACCCATATAAAGTTTTTTTGAAGATCCTTTTTCATCAACAAAATTAATATTCATTGGATCGCTATATACATAACCAATATTGAAAATATGACCAAATTCAATGGCTTTGGTGAATTTTAGTTGCCATTTTTTACATTTAGGACAGAAAAAACCATCCTCAGCTTGGGCGATATCACCAACTATATCGGCTTGATAATCACGATCAATATTGACGTTAATTAAATCAATATTTTTCTTATTGGAACCGCCGTAGGCGTTTTTAATAGTTTTTAGAGAATCATCAGCTATTAAAATAAATTTAATGCCTTTTTTAAGGTTATTTTTAATACCAACCGGAGAAATAAATCCTGGTTCTGAACCTAAAGATTGTCGAATTTCTTCGTCGGTGGCATGACGTAATTCATTGGAATTTATTAAACTTTGAAGTTTAGCTTCATTAACTGAATAATCACCACGAATAATAGCTAAAACAAAACGACCTTGATCATCAACAAAAACGACATCTTTAATTTGTAAGTTTAAGGGCTTATGGTGCAATTTAACGCCATCTTCCATAGTATTGCCTCTAATAGCTTCGACTTCTTCCAAAGGTAATTCTTTTTCGTCAATATTTATATTATCTTTAATAAACTCAGCTTTTTCTAAATTAGCAACATAACCACAAGAACATTTGGCAATAGTATCTTCTCCAACCTCTGTTTCCACCATAAATTCATATGATTGTTGACCACCAATAGCACCACTATCAGCCTCAACTGGAATTGCATCTAAGTCAAGTTTTTGGGTTATATCTTGATAAGCTTTTTTGTATTGATTAAAAGTTATTTTTAAACTTTCTTCGTTCTCATGAAAAGAATAAGCATCTTTCATGACGAATTCTCGAACTCGTAAAAGACCACCATTAGGTCGAGCCTCGTCTCTGAATTTTTGTGAAAATTGGTAAATATTTATAGGCAGATCTTTATAAGTTGGTTTAAACTGATCAACTAAATCAAGCATAATCACTTCAGCTGTAGCTCCCAAAGTAAATTCAGCTCCGTTTCGATCGACCACTTTCATCATAGCTGAACCAAATTTCTTGTCTCGATTGGCTTTTTGCCAGATTTCTAAAGGGTGAAGAGTGGGAACAATTAATTCTTGAGCGCCAGTTTTTTCAACTTCTTTTCGAATTACATCTTCAATTTTTTTGGCAACTTTTAGGCCAAGAGGTAAAAGAGTATATCGTCCAGCTGCTAATTGACGGATAAATCCGCCCTGAAGTAAGAGTTTGTGACTAACAGCAGTGGCCTGATTGGTAACTGTCTTGCTAGTTTTACCGAAAAGTTGTGAATATCGCATGAGTTATTATAACCCAAGTTATACCTCGATAACTAAGGGTAAAACCATTGGTTGGCGGCCGGTTTTTTCTTTGATGATTTCTTCAATATGAGCTTGGACTTCTTCGCGAATAAAATCAAAATTAGCCGGAGAACTGGTGGTTTCGTTGAATTTTTTGGTAATTTCTTGCTTAAGATAATTAATTAGATCAGTATTTTCTTTAACAAAGACAAAACCACGACTTAAAATAACTGGATCTTTTTGAAGTCGACCTGTGGTTTTTTCAACTAATAAAACAACTGAGAACATACCATCTTCAGCTAATAATTTTCGATCTCTTAAAACTGTAGTACCAACATCGCCGATTCCAAATCCGTCAATTAAAATTTTACGCAAAGAAAGGTGGTTATTAGTATCAAAATTACCATCACTATGAAAAGTAACTGAAGCATCAAAATCAGGCAAAATAACTTTGTCTGGTGTATATCCAAGCTGTTGAGCCATTGATTGATACATTTTTAAATGACGAAAATTTCCACCAATTGGTAATAAATATTTTGGCTTTAATAAGCTAATTAAAAGAGCGTGTTCTTTTTGATAGCCGTGACCGGAAACATGAAGCTCTTCCTTTTCTCCATAAACGACTTCGGCCCCCATTTTTGACAAAATATCGATCATGGAATAAATATTTGAAGTAGTACCAGGAATATAGTCTGGAGATGAAAAAATTACCTTATCACCGGATTTAATTTTAATTCGATGTTTACCCATGACCATTTTGCTAAGAGCAGAATCTGGTTGACCAGCAAAACCAGCAACTAAGAAAATTAATTTATTTTCGGGAAAATTTTTGGCACGTTCTGGTGGAATTAGATCATCATCATTAAGTTTGAGATAACTTAGATCTTTAGCAATTTTGATGGCTTTATCAACTGAAAAACCAACAACAACAATTTTTCGACCAACCCCTTTGGCGTATTCGATAGCCTGTGACCAGCGAACAATATTACTAGAAATAGACGTAACAAAGACTCGACCCTTGGCGGTAACGATTTCGTGTTTAAAATGTTCAGCAATGGAACTTTCGGATGGAGACCAACCTTCATGATCGGAACCTAAACTATCAGACATGAGAGCAATAACTTTTTTATCGCCAATTCGAGCGATATGATTAATATCAGCGGCTTTACCATCAAGTGGAAAAACATCAAATTTAAAATCGGATCCATGATAAAAAACACCAATTGGAGTGGTGATAGCAAAATGAAAAGTGTCAGGAATTGAATGAGTGACTCGAATTGGATCGACAATAAAAGGTCCTCGACTAATAGGAATAGCATCTTCATAAACATGAAGATTGACTGTTTGATTGATTTCCATTAAACGAGATTCGATAAAAGCAGCGGCTAGACTTGGAGCATAAACGGGAATATTTTTACCTAAAATTGGCAAAACAAAACGAACTGCTCCAATATGATCTTCATGACCATGGGTAATAAAAATACCTAATATTCGGTCCTTTTTATCTTCTAGATAATGAGTATCGGGAATTTGAAGATCGACACCGAAAGCGTCTTCTTCTGGAAATCCAACACCACAATCAACAATAATAATTTGACTTTTGGAAGTGTCACCATTGGGAATATATTCATAAGCGAACATATTTTGGGTAACATCACCAAAACCTCCTAAAGAACTGATTCTAACTGAATCACGATTTGATTTAAATTCTCTAACAGGATTTGCTAGACCAATAAACTGATCTGCGGGTTTTACAATATTTTTTTTAAACATAATTTTAATTTAATTAACTTACCATTGAGGTAAAAAGGTTTTGATATTTGATTCGTCTAAAACTAGTTGTTTGACTTTACCTTCAACAATTAATTTGGCAACTTTTCGACAAAGACCATCAATATTTCTTTGTAAAGTACGAACACCAGCATCAAAACCAAGAGGACGAATAATTTGCTGCCAAATATCAGGTGATATTTGAATTTCGGTAGAAGTGAGACCAGAATCTGTTAAGGCTCGCGGTAAAAGATATTCTCGACCAATGTGAATTTTTTCTTCATCTGTATATGATGGCATTTGAATAACTTCCAAACGATCCATGACAGCGGTAGCAATACGAGAAGTGTTGTTACAAGTGGCACAAAAAATAGCTTCGGAAAGATCAACTGGATAATCTACATAGTGATCCATAAATTCATGATTTTGTTCTGGGTCTAAAATTTCGACTAAAACTCCCATAATAGTATTGAGAGCATCATCGGCGATACGATCAATTTCATCTAGTAATATTACTGGATTGCGGCTTTGAGATCTAATAATACCTTTAATAATTTGGCCTGGTTCAGCATTGGGATAAGCCCTTGATTGACCACGTAAATAAAGTGGATCTCCCAAACCTCCAAAAGGAATTCTAATTAATTGGCGACCAAAAACATCGGCAATTGATTTGGCCATAGTGGTTTTACCAGTACCGGCTAAACCAACAAAAAGTAAAACTGGTGATTTTAATCTTTGATCTGGATGACGATTTTTTTGTAATGACAAAACAGAAACATATTCTAAAATTCTTTCTTTGATAGAATCTAGTCCATAATGGTTAGAATTTAATTTTTCACTGGCATATTGAACATCTAAAATATCTTGAGTTTCATTAAACCAAGGAACTTTAATTAAATAATCAATATATTTTGAAGCAATTTGATAATTTGGCCAAAAAGTTTGCTCGTTTTGAGAATTGATAGTTAATTGAGAAAAAATTTCTTCAAGATTTTTTACCAAATTTTCTGGTAATTTTACTGATTCAACTTTTTCTTTTAAGTTTTCAATCGCTTTGGCAGTCGTTAATACAGCATCCATAATAAAAAGTATAACCTAAAAAAAGAATCAAAAATATAGCTTATGTTTTATCGACGAGGACGGCGATTGCGATCACCCATTCTGGAATCGAATTTACCAAATTGTGGACGTCGATCAAATTGAGCTCGATTGTCAGAACCGGCTTCACGAGGTTGTCCTGGATGGGCGGCTTTGAATTCTGGAGCACTTAATTTGATTTGATGATTATCGTTGAAACCAGCAATTTTTACTTTGAGTTTGTCCCCTATTTTGATAATACTGGAAGGATCAGATAAAAATCCACCAGTCATTTCTGATACATGAAGTAAAGCTTCGCGACCTGGTAAGAATTCAACGAAGGCACCAAAGTTTTCAACTCGAGTAACGATACCGTCATATTCTTCACCAACTTCAACTTCTTTGATCATTGATTCAATTTCATAAGCAGCATCTTCAATGGCTTTTTGATCTTGAGCTGAAATAGAAGCAGCACCAAAATCATCAATATCAATTTGAACTTGATATTTTTCCATTAAAGCTTTGATAGTTTTACCACCACTACCGATGACTTCACCAATTTTATCTTCTGGAAGTTGAACTAATTTAATCTTTGGAGCAAATTGAGAAAGTTGTTCTCTTGGAGCAGACAAAACTGACTCCATCTTGTCTAAAATTTGAAGACGAGCTTTGGTAGAAGCAACAAAAGTGTTGCGAATCATATCTAAAGTAAGACCTTCGCGTTTGATATCAAGCTGAATTGCAGTAATACCGTTTCGGGTGCCAGTGATTTTGAAATCCATATCACCAAAATGATCTTCAATACCGGCAATATCAGTTAACAAAATATATTTATCATCAGTTTCGGCCATAAGACCAATAGAGATGCCAGCAACTTTGTCTTTGATAGGAACACCAGCATCCATTAGTGACATAGTCGATCCACAAGTGGAAGCCATGGACGATGAACCATTTTGAGATAAAACTTCTGAAGTTAAGACAATGGTATATGGAAAATCAGCTTCGCTAGGAATGACCGGAACTAAGGCTTTTTCAGCTAAAGCACCATGACCAATTTCACGACGACCTGGACGACCAGTACGGCCAACTTGACCTGTAGAAAATGGCATAGCTGAATAATAATGAAGATATCTTTTGGTAATTTCACCATTTGAATCTTCGAGATATTGTTTTTCAGAAAGTGGAGCAAGAGTGGTAACGGTAATGGCTTGAGTTAAACCTCTTTCAAAAAGAGCCGAACCATGGGTCATTGGAAGAACTCCAGCTTCAACATTTAATGGACGAATTTCATCTAAAGCTCGTTTATCATAACGAGTTCCATTTAAGGTTTGAGATCGAACATATTCTTTTAAAATTTCATCGACAGCTGCAACTAAATGATTAGTAGAAACTTCTTCTGATTCAATTTTATCTTTGAAAAGTTCTTTAACTTTTTCAATGATGACTTCTTGACCAATCATATGAGCACCATCGATACCTTTGTCAAAAAATTCTTTGACATCAACACTAATTTTTGATTCAACTTCTTTGATTAATTCTTTACTTGGACCAGCTGGCTCAAATTTAATTTTTTCTTTACCACAATTAGCGGCAAATTCGGCAATTTGTTTGTTGACTTCGTCTCCAGTAGTTTTGGCTAATTCAATAGCTTGCAACATGAGTTCGTTTTCGACAATATTACCGTCGGCTTCGATCATGTTGACACCTTTTGGACCAGTACAAACTAAAAGATCGAATTTGGATTGTTGCAACTCTTCAAGAGAAGGATTGACAACTAATTCATTATTTACTTGACCAATTCGAACTGCAGAAACTGGACCACGGAAAGGAATATCAGAAATAGCTAATGCGGCAGCGGCAGCAGTAAATGCTGGCATAACTACATCATGATTTTTGTCATTACTTAAAACTGTAGTAATAATTTGAACTTCATTTAAAAAGCCCTCTGGAAACAAAGGTCGAAGAGAACGATCGATAATACGGCCAAAAAGAACAGCAGTATCTGATGGAGCACCATCACGTTTGATCCATTTACCACCTTTGATAATGCCACCGGCATAAAGCTTGTCAACAAATTCAACAGAAAGAGGAAAATAATCTTTGGATTCATCCAATTTTCCCATTAAAACAGTAGCTAAAACGACAGTATTGCCAAATTGAGCAACAACTGAAGCATTGGTTTGAGGAGCGAGTTTGCCAGTAGAAATACTGATGTGCTTGTCACCCACGACGATATCTTGTGTGTAATTTTTCATAGACTTAATAATGTTAGTACAGATTACTTATTTCTTCAAACCGAGAGACTTGATGATGTCAGTATATCTTTCTGGATTGTGAATTGACAAATAGCGAAGTAAACGACGTCGTTTAGCAATTTTGGTTAAGATACCTCTTTTTGCTGGAGAATCGTGTTTATTTTCAACTAAATGTCCTTGGAGTTTCTCGACTTCTTTGGTAAGAATTGCAATTTGGATTTCTGGAGAACCAGTATCACCTTTGGCTTGAGAGAACTTATCAATAATAATTTGTTTTTCTTCTTTGGTTAATGCCATAGAATTAATAGGGCTAAAATCGGTAAAATCTATAATATTTGGGAATAGCTACCCAAAAACCGTTTTTAGTCTAGGAGAGATTATAACACAACTTTATTTAGATATTTTAGAATCTAAAAAAGCGTTTATATCGAAAGTACTATCTACTACTCTAGCGTCTAAAAAATCTGCTGGGGTTTGTGACGAAACACTACTTTTTTCTGAAATTTCCGATAAGTCAGTTCTTCTTGTGAATTCAGAAGTTTCTGTAGCTATTGGTTTTTTATCTTCAGCGGCCATAATTAGGCGGTGGGAATAGAATCAGAGGAAGGTTGGATATTTTGAGGAACTGAACCGTTTAAGTTGGTTGATTGAACTGGCTCAACAGGTTGTTGAGTAGCTTTTAAACAAATAGCACCAGCTTCGAATGTTTCTGGAGAAACGTTGATAGAAAAAGATTGGGTAGCGACTCTTAAACCAATTAATAAGTTTTTGGCTGAATCCACATCAAGTTTTAAGCCAAGATCGTTGATTAAGAAGCTAAACATTTCACAATATGGAGCATCTTGATCGATAACACTTTCTTTAGCCCAAGCTTTTTGACTAATAGTTGGAGAAATAAAAATCCAATTACCATTTTCAACCATTTTGGCACTGTCACCTAAAAGTGATTCATCACCAAGAATAAAGTTAATATCGGCAATAGATGATTGATTATTAATCTTGATTTGATTTTGCTCAATTTTTGGAGCATTGTTTTTGGTTTGGACTACCAAATTTAAATGACCATCATCATTATTGTAAGAAACTTTTTCGATTTGATCTGATGGATAATCTAAAGAAATTACTAAATCATGTTGATTATAAGTATCAAGTAAAAATTCTAAACCGCTTAATTTGGAATAATTAGCATCAGTTTTTTGAGGACAAAAAGCACTAGTTTCAATATTAGCTTTTTTAAGAGCTAAGGTTAGGGCTAATCCGGCAGCAATACTGTCAATACTTAAATGAGGGATAACTACAGAAGCGGTCTTGGCGGTAGCCAATAAGGACTTAATATTTTGAACCTTATAATTTTTCATAAGAAAACCTGCTTGTTTTTAATTCTTATTAATTCTTATAAGAACCTAACGGTTCTTTTAACGTGATTGGATAGCTTCGCTATGCTATCTATTTCGTGTTATAGGCTATTATAACATCATTTAGCCTAAAGTCAACATAAGGCTTGAATGTCATACCACAATCATTACCCATTTTGATTTTATCAACGATATCTTTGGCTTGGCGAATACCTTCAACTTTGGTATCTTTGATAATTTTACCGTCTCTTTTTAAGTGAATTAGACTATCTTTAGTAATTTCACCTTTAGTACATTGGACTCCAGCAATACGTACCTTTTCAATTTTAAATTCAGCCTTAATAAGACCCTCACCTAAAATAGTTTCATCTATGGTGGGTTCGAGTAATTTTAAAACTTGGGTTTGAATATTTTCAATAATTTCGTAAATTATTCTTGATTCAAAGACTTTAACTTTGTGATTTTCGGCTAATTTTAATAATTGAGTTGGAGTTTTAACATTGAAAGCAAAAATTTGAGCTTTACTTGTCTCGGCCATAAAAATATCTGTATCAGTAATTGAACCAATTCCAGAAGAAAGAACAACAACATCATCAGTAAAACTATTTCTTAAAGCTTCAAGGGTACCTTGCATATCAGCTTTAAGAATGACTTTTAATTTTGGATGATCTTCATCATCGACAATTTGAAATTTATTTAAAACAACTTCTTGATGAATTATTGCCTGCTTTTCGGGAGTAACCAAGCTACCAACTGCTGGAACTTGCTCAAATCCTAAAACTTCAATTGGAGTACTAGGTCCAGCAATTTGAATATTTTGGTGATTAAAATCGATTAAAGCTTTGGTTTTACAAAGAATA
Source organism: Candidatus Parcubacteria bacterium (assembly GCA_023443725.1). GTDB lineage: Bacteria > Patescibacteriota > Microgenomatia > UBA12405 > UBA12405 > WARW01. The sequence goes on from JAEZTF010000012.1 coordinate 24,280, forward strand.
TTTTCGGCAAAAATATGATCACCAACTTTTAAAGTGCCTTTTTTAACAATTAAAGAGGCCACTGGTCCCCTGTTTTTATCAAGTCGAGATTCGATAATAAAAGCTTCTAATGGAGCTTCAGGTTCAGCTTTTAATTCCATGATTTCTGCGTTAAGTTTAATTAAATCTAAGAGTTGATCGATACCTTGACCGGTTTTAGCTGAAACCGGAACAACAGCGGTTTGACCACCATATTCTTCAGGAGTAAAACCAAGTTCAACTAATTGACCTTTAACTTTATCTGGGGAAGCTCCTTCAAGGTCCATTTTATTCATAGCTACAATAAAAGGAATGTTTTGTTTTTTGATAAGTTCAATGCATTCTTTGGTTTGAGGCATAATACCTTCGGTAGCAGCAATAACTAAGACAACAATATCGGTAACTTGAGTACCACGAGAACGCATATTACAAAAAGCAGCATGGCCTGGAGTGTCAATAAAAGTAATTCCTTGAGCTTGATAAGCGCCAATATGTTGAGTAATACCACCAGCTTCACGACTAAAAACATTAGTTGAACGAATTTTATCTAAAAGACTAGTTTTACCATGGTCAATATGACCCATAAAAGCGACAATAGGAAATCTAGGTTGAAAATTTTTATCAGTCATATTTTTAAAGATAAACTATTATTTTTTAGAATTAGAAGTGATTTTGATTTCTAATCCAACTAATTGTCCGGCTAAACGAACGTTCTCACCACCACCACCAATAGCTAAGGCTAATTGATCATCTGGTACTGAAACAGTAGCTAAATTTCGATCGATAGAAACTACTTTAATATTTTCAGCTGGAGAAAGTGAGTGAATGATAAATTGATTAATATCTTTTGAAAAAGGAACAACATCAACTTTTTCTTCTTTTGGAAGTTCATTTAAGATAGATTGGATTCGAGATCCTTTTTGACCAATACATGAACCAACTGGATCAATACCAGCTTGATTTGAAGAAACAGCAATCTTGGTTCTTTCACCAGCAGATCTGGCAATTTTTTCTATAACAACACTATTGTTGGCAACTTCAGGAACTTCTCTAACAAAAAGCTGTTTAATAAATTCAGGATCACGACGAGATAAAATAATTTCACTTTTATCTAAATCATTTTTTATAATAGTTTTTAATAAAAACCATTTTTTGGAACCCAAGGCAACATTTTCATTTCTGATTTGTTCGTCTTTTGGACAAATACCTTCAGTTTTACCAATTCCAACAACCATTTTATATGGATCAACTCTCAAAACAATACCAGAAATTAATGTACCAATTTTCTTTTGAAATTCACCAACAACGGTTTCTTTTTCAACTTCATGAATTTTTTGATCAATAACTTGTTTAGCAGTTTGAGCGGCAATTCGGCCAAAACCTGGCGGAGTAACATCGGTTTGTTTGTCGTTTTCTTCTATTTTGAAAACTTTGAAAGATCCGCTTTCAGGAGAAAGTTCTACGGTAAATTGATCTTCTTCAGGAATAATAATACCTTTTTCTTTTTGATCCCTTTTGTAGGCAGAAATAAGTCCAAGTTCGATTGAATCTAAAATAGATTGAACATCAATATTTCTTTCACCAGCAATTTGAGCCACTGCTGCGGCAAACTCTGTTTTTGGTAGTTTTTTTAAATCCATATTTTTCTCCTTTTTGGTGTGGTTTAAAAAAAGGGGCCCTTCAGCCCCAAAAGTTTTTTTAACACAACAAAATTAGTATGTTGGAATTATAGCAGAAATTAATTCAAAAATATACAAAAACAATATATTTCAAAAACATTATTTTGAAATCTTTATTGTTTGAGAACTAAAATCAAAAACTATATTACCATTCCCAGTATAGTAAATATTACTACCTGCATACTTTTTCATTTTTGTTTCTACATCTGTTTTATTTTTATTAGTTACTACAAGGTATGGACTGCGTAAAAAATCAGCAATTTTATTATTTTCATTTTTTTCTATTGAATGATGTCCAACTTTAGTTAAATCTACTTTGCCTATTTTCTTAGCATAATACGGATACCATTCTGACCAACTTAGATCTCCGAACATAGCAATTTTAAATCCATTCATTTCAATTAATTGAATAAGAGAATTTCTATTTTCCATACCAGCATCCGTAACCCATGACAATGAATGAGTTTTTTCGCGTCTATCGGGAACATTTAAAAGAGTTATTTTTGTTTTATCTAAATTGAAGAACCAACCATCATTATAAGTGACATCAACATTGACAATACTAACTTCATTATTATCACAAATAGTTTTAATATCTTTTTCTAAATTTGAATACCAATTTATTACTTCTTTAGTCCAAAGACCACCAGCACTAATAATATCACCTCCAAAAAAACGTTTTTTATAAAGTGTTTCTGGTTTATAACGTTCTATTAATTGTTTATATGAACCATAATGATCAGCATGAGGATGAGTTATAAGAAAAAAATCAAGTTTTTTTACACCAATTTCACTAAAATAAGACGAAATTACTGAAAAATCATCTTTCCAACCACCATCTATAAGACCATATTTTCCTTTACTTTCCAGTAATATTGCATCATTAGCGACATTTCCATCGGCCCTAGTGGTTCTAATAAAATGAATTTTGTAGTTTACTGTTGGTATTTTAGTAGGGGTTAAAGTAGGTACTTTAGTGGGAGTGAGAGTGGTAATGAAAGTTGAAGTTGGAGTTAGATTTAAAGTAGGGTTTAGTGTTGGTTTATTTGTCGGTGTAATATCGGCAGGATCAATAACTACTTCATCATTAGTTTGAAGTAAGGATTTCTTTAGATAAGTAAGATCAAAGGAGTTAGTAATGCCATCATAGTTAAGATCTGTTTGTTGACCACATTGTGAATCAGCCGAAGGAT
>JAEZTF010000018.1 GCA_023443725.1 Candidatus Parcubacteria bacterium
TGCGTATACTGCTTGGAATTTATTTTATGTTATGGGTGATTCTAGTTTGTGTGACAGAAGAAGGGTATTACCAACTTATACTGGTATCATTAGTGATGGAATTAGGACTTTGAATCCTGAATATAAAGCAATGCAAAAATGGAAAATTGGGGTTGGTGATGATAAGTTATCTGAAGCTGAATGGTTTGGTGGTCCTTTGGGAGCTTATGTTCAAACTATTATGTCGATGGAAAAAAAGATTGGCCCTATAGATAAAGAAACAAAAAAGACAATTAGAGAAAAAATTGCAGATGGAACTTTTCGTATTTTAGCAAATAAGATGTGTTATGGTTTCTTTGATTTTACTAGTGGAAGTAGAGACCTTTATGATAAGGATGGAAAACCTTTTTACGATAAAAAAACTGATCATGGAGAAAGTGTTACATTGGCTCAATTGCTTAGATATTATGCTTTTGATGAGTCAGGAAGATTGATAGATGAATCAAAGAGAAGGGAGTTTAGTTTTGGAAATAAGGAAGTTGATTTTATGAATTGGTTTAGAGATCAACAAGAAGCGGCGGCTCTTACATTTAGTTGTATAACAGGAAATGTAGATGTTAAAGATGTTGGTAAGTTTGTTTCAAGTATACGAACTGCTTTTGGAATGATTAATGGCATTGGATATGACGGAAAAAGGGTTTTTAATTACACTACTAAACCTGATTTATGGGCTAATATTTTATTAGGATCTTTTGGTGTAGATATGAGTAGATTGTCAACTGATCATGTAAGAATAAAAGCTGGTTCAGCTGATTATGGTAATTTTGTTTTAAATTTTTTAACCAAAGTTTTAAAGTTAAATGATATGGATGTTGATATTAGATCAACTATGAAATATTTAGGTGTGGACATTAAAGATAATGAAAAATTAGAAGACGTATTTAATAAAATACCTGTTGTTTTAAGAAATGATCATCAAAGAGAAGAAGAAAGAAAAAATACAGTCAAATTTTACCAAAAATATAGAGACCAGAAAGTTCCTAATTAAAAGAACTAACTTACTTTTATTCCATGTTTTCTGCATCACCTCTGGTTTCGTTTTTAGCAACGCTGGAAGCTGATTTTCCACCTAAAGCTCTGTTTCCATAAAATAAAGCTTTCCTCCATAATGGTCCTTCTCTGTTTCCATATTTTTGATCTAGACTATTTACAGCTGTTTTTCCTCCTGTTTGGGCTTGTTTACCAACAAAAGCACCGATTGGGGCGAAGGATTCGCCCATAGCCTTACCAAAGGCAGAAGGTTTGATTTGGAAAATAACTTCTGGAATTAATTTTGGAAGTTTAGAGACTAACATAAGGCCACCTAAACCAAAAGCAACAGCAAGAATACCACCAGATCCATAGGAAGCAGTAAGAACATTTAACATTTTTGTACCTAATGGATTCCACATAGTATAAGTGCTACCAGCAACAGTGTTCATAATAGTCTTAATAAGAACCAATATGATCATACTGATAGGAAATACCATAAGATTGGCTAAAATTTCGATAAACCAAGTATTAAAGCCCATTTTCATATTTGGGATAGCACCAAGGGCAATTTCTAGAGGGGCAATAATAGTTCTTAAAATAATACTTACATAACATTTAAGAAGTCCAAAAAGGAATTTAAATGTCCAAACCATAATAAGAATAAGAAGAGCTAGTGTTATAACGATTAAACTGATACCACCGACAATGACACCACCTACTGGTGTTAAGATGAAACCACTAATTACTCCTATTATTAAAGAAATAATAGTTGACCAAATAGCTAAAGTACCAGCTGGAACTAGAGCAAATAAACGATTCATAATGTGAGGATTGTTTAAGGTTTCCATGACAGTTTGATTGATACCATTACTGCCAGCGGCATTTTTGATAATAGATAAACCAAGACCTTCAACAACATAGGTAAGATCAATCATAAGACCAACTATGGCATAGGAGAAGGTAACTAAAATTAGAGAAGTAATTAGTTTGGGAATGGCGTTTTGAAGAGTGATAACTGCTTGAGGACTGACTTTAACACGAAGCATGATTAAAACCCCAATAACGACGAAAATTACGGAGAAAAGTATGTAAGTAGCGTTTCTAAAACCTTTCCATAAATTCATAATAGGTGATAAACCTTGATAACCACTATCAGCATAAGCTGGTTTACCTAGAAAATTATTTTTGACATAAGCAATATATTCTTGTCCAGAAATAGGAATACTGTAGGCCATAGCAATGGCTTGATTTCCAAAACCAATTAAACCACCAGGTACCCAAGTAGTATTTTTGCCAGTTAAAACTGAATTGGGGATAGTACCGGCTAAAACATTAATACCAGCCATAGCATTACTACCAAGAGATTCTTTCATCCAAGATTCTTGATTGTTACCTTGTTCCATAGCATCTTGTTTGTCTCTAAAAGTGTCAGCGGCAGTATCGTTGGAAATAGTAATGTTTTCCATGTCTATTTCTGGTTCGGAGCTACTAGAAACAACTTCTGCTGGAGGAGTATCGGAAGTGGTATCTGATTCAGCGTCTTGAGCTAAAATAGTTTTACTAATAAAAACGGCTGAAAATAAGACAAAAACAATTAAGCCAATTTTGAAATATTTATTTATTCCAATTTTGGGGAAAACAGGAAGATCACGACGGTTAAGTCGATTGAGGATTGACTTAATTTTTGATTGCATATTTAAGTTTAGTTTAAATTATTTTATTTTACAATAAGAGTTTGGAGCTTTACCTAATTTTTTATAAGCGGCTTCTTCAAAAGCTTTGCTGTCAGGAAATGAAGGAGTGGTATAAGTAGCACTGATACCACCAATACTATTGTGATAAGTAGAGGAAATAGAAGGACCACAAAAAGAACGAGCATATTGACTGGAAAATGGTCTACCAGAGGCAGCATCAACCATAACCATATAGGCAGTAGATTTGACAGCAATGTCAAAGTTTGGTTTAGCACCAATAATCTCGCAGCGGAAAACTTGACAAGCAGCAGTAGTACAAATTGGTCGACTAAATCCAAGAGTTCTGACATAGGCATAAGTTCTAGCGGCAATAGCTTGAGCTTGAAGAGCGGCCATACCACCAACTTTTGAATCTCCCCAGAAACTTGGCAATTCTCCAAGTCCGCGGAGATAATCTTCAATAAACATTTTAGATCGATCGGCACAAGCATCACCATTTTCATTACTAATTTCAATATTAAGATTTTTGATACCGGCAATAGTTTTGAGATTAACAAGTCGAATGTTGCCATAATAAGCTTTTAAAATACCTTCGTAGCTAGCGCCATTAATAGCCATACCAAGAGCACCATACTGACTCATACCGTGACAATGACTTTTTTCGGCAGGACAAGGACCACTGTCTTCTCTTTCTGGTAAACCTTCTTGATCTAATTGCCAAGAATAGGGATGAAGATAATCTTTAAACATTTCTTTGAGAGTGGCAGCTTTAGTAGAGTCATATGGGGTTAATTCTTTTTTACCGTAACGGCCAACAACAGCTTTTAAATCTTCATTGGGAATAAAACTAGAAAAAACGGCTTGTTGTTGTTGACTATTATCAAGAAGCATAGCCTTGGCACCGTCTGGATCAAAAACGCTACCGGTTGGAGTAGGATTTTGATGTGAAGCTGGAATAAAAGTACGTAAACTGGTATTTAATTCACGACTAGTGACTCCGGCAGCGTCTTTTTCATCTTGAAAAGCTCCTCGAGGAATTTGGGAAATATTATTATAGAGAGTTCTAAAATAAGTGTCGGAATTGGCTGGTAGAGTGTAATTATAAGAATCCATTTTGGCAGAATCATAATCGATTGGATTTATGGGATCATCTTTGTCATAAAGAATTTTTTCACCCTTTTTGTAGAAAAAATAAACTAGAGTAGAAAATCTAATATCGGTACAATTATCACTTATTTTTGTATTGGTACAAACTTCACCACAAAAATAGGCAATGATACTATCACTATAACGGCCTTCAATAACAGATCTAAGATAGGTTCCTTTACGATATCTTTGAGTAGCTAGAGCTTGAGCTCTAGTATTAGCGTCTTGATTTTTTTGGTTATAATCGGTAAATTTTGATCTTTGTAAACAATCAACTGGTTGTTCTTTGGCAAACCAAGCTTTTATTTCCATTTTAAAATTAGCGAAAAAAGCACCAAGAGCAGCCCAAAGATCCTTCCAAAATTGTTCCCAAGTTACTTTTTTTTGTTCGGTTTGTTGAGTATTGGAATCGGTAGTAGCGGCATAGGAGACAATAGGAGAAGTGACAAAAAATGGAATTACCAAAAATAGGGCAAGAATAAGAATTTTTTTGATCATCTACGATCCGATATTAAAATTGGTAACATCAACTCCAGTAAGTTTTTTGATAAGTAGAATGATAAGCCAAGAAACAATAACACCGATAAGACCGGCAATTGAGAGGGTTAGAGTAGAAGTGGCCACGGCAGCTTTTTTGGGATCACCGCCAGCAGTAAGATATTTAAAACCACCAACAATAAACATAATAAAAAAAGCTATTCCAGCAGCCCAGCCAACTACTTGAAGAAGATTTTTAAAAAGACATTCAGCACCTTTGATAGTAGCAACATCACCTTGGACACAAGTACCACTCCAAGCTGCGGCACAGGCGGGTTTGACTAGAGAAAAATTTTGTAGATTAAACATAAAATGATTATACATTAAAAAAACATCCCGCCGCAGCGGGATGTTTAATATTCTTAAAAAAGATTATTGGAATGATTGGAATTTTAAATTGAAAATATCAACACCAAAGAGAGTACCAATAAGTTTCATAATTGCCCATGATGCAAAGACGATAGCTAAACCAATAAGAGCATTGGTAATTTGGGCTCGAGCTTCACCAACTTTTTTCTCATCTCCACCAGAAGTGACCCATCTAAGACCACCAGTGACAAGAATAAAGAAGAAAACTAAAGAAACAACAACGAGAACTAAAGTGATAGCACCAGAAATAATACTGTTAATAGTAAGACCGGTAACTCCGCCCCATTCTGAACCTTTTGGCATAAGATTAACCCCATCTGCGGCATAAATTGGAGCAACTAAAGCAGCCATTTCGATTTTGTTTTTAATATCTTTAAACATGTTAATTTAATTAATAATTAATAAGTTATATAAATAATATCAATAATTTCTGAAATATTAAAGTGTTGGCCAGGTTAACTTGAGTTCTTTAAGACCAGAAACTCCAGTGACAGTACCAACAAGTTTAAGAATGGCAAAGAGAGAGAAGATAACTATGATACCAACAAAGGAATAGAGAATAGCTTTTTGAGATTCTTCCCATTTTTTAGGATCACCATTGCTAGAAATCATGTGATAAGCAGCCATAACAAAATGCCAAATGAAATAGACTGTACCAACGATCATAAAGATACTAATAATGGATTGGATAACATTGTTGACATAGCCAGTAGGATTACCTGAAATATTTTCAGATTGATTAAGAACAGGATTGGTAATTTGAGCAAGAAGAAAATTATTTAAAGCCATACTTATTTGCCAATTGAATTGATAAATTGACCAAGATTGAAAACATATTGAAGACCAAGAAGTTTACCTAAGAAAGCAGTAACACCGAAAGCAATGACAACAATGGTTATACCTAAAATACCTTGAGTAAGACGATCTCTAGCGGCTTTGAGCTTAGCGGCGTCTCCTTGAGAAGAAAGAAAAGAGTAACCAGCAAAAATAACTTGAAAAGCAAAGAAAATAAAAGCAATGATAGTGAGAGCACCAATAACAGTACTGATAATTTTTTCTAATTGAGATGCTCCGTCAGTAACAGGAATCCCTGGTCCAGTAATGGTATAAGCTAATGTTTTAGTTACCAGGTCCATAAATTTGAAAATCTAAAATATTAATACCAAATATTTTACCAACAACTGAAGCAATGATGAAAGCGCTAGCAACTATAATAAGACCAATAATGCTTTGCCAAATTTTAGTCCAAGCAAGTTCGGCTTTTTTAGGATCACCGTTGGCACTAATATAACTATAACCAGCCATAATTATTTGAACAACAAAAAATAAACCAGCAATAACACCGGCAAATTTTAAAATATTACTAATCAAGTCAAAAAGGCCTGAACCTTTATCAGAAGCGTAACTGGTTGGATTTGAAATAGTTCCGAATATTCCTAACATAAGGTTATTATAAGCTAGAATTTAAAATTTGAACACCAGTAAGGACTTGAATGATCTCAATTATAAAATAAGCAGAAAAAATAACTGCAAAACCGATAACAGCACTGGTGATGGCTGCTTGAGCTTGGCCAGTTTTCTTTGAATCACTGGAGCCAGCACTAGAAATAAACATAATGCCGCCAAAAACCAAAAGAAAAAGAAAGATAATACCAGCAATAACCATGGAGTTTTTTAAAAGAGATGAAACAAGTGGAGCAGCACTAGAGTAGGTATTGGCGAGATTTTTACCGTCACCAAAGGTGACTTGTTCTCCCCAATTGAAAGCTAATAGATGATTCATTAGTTGAATTATACCTTAAATTAATAAGGGAGTGGAATTGTCTAAATAAGTGCTATAATACGGCACAAAAATAGATCGTAGATCTATAAATAAATAAAATTAAATTTTATCTATAATAAAGTTATGAAAAAAATAGTTGCCCCACTATTTATAGTGTTGAGTATTTTATATCTAGGATTGGGAATAAAACAAATTGAAGCTAAAACAGTGACTCCAACTATAGAACTAAGTCCAACAGCAACCCCAACAGCGATACCAACAGTGGTCGAAATAAAAACTAATTTAGTAGAAAATAAGATTGAAAAAGTTGACTATAAAGTAGAAAAGTTTAACGGGGTAAATGGATTGAAGGTATTGATTAGTTGGGCAATGAGTCGAGGAGTGGCAAGTAATACTATAGTACTATTATTATTGTTGCCATTAGTAGCCACATTAATATCAGCTTTGCATTATATTGGAGGTTTGTCGGGTTATGGAATTTTTATGCCAACAATGATTTCGATTGCTTTTATTGCTACAGGTATATTTGGAGGATTGGTGTTGTTTGCTATGATTTTGTTAATTTCAATTTTAGGAAGTTTTATTCTGAAAAAATTAAAATTACATTTTTGGCCAGCTAGAGCGATTAGTTTACTTTTTATATCTTTGGGAACGTTTTTGTTGATGATGGCATCTTCCTATGTGAGATTGATTGATATTAGACAAATTTCAATTTTTCCAATTTTGTTTATGATCTTATTGGCTGAAGAATTTACCAGAACACAAATGGTTAAAAGCCGAGGTGAAGCAAAAAAATTAACAATTGGAACTATTGTACTGGCAATAACCGGAGCAATTACCATGAATTTTGCTTGGTTACAAAAAATTGTTTTAGAATACCCAGGTTTAGTAGTAATTTTGGTCTTAGTAATTAATTTATTAGTAGGAAATTATACAGGAATAAGGTTGTCGGAGATAAACAGATTTAAGGGTGGAATTAGAGAAAAGAAAGATCGTAAATAGATTAATAAACAAAACAAACATGTTTAATTTAAGAAAATACCGTCAATTTTTGACTAAAAATGAGAGAAATAAGGTGTATTTGAGAAAGAATACTATGGCGGGTAAAGCAGTAGCTGATAGTAAATATAAAACTAAAAGATTGTTGATGAAGACTGGAGTGGCGGTACCAGAACTAATTGCCAGATTTAAAAACAATAACGATTTGGAAAAATTCAGATGGGAAAACTTGGAAGGTAATTTTGTAATTAAACCAGAATCTGGTTATGGTGGAGAGGGAATCATAATTATTCGAAAGAGAGGAAAATATGCGGGGGATTGGCAAAAAATGAATGGAGAAATTGTAACGAGTATGGATTTGGCAATGCATTGTCAAGAAATATTATCAGGAAAATACAGTTTACATTCGATGCCAGATAAAGCATTAGTGGAAGAAAGAATAAAAATTCATCCGCTTTTTTTGGCTTTGACTAAATGGGGAACTCCAGATATTAGAGTGATTGTTTATAACCAGGTGCCGGTGATGGCCATGTTTAGAATTCCAACAGAAAAATCTGGAGGTAAGGCAAATTTACATCAGGGAGCAATTGGTTTGGGAATTGATTTGGCTACCGGAATAACTACTTTTGGAGTGGAAGGTGGAGGTGATCCAGTTTTAAAAATTTATGATTATGGTAAGAAAAAATATCGAAAAGTAAATGGAATCAAAATTCCTTTTTGGAAAGAGATTTTGGAAACGGCAATTAATTGTCAAAAAGCAGTTCCAAGTTTGGGATTTATGGGAGTGGATATAGTGCTGGACAAAGAAAAAGGTCCAGAAGTATTGGAAATAAATGCGAGACCGGGACTATCGATTCAAATTTGTAATAAAGCAGGATTGAGAGCTCGAATGGAAAAGGTTGATGAAGTTGAGGTAAGAAGCGTGGAGCATGCAATAACTTTGGCTAAATATTTATTTGGAGAAAGTTTTTTTGATAAGATCGAGGCTAAAGAAAAAAACAAAATGATTGAATCCGAAGAAACTATTAGAATCAAAATTCCAAAAGGATTTAACCCAGAATTGGATAAATCTAAAATAATTAAACAAGGAAAACATCATCGAGTAATAGAGGTAAAAGCAAAGATAGATACTGGGGCATTGAGAAGTTCAATTGATGAAAAATTAGCCAATAAACTGGGATTGTTGACTGAAGATAAAATTCTTTATTATCGTCATTATAAATCAGCTTTAGGTAAGGCTCATGAAAGACCAGTGGTGGGATTAACTTTTTGGATTAAAGGTAAAAAAATTATGACAGCAGTGAATGTGGCTAATAGAGAAGGTTTGAGAACCAGATTTTTGATTGGTAGAAAAGATCTTAATGGTTTTTTGATTAGTACAAAAAAATAAATTTTAAAATTTAAAATATAAATATGACAAATAAAATTGTGGTTTTTGGAGGGAATGTTAAAGGTTCTAAATTTTTAGAATTAAAAGAAGCGGCGGAAAAGCTGGGAGTAGATTTGGAATTGATCAGTTACAAACAACTAAGTTATGAAACAGAAATAGGAAAAATTTTGATTGATGGAAAAGAAATGAAAGATTATGATGTATATTTTTTTAGAAATACCAAAAATTATTGGGAAGAAGTGAGTTTGATTTTGGATAATATTGATAAGAATAAAATTGTAGTCGATCCGATTGTGAGAAGTGGAAGGCCAGGAGATGTATGTAAGGCTTATCAAATGTTGGTGTTGAGTCAAGCTGGTTTGCCAGTACCAAGAAGTATTTATGGAAGTTTAAGTTATCTTAAAAAAGAAGCAGTAAAAAAGTTTGAATTTCCAATGATCATTAAAGGTAGTCGAGGAGATAGAAGAAGACAAGTGTTTAAGGTTTATGAAAAGGATGATTTTAAATCTAGAATCGAAGAGTTGGAATTAATTGAGAAATCAGGCGAAAATAAATATATGTTGCAAGAATATATCGTCAATAAGGAAGATTTTAGAGTAATGGTATTGGGAGACAAAGTTTTAGGAGTGATGAGAAGAGGAATTGGTGACAATCCAAGACTTAAAAATGTGTTTGAAAAAACTGATTTACCAGAAAGTGTAAAAAAACTGGCGGTGGAAGCAGCTAAAAAATGCGGGATTTGGATTGCGGGGGTAGATGTGGTATTTAGAGATAATAATATGAGTAAACCATTGTTTTTTGAGGTAAATAGAACGCCAAACTATACAAGATTTGTGGAAGTTACCCATATTGATGTAGCTAGTGAAGTAGTAAAATTTTTAGCTAACTTGGAAAAATAAAAACAATAAGGTAGACTGGAGGATATGAAACTACTATATATAATGCTCATTTCGATGGTTCCTTTGATTGAACAGAGGGGAGCAATTCCAGTGGGTATTTTGGCTTATCATTTAAATCCATGGTTAGTATTTTTGGTAAGTTTGTTGGGTAGTTTTATACCAGCACCATTTATTTATTTCTTCTTTAATAAAATTCTAGAATTAATGAAAAAAATTAAAGCGTTACATAAATTCACTGATTTTGTAGAAAATAAAGTTCAAAAAGGTTCAAAAAAATTGGAAAAATATAAAGAAATTGGATTAATTAGTTTTGTGGGAATACCATTGCCAACAACAGGTCTTTGGACAGGAACTGCTGTAGCGGCTTTTTTAGGATTAGATTTTAAAAAATCAATGTTGTGTGTATTTTTAGGTGGAATTATATCAGCAGTAATAATAACAATAGTATCGGTAGTAGCTCCAGCAATTTTAGGGTTGCACGCATAAACTTAGGGGTATTTAAATTTGTTTAGGTTACTGCTAAAATACTGATACTTTTACGGGTGATTAGCTCAGTTGGTTAGAGCACCGTCCTGATAAGACGGGGGTCGGAGATTCGAGTTCTCCATCACCCACCATATTAGTTAGAGCAGTCCGATGTCCATCGGACGGGTCGGATTAATAATTTTTATATCACCCACCATGGTTGGATATTTATATATCCTAAAGTCTTTAAAAAATCAGAGATTTTATATTGGAAGTACAGATAATTTAGAAAGAAGAGTTTTTGAACATAATTCGGGCTTTGAAAAGAATAAATTTACTAGAAACAATCGTCCATTTGAGTTGGTTTTTTCTCAAGAATATGAAAGTTTAAAAATTGCTAGACAAATTGAATATAAATTGAAAAGTTTTAAGTCGAGAAAAATTATCGAGGAGATAATTAAAGATAAAATTTGCCTTTTAAAGATTAATTAGAGCAGTCCGATGCACATCGGACGGGTCGGAGATTCGAGTTCTCCATCACCCACAAAATTGACTTTGATAATTGAAAAATATAATATTGTGTATGGATGAATACAATGTGGACTATAATTCTATACAAACTGAATTAGATCAATTGAGACTTCAAGATGTTGCTAAAGCAGAATATTCGAGACAGATGTTGGAAAGAACCACTTCAATCTCTAGTGCACTTTATTTGGTGATAGTAGTTTTAATGGCAGCGTCAGTATGGAAAATTTTTGTGAAGGCAGGAGAAGCTGGATGGAAATGTTTTATACCAATTTATAATATGGTCGTATTTTTGAAAATTCTTAAATTGTCAGCATGGTACATACTATTGTTATTTATACCATTGGTGAATTTTGTTATTGGAGTATCAATAGTTGTTAAAACAGCTAAAGTATTTGGTAAGTCGACTGGTTTTGCTTTAGGAATGTTGTTTTTGCCTTTGATTTTTTATCCAATATTAGCTTTTGGAAAGAGTGAATATATAGGCTAGATAATTGCAATTAAATTTTCTGAAAAAAAGTTTTAGTTAATTTTGATAGAATTTAGTATGAAGAAAGGAAAAGTTTTTACTATTGCAGGAATTGGGTTAACTTCATTTTTATTAACTTTTGGTGGAGTTAAGAATTTTTGGAGAACGATAAGATTTGGATTGTTGAAATTGTTTAGAAATAAATGAAAAAAATTTGGTTGGTTTTGGGTGTTTTATTAGTAGTATTTGGGATTTTGTGGTGGATTCTTTATAAGAAAGAAACTCCGGTTTTAAATCCATTAGTAAAAAAAGTTAAAAACCAAACTGATAAAGTTGAGATAAAAACAGTAGGATTTTTGCCAACTTGGATGATTGGTAAAACTAGGTTTTATGGAAAAGAATTGGACGAATTGATTTTTTTGGGGATAGAGGTAGATACAGATGGTAATTTAATTTGGGATTATCAATCTAAAAAGATTGATAATGAAGATTTTTTGAAGCAAAAAGAAAATATTACTAAAACTGGAGGAAATAATATTTTAGGGATAAAGCTTTTTGATGATAAAAAATTGGAAAAGTTACTTAATAACGAAAAAGCGGTAGATAATTTAGTGGAACAAATTAAAGGAACTATTGAGAAAAATAATTTTGATGGAGTAAATGTTGATTTTGAATATCAAAAGGATCCGGTGGCAATTTTAAACCAGAATTTTTTTGATTTTTTGGAAAAACTAAAATTGGCAGATGTAGGAAAAATAAGTGTAGATGTATTTGTAAATACTATTAATAAAGGGTCGACCAAACAAGTTGGTGAGTTGATTAATAGAATAGATGAATTAATAATAATGGCTTATGATTTTCATCGACCTGGAGTTGATTATGCTGGAGCAGTAGCACCGATTGATGCTCCTATGGGGGAAAGAAGTATTTTGGAATTAGTGAAAAATATTACAAATGACCGATTAGATAAAAATAAAATTATTTTGGCTTATCCTCTTTATGGTTATGAATGGAAAACTTATACCCAAGATTTTGGATCGCAAATTAAAAGAGGTTGGTATCAGATGTCGAGTTGGCAGAGAACCAAAAAATTAATACAAGATGAAAATTTAGAGGTAAAATGGGATGATTTGTCGATGACACCATGGCTGGTTTTTGAAGAAAATAATACTATTCATCAAATTTATTATGAAAATGAAAAAAGTTTGGAAATTAAAATTAAATTAGCAGAAGATAATCAATTTAAAGGAATTGGTTTTTGGGCTTTGGGGTATGAAGGAGAGGATATTTTGTTTTAATTTCAATGTTAAAATTGGAAAATGGGAATAGATAATGGTTTTGATTCAGCATCAATAATAAATTTACCAAATAATAATACTGAAGCTGTACAAAGAGAAAACAAAAAAAAGACAGAATTAAATAACCAATATTTAAGATTAACTCCGGATCAACAAAAAAAATTTTTGCAAAAACAAAATGAGATAGTTGGTCTTTTTGGAAAATTGGTTAATTCTGATCAAGAAATACCTAATTTATTACCTGAAGAAACAGCTTTAATCGATAAGACGAGAAGTTTTGTTAAAAAACAAAAAGAATTACATCCTGGAGAAATAATTAATGTGGCTGGTTTTTCAAAAGAAGAAGATAAGTTGGTATATGGAAATTTAATTGGGAGATGGGCTATAGCTGAAACCTTAAAACCAAAAATAGATTCTTTTGGTGAATTTAAAAGAGGTAACGGTGAAACTAATGGTGATTTTTGGTGGTTTCAAAATGTAAATAGAGAAGCTGATAAATTAAAAGCTGAGGGTAAATTTAAGTGGGGTGATCATAGAATATATTTTGATGTGCCTTTAGGAGATATGGCAAATTTAGCTAAATTGACTGAAGAAGTTGCGGCTAATGAAAAAATAGCTGTTGGATTTAAATATTTAGATTTGAATAAAACAGCAAAGGCGAATATTGATGGTACAGAGACAAGATTTGTGGCTAATTTTGCAAATGTTGAAGATGCTAGACGTTTTTATGAGGCCTTGTCAAAAAAACAAGAGTATCAAGATATTAAACCTGATCGATCAATAGATTATTTAGGACATAGAATTGATAGTAAAGCTACTTATGCGAATGGTTTTAGAGAAAAGAGAGCTCCTTTGAAAAATATTATTGACAACGCACAAAGAAATTCGGATGGTACTTATAGTTATTTAGGATCTGAAACCAATAAAAAAATAACTATAACAGAAAAGGAATATTTAAAATTTAAAGAAAAATATCAAAAAATGCCTGATCCTAAATTTGTTTGGCAAAATAATTAATAATATTTAATATTACTTATGGTATTTAAGCTATACTTATTTTGTGTTTGCTAAAAATTCATCTAATCTTAAGACTCTTCTCTTCATCTCTCTTCTTGCCTTGTCTCTTCCTTTAGCCACTAATCTAGTACAAAGGTCTTCAGATGATCGAAGTCGGGCTTCGGAAACTGACAAGACTAAGATTAACTTTAAAATAGCTTTCAAAGGATTAAAACCAGAATCAAGTTG
>JAEZTF010000001.1 GCA_023443725.1 Candidatus Parcubacteria bacterium
TCAGTTGTTTTTAAACCAAAAGATATTGCTGAGGAACTACGTAAGTCAGGTGGCTTTATTCCAGGTATTCGACCAGGAATTTCCACTGAAAAAAGACTTACTTTCTTAATTAATCGAGTTATCTTTATTGGAGCCCTATTCTTGGGTGTTATTGCTGTTACACCTTCAATAGTTCAAAAAATTACTCATGTAACCACTTTAACTATTGGTGGTACTAGCGTTTTAATCGTTGTTTCTGTTATTCTTGAATTGACTCGTAAATTAGAAAACGTAGTTCAAATGCACAACTACGACAAATTAAGTTATTAATTTATTTATTATTAATTTTAAAAATTAAATTTATGTCATTAAATTTATTTATCATTGGTCCATCTGGTTGTGGTAAATCCACTCAAGCAAAACTTATTGCCGAAAAATACGGTCTTACTCATTTATCTATGGGACAACTCCTCCGTGATGAAATTGCTGCTCAATCAGAACTTGGTTTAAAAGCCAAATCAATTGTCGATTCTGGTAATTTAGTTCCTGACGAAATCGCTTTTGCTATTCTTACTAGTAACTTAGAAAAAATTAACAATCAAAATTTTATTATTGATGGTTTTCCTCGAATTTTAACTCAAGGTCAATTTATTGAAAGTTATCTAGCCAATAAAAATCAACCTCTAGATTTAATTATTCATTTAGATGTTACTTTTGAAGAAATTAGTGCTCGCCGTGCTGCCAAAGGAACTGCATTTCAAGATGCTAGTCGTACTGATGCTACTCCAGAAGCTATGGCAGCTCGCCAAAAATTCTACGATGATAATAATGGTATCATCATGGATTATTTTCAAAACAAAAATTTACTCTTTAGAACCGATGGCAATCGTCCTATTGAGCCAATTTTTGAAGATATTTGTCAAAAAGTTAATAGTTTAGACCAAAATTAATCAATTAATGAAAGAACCAACAGTCAAAGGTCAAGTCACTGAAATTCTTCCTAATTCTCTTTATCGAGTAACCCTAGAAGATGGCAGTTTAATTATTGCCCATCTTGCTGGAAAACTTAGAATGAATCATATCAGGGTTATGGCAGGAGACGGTGTTTCATTAGTTCTTAGTCCAGATAAACAAAAAGGCCGAATTGTTTATCGACTCTAATTTAAATTTGCTCTTTGATATTGTTTCAAAATTAGGTTACAATATCCAAGTTCATTCCTTATGAAAGTAAAATCAAGTATTAAATGTCGTTGTCGAAACTGCAAGGTGGTAATTCGCCGAGGTATTCGACGTATTATTTGTTCTACAAAAAGACACACCCAAAAACAGGGTTAAATTATATGAGAATTATTGGTATTGAAATACCCGATAACGAAAGAATTGAAATTGGGTTAACTAGAATTTTTGGCATTGGTAAAACTAATGTAAAAACTCTTATTAATATGGTTAAATTAAGTCCTGATATTCGGGTTAAAGATCTTAGTCGTGATGACGTGGCTAATATAATGAAAGCTTTAGAAGAATTTAAAATTGAGGGTGATCTTAAAAAAGAAATTAGAGAAAATATTGATCGATTAAAAGCTATTAAATCTTATCGTGGTATTCGACATATAGTTAACTTACCTGTTAGAGGTCAAAGAACCAAAACTAATTCTCGTACAGTTAAAGGTAAAAAGAAAACAGTTGGTTCGCTTACTAAAGAAGCTTGGGCAAAAATTGAAGCTCAACAAAAAGCTGCCTCTACTAATTCAAATAAATAATTCTTATAAAAATTATGGCTAATAATACTACTACCACCAAAAAAAATATCGTTACCAAAAAAAAGATTGTTAAGAATGTCGCTGAAGCTAGACTTTACATTCAATCAAGTTTTAACAACACTATTGTTACTATTACTGATCTTGCTGGTAAAACACTAGCTTGGTCCAGTGCTGGTCATTGTGGTTTTAAAGGATCTCGTAAATCTACTCCATATGCTGCCACTACTGCTATCGAAAAAGCTCTTGATGGAGCCAAAGAACACGGTGTTAAAAAATTAGAAGTTTATTTAAAGGGCCCAGGTGTTGGTCGAGATGCTGCTTTGCGCTTCTTGAGAACTAAAAGGGATTTCGACGTTGAGAAAATCGCCGATATTACCCCAATTCCTCATAATGGACCTCGTCCTCCAAAACAAAGGAGAGCTTAAAAAATATGTCAAGAATTACTATTGATGCCAAATGTCGACTTTGTCGAGCTGCTGGTGGAAAACTTTATTTAAAAGGTATTCGTTGTTTATCTTCAAAATGTCCTATTGAAAGAAAAGGAGCTGTTAAGCCAGGTATGCATGGAGTTAAAGCTGCTAGCAAAATGACTGACTATGGTATCCAGCTTAAAGCCAAACAAAAAGCTAAAAGAATTTATGGTGTTCAAGAAACTCAATTCAAGAATCTCTATCTTAAAGCCAAAAAAATGAAAGGTTTGGTTGGTACCAATCTTATGACTTTAATCGAACAAAGATTAGACAATGTTTTATATTTAGCTGGTTTGTCTCTCTCTCGATCTTCAGCTAAACAATTAATAAGTCATGGTCATGTTTTAATTAATGATCGTGTTCTAAATGTTCCTTCATATCAAGTAAAAGTTGGTGATGTTATTTCTTTAGAAAAAGAAATTATTTCTAAAGTTGGTGAATTACCAGCTTCAGCCAATGAGTTCAAAACTCCAAGTTGGCTAGACCTCAATAAATCAAAACTCAATGTTAAAATTATTTCTCTTCCAGTTATGGAAGAAATGAAGAATGACATTGATGTCAATTTAATAATTGAATATTATTCAAGATAAAAAAAGGAGATTTTCATGATCGAAACTAATAAGTTTAATATAAAGACCATCAAATCTACCGATAAATACGGTAAATTTGAACTTAGTCCTTTGGTTGGTGGTTTTGGTCACACCTTAGGCAACAGTCTTCGTCGTGTTTTGTTAATCACCATCCCAGGTGCTGCTATCACTCGCATTAAAGTTGAAAAAGCTAATCATCTTTTTACCACTATTCCAGGTGTAAAAGAAGATTTAGTTGAAGTATCTCTTAATCTTAAAAAAGTTAAGTTTGCTTATAATAAAAATGAACCTATTACTCTTAAATTAGATAAAAAAGGTCCAGGCATAGTTACTGCAGCTGATATCGTTGATAACGCTCTTTGTAAAGTTGCCAATCCAGATCAATTTATTGCCACTCTTTCAGATGCCAAAGCATCTCTAAAAATGGAAATAACTGTTGAAAGGGGAGTTGGCTATACTTTAGCTAAAGAACAAAAAACAGATATCGTCGGAGAAATTATTCTCGATGCTGCTTTTACTCCAGTTATCAAGACAAATTATACTGTTGAGCCAACTCGTTTAGGTAAAAAATCTAATTACGATAAATTAACTATGGAAATTTGGACTGATGGTTCAATTGACCCTTTATATGCTCTTAAAATGGCCGCCAAAGATTTAATTAATGCTTTCGGTCAAATTGCTGATCCAAAAGAATTTGAAGAAGAAGTAATTACAATTGATACTGGTGTTGCTGCTCAAGGAAATGATATTTCTATAGAAGAAATTGAATTACCTCTTCGAGTTACCAATGCTCTTAAAAAAGCTGGTTACGCTACAATTGAAAACTTGATTAAGGCTGGTCGTTTAGACGTCAGTAAATCAAAAAATGTCGGTGAAAAATCATTAAAAGTTATTGATTCTTGGTTAAAAGAAAAAGGTTTTAGCTGGAAATAATTTATGAAACATCGTGTTTTTGGTAAAAAATTAGGTCGAAATTATAATGAGCGAAAAGCTTTATTCAATTCTTTGACTAAAGCTATGTTTATTAGTGGTTCTATGAATACTACTAAAGCCAGAGCTCAAGCAATTGTTTCTACTATTGAATCTCTTTCTAATACTATTATGGTTAAACCAGAGTTGATTGCTAAAAGAGAACTTTTTAGAGTTCTTCAAAATCAAATTTGGGTTAACAATGTAGTTGCTAAATTTAAAGAAGTTTTTGCTGGTCAAACCAGTAACTTTACAAAAATAACTTTAGTTAAAAGACGTTTTGGTGATGATTCTTTAATTGTCAATTTAAGTTTTGTTAAACCAATCAAATTTGATATCAAAAAAGAAGTCAAAGTTGAAGAAAAGAAAGAAACCAAAAAACCAGTTAAAAAAGAAGTTAAAGCTAAAAAAGTTGTTAAAAAGGAGACTAAATAATGAAAACTACTGTTTTAAAAGGTAATCAAGTAGAACGCGTCTGGCATTTAATTGATCTAAAAGGTCAAACTTTAGGTCGTGTCTGTACTGAAATTGCTCAAATTTTGATGGGTAAAAATAAACCTACTTTTTCATATCATCGAGATGATGGTGATTATGTTGTGGCTATTAATGCTAGTGAAATTCAAACCACTGGTAAAAAATTAAAACAAAAAATTTATCGTCATCATACTCATTGGTCTGGTGGTCTTAGAGAACTTTCTCTTGGAGAAACCATGCAAAAAGATCCTCGTAAAGTTATTGTTAGTGGTGTTTATGGTATGTTGCCAAAAAACAAATTACGTGATCAACGAATGACTCGTTTAAAAGTTTTTGTTGGTTCAGAACATAAATACGCCGACAAATTTAATAAATAATATGACCACAAAATCAAATTCAAAAAAATATATTTACTCTATCGGTCGTCGTCGTAGTGCAGTCGCTACTATCAGATTATTTTCTGGTAAAGGTGAATCAATGATAAATGGTATTGCTTTAGAGAAATATTTTCCTCAAAAAATTGCCAAGATTATTCATGAAAAACCTTTTATTATTACTAAGACTTTAGGAAAATATTATTTTGAAGCCAAAATTAATGGTGGTGGAAAGATGGGACAAGTTGATGCTCTCTCTTTAGCTATTGCCAGAAGTTTGGTCAAAATTAATGAAGGTTTCAAAAGTGATTTACGAGTTGCTGGATTACTTACTGTTGATTCTCGTATTAGAGAAAGAAGAATGGTTGGTACTGGTGGTAAAGCCAGACGCCAAAAGCAATCTCCAAAGCGTTAAGCTTTTTACTTCAAACTTCAAACCCGCTTCGGCGGGTTTTTTGCTGGTTTAAATTTTTCCATGAAAAAAGCGGCAGATAAACCAATTATGGTAATCTGCCGCCCGGCACACAAAAAAATTACTCTGCTAAGAGTGTGCAAACACGCTGTGTGATTTCTGTTATTTTTGCTAAATCGAAATCACGATAGGTCTTTTTGGAGAGTTCCACGTCAAAAACTAAATAGTTATAACATTCGTTCCATTTTTCAGAAAATGTTTCGTCAATGTAGAGTTCATGACCGATTGCAGCTTGTGGATCTTCACATATATGTGGATATCGTAGGTCATGTAAAATATCCTCAATTTGAGAAAAAAGCTTCAAACTTTCTTTTATCGAAAGTTTACCCATGTTTTCATTCAGTTTTCTGACTTTTTTGAAGAGATTTTCTTCAGTCATCGATTTGTCGTGGATATAACTGAATAGTTCAAAAAGGAGATATAATCCAAAAAGGATTATAACTGCAGCGATTACTGCCGCAAACAAACCAACCACACCAACGCCGATCCAACCGAATCCGGGCCAAAGAACAACCTTACTCATTTTTATAATCTCCTTTTTTTATTTCCAATTTTTTTAGTGTGCGATATATGTAAAAAGATGTCCTTTTAGCTGGTTTTAGCCAAAATTTTATCTTATTAACTTTCAGTTTAAATAAGAATTTATCTTATAAACTAACCTATAATATCATAAAATCATCATTTTTTCAATTTTTTCCATTTAATCAATATTCCCTTATAATTAATCCATGACTCTAATTCAATCACTCATCCTTAGTCTAGTCCAAGGTATTACTGAATTTTTACCAATTTCTTCCGACGGTCATTTAAATTTATTCCAACATTTTTTCAAATTAACTCCTTCTCTTTCTTTTGATGTTTTTCTTCATGCCGCTACGTTTTTATCTGTTTTATTCTTTTTTCGAACTCAAATCAAATATTTTTTTTCCAATCTCAAATATATAATTGTTGGTTCTATTCCAGCAGTCTTGGTTGGCTTTTTACTAAAAGATCAATTTGAAACTCTTTTTGCCAATCCAAAATTTTTGCCTTACTTTTTTCTGATTACTGGTATCTTAGTTTTATCCACCAGATTCTTCAAAAAAGGGGACAATAAATTAACCTATTTTTCGGCATTTATTATCGGTATTTTTCAGGCACTAGCAATTCTTCCTGGAGTTTCTCGTTCTGGTTGTACTATTTTTGCAGCTCTTTTATTTGGTCTTTCTCCTCTTAATGCTTTCAATTTTTCATTCAGTCTTTTTATACCCGCTTCAGCCGGTGCTATTTTATTAAGTCTTAAAGATATTATGTCTGCCAATATTCTTACCCAAAACAACCTTCTTGCCTTTGTTGTTACATTCTTAGTTGGTATCATTGCTCTTTCTTTCTTAAAGAAAATAGTTTCTCAAAATAAATTCTGGGTATTTGGAATCTATACAATTATTTTAGCCTTAAGTTTATTTTTTATTCTTTAACATTCCCCAGTTTTTCCGCTAATTCTGTTCAAAAGCATTTTCTTTAAATTCTTTTCAGCCAATTTAATTGTTTTTCTTGGCCCAATTTGTCTGTCAATTTCCAACGTTTCTATTTCAATTTGAAATTTTATCTCTTGATTGTTTTTATTATTTTTCATATTCGTTTTTTCTACGATCTATCATCTACGACCTATTAACTAAATTTCACCACTCATAAATTCTTTCCAAATTAAATACAATTCAGCCGTAGCCACTGCATCTCGAGATACATAATCAGCAATTTTATTAAACTCGCCAGCATTATACAGTTCAGACACTTGGTCACCGTGCACTCCTTCTCCTTTTGGATTTTTTATTCCAAATGCTTTGCATAAAAACTCCAGCTTATAAGCTCGATTATTTTGTCTTAATTTATTTTGCAGATCGATAAATTTTTCCGACCATTTTTTATTAGCTTCAAAAGGTACTTTAATTCTATTTATTCCTGATCTAATTATCAAAAAAGGGAAATCAAAATTCTCTCCATTATAAGTCACAAATTGTTCATAATTTTTACATTTTGTCCAAAATTCCTCCAGTAAACTTTTTTCATCACTAAACATTTGATATTTAAAATTTTCTTTTTCCGGCACTAAATCTTTTTTTGTCGATAAACTCAACACAAATCCATTTTTGTTATTAATGTCATATCCACCAATAGCACAGACCATTCCAAAAATAGGGTGGAGAGCAGTTCTTTTTTTTGCATCTTCTTTATCTTCAACATTTTTTTCCAAATTTTCCAACAAATATTCTTGCTCAGAAGTGTCCAATTCTTCAAATTTTTTACCAATTGTTTCAATATCAAAAACTAAAGTTGGTGTTTTATCTTTATAAGATTCTATTTCTTCACTATTTACAATCTGACAACTATCTATGATTAAACTTACTTTACCATTATATTCTTGAGTTTTTCCACTGACTTCAATTATTTTACCCACTTCCACCTGGCATTGAGCCATATTATTTCCCCATATTTTCGCTTCTATTTTGCCAGACTGATTGCTTAGTTCTAGAATTAAAAAATTATCTCCATTTTTTGTTTGTCTGATCTCTTTATTTAATACCAAAAAATGTTCATCACGTATCAGCTGATTTTGATTTAATATTGTCATTGAGTCATTATAAAACAATTAGCATCAATTATCATATAATTTATATTAAAGTTATACAAAATAATAATCAGGTGTTTATTTAATGTATGTATCTGTTGTGTATATACTATAAGACGCTAACTATTTGACATTTATTCGTATCTATCCTAGAATACTTCTATATTATAGGTTTTTAGATAAATGACAGAAATGTCCAATAAAGAAGTTCTAGATTTTAATAAACCAGAGGAAACAAAAGATTTTCCGGTTCAAATAGATGGAACATCAGCCTTAAAATTGGATGATATTCCTGAAGAACAAAATTGTGGTAAGGAAATTGAAGAAGTAAGAGATGGAATTAATGCTACACAAGGACTTACAGTAGTTGAACCTGTTAATGAAGAAGTAATATTTGAACCAATCAAAGATATTGATATTAAGCCTAGTCTTGCAAAAAGAGCGGCTAAATTTATTAGAAGAGCGTGGCTTAAAATTGGAACTATGTTTTTAGCATCAGCAACATTAGGTAGTGCAGCTGCTTGTGGTCCTATTGAAGCTGCTTCTTCTAGTCCAGAGCCAACTCAAATAGTGGTTGTCAATAATTCTGATGGAATGGCTGTCCATACTTCAAATGAAGCTCCAACTGAAGTTACTCCATCTCCTACTCCAGAATCAACTGAATCACCAATTTTAGATGAATTTGGTTTTTCTGAAGAACGCAAAGCCGAACTTAACCAACAGTTCCAAGACTTTTTAAACAAACAAGGTGAATTTACTCCAGAAAAAATGTCATCAATGATGTTTCGAATAGCAGATGAAAAAAATAAAAAAACGATGACTTTAGGTCTTGTCAGTAATGC
>JAEZTF010000015.1 GCA_023443725.1 Candidatus Parcubacteria bacterium
TAATACTCCAGCCCTTAATCCAGACGAAGCCGCTCTTGGTTACAATGCTTATTCTTTAATTAAAACTGGTAAAGATGAGCATGGTGCTTCTTGGCCGCTTCATTTTAAGTCATTTGGGGATTATAAACCGGGTGGTTATGTCTATTTAGCCTTACCATTCGTAAAATTATTAGGCCTTTCACCATTGGCCGTCAGATTACCAAATTTAATTCTTTCCTTATTAACTATCCTTTTTTTATATAAACTTGTTTTGCTATTAACTAAAAACTATTTACTATCAAACTTGACCGCTTTTGTTTTAGCAGTCAGTCCATGGCATATTCATTTTAGTCGAGGAGCTTGGGAATCTTCAGCTGCTTTATCATTTATCATCATTGGTACTTATTTTTTCTTTAAATCAATCCAGTCAAAATTTATTAAAAATTTTTCTTTATTTTTATTATTTTATATTGGCTCTCTTTATATTTATCATTCAGCCAGACTTATTGCTCCATTATTAGGTGCTTCACTTTGTCTTTTATATTTTAAATTTCTTATAAAAAAACTTCCTCAAATTTTAATTCCTCTATTTTTTGCTGCTTTACTAGTTTTTCCAGTACTTTTTTCTTTTCTTAATAATGGAGGTACCACCAGACTTGGAGGAGTTGGTTTATCTGCCGACCAAGGTCCTTTAAATCGTTCTAATGAGTTATTAAATCAACATCAAAGTCTAAATCTTCCAGTAAAGATAATTCACAATAAAAGAATTCTTTATTTAATATCTTGGGCTCAAAAATATACTTCTCATTTTGATTTAAATTTCCTTGGTATCAACGGTGATGAAGTTCCTCGTTCAAAAGTTCCTGAAATGGGGCAAGTCCATCTAATCGAAATTTTATTTTTGTTTATTGGCATTATTTTTATTATTAAAACTAAACTATTAGCCAGTAAATCAAAAATATTTATATTTATATTTTTATTGATTTCTCCAGTTGCTTCATCTTTAACTTTTCAAGCACCATCAGCTCTTAGAGCACTAGCAATGACCATCCCATTATCTATTTTTATAGCTGCCGGTATCTATAGTTTTATTGAATTCATTAAAAAATATCGATTTTACCGAATCTTTTTGATCGTATTAATATCTTTATATGCCTATTTTATCGCTTATTATTTAGATAGTTATTTTTTCCACTATGCCAAAAGATATCCATTTGCTTGGCAATATGAATTTGACAAAGTCGTTCCTTTTGTTGAGTCACAAAAGAATAAATATCAAAACATTTACATTACCAACAAATATGATCAACCATACATATTATTTCTTTTCTTTTCCCAATATCCTCCAACTCAAATACAGCCGCAAATTAAATTAACCACACCTGACCAATTTGGTTTTTCAACTGTTATTGGATACGACAACTATCATTTTGGTACAATTGATTGGAATCAAATCCCTAAAGATTCTTTGATAGTAGCTTCTGATGAAATAATTAGCGGTCAAAGTCCTATCAAAACGTTCAATTTCTCAAATGGTCAACCTGCTTTTACAATTTATCAAAAGAAATGAAAAATAAATCAACTCTCTCTGTTACCTTAGCTGTCTATAATGAATCCAAAAACATTACTCGTTGTTTGAAAGCCATTGAAGATATTGCTGATGAAATTATCATTGTTGATGGTCAATCACAAGATGATACTGTCATATTAGCCAAGAAATTTAAAAAAGTAAAAATAATTTCTACTACCAACAAACCCATGTTTCATATTAATAAACAAATGGGAATAGACGCTTGTAAAAGCGATTGGATACTTCAACTTGATGCCGACGAGATAGTTACTCATGAATTAAAAAAAGAAATAAGTTCTATTCTTCAAAAAAATCCAACTGAAGTAAAAGAATCAGGTTTTTGGATTCCTCGAAAAAATTATTTTTTAGGATCATTTCTTAAAAAAGGTGGCCAATATCCCGATCCAACTATAAGATTTTATAAAAATGGTCAGGCTCATTTACCTTGTAAAGATGTCCATGAACAAGCCGAAGTAAACGGAATTGTTGGTTGGTTAAAAAATGATTTAGAACATTATGCTGATACCTCTTTTTCTCTATATCTTCTACGAGCCAATCGATACACCACCCTTTTGGCTAATGAATTAAAAGAAAAAAAAGTGAAAATAAATACCTTAAATTTTATAAATTATTATTTTATAAAACCAACTTGGTGGTTTTTAAAAACTTTTTTCCGTCATCGAGGTTATGTTGATGGTTTTCCTGGTTTTGTTTTTTCTTTTTATTCTGGTCTTAGATTTTCAATTGCCTACACTAAATATTATGAATTAATCAAAACCAATCGAGATATAAATTTATCTCAAGATTGGGATAAAAAATAATATGCCAAAAATAGCTATTAATATTTCTCCTATATTTAATGGCAATTCTATTAGAGGAGTCGGTTACTATACCACTCAACTTATTGAAGCCCTTCAAAGAGAAATTAAAAAAAATAAAGACTATAAAGGTTGGTCAATTAAACTTATTAAAAAAGATATTACTACTAAATCAGGTAAATACGATTTAGTTCATTATCCGTTTTTTGATCCATTTAGTTTAACTCTTAAAATAGATCGATATATTCCTACTATAGTTACTGTCCACGATCTTATCCCTCGTGAATTTAAAAAACAATTCCCAGTTGGTATCAAAGGCGAGTTGAAATGGTTTATTCAAAAAAATCTTCTAAAAAGAGTTGACCGAATTATCACTGTTTCTGATTATTCAAAAAAAATTATTAACCAAATAGTCAAATATCCACTTACTCGAATTTTTACTACTCACTTAGCTGCAGATTCATCATTCAAACAAATTACAGACCCTAAGAAATTAAAAGAAGTGAAACAAAAATATCATCTTCCAGAAAAATTTGTTTTATATATTGGTGACATTAATTGGAATAAAAATATTCCTAATTTAGTTAAAGCTTGCCAAAAAGCTGAGTATCCTTTGGTTATTGTTGGTTCCAGTGCTACAAAACAAAATGTTCCTAATCATCCTTGGACGAAAGATCTCCGTTGGCTCCAATTACAAAATTCTCCAAATTTAATTTTTACTGGTTTTGTTCCTGATGATGAACTTCCTGTTTTTTACAATCTAGCCACAGTTTATTGCCAACCATCTTTTGCTGAAGGTTTTGGTTTACCTTTAACTCAAGCCATGCAATCAGGTTGTCCTGTAGCTTATAGTCAAACCAGTTGTCTTCCAGAAATAATGTCTCAAAATGGTATTTCATTTGATCCTCATTCAATTATGAGTATTCAGAAAGCATTAAAAGAATATTGGGACAATCCAAAAACTAGACAAAAATATAGTCAACAAGCACTCATTTATGTCAAAAAATTTAACTGGAGCTCAACTGCCAAAGATACTCTAGCAGTTTACAAATTAGCTCTATTAAATGGAAAATAAACAACATTTTTTATCTGTAATTGTTCCTGTTTACAAACAAGAAAAAACTATAAAAAAAGATCTTACTGATATTGATCAAGTCTTAAAACAAATTCGTTATGATTATGAGATTATCGCCGTTATCGATGGTAAAAAAGAAGATAATTCGTATAAAATTGCCAAAAAATTAAAAATACCAAAATTAAAAGTAATCGGATATCAAAACAACCATGGTAAAGGTTATGCTGTTCGCTTTGGTATGGCCAAAACTAAAGGGGACTATATCGCTTTTATTGACGCCGGTATGGAAATTGATCCAAATGGAATATCGTTGATTATAGAGCACATGGAATGGTACAACGCCGATATAATTGTCGGTTCAAAACGACATCCAGCATCACAAATCGATTATCCAATTGATAGAAAAATTATTAGCTTTGGGGGACATTTAATCGCCAAATTCTTGTTAGGAATTAATATCCACGATACTCAAGCTGGCCTAAAAATATTTAAACGATCAGTTTTGGTTAAAGTTTTACCTAGGTTACTTATCAAAAGATACGCTTTCGATCTAGAGATACTTTCAGTTGCCAATCACTTAGGTTTTGCTAGAATCTACGAAGCTCCAATCAAATTAAATTATAGTTTCACTAGTCTTACCCATGCTACTGGTTTCAAAACAATATATAACTGTCTCGTCGATAGCCTAGCTGTTTTTTATCGACTTAGAATAATTAAATATTATGACGATAAAAATAAAAGAAAATGGATTTACGATCCAGAATTATCTATGCGTATTAATACTGGTCTAAAATGAAACCTATATTTTCTGTAATTATCCCAGTTAGAAAGATCAATCCTTATTTAAGGGAAACTTTAAGTAAATTAAAAAAACAATCTCAAAAAAATTTTGAAGTTTTAATTATTACCGATAAAATTTCTGGATCTGCTAATCCTGCTGAAAAAAGAAACTTAGGAGCCAAAAAAGCCAAAGGTGATTATTTGGTTTTTTTTGATGATGATTCATATCCTCAAAAAAATTATTTTAAAAATGCTTTCAAATTAATCAAGAACAATCCTAAAATTAATCACTTTTGTGGCCCATGTCTAACTCCACCAAAAGACAATGCATATCAAAAAGCTTCTGGACTTGTTTGGTCTAGCTGGCTTGGTAGCGGGGGAGCTGGTCATTATCGTAATCATATTTCTTCAAAAAGATATGTTGATGATTACCCTAGTGTTAATTTAATTATTAAAAAAGACGATTTTATTAAAATCGGAGGATTTGAAACTTCTTATTGGCCAGGAGAGGATACTCTTTTATGTTTAAGCCTAACTAAAAAACTTCATCAAAAAATTCTTTACCATCCATCTTTAGTTGTTTACCACCATCGCCGTCAAGTAATTCTTCATCACCTTCAACAAATCACTAGATATGCTATCCACCGTGGGTTTTTTGCCCGCAAATTTCCTCAAACTAGTTTTAGAATTGGCTATCTTATTCCTTCTTTTTTTGTTTTATATTTATTACTATTAGCTATTAGCTATTTCACAATTAACTATAAAATATTATATTTTCCATTATATTTATATTTATCAATATTATTATTAACATTAATTAAATTCATTTTAAACAAAAATTCATTACTTATATCTCTATTAGCTACAATTACTATTCCTATCACTCACATTTACTACGGTATACTATTTATAAATGGTTTCCTCAAAAAAGATGTTAAATTCCAACCACACACCTTCGATCAAAAAACCGGCAAATACATCGGTGGTTAAATCTATTAGTATTTCTTATCCTCCATTAAATTCCCCAAAAGGGTCAGCTTTTTTAGCTCAAAATCGTCAATTTCAATGGACTAATACTGGAAATGTAATTTTTCCAGTTATTCTAGGTTATGCCGCCTCTCTTTTACAAAAAGACGGTTTAACTGTTTATTGGGATGATGCTATCGCTCAAAAAATTAGTTATCAAAGATGGTTTCAAAATATTCTCAAAAATAAGCCTGATTTAATCGCTATTGAAACCAAAACTCCGGTTATCAAAAAGCATTGGCAAATAATAAAAGATATCAAAAACAAATGTCATTGGAACCCAATAGTTGTTTTAATGGGTGACCATGTTACCTCCTTACCCCAAGAATCAATTGATAATAGTCCAGTAGATTATGTTTTAATTGGTGGTGATTATGATTTTTTGCTTGAAAAACTTATTCAAAAAATAAATTCACACCAAAAACTAAATAAAATTTTTAAATTATCCGATTCACCTAATTTAGACCAACTACCAATTATCGACCGACAACTTACTCAATGGCAACTCTATGCATACAACAACACCAATTATAAATATAAACCAGGTGCCTACATAATGTCTGGTCGTGACTGTTGGTGGGGGAAATGCACCTTTTGTAGTTGGACAACTCTTTTTCCTGGTAAATGTTTTCGCTCTTTTTCCGTCAAACACACTATTAATGAAATCGAAAATTTAGTCAATAATTTTGGAGTAAAAGAAATATTTGATGATTCTGGTACTTTACCTACTGGTATTTGGTTAAAAAAACTTTGTCAACAACTCATCAAAAAGAAATTAAATCAAAAAGTTAAGATTGGTTGCAATATGCGTTTTGGAGCTCTGTCTTCAAAAGAATATCAACTTATGTTCAAAGCTGGATTTCGTTTTATTTTATATGGTCTCGAATCTGCCAATCAAAAAACCTTAGATTTTATTAATAAAAATGAATCTACAAAAGATGCCTTAAATACCCTAAAAATTGCCAAAAAAAATAAACTTCAACCTCATATAACCATTATGATTGGTTTTCCAAATGAAACAAAATCAGATATCCAACAAACTCTAAACTTGTCTCGAAAAATTTTTAAACTTGGTTTAGCTGATAGTTTACAAGCCACACTTTTAATACCATACCCAGGTACTCCTCTTTTTGATTACTGTCAAAAAAATAATCTTTTATTAACTAATGATTGGAACAAATTCGATATGCGCCAACCAATCATAAAAACTAATTTTACTCAAAAACAATTAAACCAATATATTCAGCAATTTTTTCAAAGTATTTTTACTCCTAAATTCATTTTTAATAAAATTATGTCTATTAGATCAATTAATGATATTAAGTTTTTAGTTTTTTATGGATTTAAATATTTAAAAAAACTAAAAGATTTTAAATGATTCAAGTAAGTTATATTATTCCTACTCTAAATGCTCAAAAAGTCTTGTCAAAGTGTCTATTGTCTATTGATAAACAAAATTATTCAAAATCAGATTATGAAATCTTAATTATTGACGGGGGATCTAGTGACGAAACTCTTTCTATTGCAAAAAAATATAGCTCAAAAATATTAAAAAATCCCTTAAAAACTGCAGAAGCTGGTAAATCAATTGGTATTAAAAATGCTAAAGGAAAATACATTTGCCTCATAGATTCCGACAATATCTTACCTACAAAAAATTGGCTTAAACAAATGATTTTACCTTTAGAAAAGGATAATAGTCTTATAGGTACCGAACCAATTAAATTTACCTATCGACCTCAATCAGGAATTATCGAACGATATTCCGCTCTAATCGGAGCCAATGATCCTTATGCTTTTATTAGTGGTGTTTATGATCGACAAAATTCCATTAATAATAAATGGACTGGTCTTAAGATAGATCAAATTGATAATGGTCAATATATAAAAATCACTCTCAAACCACACCAAATTATTCCTACTATCGGTGCTAACGGTACTATTTTTAGAACTGATTTTCTTAAATCAAACTTAAATTCCGATTATTTTTTTGATATCGATATTATTTCTCAAGTTTTATCTAAAAAACGAAAACCATTGTTTTTTGCCAAAGTCAAAATAGGTATTATTCACACTTTCTGTGAAAATTCTTTGCTCAAATTCATTCGAAAACAAAAAAGAAGATTAACGGATTTTTATTACTATCAAAAATTTCGTCAATATAACTGGCAACCTGTCAACAAACAATCACAAATAAAATTTATTCTTTATACCATCTTAATATTTCCAGCTATCTTCGATTCAATTAGAGGCTTTTTAAAAAAACCCGATTCAGCCTGGCTTTTACATCCCATACTGTGCTTAATTACTCTTTTTTGTTACACTCTAATCACCTTACAATTTAAGTTTGGAATATTAAAACCAATCAATCGCAACATATGGCAGCAATAGATATCCTAATACCAACATACAACGGATCTAAATGCATAGTAGAAACTATTAAAAGTATTCTTTCTCAAGATTTTACTGATTTTCGTATCATTGTTTCCGACGATGTTTCCAAAGATGATACTCTTGCAGTTATAAAAAAACTAAATGACAAAAGAATTGCTGTTTATAAAAATAAAAAGAATCTTGGCTATTCTCTTAACTTAGAAAATGCTCGAAAATTAGCTAATGCCGATATTATCTATCTTATGGGGCAAGATGATATTATGGCCGACCATACTCTCAAAAATACTTACCAAGCTTTTATGAATCCAAAAATAGGAGCTGTCACCAGACCTTATTATTGGTTCGATAAAGATATCAATATTCCAGTTCGTGCCAAAAAACAATTAAATCCTAAAAAAGACACTATCGTTAAAATTACCGATAATCCTCAAAAAGTTATCCGAGTTTTTGAAACTCTTGATCAGTTATCTGGTCTAGCCTACAGGAAAAAATTCATGAAATTACCTTTTCACCCAGATATATTTCCTTGTCATATTTATCCTTTTGCCGACATTTTTAAAAATCATCCAGTTATGTTTCTTAAAGACTACAATATTGCTGTTCGTATCGCCAGCAGTCAAACTAGAAGTTTATCCTCAATTTACAACAAATCTCCACTTTTAAGTTGGATAGAAATGGTTAAAAATATTTTTTCCGAAAAGAAATACCAAAAGGTTCAACAATATTTAATTAAAAATTTTATTACCAAAAATTATGTTGGACTAATTCAACTTAGAAACTATGCTAAATATAGATATTTTCTTCGAGAAATTTGGTACCTAATTAAATTCAACTATTCAAACTTGATTAATCCTGCTTTTTGGTTTTTTTCTATCGGTTGTATTATTACACCTCCGTCAATTTTAATTCCCATGGTAGATAGCTACAAAAATAAAGTTTATTCAAAGGTACTAAAAAAAATAAAATTCAATTATGAATTTAAATAAAATTAGACCAAACATTTTTTATTGGGAACTAAAAAAAATTCTTCCAAATAAGATTACCATAGTTGATGTTGGTTGTGGTCCAAATTCCATTTTAAGACTTTTCAAAAAACAAATAATAAAATCTTACGGCATTGATATTCATCAAAAATCAATAGAAATCTCTCGAAAAGATAAAATTCATACAAATTATATTTGGGATAATGCTACAAATTTAAAAAAATATTTTAAAAATAAAAGCGTCGATGTTGTCTATTGTATTGATGTTGTTGAGCATCTAAAAAGATCGCAATCTATTTCACTAATCAGTGACATGGAAAATATTGCCAAAAAAATGATAATTATTAGAACTACAAATGGTTTTATTCACCAAGACACTCTTAACAAAAATACTTATCAAAAACACTTATCTGGGTTTAGCCCAAATTATTTTTCAAAAAAAGGTTATAAACTAATAGGTATAGATGGCCCATACTTTTTAAGAGTTAATAAATCAAAAAAAATTAAACCAACAAATATATTTTTATCAGTTTTTGCAAATATGCTTAATCCTATATTCAGATATTTACCACAATATTCATTTAACTTTTTAGCATATAAATTTTTATGAAAAACAAATCA
Source organism: Candidatus Parcubacteria bacterium (assembly GCA_023443725.1). Taxonomy (GTDB): domain Bacteria; phylum Patescibacteriota; class Microgenomatia; order UBA12405; family UBA12405; genus WARW01. The sequence continues at coordinate 9,247 of JAEZTF010000015.1, forward strand.
AAAATTTGTTTAGTTACTGGTGGAGCGGGTTTTATTGGATCACATCTTACCGACGAGCTAATCAAATTAGGTAATAAAGTAATTGTTTTAGATAATTTAAGTGGGGGATTTATCAGAAACCTCAATCCAAAAGCCACTTTTATAAAAGGTTCTATTAATAACCAAAAATTAATTAATTCTATTTTTGCTAAATATAAGTTTGATTATGTTTTTCATTTAGCCGCTTATGCTGCAGAAGGTTTAAGTCCTTTTATTCGTCATTTTAATTATCAAAACAATTTAATTGGCTCTATAAATTTAATCAATGCTTCTATAAAACATCATATAAAAAAATTCATTTTTACTTCAAGTATTGCTGTTTATGGTACCAACCAAACTCCCATGGTAGAGACACTAACTCCAGAGCCGGAAGATCCATATGGTATTTCTAAATATGCTATCGAACTAGATTTAAAAGCCGCCAATAAACTGTTTGGCTTAAATTACACTATTTTTAGACCCCACAATGTCTATGGTGAACGACAAAACCATGGTGATCCATATCGTAATGTTTTAGGTATTTTTATAAATAATATTTTGCAAAACAAACCTTTGACTATCTTTGGTGATGGTAACCAACAAAGAGCCTTCACATATATCAAAGATGTTACTCCATATATTGCCGAGTCTATCGATAATTCAAAAACAGACAATCAAATCATTAATATTGGATCAGACACTCCTTATACAGTCAATCAATTAGCCAAAGCCATAAGCGACAATTTTGATCAAAAAATTGATATTGATTATTTTCCTGCCAGGCAAGAAGTCTATCAAGCTTATTCTGATCACTCAAAAGCCAAACAAATATTCAATATAAAAACCTTTACTGATATTAATCAGGGTATTAAAAATATGATCAAAGCAGCTCAAAAACTTGGTCCAATTCGCCCTAAGAAATTTAAAAATATTGAAATCGAAGATAAATTACCCCCAAGTTGGGCAAAATTAAAATGAACCGAATATCTATTGTTATCCCTGTTTACAATGCCGAGACTACTATTCTTTTAACTCTAAAAAGTCTTATTCCAGAATCTCATTTAATTAATGAAATTGTTGTTGTCGATGATGGTTCTACTGATAAATCAGTTGAAATTATTAATAATTTTTTTAAAAAAAATCTTTTAAAAATCAACAAGAAAATAATCAATCATTCAAAATCTATTGGTCTGTCCAATTCTTACAACGATGGTATCCGCCAGTCGACAGGGGATTTAATTATTACTCTCCATGCCGATATTATTCTAAAAAAGAATGCTATCGCCCTTTTAATTGCTCCATTTTCTCAAAAAAATGTTGTTGCCAGTTTTCATCAGATAATCCATCCCAAAAAAATTTGGTTAAAATATAATTTTTGGCAAAAAGTATTTTTTGACCGAAAAATAGGCTTAACTATTTCTGGTTTAGATGGTAAATTTGATTGTTTTAGAAAGAAAGATTTATTAGCTATAAATATGTTTGACAGTAAAACCTATTTTCGTGCTGGTGAAGATCATGATATTTTTATTAAACTCAAAAAAAGAGGTCAAGTTGTCCCTACAAAAGCCACTATTATTCATATTCATAGTTTAGAAAAAAACTTTAATTATAAGAAAATTATTTATAAACAAGCTCAATACTCAGAAGCTCAAGGAGCTAATCTAAGAAATCATGGTATTTATTCATTGGAACTATCAATTAGAACTTTTTTTAGAGAAATTTTGATTTTAAGTCTTTTAATTCCTTATTTAAGAATAGTTAGTCTTTTTCTTATCCTTTTTTATGCTTTTATTTACAATAAAAACACACTTAAACAATCTCTTAACAATCCTCAGGTCATAATTTTACCAATTATCAATATCTACTTACTCTTTGTTAGTTTGTATTTTAGTTGTCGTGGGTTTATCCTAGGCAAACAAACAATTTAATATGAAATTAATTTATAAAATATTTTTATTTTTTATTAAAATTCCATTTATTCTAAAAGGTGGGAAAATAGGTAAAAACAGTTTCATCAGCCCCGGTTATGATTTCTTTGGTGTTCAATTAAATGGTGTTTATATTGAAAATAACGTTTTAATTGGCCGCAATAATACTTTAAATATCGCCCAAAAAAATGGCCAGATAAAAATTAATAATGGAACCAATATAGCTAGATCTTGTAATATCTCTGCTGCTAAAAAAATTACTATTGGTAAAAAATGTCTAATTTCCTACAACACATCTATTCTTGATCACGATCATGTCTTAGATAAAAAGGGTATATCTCCTATAGATAGTGGCATCACCAATGGTCAAGAAATTATTATTGGTGATAATTGTTTTATCGGAGCTCATTGTTTTATTTTAAAAGGTGTAACTTTAGGCAAACAATGTGTCGTTGGAGCCAATAGTGTTGTCAATCAATCATTTCCAGATTATTCAATCATTGCTGGTAATCCTGCCAAATTAATTAAAACCATAAAATCAAAATGAAAATAGTTTTTGTCGCCACCGGAGTTGAAAGTTTAGCTATTGAATTTTTATCAAGTTTTTTAAAATCAAAAAATCATCAAGTCGATATTATTTTCGATCCAACTAGTTTTGCTACTGAAACAGTCAAATCACCAAAACTAGCCAAATTTTTAGACATTAAGGAAGAATTAGTTTCTCAAATTGCCCAGTTAAAACCTGATTTTATTGGTTTTTCAGTTTTTACCTTAAATTATCAACGTACTTTAAAAATTGCTCGACTTATAAAAAAAAGATTACCCCATATCCCTATTATTTTTGGCGGTATCCATCCTACTTCAGTACCTGACATTGTTATTCAAGAAAAATGTATAGATATGGTTTGTGTTGGAGAAGGTGAATATGCTCTAGATGACCTTCTAAAACATCCAAAACTTACCAATATAAAGAATATTTGGTTCAAAAAAGATGGTCATATTATCAAAAATCCAACCAGACCTCTAATAAAAAATTTAGATAAATTACCTTTTCCTGATAAGGATGCATTTTATAAAATTTACCCAGGATTTTTCAATGACTATTACACCATCTCTAGTCGCGGTTGTCCATTTTCTTGTACCTATTGTGGTAACAATGTTATCAACGATTTATACCAAGGTTTAGGCCCGCGTATCCGTCGTCGTAGTCCCAAAAATATAGTTGATGAATTAGTTTTAGCCAAAAAAAAATATCATCCTCAAAAAATTACTTTTGTCGATGATGTCTTTGTTCAAGATATAAAATGGTTACAAGAATTTGCTCGTCTTTACAAAAAGAAAGTTAATCTTCCATATGCCATGTTGACTCATCCTAGTTTTCTAACTTTACCAATAGCCAAGACTCTTAAAAAAAGTGGTTGTTACTTTTTACTATTTGGTATTCAAAGTGCTTCAGAAAAAACCAGACGAGAAATATTAAATCGTTTTGAAACTAATGATCAAATTAGGTTTGCTGCCAATAATTGTCACCAAGCCAACCTAAAATTTTCCATTGATCATATTTTTAATATTCCTAGCGAAGGTATTAAGGAATACCAGCAAGCCACTGAATTTTATTACAGTCTTCATCCTTCAGTTATCAATGCTTATTGGCTTCAATATTTTCCCAAAACCAAAATAATTGATATCGCACTTAAATATAAAATTCTTAAAAAAACTGATGTTATAAAAATTAATAAAGGCCTAACCAATACTACTTTTGTTATTGGTTTTGGTGGCAAAGACTCATTTAATCCTGACTTAATTTATCGCAATATTCAGCTTTATTTCATGCTCATGCCAATTCTTCCAAATTGGCTTAATCAAAAAATAATCAAAAATAAATGGTATTTAGCTCATATTAAACCACCACTTTTCATAAACTTTTTTGTCAAATTCATTACTATTCTAGTCAATCGTCGAGCCGATGTTTATATTGGTATTATTAAAAGTATTACCTTCTTTGCCTTTTACAGTCTCCATATTAAATTGAAATTTGTTTTTAAAAAATTATATGTCACCAATTAAAATTACTTTTTTATTTAATCAACTATTAAGTGACAGTATTTATACAGGAGGAGAAATTAGAGGTAAAATAATCGCTACTAAATTTCAACAAGACAAAAACTTCTCAGTTCAAGTTATGATTCCTGAAGTTTCCAAACCTTCTTTTAAGGATTTCAAAAAATTCATTCTTGGCTATCAATCTTTTGAAAAAAACATTAATCATAATAACTTAATTTCTGCTTTTATTCTTTATATCACTAGAACTTTTGAGTTCTTAACCAAAATATCCACCATTAAGACTGATATTATCTATGCCACCGGTGATTTCATTTGTAATATCATTCCTTCTTTTTTTCTAAAAATTAAATATCCAAAAACAAAATTTATCGTTTGTGTCCATCATATAAATGAAAATCCTTTCAAAAGAAAATCAAATTATTTTATCGCCAGTCTAGTTTCGTATATTTTTCAACAAACCAGTTTCTTTTTGATCAAAAAAAAGGCTGATTTAATTTTTGTCATCAACAATCAAGTTAAAGATTACTTTCTTAAAAGAAATTTTAAAACCAAAATTGTTGTTGTTGGTAATGGTCTAGAAACCCAAGATATTAAAAATAAAATAAGTTCATTGACTAAAATCAAAGCTTCAAATCACATTAGTTATTTTGGTCGACTTTCACCAACAAAAGGCACTATGGATTTTCCTATTATTCTAAGTAATATTCTCAAAAAAATTCCCAATACTCATCTTGATTTAGTCGGTATCGCTCTTCCTGAAATGAAAAAACCTTTAATTGAAAAATTTCACAAATATCATTGTGATGGCCATTACACCATTCATGGTTTTGTTAAAGACCAAACTGATGTTTTTAAAATAATTCTTCAATCGAAAGTAATCATCTTTCCATCTTATGAAGAGGGTTGGGCTATTTCTCTTTTTGAATCAATTATGACCAAAAGACCTGTAATTACTTATCGTCTGCCTGTATTTTTGGAAATTTTTAAAAATAAATTAATCACAGTTCCAATTGGTAATACTAAACTAATGTCCCAAAAAGCTATTAGTTTAATTAAAGATTATTCCAAGCCATCAACAACAAAATACATTAAAGATTGTTATCAAATTGCTCAAAAGTATGATTGGAATAATGTTTTTGATCATGAAAAAAAATCAATTATTAACTTGATTAATCAATGAAACAGGTCAATTCAAAATATTACAA
>JAEZTF010000014.1 GCA_023443725.1 Candidatus Parcubacteria bacterium
GATGTTAATAAGGCCTATATTTGGGGAAAAAACGCAAGATTTCCAGGTCAAGAGGTATCTTTTAGCTTTCCGGTTTTTGATGAGATGGAAGTTTATTTTGGCCGATAAGAGAGCGAATTCCCTTAGAACGTTGAGATAATGTTTCTTTAGAAATTTTTGGAGAATTTTCAAATAAAAGACGAGCTTTGGTGTTAGGTCGAGGAGAATATTTAAAAGTGTGAATTTTGGAAAAACCTATTTTTTGGCAAAGATTAAAAGTTTTTTGAAAATCTTTTTGAGATTCTGTTGGGAAACCAACGATAATATCGGTACCAAATGAAATGTTTGGTATTTTTTTTAGTTGATTGAATTTATTTTTAATATCTTTAGTTGCATGTGGACGGTTCATGAGTTTTAAAATTTTATTAGAACCTGATTGAATTGGAATGTGAAGAAAATGAGAAAGTCGATTTGGGTATCTGGAAAATAGATTAATAAACTTTTGGTTAATGCAATTTATAGGGATAGATCCAAAACTAATTAACTTAATGTTAGTTTGTTTTAATAATGCTTCAATTAAATTAGAAAAGCCAAATTCGTATTGATCTAAATTAACTCCAGTAATAATGATTTCTTGATAATTATTTTTTATAGTTTTATTGATCGTATCAACAGCATCATTGATAGATAAAGAATATAATTTTGGTCTTTTAAAAGGAACGATACAATAAGAACAAAATTGACTACAGCCAGATTGAACTTTTAAAAGAAAACGGTTAGTATGGCTAAATTTATCATTAATTTTTGGAGTATAAGTTGATTTTAAAGATGATAAAACAGCTTCTTTTTGATCATTGGTAATGATAGTAATATTTTTGAAGTTTTTAATTTTGTCGAAGCTGGCACAACCAGAAACATAAATTTTGGCTTTTGGATAAAGTTTTCTTAATATTTTAATTTTATTTATAGATTCTTTTTCGCCTTTTTTGGTGATAGCGCAAGTGTTAACAAAAACAATAGATGGAGATTTTGTAGATGGAATAAATCCTTGATCAATTAAAGTTTGAGACCAAAGATTGGTTTCGGCAGCGTTGACTCGACAACCAAAATTAACGGTTAAAAAAGTTTTTTTGTTTATATTCGACCTAACCATGATTTTTTAAGTTGATTGAAAGTGTTATTTTTGAGAGCATCACGAATTTGTTGAGTGGTATTAATCATGAAAGCAATATTGTGAATAGTCATTAGTCTATAACCTAATAATTCTTGAGTTTTAAATAAATGATGAATGTAAGCTTTGTCATATTTTTGACAAGTAGGACAGTGGCATTTTGGATCTAAAGGAGTTTGATCCATTTTGTATTTGGCATTCATAATTTGATTTTTAAAGTTGTTTTTTAGATCAAGGTTAATATCGCCAGTGCGATGTAAAAATTGTCCACCACGGGCCATACGAGTAGGCAAAGTGCAGTCCATAGATGTAATCCCCTGTCCAAAGAAATCAAATAAATCATCAATTTCACCAACACCTAGTAAATGAATTGGTTTTTTGGTTTTTAAAGCAATTGGTAAACAATAAGAAACAGCTTGGCGCATTTTGTCTTTTGGTTCACCGACTGAAACACCACCAATAGCAATACCGTCAAAATCTTGAGAACAAATAAATTCAGCTGATTGTTGACGAAGATCTTTGTAATAACTGCCTTGAATTACGCCATAAAGTTTTAAATCTTGATTTAGTTTTTGATTTAAATTTTTATGTTCTACTAATGATCGAAGAGCCCAACGATGAGTGCGATCAAGAGCTTTTTGAGCATATTTTTTGGTAGCAGGATATGGAGTACATTCATCAAAGGCAATTAAATAATTGGCAGCTAAATTGTGTTGAATTTGAAGAGATTTTTCAGGGGTAAAAAAATGAAGTGAACCGTCAAGATGTGATCTAAATTCAACTCCATCTTCAGTAATTTTTACCAAATTCCCTGCCCCATTATGATCTTTAGCTAAAGAAAAAACTTGAAAACCACCAGAATCAGTAATTAATTGGCCATTCCATCGAGTAAATTGATGAAGTCCGCCTAATTTTCTAACTTCTTTATCACCAGGTCGAAGATAAAGATGATAAGTATTACAGAAAAAAATTTCCACCCCAATAGCTTCTAGTTCTTCTGGAGAAAGTGATTTAACAGTGGCTTGAGTACCGACTGGAACAAATGTGGGTTGAGAAAGCATGGGTTATTATAGCAAAAGGAATTATAAACTGTGTTTTTTTTTGATAATATTTTGTATAATAACGCTACTGTTTGCCGCAGTGGTGAAACTGGTATACACGCAAGACTTAAAATCTTGTGCTCTCAACAAGCGTGTGGGTTCGATTCCCGCCTGCGGCACTTAAAAAAGATCTTTTAAAAATTAAAACGGGGATTGGCGCAATTGGCTAGCGCGCATGGTTTGGGACCATGAGGTTGCAGGTTCGAATCCTGTATCCCCGACAAGTTTGCTAAAATAGATTACTTTAAAAATGCGGGTATAGTTTAGTGGTAGAACGAAAGATTTCCAATCTCTCGGCAGGGGTCCGATTCCCCTTACCCGCTCAGAGAAGTTATGTTGAACATTACTTTTAATAATAGAAGAAAAATACCAGCTTTGGGTTTGGGAACTTGGAAATCCGAAAAAGGTAAAGTAGCTCAGGTAATTGAAAAAGCAATTGTAGATTTTGATTATCGACATATTGATTGTGCTAGTGTTTATGGAAATGAAAAAGAAATTGGCAGAGCGTTTAAAAAGGTTTTTTCTTCAAAAAAAGTTTCTAGAAATGATTTGTTTATTACTAGTAAACTTTGGAATACTAAACATCATCCAGATAATGTTGAAAAAGCTTGTAATCAAACATTAAATGATTTGCAGATAGATTATCTTGATTTGTATTTGATGCATTGGGGAATTGCTTTTGCTCCTGGAAGTAGCTTAGAACCAATAGATAAAAATGGAATGGTAAAAACAGAGTCTGTTTCAATTAAGGAGACTTGGCAGGCTATGGAAAAATTAGTAGAAAATGGATTAGTAAAAAGTATCGGTGTTTCAAATTTTACCGTAATGATGATTATAGATTTACTTAGTTATGCCAAAATTAAACCAGTCATTAATCAAGTTGAGGTTCACCCTTATAATAGTCAACAAGAGTTGGTAGATTTTTGTCATAAACAAGGAATTCAAGTCACGGCATATTCTCCTTTAGGTTCTTCTGATTTAAATAGCCAAAGACCAATAGAAGATAAAACGATAATTGAAATAGCTAATCATTACAAAAAAACACCAGCACAAATTTTAATTAGGTGGTCATTGCAAAGAGATTTGGTAGTAATTCCAAAAAGTACTAATTTTGATCGTTTGGCTGAAAATATTGATGTTTTTGACTTTGAATTATCTAAAAAAGATATGGAAAAAATAAATAAACTAAACAAAGATTATAGATTTGTTGATCCGGCAAAATGGTGGGGTTTTTCTTATTTCAAATAAAATTATGAAAGGAAGACCTAATAATTCACGACAAAATTTATGAAAATAAAATGCGCTAGAATACACGAATTTGGTAAACCATTAATAATTGAAAATATTGATATTGAAACACCTTCATCAAAAAGTGTGACAGTTAAGGTTAATTTTTCAGGAATTAATTTTTATGAGAAATTGTTAATTGAAGGGAAATATCCTACTTCTGCTAATTTACCTTTGACTATTGGAGGTGAATTTTCAGGAGAAGTGTTACAAGTTGGTGAAAATGTAAAAGATTTTAAAGTTGGTGATAGAGTTTTTTCTTTGGCTTTGAGTGGTAAAGGAACTAGTGGTGGTTTTGCTGATATTGCAGTAATTGAAGAAAAATGTTTATATCATTTGCCTGATGAAATTACTTTTGAACAAGGAGCGGCTATACCAATGATTTTTTTTACAGCATATTCAATGTTGTCTGAAAAAGTTAATATGAAAGATGGTTTGACTGTATTAATACATAGCGTGGCAGGTGGGGTTGGAAGTACTTTAGCTAAATTAATAAAAGCTATGTATCCAAATTCAATTATTATTGGAACCTACTCAAGTATTGAAAAAGAAAAAATAATTAAAGATTTGAAAATTGATGTTCCAATTTGTAGTGAAAATGTTGATTTAATAACAGAGATAAATAATAAATTTCCACAAGGCATAGATGTAATTTTTGATCCAGTCGGACAAAATATGGTGTCAGAGCATTTAAGTTTAATTAAACCATTAAATGGCATTTGGTGTACTTATGGAGCATATAGCGGACCAATTATTGAAGAAAATTTAGTAGGAAAATTGAGAAGTAAAAATGCTACTTTAGCTGGTTTTTTAATGTGGCCTTTAATTGAAAATAAAAAATGGTGTGAAAATAAGTTTAAAGAAATTTTTAAATTGATTAAACAAAATAGAATAGAAGCACAGATCGATAAAATATTTCCTTTGGAAGAAATTAATCAAGCTTTTAATAGAATGTCGGACAGAAAAAATTTAGGGAAAATATTAATAAAGTGTAATTAATAGACTTTTATTTAGATAGAATCGTGAAAGGAAAGGATGGCTTCGATGTCTTTCGATTTTTTTAATTTTGGATCGATGGTAAATTCATTTGGAAAACTAGGAAAATCAGGAAAATCCAAAATTTCTGATATTTGATTGATAATTGCTTTTGCAGTGAGAGTAAGAAACTTTTTATCTTCGCGAATTCGATTTGTAATGATAAGATCAGCTTTTTTAGGAGCTTTTTTAATTTCCCAACCAGTTTTAGCCAGACGAACATCAATATCTTCATTAGGTCTTTTTTCAAATAACCATTTTTGATAATTAAGAAAATCCATATCTGGAAGTACAAAAACTTTAAGAATAAGAGTTTGACTTTGATTGATAGTATTTAAATATTTTTCAGTTTTTGACCAACCACTCATTTCAATTTGTGAATAAACAACGGGAGAATCACCGGTAAGAGCCTCATCTAAGCTTTTTTTTGGCAAGCCATAAAAATGTTCACCTCTTTTAATATATTCTAAAAATTCTTGATTTTTAATTGACATTCGAAAAGATTTGGAACTTTCAAAAAAGAAATAATCTTTTCCCTCTACTTCCCCTTCTCTGTGTGGTCTAGAGGTACCCGTGACAGTTTTTTTAAATAAATTTGGAGCTAAAGTTTCGATTTCTTCTCTAATAGTATCTTTACCTCCTGCAGTAACACCAGAAAATAAAAGAACTACTTTATTATATTTTTGTTTAAATTTTTTAGATCTAGCCTTGGGAGATGTCCAAATACCAAATTTTTCTAATGAAATTGAAAATTTTTTATATTCAGAAATTATCTCTTTGAGTTGATGAGGTAAAAGTTTGGGATTTTTTTGTTGTAATAACTCAATAATGTTCTTACCGGACTCAATATCTTTACGACTTAAATTAGATTTCATATGTGATTTTACAATTAAATGGCTATAAAATGGTAAAATATTTAGATTTGCCAAGGTGTTGAAATTGGTAGACAAGCATCGCTCAGAACGGTGTGTCGCAAGACGTGTGGGTTCAAATCCCGCCCTTGGCACTTGATATTAACTTTTATATAGGATAAAATTTCGAACTTATCGAAAGATAGGTCATACATTTAAATATAAACGAAAGGAAACTATGGATAATGGTTATTCAAGCTAAGTTTTTTTCTGATGACAAACAAGAACAAAAGAATTTTTTAGCAAAGTTGGCTACATGGAGAGAAAGGCATGGCAGAAAAGCCATAAGAACGGTGCGCTTAAAATCTTTAATAATCATCACTTTGCCAAAATATCACCACGAAGAGTTTCGTTTAATCGAGCCACTCTTTGGCTTACCTTTGTGTTTGGTGTGCGAAGAATGTGTCGACAATGACGAAGCAAATGTGGTTTGTGATGATTTCGGTCGAAGTCTTTTGCCTGTTTGGTGTAATACAAATAGTACCGTGAATGCGAAGTTCTCTTGTGACATCAAAAAATCATTTATCACCGTTCGAGCCAAGAAAAAGAAAGATTCTATTACAATTCTTATGCATAAAGTCAGTGTTCGAAAAAAAGAAAATAGTTTCTATATCGAAAAAAAACTGTTGATGGCTACTCCTAAAGACAGATTTTTCGGTATGCCTGACTACAACCTTTATTATGATGCAGCCAAAGCAGCTGTTGAAAAATTGGAAGGTAGAAAAATGTTTCCTTGTTTTATCAGAGAAAAGTAACAACAATGTATGTTGTAGCCCCAGATGTTAATATTTTAATAGGTTAACATCTGGGGTTTTCTTTTGATATAATAAAGCCACTTTGTTAGCCGAAGTAGCCAAGATGGTCACGGCACTGGTCTGAAAAACCTGGGATGTCAGTTCGAGTCTGACCTTCGGCACAATGCGGGAATAGCTCAATTGGTGGAGCGTCTCCTTGCCAAGGAGAAGGTCGCGGGTTCGAATCCCGTTTCCCGCTCATTTTTTATTTGGGCCGTTTAGCTCAGTTGGTAGAGCGCTTCGTTTACATCGAAGATGTCGGGGGTCCGAGTCCCTCAGCGGCCACCGATTACTTTAAAAATTTAGCCGATGTGGTGAAATTGGTATACACGTACGCTTGAGGTGCGTATGCCGAAAGGTGTGGGGGTTCAAGTCCCTCCATCGGCACTTTTTACTGCCCTGTCGTCCCTCTCTGGGGACTAAGGGCCAAGCATTGAATTTTTATCAATGCCCTGTCGTCTAATGGTAGGACATCAGCCTTTGGAGCTGAGTATTGTGGTTCGAATCCATGCAGGGCAACAAAAAATAAAATATGAACAATAAATTTTTATACTGTTTTGCTTTGGGAAATAATCATTCTTTATGTAAAGTGGAGATTATTAATGTTTTATCCAATAAGGATATTGATTTTTCTATTGTTGAATCTTCGAAGGAAACTTTAATTATAGAAACTGAAATTGAATTAGAAAAAATTATTAATATTGATATTTTTGGAAGTACAGCGAAATTTATTAAGATTTATAAAACGATTCCTTTAGATTCGTTTTTTAAAAATCATAATTTAGTAGATTATGATTTTATTGATTTTTTTATTCCTAAAAATAAAGAAAAATTAATGTTTGGTTTAAGTGTTTATGGCTCAGGATGTCGTTTTAAGGATTTGAATTATTCTTGGTATTTATCCCCGACTATTTGTAGAGATTTAAGAGATGAATTAAAAACTTATGGAATCAAAACTGGATTTTTGCCACTTAGAAAAAGAATTTTGTCGACAGTTTCAGTTGATAAAAATGAATTATTGAGTGATGGTTTTGAATTAGTTTTAGCGGTTGGTGAAAATAACGTTTATTTTGGAAAAACTTTAGATGTTCAAGATTATGAGAGTTATAGTTTTAGAGATTATAACCGACCAAACCGTGACTCTAAATCGGGTATGATTCCACCAAAGCTGGCCAAGATGATGATTAATTTAACAGGTAAAAATAAAGAAGATTTAATTCTAGATCCATTCTGTGGTAGTGGCACAATTTTAGAAGAAATGGTTTTATTGGGATTTAAAAATATAATGGGAACTGATATTAGTAATAAAGCAATTAATGATAGTCAGGTTAATTTAAAATGGTTGTTTGAAAATTATAAGGAAATTAAGCAAGATGATTTTTTGATAAAAATTAAAAAAATCGACGTTACAAATGTTTCTCGAGAAGTTGAAAACAAAACTGTAGAGGCGATTGTGACTGAGCCATTTTTGGGAACACCAAAAAAGTCTTTTAGTTTAAGTCAAGCTTCTTATGAAATAAAAAACTTGGAAAGTTTATATTTAAGAGCTTTTGGGGAATTTAAAAAAATACTTAAAAAAAATGGAAAGATAGTGATAATTTTTCCAGTATTTAAATCTCAGGGTAAGTTTTTAAATTTATCAATCGTTAACAAGATTAAAGATTTAGGTTTTAAACAAAAAGATTTTTTACCAGATAAATATTTAAAGGATAAAGAAGGTTTAAATCTTGAATTGACTGATAGAAATTCAATAATTTATTATCGCCCAGACCAGACTGTTTCAAGAGAAATTTTTATATTTGAGAATCAATAATAAATAATTGCCGTTAATATTTGACTTTTTATTCTTTGGGGTTAAAATACTGACTAATCAGTCAGTATGAAAAAAGAATTAGAACGGATTTTTAAATCGAAAATGTTAATTGCTACTTTGGTGGCGGTAATCATGCTGCCATTAATTTATGGAGGTTTGTATTTATGGGCATTTTGGGATCCGTATGGGAAATTGGACAATTTACCGGTAGCTATCGTCAATGAAGACAGATGTGCTTTTAAACAAGATAAAAAAGATAAAACAAAATATTGTTTTGGCCAAGATTTAGTAGATGAGTTGAATACTGATAAAAAAATGAATTGGCAATTTGTGGATAGAGAAACGGCCAACAATGGTCTTAAAAATAAAAAATATTACACAATGGCAATAATTCCTGGTAATTTTTCGGAAAATGTTTTGTCGGTAGATACCGATAATCCTCAGCAAGCTAAAATTGAATTTAAATCAAGACAAGCTTCTAGTTTTATGGCATCAAAATTTAGCGATACTGCTTTTGCAAAAATTAAATCAACTTTGAATGAAAAAATATCTAAAGAATATTTTGATAATATTTTTTCGGAAACTAGAGATTCAATAAAAAATTTACAAAAAGCAGTTGATGGCTCTAGTGATTTGGTTGATGGTTTGATTGATGCTAAAAAAGGTAGCGATGATCTGTATAATGGAATTGATAAAGCTAATAGTGGTGCGGTTGATTTGAAGAGTGGTTTAAATACGTTACATGATGGCGGTGAAAAATTGGCTAATGGATCTGATTCAGTTTATGTTGGCACAATATCTTTATTAAATGGGGCGACAAGCTTAAATATGGGAATTTCGAATTTGGCTAGTGGTAGTTCCCAAATAGTATCATCGGTTGATGGTTTGTCTAATTATCAAACACTATTAATTCAATCAATCAATGCCTATTTGATGGCTAATCCGAGTGCTAGTTCGTCGGCTGAATTACAAACAGCTTTGGCAATGGCGACAGGAGTTAATAATGGTTTAGGTCAATTGAAAACTGGTTTGGTTGCTAGCAACCAAGGTATTAATCAAATTTATATTGGATCTACAAATTTAAAAAATGGTTTAACAAGTCTGTCGGTTGGAGTAAGTGATTTGGCTACTGGAAGTGCTAGTTTGAGAAATGGTTTGGCGTCTGCAATTGATGGTAATCAAACTTTGATTAGTGGTTTGGAAAAAATCAAGTCTGGAGAAAATGATTTGGGAAGTGGTTTGACCGATGCTGTGGATGGAGCAAAAGAATTGAGAGATAAATTAAAAGAATCAGTTGATAAAAATATAAAAAATACCAATGAAAATAAAAATAAAATTCAGTCGGAAGTGATGTCGGCGCCAGTGGATATTCATGATATTTCGATTGATATTGTCAATAATAATGGAACTGGATTTGTACCCTATTTTGTTCCCCTAGCCTTGTGGGTTGGTGGTATGGCAATTTTCTTTTTGGTTGACCTAAATATGAATAAGAAGAAAATTTGGAAACAATTTATGCCTAAGTTTTGGGTATCTTTGATAGTTTCTTCGGTTCAAGTTTTAACCTTGGATTTGGTTTTAGTTAAATTGTTGGGATTAAAAGTTAATATGTTGTGGCAATTTGTGGCCTTTGGAATTTTATTGGGTGGATGTTTTGCTATCATCCAAATGTTTTTGACTTTAGCTTTTGGCTTATCAGGAAAATTTATTGGGATTGTTTTATTGATGTTGCAATTAACAAGTAGTGCAGGAAGTTATCCAATTGAAACAGCTCCAGTATTTTTTCAAAAAATTGGTCCGTATTTACCAATGACTTATGCAGTATCAGCCTTAAGAGAATTGGTTTCGGGAAGTAATAAAAAAATCATTATTTATGATATAAAAATAATTTTTGTATTTGTTTTGATTTTTATATTTGCCCTTATTTTTGACTTATTTAAAAAAAATAAGTTATCATCAATTAGAAACTTATGGATAAAAAAAATAAAATAATTACAGCAGCAATTTCTGAGTTTGCCAAGAATGGATTTGAAAAAGCGTCGATGGATGCGGTAGCAATAAAAGCAAAAGTAGCTAAAGGAACAATTTTTTATCATTTTAAATCGAAAGATGTTTTATTTGCTCAGATAGTAGAAGAAGGAAAAGAAAAACTAGAGAAAAAAATAGTTGATAAAACGATAAATTTAAAATCTAATACAGATAAAATTGAAAAAATTATTGAAATAGAAGTGGATTTTATTAAAAAATATCATGATTTGTTTTTAGTCTATTTAGGAGATGTGATAAAAAAATCTGTATCTTTGGAAACAGTAAGAAATATTTTAAATAATGGTAAGAGTAATGGTGAATTTAGGAGAGATTTAAACATTCAAATGGCTTCGTTATCGATGTTCTGGTCGATAGCAATGGTTTGTTTGAATTCTAAAAAAGTTGACCTAAAAGCAATGAAAAAAATAGTTTTAGGTAGTATTAAAAACTGATTTTTTGGTCCTATAATATTTGACTTTCTAAGTATTTAATGGTATACTCTTTTTGTTAGTCTGAAATAGACTGATATAAATTTTCCATCAAAAAAACATTGGCGATGGGCTAGTACTTTTAAAAAATCGACGGTAGTCTTTGGCAGTTTTGTGAACACAATAGTTTTGTGTTTAGAAGACTGCCAAAGGCAGAATTTTGAAAGGGGTATTAATAATTATGAATAACTTGATTGATCAGTTGAAAAAAGCACTTGCCAATAAAGCAGGAAAGGAAGAGATTAAGGTAATCACCGATAAGTTATTCCATCAATTTGATATTGTGGAGATTTCTTTTGGCGATTATCCAAAAATTCATTGCGGTCCTGTGAAGAAGAAAGTTGAAGTCAAAACAACAACTTCTCATAAGTGATGGAAAAGAAAGCGCTGAATCAGTAGTGATTTAAATAAATTTTTTATGGCACATATTGCATGTGTTTAATAACAAATTTACTTTATTTCTCTACCCCAGCGCTTTTTTCTTGCCTATTTTTGAAGTGATGATGATATTGTGGCTGAAGATTCAGTAGAAATTGGTGTTTTTGGTATTGGTGTAGGAAGAATAAGTTTTTTGGATTCAAGGTCTTTAAGGATGTTCCATTCAATTCCTCGATAAGAAATAATACCGGCGATAGTTAAAAGTATTAGTAATATGGTAATTAGAATATAGGTAATAAGATTTTTATTTTTCATATTATTTTTCTCTAAAAATTTGATAAGTTATTGGATAAGAAATAAATATGGCTGGTGATTCTTCGAGAAGATATCTTTGAAAGTCTTGATAGATTTTTTTGCGTTCTATTGGGTCAATGGTAGTTCGACCATCTTCTAATAATTTATCGATACGTGAATTATCTAACTTGGTAATGTTGGAGTTAATTTGAGTTGAATGCCAAAAAGAATACTGATCTGGATCTTTTGTAGTGGAACTATAAGCCAGAATAGCGTCAAAATTTTGATAATCAATCTGACTAATGATAGATAAATTTACTTCAATGCCAAAAGTATTTGACCAAGAGTTTTTTATTTCTTCAGCCATGGATAATAAACTACGGTTGTTAACGGCTAAATTAATTTTAGAAATTTCTTCTTTTTTAAAGAGTTCTTTGGCTCGAGTGAGATTGTAATTATATTCTTTAACAGAAGGGTTGTAAGCCCAAGAAATAGGAGAAATTGGTCCGAGACATCTTTCATTTTTGTCTTTTGGTTTTGGAGTAGCATAAGCCAATGCTTGACGAATTTGTTTGTTTATTTTTTGAGTATTTAAAAAAACAGCTGTATAACGATCATTTGTGGAAATATTTTTACTAATTTTGACTTTTCTCCAATTTGAAAATTCGGCTGGAAGAGAACTAATTCTGATTTCATCAACATTTCCTAATTTAAAAGCATTAATGACATCAGTTTCATTGGAATAAAAACGATACTCAATTGAAGGTTGGTCCTTATTTTTTGATTTAAGAACTAGGTTTTTTATGTAACCATCTTGATAGATAATTTTTTTTACTTGGTAATTACCCATACCAAGAAGTCCTTTTTTAAATAAAGGTTGACTAAGAGAAGTTAAAAGTGGAGCAAATGGTGAAGAAAGACTAATTTTGAGTTGATTGTCTGATAATGGAGTTATAGTGGCTCCAGAAATTTGATAATTAACATCATAGGCTGTAAACTTCTTACCATTATCCCAAGAAATATCATTATTAAGAGTAAATATGTAATCTTTGTTGTCGTTTTCAGTGGTAATGGATTTAACTAAGATAGAATTCTCTGGTTTGTCATTTTCAGAAATGGTGGTCAAACCGTAACTTATTTTTTCGGTGATTTCTGTTGGAAGATTAGCAGTAGTATATAAACCTTCAAGACCAATAACTTTAGTATGAAAACTAGGAGAATTATAAAGATTAATAATTTGACGGTGAAAAATTATAGTAGGAATTATGATAATAAGACCAACTAAAAAATAGACAAATTTTCTCTTGATATAAGAGATAAGATATTCGATTTTAAAATGAATTTTGGTAAACAAGTTAGATAAGAGTTTGAATTATTGATGAAGCTAAAAACAAAACGATAACAGCTATTGTTAAGTTAAACATAACTTTTTCCCAACCTCTTTTTTCAATATTAGTAGAAGACATAATATTTGAGCGTGATTCTGTATCTCCGTTTGATTGAAGAAAAATTAAAGTAGCTAGGATTAATGATAAAACTATTTGAATTATAGTTAAAATGATTTTCATGTTTTTTGAACTTTCTTTCGAAGTATTAAATTAAAAAAATAAAGTATAAAACTAAGAGTAAGAGAAGTTATTAAATAAGCAAAAAAACCATTAAATGTTAATTGAGGTATTTGGATTCCCCAAAAATTCGTAGATGGATAGTTAATATTACCTACTTGAAAATCTGAAAACAAAAAAGTGACTAAATAAAGTCCAAATGTATTAATAATAATTCTGAAAGTTCCTAAAGTAAGGATATTAATGGGTAGAAGTAAGACTTTAATAATTGGTTTGAGAATTACTTCAAAAATACTTAAAACAAAAGCTATTTTGATTATACTCCAGGGAATATTTTGAAAAGTAAGATTTCCCCATATCTGATTAATAGTTATAAGAGAAAAGGTTAGAAGTAAGGTAAATTTAAATATTTTCTTCATGATTTGTGTTTTCTTTTAAATATTATACCGCCAATTCCGATTAAAGTAATTAAAATGCCGGTAATAATTATTAAACTAAAATAAAAACGATGATTATTAATTGAAAAGTTTGCAGTTTGATTATTGTCTGAATTAATGTTTATTTCTAATTTAGGTAAAAAATAATTTTCTGGCAAGGTTATTTCTATGGATGAAAGTGGAGCAATAACATCAAGAAAGTATTTCCAGTCAGAATTTTTAGTTTTAAAACTAAGATTAGTAATGGCGTTTAAATTTGGGTTGTAAACTTTAATTGTTTGTTTTCCAAAAATTGATGAAGGTAGATTTTTTATTTCTAATGGAAAGAAATTTGAAGTTAATTCAGTTTTAGAAAAATTAACTTCGACAGTTTTAACATTTTGATTATTTTTATACGATCCTGGGGTTAATGGATTTTGACTATCTAGACCATGGAAAACGAAAGCCAAGTGGTTAGGGTCAAGATCATTAAAAAAATCAACACCACTAGTGGTGTTTGTCCAAGTAGGATCGACAGAAATCCAGGATTGTTTTGTATTATCGTAATATTGAGGCCAAGCATGAAGAATATCAGTATTCTCATTAATAGGTTTTATTTTTTGGTTATTAGTATAAGCAAAGCCTTCTACTTCTCTAGCAGGAATGCCTTTAATTCTGGCTAAAGTAATAAAAAGATCGGTAAATTCAGTACAAAGCGAATCATTTGGATTAATAATTGCTAGATCACTTCCCTTTCTAATAGATGTCTCAAAGTTATTAGTTTTATAACTAAGATAATTAACTACAAATTCAAAAATGTCTTTTGGGGTTTTTAAGTTTTGAGCCATTTTAATTAATTCTTGATTTTGAGTTGGCCAAAATGTCTGTGCTTTAAGATATTGATTAGGATTAATTTTGGCAAAAGTTTGATTTGAATGGATAACTTTGGCTTGACCAGAGATATTTATCTCTAAATTTTGATTAGCGGTAAGTTGATATTCGGCTAACCAATTTCCGTCTTGATCGATAATAATATTTTGAGGTTGAGGATTTATTTGTTGATAAGTGATTTTTTGACTATTAGTTTGAGGAGGAATAGCAATTTGTTGAGTTTTGGTTGAGTTTGATGAATTGGAAAGAAAATATTTGAGATTAAAATCGAAAAGTTGATAATCTCCAAAAATTAACAAAATATTTTTATTCTTAACATTGTTTGTAGTAAAAGAAATTTGAGTTTGTTGATTTAAATTAGTGATTTGATTTGGATTTGAAGATGCAAATGAAAGGTTACCAAAAGAAGATGGTAATAAAATGCTTAAATCAATATTGTCTTTATCTTTAATTTGTTGAAAATCAGGTAAACTTATTTCCCAAGTATTTCCCTTTTGGGTGGCAAATTTGGGAATGGTGTAATTAAGTTTAAATTTTGTAATCTGATTTTTACCAATAGAAGCTTGATTAAATTTTAAATAAATTTGAGTTTGGTCCCCTATTACCTCTGTTTTTTGGAGAATATTACCGAAACTGTCATTGCTAGTAATATTGGTAATATTAGTAGACGAAATAGTGATTTGATAGTTTTGGGGGTAAATTTCGGAATAATTGTTTATAAGCTCTGACTCTTGAACAACAAAAGCATTGCCTTGGTTATCGATTTGATAATTTATTTTTTGGTTTAGAGTAAACTCCTGATTGGCAAAAACTGGGGTAGATAAGGATAAAAATAAAATAAGGAAAATTAAAACCATCTATAGTAATATAACATCCCAAAGCTATATTTTTTTGATAAAAAAAATGGCAGGTGTATGTTGTTACATAAACCTGCCGGTATGAAATAAAACTGGGATTGGAAAATTTTATCTGCCGATTCTGTGTGAGGCGCTGTTGATTGTTTCTGCTGCATTAACCATCCTTCCGGAGGCTTGATTTGCAGTTTCTGATGCGTGATGCATCGTCCTAGATGCTTCGCCGATTGTTCCAGCTGCAGATTCAATTGTTCTGGCAGAACCTTGTATACTTTCAGAGGTTTCACTCATGAGGGAACTGGCAGTTTTTAGGCTACTGACTGCGGCTTCGAAATCATGAATCATGTACGATTCTCTTTCGAGCAGGTTCATTTGTGCACCAACAAGATAGAGCTTTAAAGCATCGTCATGATGGCCTAATTGAGAAAGTCTTTCCGATGCTTGGATATGATCGTCGGAGCTCTTTTTGGAAGCTAAGAAGCTTGTGATTACTTCTTCTTTGGTTAAACATTCTTCATAATTTTTCATTTACAAGATCCCCTTTTCTAATTTATATTGCGTTTGCAATATATTTCTAAGGACCAAAAGATGATCATCAAAAATATATTGCAAAGAATATAAAAATCCAGTTTTATTTTTTAAAGTACAAATTTATTAAAATAATCAGCTTTTGATTGTTTAACAAATCAAGGTATTCTACCAAAAATAGCCTTAATAGTCAAATTATAGGATATACTTAGCTTTAAAAATATTAAATATCTTAAGTTATTGACTTCGGGTATTATTCGTGTAATATTAACTCATGACTAAAACTTTATATCGACGACAAAAACAAATTTTGGACTATATTTCCAAAAATATAGAAAGATTTGGTTATGCACCAACTTTAACTGAAATTGCTCAATATTTAGGTTTATCTTCTTTGTCAACTGTTCATGAACATTTGGCGGTGTTAGAAAAAAAAGGTTTAATTCGACGCTATAAAGGGGCAGTAAGAGGGATCGAAGTTCTTGATTCTTTAGATAATAATAAAGAGAAAAATAATTATGGATTTATAGAGTTGCCAGTTTTAGGATTTATAGCTTGTGGAGAGCCAATAGAACCATACACTGATCCAAATGCAACAATATCGGTTGATTCTAATTTAATTAAACATGGAGATAAATCTTTTGTTTTACAAGCCAAAGGTGATTCAATGGTGGATGATGGTATTTTAAGTGGTGATTATGTAGTGGTAAAAGAACAAAATCAAGCTAATAATGGTGATATTGTGGTGGCAGTTTTAAGAAATGGATTTGCTACTTTAAAAAGATTTTATCGAGAAGCAACAAGAGTTAGATTGCAGCCAGCAAACTCAACTATGTCACCTATTTATGTAACTGATGTTGAAATTCGAGGAAAAGTGGTGGCAGTTATTAGACAATTTAATTAATATGCTTTATATAATTTCAACACCAATTGGAAATTTGGGTGATATTAGTTTAAGAGCAATAGATACTTTAGAAAAAGTTGACTATCTTTTGTGTGAAGATACTAGAAAAACAGGTTTATTGTTACAAAATTTGCAAATAAAAAATAAACCAAAGTTAATTTCTTTTTACGATGAAGTGGAGGATCAAAAAATTCCAGAAATAATAAAATTGTTATCTGATAATAAAGAAGTTGGATTAGTAACAGATGCAGGAACTCCAGTAATTTCTGATCCTGGTTGGAAACTTATTAGAAAGTGCCGATCTTTAGGAATTGAATATACGGCTTTACCTGGTGCTTGTGCGGCAATTGACGCTTTGGTTTTATCTGGAATTCCATCTGGAAGATTTTCATTCTTAGGATTTTTACCAAAAAAAACTGGAGAGAGAAAAAAAATTTTGGAAAAATATAAAAATATTGATGGAGCAAAAATTATTTATGAATCCCCTTTTAGAGTTAAAAAACTTGAAGAAGAAATAAAAGAAATTTTTGGAGAGGTTAATTTGGTAATAATTAGAGAAGTCACTAAAAAGTTTGAAGAGGTTTTAACTACTGTCAATAAAGAAATTAAAGGCGAAGTGGTAGTTATTTTTGAGTAATTTTCTTTCTTTCAGCGGCGGCAACTATTTCTCTGGTAGCATCGATAGCATCTGGACTAACAGAAATACTAGTAGCTCCCCATTTAACTAATTTTTCAACTAATTCAGGGTAATTACTTGGTGCTTGACCACAAATCGAACACAGAATTCCTCTTTTTTTGGCTTTAGTAATTAATCTTTTGAGTGACCAAAGAACAGCTGGATCCATTTCGTTGAAACTTTTGGCAACTTCACCGTTGTCACGATCTAATCCCAAAGTAAGCATGGTTAAATCATTACTACCAATAGAGATGCCATCAATACCGACATCAATAAATTTGTCGAGTTGAATAACATTACTAGGAATTTCTGTCATCATTAAAAATTTAAATGATGGTGATCGAAGGAGACCAGCATTAGAAACTATTTTTTTAACTTCGATAAGTTCTTGTGGAGTTCGTACAAAGGGAATCATTAACCAAATATTTTTGTAACCGTATTTATTACGAACTAGTTTAATCGCTTCAAGCTCCATATTAAAAACTTCTGGAGAAGCAATATAACGAGAGGCACCACGAAAGCCTAACATTGGATTTGATTCTTCTGGTTCGTAAAGTTTACCCCATTTTAAATGTCGATATTCATTGGTTTTAAAATCAGTAGCTCGATAAACGACTGGTCGAGGACTAAAACTTTTACAAAATTTTAATAAATCTTTAGTTAATTCTAAAATAAATTCTTTTTGTCTTCCTTCAGCAATCATATGTTTAGGATGAATACCAATATTGGCCATCATAAATTCAGCTCTTAAAAGACCAATACCATCGACATTTCTTTTAGCTACAGTTTCAGCAATATCTGGTTCGCCTAAATTAACATAGATTTTAGTGGCTGTTTTAAGTTTTGAATCAACTTTAGTTTCTTTTTTCTGAATGTTTTTGGAAAAATCTCCTTTCCAAATTTTTCCACTAGTACCATCTAAAGTGACGACATCGCCTTCTTTAAAATCTTTTGTAGCAGTTTTAGTACCAACAACACAAGGAACTCCTAATTCACGACTAACAATGGCCGCATGTGAAGTTTGACCACCTTTATCGGTAATAATGCCATTAACTTTTTTCATGGCAGGAACAAAATCGGGAGTAGTCATACTAGTGACCAAAATATGACCTTTTTGAGCTCGAGTAATTTCTTTTGGATCTTTAATTATAACTACAATACCTGAAGCTGTACCTGGACTAGCTGGTTCACCTGTAAGATCTGGATTTTGTTCAATTGCGGTAGCTTGTCCTTCAATTTTTTTGGTAGTGTTTTCTAGAGTAGTGATTGGTCTTGTCTGAACAATATAAAGTTTGTTGCGATCAATAGCAAACTCAACATCTTGTGGACGGCCATAATGATTATTTAATTTTTGACCAATCTTAGCAATTTTTAGAGCCATGTCTTTATTAATTTTCTTTTTATCTCTTTTGCTTTTAGGAACTGGAGCTTCTTTAGTTTCATCTTTACCTCGAATAAGCTGGATACTTTGAGGTACATGATTTTCTGAAATTATTTCCCAGGTATTTTTATCGACAACAAATTGATCTGGAGTGATTTTTCCTTGAACTATATATTCTCCTAATCCCCAAATTGTTTCAACTATAATTTCGTTTTTAGCACTAGTAACTGGATTGGCGGTAAACATGATTCCAGAAATTTCTGAGTTAATGAGTTTTTGAACTGGAACTGCTACTCCAATTTTAAAGTGGTCATAATGTTTTTTGACTTGATAAAAAATTGATCTAGAAGTAAATAAACTAGACCAACATTCACGAACACGGTTGAGAACATTAGTTTCTCCTATGACATTTAAAAATGTGTCTCCTTGACCAGCAAAGGAAGCATCTGCAGAATCTTCAGCTGTAGCCGAAGTTCTAACGGCAACAGGAACGTTTCTAAGCCCACCAAAGTCAGAAAGTTTTTTATAAGCTTTCATAATCTCTATTGAGAGTTCGTGATTTATTGGAGCTTTGCGAATAATTGATCTAATTCTTTTGGAAGCATCAGCTAATTGATCTGGTTGGTCAACATCGGTAGTTTTGAGAATATCTTGAATGACTTTTTTTAGATTATTTTCTTCAATAAAATTAAAATAAGCTTTGGAAGTAACGACAAAACCATTAGGAATAGGAATACCTAAATTATACATTTCACCAAGATTTCCTCCTTTACCACCCACAAGATTAACGTCTTCAATACCAATTTGTTTAAACCAAAGAACATTAGCATTATTTTTTGTCATATAAAAAGAATAACAGAAATTTTAAATTTTGTTTGTTAGCAGTAAATACATAGTAATGCTAACAAATGGTATAAAATTTTTTATTCCTATCTTTAGGTTAAATACACTATATGTAACAAACTATATATAAATATTTTAATAAATATCTTATTAGATCAATTATTTAATAAGATTGATTAAAATTCTTTGAAGAGCGATTTCTTTAGGAATGGATAATTGTCCATTCTTACTTTGAAAATCAAGTTCAATTAATTGAATATAAGCTTTCTGAAGATCATTTTTGGAAAAACCAGAGTAGCTAATAATTTGTTTTCTCAAATTATTTTTAACGAAGAATAAAAAAAGTTCAAAAGGTTCTTGTTCCATTACTTTTTGATACAAAGGAAGGAATCTGGAAATGTTTTTGGGGCGAATTTGATTTAAACAGGAAAAAAGAACTTTATTTATAGGAAAATGATTTATTTTGGCTTTAGAAAATATTTTTGTTTGAGTAGGAGTTAGGGTTTTATCTTGCCAAATATAAATATCGTTTTGAATGTCTTCTTTAATAAGTTTAATAATTTTATCTAAGATAGTTTTAGGGATAGAAAATAAATTAGTTATGACTAAAACTTTTTGAGAAGCAAAAAGTGAAGAGCTATTGAGAAAATTATTAACAGAATCAAGATTGGCTGTTTTTGAATCGAGACGAAGGATATCTTTGTTTAATTGTTGGTCTAACTGTTGGTTGAAAGCAGATCGGCTGGCATATTGATCATCACCATGGAAGATATAAATCATGCTTTAGTTTATCAAAATTAAATTTGAACTTTGTTTGATGAAAAAAGTAATATCTTTTGTTAAAATAAGCAACTGTCACTAATGGCTCCATCGTCTAGTGGCCTAGGACATCCGCCTTTGGCGGATAATCGTGTTCTTTAATAAAATCAAATTGGCTCCATCGTCTAGTGGCCTAGGACACCTGGCTTTCATCCAGGTAATCGTGGGTTCGACTCCCACTGGAGTCACAAACTTGATTTTCCCCCTTATAAAACTGCTTGTTTAAGCCTATAAGTGGGGAAAATTTGGGTGTTCCACTAACTAGATCTTGATAACTAGGTAATTCATCGAATAACAACCCAAACATAGCAGCATCTTTCATCTTATCTTCCTCAGAAAATAACAATTCAGGTAGGTGTTCCAAATAATATTTGGCATTCTTCATTAAGTCTTCAAAATCGATATTTTCAAGAGTTATTTCTGGAGCTTTGTTTAATAAATCTTTTTTCTTTTGAATAGCACTGGCGATACTTGTTTCAAATATTTTTATTACTTCTGATGATGAAACCATTTTGATTTTTTCGGTTAACATTTCTATTTCTGAATCAATTTCCTTGATTTGTTGATCAACACAATTATTAATATTAGTGTTTTGATCTTTTCTTTTCTCCCATTCTTTGGTGAGTTGTTTAATTGTTTTATTTTGTTCTTCTTCAACCATTTCAACACAGCCACAAAATTTGGTTATAGTTTTGTCAAAGTCTAAAAGTTTGACTCTAAAATAATGTTCTCCTTTTCTACTGCAATGATAAGCAGGAAAATGTTTTCCACTTTTACCTCTTGATGCAGACCCTAAAAGTGGCTTGTGACAATAAGGACAGGCAACATAATTTTTGTAGGCAAAAGTTGGATTGTTTTTATTTCTTCTTTTTAACCAAGAAGGAACAATCCCTTTACATATTCTGACTTCTCCCCCATTGTCGATTATAGTAATCTTGCCGCGATTGGCTTTGTTGAATAATTCTCGAGTTACTAATCCTTTGAATTTTGCCCTTATTGGTTTATCTTTAGTCCATTTATCATATTTATATCCAGCGTAAACTGGTTTACAAATATATTTTTGAAGGAGTTTTACTGTCATTGGTTTTCCTCCTCGTTTCCCAATTATTATTCTACGATTCTCTTTACTGTGAACAGATATTTCTCGACTCTTAAAACCCATGTCATTAATAATGTCGACAATTTCTTGATCGGTTTTGTTTCCAGAGGCTCTCAACTCATACATGGTGATAATATGCTTTGATTCGAATGGTTCTGGTTTAAGAATGGTTCTTTTACCATGAATGGTTTCAGTTTTAGTATTCATATAACCATAAGGTGATTGTCTGATGGCATAACCGAGGCGGACGTATTCAATTTCGGCTCCAATCATACGGGTTAGAATATCTCGAACTTCGTCTTTTGCTCTTTCTGCCTCTAAAATTTCGCTTTTGTAAGTTGGGGAGTAGTTTGACCATTTATATTCAACACCTAGATGCCCTAAAGTATTTATTTTTCCTTCTCCAATAATTCCGTAAACGTCGGTTAATTGAATGTTATGTTCATCAAGCTGATCTTTCAGTTTAGTATAAAATTTAGAGCCACCACGGGTAAATCTGTCGATCGATTTAATAAAGAAGTAACTGATATTATTTTCCTTGTTAAGGCAATAATCTATGGCTTTTTGATTTGGCTGGATTTCTTTTGAGGCTGATTCAATAAATTCAAAAATTTTAGAAATTGTTATTCCTTTTCTTTCAGCCAGTAATTTGATTTGTTGCAATTGTGATTCTGGAGAGTCTCCTTGTAAACCTTGTTTACTGGAAGAAACCCTAATTGCAGCTACTCCATATTGAATATTATTTAAGTGTTCCATAATTGATATTTTTATTATTTAATTTTTTAACGGTATTTTCAAGCAGTTATTTTTTAGATCGTCTGCTATTCGATCGAGAATTAAGTTTGCGAGTACTTCGATTTTATTTTCAAGACTACTAGAAACCTCCCCTACTTGAGGGATTTTTTCAGAAATAATAAGAGAAGTTTCTTTTTTCATTTTTATTTATTCCTTTTGGCTTGAATACCTGCCCTTATTCTTTTAGAGATGATTTCTCTTTCGAAATTACAAAATAACCCAAGAATTAATATCGAAGAGATATCTCTTTGGGCATCAAAATCTTTGTTGGGAGTTATTATTCCTTTTAATCTTTTTCTTTGAATGAGTTCAAGGATTTGATTGAAATCTGTTTGTCGTCGATAAAGTCGATCTATCCCCATCGTTAAGAGATAATCCGTCCTATTTTCATTAATCCACTCAACTAATTCTTTAATTTTGGTGGTTGTTCCAAGGCTTTCAAAAACCTTTTTAACCTCAAGTCTTCTCTTATTGGCTATGGCTTTGAGAATTTCCTCTTGGCTTTCTATTGAACTGTTATTGTTTTGCTGGACTGCTGATTTTCGGCAGTAGATGATGCATGTTTTTTCTTTTTTGTCTTGCATTTTGCTATTTAATAATTAATTTATGTTTGAGATTGATGGTTTGATTCATGGCGGTCTCGCATTTTGGATTAATTCATCAAAATCTTCTTTGGTTCGTCCACTAGAAAAATAATCCGAGATGTCTTTTCCGAATATCTCTGATATTTCAATCAGAATAATTTTTTGCGGGTCGATACCTCCATCAGTTAATATTTTGATAGTATTTTCAGCTCCACATTTTCCAGGATCATCATTGTCGTAACAGACAATGATTTCTTGAAGATTGAGAAAATCGTTTACCCAGCTTTTGTAAAATGTCGCCGCTCCTCCAGTTGATGACCAAAAAGCATAGCCAGTATTCTGCCAGCCAATCATGGCGTCAAATTCGCCTTCGCACAAAATGACTTTTTCATTAATCGGATATTCAATAGTTTTGAAAAGTTGAGTTCTGGTGCCTTTGCTATATCGATATTTACATTCATCACAATCAATCAGGCGATATTTCTTTCCGTCTCCAATTGGGAAGTAGACACATTCAAAAGTTTTATCTTCGTGTTTAGTTGTGCCAGTGAAGACTTTGAATTTTTCGAGAGTTT
>JAEZTF010000007.1 GCA_023443725.1 Candidatus Parcubacteria bacterium
CACCATTTCCAGCTAATCCTAGCTTATAATAATTATTTTCAATAGGTAAAAGATATTTTTGAATATTCTCTTTACTATACTCTCCTTGATAATTTAGGAAATCTTTGATTTGTTGATTAAGTTCGGCTTTGCGTTCTTCAGAAAAACCAAACTCATCCAAAGTTGGAGTTGGAGCTTCTGTCACTTCTGGAGTTACCTCTGCGCTTGGAGTGGGGGACTCGATATTCTCAGATTGAGAAGGCATTTCTCCTGGAGTTTCTACTGGATATGTTGGAGGTAAATCGTTTGGGTCTATTCCACCACCAAAAAAACTATTTATTTTATCTTTAAAAACTCCATAACCTATCCCAGCTCCTGCTACAACAGCCATTACTCCAGCTGTAATTCTAACTCCCAATCCTTTTTTTCTTCTTCCACCAGTTCTATCACCACCACTAGTTTCTCTACCTTGATTACCTACAGGGCCAACTACACCTCTTGGAGCTCTTTGAACTCCAGCATCAGTATTAGTTAAAGGTAAAACAGCTTGTGGTCTCTCTGGTTTAATAAATTCTCTTATTTCTCCAATTTGAGCATCGCGACCTTTTTCCTCTCTCAATACTTCATCTGCAACATCCAATTTTAAAGCTGATGTTCCATCAATCTGAACCGGAAAATCTTTTGTTTCCTCTGGTTTATTAAAATCTAAAACTTCTTTATTGGACATTTCTGTCATTTATCTGAAAACCTATAATATAGAAGTATTCTATGATAGATACGAATAAATGTCAAATAGTTAGTGTCTTATAGTATATACACAACAGATACATACATTAAATTTGTTTATCCTCAGTCCATTCTTGTATAAAAGGTAGTACTCCTGATTCTGGTTCCATAAACACAATTGTTTTTTCATCTATAGTTAATAGGGAATTGTCCGGCATAGTTGTTGAATCAAGATTTTTTTTGTCTCCTTCTTTAGTCACCACACCTAATCCAATTACTAGAGATGAATTTATTTGACAAAGTGATTTACCAAAAGCTGATTCATTTGTTGAACCATAATCCAAAAAACCGTCTGAAAAATAATAGACTAACCGATTCATATCAAAATAGTCTTCGGTAAAACAATTCCAATTACAAACTGCTTGATTAATATAAATTGGATTATCATTATCAGTTACAAAAAACATATCATTAGGTTCTGGATTAGTTTTATAAAGATTATTTCCAAAACATACATCCACAAAACTTAATTCTTGATCAAAAAAACAACCATACCAATTTAGTCCACCACTACTAATTTTTTCTATTCTAAAATCTCCGTCATATTTAGTAATATCTAGTGGTACAACAACTTTTATTTCTGGTTCACTTTTTGGAATTTGATCCAATGCATCATTTAAAATGAAATGACATATCTTAGCTTCCAAACAAACACCCCCAACTTTTTCGCCACTAAGAGTCACATTATCTTTATAAACTCCAGCATATTCACCAACTTCTCCACCATAAATATTTCCTTCTTTGTATGTATAAAAAACCTTTTCATCTTGAATTTCTTTGTTTAGCCCTTCAATTTCTGGTGCTTGTTGAAAAATATCTCCTAAATCAATTGTGTCTTCTGAGTTTAAGATTTCCGTTTCATTATTTTCTGGAGCTACGGATGGTGTCATTCTTGGAATAGGGGAGTCTACTGGTTTCTCAGTCGTCATTACTACCACTTTTGGTTCTTCTACTATCTGACTCTCGTTACAACCATAAAATCCTGTCAACATTCCCATTGCCGCTATTGTTGCTCCAGCCCTAAGGCAAAATCTTTCTAGACTCATTTAATTGAAAATCCCTAACATAGGCTGAATAATATGATAACCAAATCAAAAAGTCAATTAAATCAATTTCTTACCGTCACATCCATTTCAAAATTTTGACTTGAACCTACTCCAAAAATACTACTTCCAACTCCAAATTTAAATTTTATTCCTGAAATTTCCAAAGACGGTAGGGTATAACAAGTCACAAATTGACTACAATCATCAACTGTAACATCTTCTCCGTTAAGATAAACTGTCTGGGCCGATATAGAAGCAATTTTACCTTGAGTACAATTAAATATTGTTGTATTACCATCAAAGTCATTAGTAAAAGTAATACTGCTTTTATCTTCGCTACAAATAATAGATAAACTGTCTCCATTAATTAAATTCTTTTTCAATTCACTTAAAATAGTGTTTCCCACTGAAACTACTCTCGTATTAGATTTTGTTCTGTTTTGAACTTTCAACACCGAAACAACCACTCCTATAATTGATACCATGATCAACGCCAAAACTGCTATGACTACAATTATTTCCATCAATGTAAAACCATTTTCTAATTTATATATTTTCTTCATTTTTTTCTACTTACTACTAGCTATTAACTAATTGCTAATTAACTTCTTTTGAAAAAAACTTATTAACTTTTATATTTTTTCCATCGGCCCAATTAACCGTTATTATTGCTGTAACACATTCATTAATATCACAACCATTACCGTTATATTCACTATAACCGACATCGTAAGAATAACCAGAAAAATTAGGTAAAGTTTCTCCAGTTTTAATATTTTTTTCCCAAAAATAAGTACTATTATTTTTCTTTTGGTCAATTAAATCTTCCATCACTATTTCAGCCATTTCCATAGCTTTTTTTCGATCAAAAGTACGACTTTTAACTCCAATAGAATTAGCTATTAAAACTACTGCCCCTGTAATCACCAACGCTACAACTGTAATAGCAAATACCATTTCCACCATACTTTGTCCTTTTTGATTTTTTTTAATTACAATTATTTTTTTCATAGATCAAACCAGTAGTTTCTATATAAATATATTTTTTATCGTCAGTATCATTATCTAAAGACAAAGAAAGACACAATGGGGTACTAGTCAAAATGCCATTTCCATCAGTTAAACGGCCATTTTCTATCGAAAATCCAAACGAATTATTAGTTGTTATCGCTTTGTTATTTTTAACAAAATAAGGTTGTGCGCCACTATCAATAGTTACTGCATCCGTTCTCAAACTGGTTCCAACTGTCATTGTAACTAAAACAAATTTCAATGAATCATTAATACCATTTGGTAACTGATTAGTTAACGCCATGCTTCTAGACAAATTTAAACTATTAATCATTTCGTTTTTTAAACTATCCAGTTCTTGACTATTATTTAATTTATTTAAAGCAGCGGCTCCTATACCAGTTAAAATTATCATTACCGCCACTACCACCATTAATTCCACTAGAGTAAAGCCAAAAATATTTTTTATTTTTTTCATTAAGGGTTAACCACTTTATAATTACAACTTCCACCTCCACAACTAAATGAGCTATTGTTAGTTGATCCTAAATCTTCCATGCTCGCTCCAATTTGATAGGTATAATTTGTACCCGTATAAGGATAAGTCGATCCAGTTTTTGGATCCTTTGGAATTTGTGGTAATAAACTACTACCAATTAGAGAATTGCTAAAATTACTAGTTGACGGATAAGTTGATCCAATCTGTTTTAAAGACTCCAAAGCAATTCTCATTTTTTCTAAATCAGCCATTCTTCTAGAATCTCTAGCTTTTTTAGTCATTCCTCCAAAACTAACCACCGCCACTGCTGTCAATACGGCAATAATTGAAATTGTTACTAATAATTCAAAAAGAGTAAATCCATCTGTCCTTTTTTCTTTCATAATTAATTCTATCCTTTTTTTAAATAAATTTCCCCTTTTTCACTAAAAGGAGATACCTGAAGGAAAGGGAATTTCTTATTGTTGATTTTTAACACAAAAATAATTAGTTATATTCACAAAATCACTACAATCTATAGCCGAATTAGCATTTTTTGAATCTTCCATTAAAGCACAAATACAATAATTCGAACTACTAAGGGTATTTGCCGTATAAACATAACTACCAGTATTTTTAGGATCAACTGGAAACTTAGCTAAAATCATTTGATTGTCCGGACCAGTCCATCCAACATTAATCAAAGTTGGGTATTCATTGTTCAACAAATGATATTGTTCTGCTGCCGATTGAACCGATTTTAAGTCATTAATTCTACGTTGATCTCGACCATTTTTTTGAGCTTTAGAAAAACTTAATGAAGCCAAAACAGTTAATATCGCAATTATAGAAATTGAAACTAATAATTCAATCAAAGTAAAACCTGTCTGCCAGCAGGCACAGCCATTTTTTTTCATAACAAGTCGTCTCCTATTTTAATATTTGAACTACTAACTCCATAAACACACCCATTACTAACAGAATAATCATCAACATCAGTTAGACAACTGCTGTCGTTCGTATTTTCTAAATTAGCAAACAATTTAAAAGATTTTCCTGTTGTACCACTAATATAACTATAACCTTGAACACTATTTGTAGTTTCTGTTGGTATTTCCACCATATAAGTTACAACTTTGCCACCAACACTTGCCGAAAAACCCACTCCCGCCATTGTTAAATCTAAATTAGTAGATCCATATGGAAAACTTCCAACATCATTGTAATACATGTTTAAAGCTTTAGAAATTGAATTTAAATCATTTTTTCTTCTGACATCTCTTGATTTTGTTTGTGCCGTCCTAAAAGAAGAAATTGCTACTACCGTCAACACACTCATGATTGAAATTACCACCAACAGTTCTACTAAAGTAAACCCTTTTTGTTTTAAGATTGCTCCCTTTTTTAAGGGGAGCTGTTTCGATTTTAATCGAAACTGAGGGGTTTGTTCATTAAATTTATTTTTCATTTTTAATTAGTACACACAGCATAGACACCTGGTGTGGGAGTTAAATTACAATTAATTTGAGACTCGTTTGAATTATTAGAACCACTTTCCAAAGGTACTGTTAATATAAATCCATCACCACTATCTAATTGACTATAAGTATAGCCAATACTAGATATATTTGGTAAATAACTAGAACCTATAGCAGTATTTAAACAATCGAAGCAATTAGTTCCTGTTGGATAAGATTGATTGTCGTTATAATACATTCTCAAGGCATTTTTAATCGAATTAAGATCTTGAACTTTTTTGGAATCATTGGCTTTTTCTCTAGTTCCTACAAAATTTACCATCAACAAAGTTGTTAATATTCCTATAATCGAAATCACCACTAACAATTCCACCAATGTAAATCCTTTATTTAATTTACTTTTTTTCATTTTTTATTTTACTAATTACTAACAACTGCTGATATTTTGTTTTCATAGCAATATTTTTTACCATCACAATCAAAAGATTTATCAAAGCAATCAACATCCTTTTTATTTTCTAAATTAGTCAATAAAGCAAAAGTTTGTTTATCATATTGTTTATAACAATATTGATTATCAATATAATTTTCCTTAGGAACTTGTTTCATATAAATATAATCTCCATCTTTCCATTCTTTTCCCCATAAACCATTGATCAACTTTTCTTCAGGCAACTTTCCATAATCAGCATAGTATAATCTTATAACTTTTGATAATTCATGCAAACTTGATTTTCTTTCTACATCTCTTGATTTTTTTTCCGCCAAATCAAATTGGCTCCAAGTAATCCAACTCAAAACGAAAACTACTAATACTACAATAAAAAATTCTACTTTCTTCATTAGTTAATGATAATACTTTTTTAACCTAATTACAGCCAGCACCACAATAATCTATCCTAAATTATTACAAACTTAATTTTATATATCTGTATTCCAAGAAATATTAGAGCTAGAAACTCCATAATTAACTTCATTAATATTATAACCATCAATTTCATAAGAAACATCGTGGTTATACCAACCAGAAGGAATAGATCCATCTTTTTTGTTTTCCAAATTAGTCAAAACTTTAAAATATTTCCCATTATCACTCACCCAAATATAGTAAGGATTACCATTAGGATCACATGGCCAGGGATTTAAGTATGAATTAAAAATAGAACTTTTACAATTTGTTTTTATATTCCAATTTCCAATATCAATTGGATAAACTCCTTTGTCATTAAAATATTCTTCAAAAGATTTTCTAATTGCATCCAAATCTCTTTTTCTTCGAGAGTCATTTGTTTTTCCAAGTAAACCAGCTGGATTAATGATTCCTACTAAAATAACAATTAAAATCATCAAGATAGCCATCACTATCAACAATTCCATCAAAGTAAAACCTTTATTTTTCATAATTAATTTTACCTTTTTTCTAAGATCTAACATCAACAATCTATCATCTTATCAAATTAATAATTTGATCACCCCAAATCCAAGCTATTATTGTCCCAAAAATTAAAAATGGACCAAAAGCAATTTTACTTTTCTTGTTAATTTTTTTTAAAATCATACCAACTACTCCCACAAGTGCTCCGATTATAAAAGCTATATATATAGCCACCAATATCTTAGGCCAACCAAGAAACAATCCCATAAAAACAGCTAACTTTACATCACCAAAACCCATTCCTTTTTTTTTAGTAATCAAATATAAAAACAAAAAAAAGCCACCAGAAATTATTGCTGAAATCAAATAGGGAATTATATTTGGTTCATCAAAAACAACTCCCAAAAAAGAAATAATTATAAGAGTTGCTACCGCAAAATCCGGCAAAATCATATATTTGAAATCAAATACAGCTAAAAAAACCAACAAAACAATTATTAAAAATCCTGATACTAATTGTAAGGGCGACTCTTGTGGTCGCCCAAAAAAATAATAAATCAAAAATAAAATTCCTGTCATTATTTCCACAATAGGGTAGAGTGTTGATAATTTTTTAAGACAACATCTTGATTTTCCTCCTTGTAATAACCAAGAAATTATCGGAACATTTTCATACCAAGATAATTGTTTTCCACAGAAATCACAGTGACTTCTATTGTTATTTTTTACTTTGAATTTATCTTTTTCCAATTTATATTTCCTAGCTACTCTATAAACTAACATGTTTACAAAACTTCCAAGACACAAACCCAA
Organism: Candidatus Parcubacteria bacterium; assembly: GCA_023443725.1. Lineage (GTDB taxonomy): Bacteria > Patescibacteriota > Microgenomatia > UBA12405 > UBA12405 > WARW01. The sequence continues at coordinate 6,967 of JAEZTF010000007.1, forward strand.
TATAAAAATCATTGTTAATATAAACAATTCCATAAACTAATTCTAACAAAAACCCCTCTTTAAAAGAGGGGTTCAAAATCAAATCAAAAATATTTTATTGTGGTACACATCTAAATAAACTAACATTGTCTGTAACAGTAGCATACGTCGCATCTATAATTTGTTGATCCGTCGCGTCTACAATTGTCGTTGGTAAACCATTAGTTATAGTCAAAGCCTTAAGTTTAAAACCAGCTGTATTAGTTCTATTAACTTTAGCTTTTGGTACAAAACAAACATAGATATTATTACCAGCAGTAGAGGATTGCTTAATCAAGAAAAGAGTATTCTCTGGTTTGTAGTTAGCACCTATAATGGTATATTCCTTATTTAAGAAAGATGATTTCAATTCATCTGAGGTAACCAAAGCACCAGGCGTAGTTGATGTTGTACATAAATCATTTTTAGTTGTAGCACTAGCATTGGTACATAAACCAAATCCTGCTTCATTAGCCTTACTAAAAAAAGCAGCATCCACTGTATCAGTCTCATCGTCCATCAAATCTAGCCAAGGATATGAATTTTTACTAGCATAATATCTCTCATAAGCTGATAGAACTTCAGCAGCATCATTTTGGACTTTTGCATCTCTTGCTTTATTAGTCTGTTCTATAGGATTAATAGTTGCCAATACTGCCACCGACAAAATAGCTATCAAAGCAATAACGATCAACAACTCTACTAAAGTAAAACCATTTTTATTCATTTTCATTTTTTCAATAAAATTTTAATATCTAACATTCATTATTTACTACTAAAATTGGGATGTCAAGTTGTAGATAGGCATTACTACCGCCACCATCAAAAAAGCTACCCCTAAACCCAATACAATCATTATTAAAGGTTCAATTGCAGAAGTTAAAGATTTTACTGATTGTTCAGCCTCTGTAGCAAAATAATCTGCCACCCTTAACAAAACTTCATCTAATTTTCCTGTGGCTTCTCCGGTTGCCACCATTTGATTAACCACTACAGGGAAAATACCAGTTTCTTCAAATGAATTAGCAATTGAAAAACCTTTTTGAACTCTTTCAGCAATTTGTAAATAAGCCCGATTAAAAACTTCATTTCCTGATACATTAGCCACAATTCTTAAAGTATCTACTAAAGGAATTCCAGCAGACAACAACATCGACATAGTTCTAATCGTGCTAGCTAATATGTTTCTTTGGTTTAATATTCCTATTATAGGCAATTTTATCTTAAAATCATCTATTTTAAACCTAAATTTGTCATTTTTATATCCAATTTTAAATAACAAAAATCCTCCTCCAACTAATACTGGAATAAAAATCCAAAATTTAGTCATAAAATTAGACATCGACATCATTATCTTTGTTGCTGCTGGCATATCAGCTCCAAAATCTCCATATAAACCAAGCAATTTCGGAATTACAAATACCATCATTATTACCACCACGACTAACATACCAATAACCACTATAATCGGATAAATCATTGCCCCTTTTACTTTACTTGAAAATTCATTTTGTTTTTCTAAAGTATCAGCTAATTTTGATAATATTTCTTCTAATACACCACCTTCTTCTCCGGCATCAATAGAAGCAATATATGCTTCACCAAAAATCTTCTTATATTTATTCAAACCATCAGCCAACGATTGTCCTCCTTGTACAGCAGTTAAAACATGATCAAGTATTTCAAACATTAAACTATTTTTAGTCGCTTGATTTTTTAATAAATTTAAAGCGTCAGTTAGGGCCAATCCTGAATTCATCATAGTCGATAATTGTCGTGTCAAATTTGACACTTGTTTTACTCCGACTTTAGAAAATAAATTTCGAGATATTCCTCCAAGCAATGTCTGACTTTCTTCATTTACAGATAGAGGAATTAGACCACCCTCTCTAATAGATTCAATAACTGCTGATTTTTCAGGTAAATCTACTACTCCTTTGATCAATTTTCCATTCCAGTCTTTAGCTCTATAAACAAATCTCGTCATAATATTTTTTTATTTCTTAACCTATTATTAAAATCCAACGGATTTGAAGAAAAATTAACTGCTACCTCTTGAGAAATTTTTCCTTCTAAAACTAATTTTGCTAAATAACTATCCAAACTAACCATTCCAGCCTCTGCACTAGTTTGAATAATATTATCTATCATAAAAGTTTTACCCTCACGAATAATATTCTTAACGGCCGAATTACTCATTAATATCTCAAGTGCCGGAATCATTCCACCACCAAGTGCTGGCACTAATCTTTGTGATACTACTGCTGTTATTACCGAAGATAATTGAATTTTAATCTGTTCTTTGGCTCCCGACGGGAATACATCGATGATTCTATCAATTGTTTGAGCCGCAGAGTTGGTATGTAACACTGAAAAAACTAAATGACCAGTTTCAGCAATTGTCAAAGCCGACTGAATTGACTCTAAATCTCTCATTTCACCAATAAAAACCACATTTGGATCTTGTCTTAAACAAGATCTCAAAGCTCGACTAAAATCACCAGTATCATTACCCAATTCTCTTTGAGAAATAATTGATTTATTAGATTTAATTATATATTCCACCGGATCTTCAATTGTCACAATATGACTATTTCTTGTCTTATTTATTTCATCCAAAATTGCTGCCACGGTAGTTGATTTACCATGACCAGTCGGACCAGTAACCAAAACAAATCCTTGCTTTAAATTTGCAAAGTTTCTCAATAGATTTGGCAACTGTAATTCTTCAAAAGAGGGAATTCTAGATGCAATTAACCTCAATGAGCAGGCTAAACTATCTTGTTGGTAATAAATATTAGCCCTAAAACGAGACTCATCAGTTTCAAAAGAAAAATCTATTTCTTTTAAAGAAGTCAATTCAGCTTTTTTCTTTTCATCAAGCAAAGATTCAATCATTTCTTTTATTAAAGAATCTTCCATTTGAGTCATATTTGGAGCATTAACCAATTCTCCGTTTAATCTAAATTTAGGTACTACTCCTTTCATTAAGTGAACATCCGAAGTTTTATTAGCTACTGCCAGTTTTAAAATTTCTTGTAATTTTGTATGCATTTTATTTTTTGTTTTACTATTTACTACTAACTAATTACTAATTAATATTGGGCCACTCTAATAACTTCATCAATAGTGGTCACTCCTTCTAATACCTTAACGTAACCATCTTGCTTCATTGTTAACATTCCTTCTTCCATAGCTTGTTTTTGTATATCCAAAGCAGCTGCTTTTTCAATAATTAATTTACTAATTTTTTCTGATATTGGCATTACCTCATATATAGCTATTCTTCCTAAATAACCAGTATTATTACATTTTTCACAGCCTACAATTTTAGGAATAGTCATAGCCTTACCATCTTTTTTAAATTTATCTTCTAACAAATTATAAACAGGCCCTAAAGTTTTTTTCATATCATCCATTATTTGTGGCGTCATTTCCATTTCTCCAGCACAGTTTTTGCAAACTCTTCTCAAAACTCTCTGTCCAACCACACAATTTAATGAAGACACTAATAAAAATGGTTCTGCTCCCATATCTAATAATCTTGGAGGGACTCCAGAAGCATCATTAGTATGTAAAGTTGAAAAAACTAAATGACCAGTCAAAGCCGCATTAATAGCCAAATCGGCCGTCTCAGTATCACGAATTTCTCCAACCATTATTACATTTGGATCTTGTCGTAAAAATGATCTTAATGCCGAAGCAAAAGTTAACCCTGCTTGAGTGTTAACTTGCACCTGGTTTACCCCTTTCATTTGATATTCTACTGGATCTTCAATTGTTACTACATTAACCTTTGTTGTTGCCACAATATCCAAAATAGAATATAAAGTAGTTGTCTTACCAGAACCAGTTGGTCCACAAACAATAATAATTCCATGTGGTCTTTGAATTGAATTCATTAGGTTCTTCAATGCTAATCCTCGTAAACCCAAGTCTGGCAATGTTGGTACTTTTTGTGATTTTTGAAGCAAACGCATTACCACTTTCTCTCCATAAGTAGTTGGTAAAGTAGAAACACGTAAATCCACATCACTCCCATCAACAGAAAAAAAGAAACGACCATCTTGAGGCACGCGCTTCTCATCAATTTTTAAGTTTGACAAAATTTTTATTCTAGAAACCACGGCATCATGGACATTTCTTGGAAGTAAATATTTTTCCTGTAAAATTCCATCAATTCTATATCTTACTCGAACATTTTCTTCTTGTGGTTCAACATGTACATCAGAAGCTCTAGACTTAACTGCATACTCCAAAATAGTTGATACAATTTTAGCCACTGGTGCTTCAATAGCAACTTCTTCTTGAACTCTCTTCATCTCCCGTTCTTCATCTTTTCTTTCATTCAATGCTTTGTTTACCTCAGAAGTAATTTTTTTCTCTCTAATATATTTTTCCCTAACAAAGGCAGAAATTTGTTTTTCTGTCGACATCGATACATTTATCTTTAAATTAGTTCTTTTTTCTAAAAATTCTATTGTCTCTAAATCAAGTGGGTTAGCCATGGTCACAAACAAAATTTTTTCTTTAGGATCAAAACGATAGGGGACTATATTATACTTTTGAGCCACACTTTCGGGTACTAAATTTAAAGCTTCTGGAGAAAAACCAATATTATCTAAATCCACAAAAGGAACTCTCAAAAAACTTGCTTTTGCTTTTATTAATTCATCTTCTGATACTAACTTTAATTCTTTTATTGCTTCTTCTTCTGTTTCACCAGTCTTAAGTTGTCGTAAGTTTATTTCTTTAGATTGATCAGAATTGATTAGTTTTAAACCTAACAAAGCTTCAGTTAAGTTCTTATATATTTTTGGGGCGGCATTATCCATAATTGTATATATAATAATAGTACCAAAATGAAATTATTTCCGTCTACTATAATTGTTTCTCGATCAATTGATCAATCTATTAATTACACTATTGAAACGTGCCAGTCATTAGGCCATAAATCCATAATAAATAATCCTGATCTTTTTTTGATTAACCAAGAAACAGGTTGGACTATTGATCTTGTTCGATCATTAAAAAAATTTATTTCCCAAAAACCATTTTGCCACCAAAACAAAGTCGTTATAATATCTCAAGCCGACAATCTTAATATAGAATCACAAAATGCTCTTTTAAAAACCCTTGAAGAACCAGGAGAGAATAACTATATTTTTTTAATTACTGCTAGACCATCAAAATTATTAAATACTATAACATCACGATGTCATTTAATAAAAATTACTAATTTGGACAACAAAAAATCTTCAAAAGAGATTATTAAAATAACTGGAAATTTTCTTAAAGACACCTCAGGGTTAGAAGAACTTTATAAAAATAAGGACCAAATTCTACCTTTTTTAAAAGAACAATTAGCCTTATTACAACAAGACTTAATTAACAAACCAAGTACAAGAACTAGTCAAATTATTCAAAGAATTATTAAATCAATTAGTATGATTGAATCAAACGTCGACCCACGTTCAGCCTTAGATTTTGTTTTTTTGGCCTAATTTATTTTCCGCATTTTCCCCTTAAAAAAAGACTAAAAAGTGTTATAATGACACTAGAATGTTTTCTCCGTTATTTTCAATCAATAATAAAGTTTTAAAAAATATTGCCATCATCGAAGGTGCTAAAGCAATTATCGATGAAGCTCCTTTAATACCTGCTTACGAAAAACAATTTCAACAAGATGCAGTTGTCAGAACGGTCCATTACGGTACTAGAATTGAAGGTAACGATTTAACTTTTCAAGAAGTTGCCAAACTTGTTGAAGGTCAAAAAATAACTGCTGGAGAAAGGGACATCCAAGAGGTTATCAACTATCGAAATGTTATGAGTTATTTAGAAGAACTTTGGTCTGTTTATGATGCTGGTCTTCCACTTCCAGAAGAAAAATCAATTGATAGTAGCGATAAAAGTCGACCTTTCTTTTATAGTGAAACCATAATTAAAAAAATTCATTCTTTCACCACCAATAAAATTATTCCAGATAGTGAAGTTGGCAAATATCGTCATCAACAAGTAGTTTTAAAAAACACTAAAACCGGCGAGATTGCCCATCGACCTCCAGCCGCAATTGAAGTTCCATATCTTATCGCTGATTTTATTGATTGGATTAATTATCCTGAATCTCGCGAAATTCACCCAGCCATTCGTGCTGCTATCTCACAATATATTTTAGTTGCCATTCATCCTTTTATTGAAGGTAATGGTCGTGTTAGTCGAGCTTTTGCCATGTTACCTCTTTATTCAGAAGGTTATGATATTCGTCGTTTATTTTCTCTAGAAGAATATTTTGATCGAAATGCCGAAGATTACTACAATACCCTTCAATTAACTCACCAAAAATCATCTGATATTTTCAAACGAGATATGACCGAATGGATCGAATATTTTACTCAAGCATTAGCTATTGAACTTTCTCGTGTTAAAGAAAAAGTTCAAAGTCTTTCTCGAGATATTAAACTCAAACAGAAACTTGGTGGTAAACAAGTTCATTTAAGCGAACGACAAATTAAACTAGTCGAATATATGCAACAATTTGGTGGATTAAGAATGCCTGATGCTCAACAACTTTTACCCATGGTTAGTGATGACACTATCTGGCGAGATCTCAAAAAATTAGTTGACGATAAAGTTATCGAAAAACGTGGTTCCACCAAAGGTGCCTACTATTGTCTTGTAAATATCTAAACAAAAAAATACAATTTGTTAATGCGTCGGTCAAATCTAAAAAATACCTTTATATTTGTTGTTTTTATTATTATTTCTTATTTAATTACATTCTATTGTTTAGCTCATCCAGATATTATTTTTAGTTCTATCAGCCTTACTCTTTTTAACTCTCTTTCCAGTCTTATTTTTATTTATCTTTTTAATCACCAAAATTATTTTCCTGCAATTAAAAATATTGAACTATCTAATCAGAAAAAACAAAAAAAATATCTTAAAAAATTCCTTAAATTCGGTAAATTTATTGCCACAATTTTAACGGGTTTAATCGGCGGACCAATTTTACTTTCTCTAAGCGTTAAACTTTTATTTCGACAACATCAATATCGATACACTATTATCGCTAGTATCTTAACTAATATAGTTTTTATCATTATATCCAAGGGTCTTCTCCAAATAATTTTCTAGCCTAAGTAAGCTATAATCAACTTATGATCACCCTTGATTCTCCTGAATTAAAAAATATTTCTCCTGAAAAACTTGGTGAGCTATTAATTGAAGCCAAAAAAGCTTATTTCACTACCGATAAACCAATCATGGATGATCACACTTTTGATGTTTTAGAAGATATTCTTCGTCAAAAACTGCCATATCATCGAATCTTTACTAAAGCCGGCACAACAAAATTTGTCACCGGATTTGATAAAAAAAAGCATCAAATTTCTATGGGATCTCAAAATAAAGTCAACACTTTTGACGATTTAGTTCATTATTTTGAATTAAAAAGTGCTGCCGCAGGCAACGTTGATATGCGAAGCATATCTTACGTTGTCCAACCAAAATGTGATGGTATTTCTTTAGAGATAGAGTATCAAGATGGAAAACTTGTCGATGCCGTCACTAGAGGAGACGGTAAAACAGGTGATGTAATTACTCAAAATGTCGTCAAAATGAAAAATTTTGTAATGAATATGCCAAAGGATTTTTCTGGGTCAATTCGTTGCGAGATTGTTATGTTAAATAAAGATTTTGAAAAGTTAAATCAAATTTCTACCGAGAAATATTCCAATTCTCGCAATGCCACTTCCGGTATTTCTCAAAGATTAGACGGTCAATATTCAGAATATTGTAGTCTTTACGCTACAGATCTACTTTTTTCAAATCAATTAATCGAAAAAGAGTCTGAAAAAATAGATTTTCTAAATAAAAATGGTTTTGTCGGTGTTGAAAGTTTTCATTGTTCTACTTTTGATGAAATAGAAAATATTTACCAAAAATTTTTATTTAAAAATAGACAAGATTATCCATTTGAAATAGACGGTTTAGTTGTAAAAATAGAAGACTTAAAAATTCAAACTCAATTAGGAATCAAAAATAATCGCCCTAAAGGTCAAGTTGCTTACAAATTTCCAGCACGTTCAAGTCAAACCAGAATCAACAAAATTGATTGGCAAGTCGGACCAATGGGAACAATTACTCCTGTAGCCCAAGTTGACCCCATCGAAGTTTCTGGAGCTGTTATTACATATGCCTCTTTAGCTAATTACGATTTAATCAAAGAAAAAGACATTAATATTGATGACATAGTCGAGATTCAAAGAAGGGGAGATGTCATTCCTCATATTGAAAAGGTTATTACCAAAATAAATTCTGGCCATGTTTTGGCCCCAACTCATTGTCCTTCATGTAAAACACCATTAGTTATCGATAATAAATTCATTCGTTGTCCTAATATCTCCAAATGCCCTGATCAAATTTTAGGGTCACTAAGACTTTTTTGTGACACTTTAGAAATAAAAGGTATTTCCGATAAAACCATTGCCAAGCTTTATCAATTAAATTTAATTAAACTACCTGGTGATTTTTATAATCTCAAAGTAACTGATTTTGAAAATATTGCTGGTTTAGGAAACAAATCTGGCAACAATATTGTTAATGAAATTCAAGCTAAAAAAAATCTAACTCTTAAACAAGTCTTAGATGCTGCTATTATTCCTAACTTTAGTTCTCAAAGAATTATTCAAATCATCAATGCCGGTTTTGATACCCCAAAAAAACTTCTAAATATTACTATAGAACAACTTGAAAGTTTACCCGGTGTTCAAATTACTTTAGCCAAAAAAATCTATCAAGGTATTCAAGACAGAAAAGATTTTATTGAATCAATATTAAAAAATATTACCTTAAAGTTAACGATTGGTAATCAGAAATCTATCATATCAGGGTTATCATTTGCTATTACTGGAGATCTTTCTGTCCCTCGAAAAGTTTTGGAAGAAAAAATAATTTCTCTTGGGGGAAAACTATCTTCATCAGTAACTTCAAATACTGATTATTTGATTACCAACGAATTAGAGTCTAGTTCAAGCAAATTCAAAAATGCCAAAAAATTCGGCACAAAAATAATTACAGAAGATGAGTTTAATCATTTAGCAGAATAACAAATCGACTGCTAACTGAACTATCAAAAATTATTTTCCCTATCTTTAGGTATATTTATATATCAATATATATTGATATATATCAAATACTATCTATGTCTCAATGATAAAATACTTTTATGAAACTCATTTTTGGTTTAGGTAATCCAGATTCAAAATATAAAAACACTCGTCATAACCTTGGGCAGAAAATTATTAAAGAATTCGTACTTAAGACATATAATCAAAAATTAAGCGTCAAAAAAAATCTTGATTCTGAAACTTTTGAAACAGGTGCAGACCTGCCTGCCGGCAGACAGGGGAGTCAAAAAATAATTTTTGCTATTTCAACAGGTTTCATGAATAATTCAGGTATTCCAGTTAAAAAAATATCTCAATTTTATAAAATTAATCCATCTGATATCTATATTCTCCACGACGATCTTGATTTAGGAGTAGGGGATTACCGTATTCAATTTGATCGAGGTCCAGCTGGTCATAATGGGATTAAATCAATTATTGAAAATTTTGGTACTCAACAATTTAATCGTATTCGTATCGGTATTGGTAAGCCTCAAAATAATATTCCAGTAGAAGACTATGTTTTAGAACCTTTTTCAAAAGAAGAATCGAATATAATAAACTCTCTTACTTCAAAAATTTTTGAAGAAATTAAAAATATTATCAATTCATAAAGGGCTCATAGTTAAACGGTATAACGCGTCATTCGCATTGACGTATTCTGGGTCCAATTCCCAGTGGGTCCACTATCATGATTAAAATAATTAAATCAGTTACAAAATCAATTGCTCACAGTGTTAAACACGACCCAGAAATCACTCGAATAAAAAACAAATATCCAAAAACCTTTAAGTTTATATCTCGTAGATTTACTAAACATCATAAATATGGACTTTATCTAACAATTGGTGTTGCTCTAACCATTTTTTTTGCTAGTATTTTTATAAAAATTCTCAAAAATTACTTTAGTCATGCCAAATTAATTCAATTCGATCTCCGTGTTATCAATCTCTTTAGTACTTTTAGATATGAAAAATTAAATCATCAAGCTCTATTTGTTACTTATCTAGCCAAAGGTGAAATTATTGCAGTTGGAGTTATTGTTATTAGTTTGATTTTGATTTTAATTAAACAATGGCGTTTTTTAAAAGTCTTATTAATTTCTGTTTTAGGTGGAGAATTATTTGTTTGGATTATTAAAAATTTAATTGATCGTCCCCGTCCACCTTTAGTCAGTGCTTTAGTTAATGAAACTACTTATAGTTTTCCTAGTGGGCATACTTTTGTGGCTATCGCTTTTTATGGACTCTTGGGATATTTGATTATCCAATCAGAAAGAAATAAATTTCTCAAAATCATTAGTCTAGTTTTCATATCCTTCTTAATTGTTTCTATTGGCTTATCTCGAATTTATTTAGGAGCTCATTGGCCATCAGACGTTCTAGCTAGTTTTGTTTCTGGAGCCGCTTGGTTAAGTATTTTAATTACTTGGTTAAAAATAAAAAATAAATTTATTCCCTTACCAAAACCAGAAAATCAATTTAAAAAAATAACTATTATTATTTCCAGTTTTTTATTGTTCTTAATCTGGATAATTTTTATTATTGGTTTTTATTTTACTCATCCGCTTCAATCCAAATCAGAGATTATAGAAACTAAAACAATTATTGAAACCAAAAATATTCCTCAGCAGCTATTTCAAAACCTTCCCAAAGTTAGTGAATCGATTAGTGGTATTGCTGCCGAACCAATAAATATGGTTTTTGTTGGAACAAAAGAAACTATTAATGACGCTTTCATTAAATCTGGTTGGTATCTCTTAGATGGACCCAGTTTAAAATCTTATTCCAAAATAATAACTTCATTATTGTTTGACCAGGCCTATCCAACTACACCAGGTTTACCAGTTTTTTGGGATACTCAACCCAGTCAATTTGCTTATGGTAAACCAACTACCCCAAAATCAATTAGTTCTCGAGAACATATTCATTTTTGGGAAACCGATTTTGTTACCCAAGATTATCAAAACATTTGGGTAGGTACTGCTCATTTTGACCAACAAATTAATAAAAAATTAGGTATGGTTATGCCTTTTCACACTACTGAAACAAAAGTTGATATTCAAAGAGAAAACATCAAAAATGAATTAGAAAAAAATGGATTTATTCAAAAGACAGAAAAAATTGATTTAACTGGATTATCTTATGGTATTAAAAAAGGGAGTGGTAATAGTTTTCTTACCGATGGTCAAGCCTACATTATATTCATTAAAAATAATAATGAGAAAAGATAGACCTACGCTTTTAGGTGATCAGCTTGAAAAATTTAAAGAAACTTTAGCCAAAAGACAAAAATACATTAAAAATGATTTTCAAGCCTATGGCTTGGAATTAGCCCAAGAGTTAGGCGATTGGAAAAATCGTTCTCTCTATATTAGACTTGCCAAAAATACAGACAGAAAAGTTCTAGACAAAGCCCGATATTTTGTAAAAGACCAAAATCCAGGTGCAATAAAAACTCCATATAAACTTTTTATGTGGAAGTTAAAACAGCTCAAACTCGAACAAAAATAGTATAATAAAGAGTTTATGACCTTTATCAAAAAACATCTAAAAAAAATAATTATAATTGTTATTGTTCTGTTTATTTCTGGTTTTAGTATTTATAAAGCCAACGCTAGTACCAAAACTTCAGAAATTCCTAAATTTAACGAAAAAAAAGAAACTGTTGTTTCACCTAAAAGAGAAACCATAAAAGAAGAAATTACTTTAACAGGTTCGGTTGATGCCTCAACCAAAGCTAACCTTCAATTTCAAACTAGTGGTCAACTTGCTTGGGTCGGAGTTAAAGTAGGGGATAAGGTCAAAAAATATCAAGCTATTGCCAGTCTTAATAAAGAAGTCTTAAAAAAACAACTCCAGGCCGATTTTAATACTTATCGATCTGCTTTAGCTACTTTTGATGATACTCAAGACGACTATAAAACTGAAAAAGACAATCTTACTTTAACCGATGACATGAAACGAATTTTAGTTCGTTCTCAAAACACTTTAGATAATTCCGTTATTAACTACGAACTTCAAGATTTGGCTATCAAGTATGCTACTTTAACCAGTCCTATTAATGGCATTGTTACCGATGTAGAACAGCCAAATAGTGGTGTCAATATTACTCCTGCTTCGGCTACTTTTTCTATTATTGATCCAACCAGTATTTATTTCAAAGCTCAAATTGATCAGGAAGATGTTACTAGAGTAAAAGTTGGTGATAAAACTACAATTACACTTGATAGTTTTCCAGATAAAACTTTTGAATCTGAAGTCACTTATATTTCATTTACTCCAGTTTCTGGTCAAACTTCAACCGTTTACGAAATTAAATTTAAATTAGTTGGCAACGATAATCAAGATATTTCTTATCGTTTAGGTATGGATGGTGATGCTGTTATTTCTCTTCGTCAAGTTGAAAATGCTCTTACCCTTCCCGCAGATGCTGTTCGTCAAGATAAAGACGAAACATATGTTCTTATTAAAACCGCCGACAACCAAATTTTAACTAAAAAGACAGTAAAAACTGGGATTGAAACTGATGATACTATAGAAATTTTAGAAGGACTTTCCGAAAATGACCAAGTCGTCATCTCAAAATAATTCTAAAGTAATTTTAGAATTAAAAAATATCACCAAAACTTACATTACGGGTACTAATCAATTTAATGCTCTAGACAACGTTAGTTTAAAAATATATCAAGGTGAATTTGTTTCTATTACTGGACCATCAGGGTCCGGCAAATCAACTTTAATGCATATTGTAGGCCTACTCGATAATCCTACCTCTGGTGAAGTTTTATTAGAAGGTCGTGATATTTCTCAACTTAAAGAACATCAGTTAGCTCAAATTAGAAATATAACGTTGGGTTTTGTATTTCAACAATTCAACCTTTTGCCAAAAACATCATCTTTAGAAAATGTCTTATTACCATTACTTTATTCTGATGTTCCCAAAAAAGATCGTCAAAAAATTGGCACGGATCTTCTAATCAAAGTTGGTTTAGGAGACAAATTTAGCAACACTCCTGCACAACTTTCTGGAGGACAACAACAGCGAGTTGCTATTGCCAGAGCTTTAGTTAATAATCCAAAAATTATTTTAGCCGATGAACCTACTGGTAATTTAGACAGTAAATCAGGAGAAGAAATAATGAAATTTTTTCATCAATTAAATAAAGAAGAGGGTAGAACTATTGTTTTTGTCACTCATGATATGGATTTGGCCAAACAAGCCAATCGAACTATTATTATAAAAGACGGCAAAATATCGGAGGAAAAACATGCTTAAACCCAGCTTTAATGATTTACTAAAATCTAGCTTTCGATCAATATTGAAAAATAAGAGTCGAACTATTTTAACTTCTTTAGGAATTATTATTGGAGTAACTTCTGTTATTCTTTTAACTTCGATTGGTAATGGTCTTAAAAAATATATCACCGATCAATTTGATTCTCTTGGTGCCAATTCAATTTATGTCTCTCCTGGAAAAGTTTTTAACGACAATGGCGGCTTTGCCCAAGGTGGTATGGCATCTATGATGACTACTAGTTTCACCCAAAAGGATTTTTCCTATCTAGAAAGAAAAATAAAAGATGTTGAAATTATCCCTGCTAGTGCCGTTTTCGCCAATATAAGTTCTTCTTTTAGTACTCAAAAAAATATTGAGATTGACGGGTCAACTGAAAATTTTGGAATTATCAACAATGTTGAGCCGTCTGCTGGTAATGGTCGTTGGTTTACTACAGAAGAAAATGATAAAAAAACACCAGTAATAGTTTTAGGTTATCAACTAGCTCAAGACTTATTTCCAAAGTCAAGCGCAGTTGGTAAAAAAGTTATTGTTAAAGGAAAAACTTTAAAAGTTATTGGTGTTAGTGATAAAAAAGGATCTTCTTTTGGTGGCCCAAGTTTTGACAAGCAAGCATATATTCCAATTGAAGTTGCTTATGATTTATCAGGCAAAACTGATATTCAAAGCATAATTGTAAAAGTTAAAAATAAAGACTCAATTGAATCTACAAAAAAAGAAATTACAAATGTAATGCTTGAGCGTTATGACGATAAAGATGCTTTTTCTGTTTTCGACAGCTCACAACTTCTTAGTTCAATTAATTCCATTATCAGCATGCTCACTATTGGTCTTACCGGAATTGCGGCTATATCTTTAGTTGTCGGTGGAATTGGAATTATGAATATTATGTTAGTGTCAGTCACTGAAAGAACTAGGGAAATTGGTCTTCGAAAAGCCATTGGCGCTTACCCTCGAGCTATTTTAATTCAATTTTTAATTGAGGCTGTTATTTTATCTTGTATTGGTGGGGCAACTGGGGTCATTTTAGGATACCTAGGCACCTTAACCATAAAGCCATTCTTTCCAGCTCAAGTTACTATTTCTTCTGTTATTTTAGCTTTTGGAGTTTCTTCAATGGTTGGAATAATTTTTGGAGTTGCTCCAGCTCGTAAAGCCTCTAAATTATCTCCAATTGAAGCTTTAAGGTACGAATAGTCTGATATTATTAATTAGTGAAATATAAATTTCTTAATTATCTGGTTCCAGCGGTCATTGTATCAATAATAATTTCATTGTTTTGGGTCATTTCTAATGTTAATAATTTACAAATCATATATTTATTTCTCGGACTAATTATTGGCATATTCGTTCTTGATGTTGATTACTTAATCTTTTGGTTTTTTATCAAACCAAACAACGAAGAAAGTCGTTTAATTAAATTAGCTTTTGAAAATAAACAATTTAAATCTATTATTAAAATAATCCAAAACTCACACCAAAATCACTATAATCTTATTTTTCATCATTATTTTTTTCAGGTTATTTTAACCTTATTTTCTTTATTTATTTTTACATCTACCACTAATACTTTTGCTTCAGCACTAACATTTGGTCTTAATCTACATCTTATTATCGACGAAATAATCGGATATAAAACTGATCCAAAAATAGTTCAAAAATGGCTTTTTGCTCGTGAACCAAAACAACTTCCTGTTGTTTTTTTGAAAAAATATATCACTGTTTTTGTAGTTTTTAATATTCTATTTACTTATATTTTAATTCAGTCCAAAATATAAAATATGGTTTTTTCTTTTCCAGAAATTTTTAAACAAGCTGATCAATATTTATCTTCTCATCAACAAGAGCTCTTAAAAGATACTCAAACTATATTTAATAGATTAGAATTGCGCGATGGCATAAGTGATTATTCTTTTTTAGTTTCTCCAGTAGCTAAGTTATATGAAGGTTTTTTAAAAGATTTCTTTCTAAAAATAGGTATTATTTCAGAAGTAGAATACGAAAGTGATCGTTTCCGAGTTGGTAAAACATTAAACCCTTCACTTCGATATAAACGATTTTCTGTATTTCAAAAATTATCTGATTCTCACGAAAAAGGAGAAGAGCTTGCTGAAACTCTTTGGGACGCTTGGAAATTTGGACGAAATGAAATCTTTCATTATTTTCCTGGTAATTACAAAAATTTGACCAAACAAGAAGCCGAAGATAGGATTGCTCTTTTATTAAAAGCTATTATTCAAGCTGGCGAGTTTCTCAGTGAAAATAAAACTATTTAAATTCTTTTATTACATCGGTACAAGAATTTAATTTCAACTCTTTTTTATATCCACACAAAAAATCCTTATCACTGCACCCACCACAAATATTTTTTTGATCACAATTAGAACAACCATTTAAAGAATCAACAAAACTTTTAATTAATTTTTCTGGTTTGTCAGATATTTTTCCAATCGAGTTTGATGATTCACAACAACCATAAATTAATCCATTAGATTGTAAAGAAATTTGGCTACAACCAAAGTTTTTAGGAGGTATAGTACGATAATTTCGTTTAATATTCAAAATCTGTTCTTTTGTTAAAGATTCCATATTATTTTCTATTGCCAATAAATGATTTTCTGTAAACGGTTTTGATTTTTGAGTTATAAAATTTATTACTATTTTTTGTCCTGTTAATTTAAATAAATAGTTATTAAAATTTTTCACAAAATCATAAGAATCTGGTGTAACCAAAAACATTATTTCCAGATGAAAACCCAATTTTATTCCATGTTTTAAAAACTTTATTGTTCTATTAAAATTTCCCTTACCTCGATTTTTATCATGAATTTTTTCTGGACCATCTAAAGAAACTAACAATTGACAATTATTTGGGTTCTTAATTTTATCCAAATTATCAATAGTTCCATTGGTAATTATTGAAACAAAAATATTCTGATCAGATAAACAGTTTATTAAACCTATAAAATCTGGCATTATAAACACTTCACCACCACAAAAAGTAATCGATTTTAAACTTTTATCCAAAGAATTAAGGTAGGTATTGTATCTTTTTATAAAATCAAGTATTTGTTCATTTGTTAAGATACTTTCAATCTTTTTGGTGTAACAATACTTACAGTTTAAATTACAAATTTCTAGTGGTGAAATATAAATATTTTCTATAGAAGTAACCATTTTAATCTTATTGATCAATAAAGCTACAGATTATACAATATATACAATATGTTTTCCCAATTTAAAGGCCAATTTATAAAAGAATTTGTTGTTCAATATATTCGTGAGTTCTTTATTAGTAAAAATTTTCATGAAATTGAAACTCCAACTCTTCTGCCAAAAATACCAATAGAACCAAATTTATATCCATTAAAAACTGTCTGGCAAGAAAGAAAAATTGATTTTTATTTACCAACTTCACCAGAAAGTTCACTTAAGAAAGTTATTACTAAAGGAGTAGGGAATTGTTTTACTATTTCCAAAGTTTTCAGAGATCTGGAAAATATTGGGCCCACCCACAATTTAGAATTCTCTATGCTTGAATGGTATGAAATGAATAAGACCCATCACGATATTGCCAAGACTACTCAAGAACTAATTTTAAATTGTTATCATTCTGTTCTCAAAAAACAAAACAAAAAACTGACATCTATTCTTAATTATCAAAATCAAAATATTGATTTATCATCTCCTTGGTATGAGTTCACCTTATCTCAACTTTTTCGGGAATACGCTAATATCGATTTATCAAAAAATCTAGACACTAATAGTATTCTTAAAACAGCAAAGAATAAAGGCTATAATATTGACGGTATTAATACATGGGAACCACTTTATACTCAAATTTTTATTAATGAAGTTGAATCAAAACTACCATTAGATAAGCCAGTAATAATTTTCGACTACCCAACACAACTTTCACCTCTCTGTAAGAAATGTCCAGATTCTCCTGGATTTAGTCAAAGATTTGAGTTTTATATTGGAGGTATGGAAATAGGTAACGCTTATACTGAACTTACTGACAGTCAAGAGTTAGAAAGAAATTTTATTGAAGAAACAAAAAATCGAAAAGAAAATAATCTTCCAGTTCATCCATATGACAAAGAATTTGTTGATGCAGTTGGGAAAATGCCTGAGTGTGCCGGCATTGGACTTGGTGTCGATCGACTGGCCATGCTTTTCAATAATTCTCAAAATATTGAAGATGTTCTTTATTTTTCAACATCTCAACTCATAAAGTCCGAATAAACCATTTGACATGAATTTCAAATCGGGTAATATATAGTCATGTCTAAAAAAGTAATTCTCGATCAAAACAAATGTATTGGATGTAATACATGTCCACTTTTAAACCCTGATGTTTTTGAAATGGACACCACTATTTATAAAGCTAAAGTTAAAGCTCAACCAGCTGAAATTGATCAAGCCACTCAAACAGCTATTGATTCATGTCCAGTTGGAGCTATATCAATACTAGAAGAATAATTATTAATTAATCAAACAAATGAAAAAAATTGTTAAAAAGAAAATTAAACTTCCAGAAGTTAAATTACCTCAAATTGATACTTCAAAAAGTGTCCAGATTCCATTAGTTGGAGTTATCGTTTTTTGTTTACTATTAGCTGCTTCTTCATTTTTTGCAGGTATTTCTTGGATAAAAATAAAGGGCAGTACCACTAGCGCTACTAATGCAAAGAACGTATTTGCAGCAGTTAAAAATAGTAAACCAGAATTTAATTTCTTTGTTATGAGTTTTTGTCCATATGGTAATCAAATTGAAACAGTCATAAAACCAATTGCTGATTTATTAAAAAATAATGCTGATATCCATCCTCGCTATATTTTTGAAAAAATAGCAGATTTAGAAGGTTATTGTAAACAGACCAGTGGTGATGTTAATCAATGTGCCGCTTATGTCAAATCTGGCTATTTTGCTACCGAATCAGAATGTCAAAAAACCGTTAATGAATACAGTAAATCGTGTCTTGATGAAAAGAATTATCTAAAAATAGGTAATGTTTTTTATTCATCACTTCACGGCAGGATAGAAGCTAATCAAAATGTTAGAGAAATTTGTGCTTTTAACATGAATGAAGATAAAACCAATTGGTGGAATTTTGTCTCCAATGTTAATACTAATTGTACTTCCGAAAATGCCGATACCTGTTGGGAAGAGCAAGCCAAAAAAGCTGGTTTCGACACTAATAAAATTACCGAATGTTTTAATACCCAAGCTAGTGATTTAATTGAAAAAGAAATTGCCTTGACCACTCAATACAAAGTAACCGGCTCTCCAACACTTATTATCAATGGTGTCAATTTTCCACCTGAAACCGCCTATACTGAATCTGGCGATGGTACTTTAAAAGTTGGTGATAAAGTTATTAAACAAGCCGATTTCAGGACTTCTAACGCTGTAAAAGAAGCTGTTTGTGCTTCATTCAAAAAAGCACCTAAAGAATGTAAAACTGAGCTAAAGGAAACTACAGCTAATGCTAGTGCAAACACTGCCACTGCTAATGCAGGTGGTAGTTGCAACTAAAAAAATATTCAATCAAAATTTCCCCTCTCCGATAGTCGTCGGAGAGGGTTTTTGTTGATAAAATATCATCAATGAAACTTAACTCACATCAAAGAAAAAATTTATTTTTATTTTATTATTAACCATGAAACTTAATTCTCATCAAATCAGACAGAGTAGGGAAGTGGATGCCAAAAAAATGCAAACAAATATTAAACGTAACCCTATTGTTTTAGTCCTTGATAATGTTTTAGACACTTACAATATTGGTTCTTTTTTTAGACTTGCTGATGCTATTGCTGCTGAAAAAATCTGTCTTTGTGGACCAGTTGTTACTCCTCCCAATATTAAAATTCATCGAGCTTCAATCGGTACTTGGAAATGGATCCCCTGGGAACATTTTGAAAATACCATTGATTGTATAAATCAACTCAAAAAGGATGGCTATCAAATAGTTGCCTGTGAACAGGATAAAACTAGTGTTGATTACAAATCAGCTAAATATAAATTTCCTGTCGCCATTATTGCTGGTAGTGAAAGTTATGGTGTTTCACCAGAAATTTTAGCCAAAACCGATAAAATAATTGAAATTCCTATGTATGGTATTAATGTTTCTCTTAATGTTTTAGTCGCTACCTCAATTATTAGCTACGACGTCATCTCAAAAATACCCTTAAAATAGGCCAAAAAAAAGTCAAAAATTTTGTCATTTTTATCACTTTTTCTTATATTTATTTAACGTATCTTTCCAATAAATTTGCTTATTGTAAAGCTATTTTACCTCTGTTAGAATGAAAATGTTCCTAAAACAGGTACAAAATTTATTTTTTAGTAATATTTAAAAAAGATTTAGAATTTAACTTATATGGCATCTGCAGATAATTACACCGGTCAACAAATAGTTGTTTTAGAAGGTCTTGAACCAGTCAGAAAACGTCCCGCCATGTACATTGGCTCTACTGATGTTCGAGGTTTACATCACTGTTTAACTGAAATTATTGACAATGCAATTGATGAAGCTTTAGCTGGATTTGCTAAAAATGTCTGGGTAATAATTCATCCAGACAATTCCGCTACTATTGCTGATGACGGCCGAGGTATCCCTATTGATATAATGCCAAAGTATAAAAAACCAGCTATAGAAGTCATTATGACTACTCTTCACTCTGGAGGTAAATTTGAAGGATCTGCGTATAAAGTCTCCGGAGGATTACATGGAGTTGGTGCTGCCTGTGTAAATGCACTTTCTAGTCTTTATCAAATTGAAGTTCGTCGTGATAATAAAATAAACTTTATAGAATTTTCTCGTGGTGGTTTAAAGACCAAACTTACTGAAATTCCAGAAAGTAAAATTAATCGAGTTCAAGACCTAATTCCTAAAAGTACAACAGGAACCACAGTTACTTTTTTCCCAGATCCAGAAATTTTTAAAGAAACAATAGAGTTTGATGACAAAACAATCATTAAATCATTAAAAGATCGTGCTTATCTAACCAGCAAAATTTACTTCCATTTTTATGATGAAAGAAAAAATACACAACATCATTATTACTTTGAAGGAGGAATTTTATCCTTACTTCGTGAATTAAATAAAGGTAAGGTTGTTGTTCATGAGCCAATCCTCTTAAAGAGAGAAGAAGAGGGGATTAATGTTGAAGTTGCAATTCAATATAATGATACCTTTCAAGAAAATACACCATCATTTGTAAATATTATTAATACTCATGAAGGAGGAACTCATTTAACTGGTTTTAAAACTGGTCTCACCAAAGTCATCAAAGATTACGCCACTAAAAAAGAATTAATGAAAGCTAAAGATGATGTTATTACTGGTGATGATGTTCGTGAAGGTTTAACTGCAGTAGTGTCGATAAAAATGGGTTCAAAAGATCTTCAATTCGAAGGTCAAACCAAAGGTAAGTTGGGCAATAGTGAAGTCCAACCAATTGTCAGTAAAATTGTTAAAGAAGAATTAGAAATTTATTTTGAAGAACACCCAGATGTTGCTAAAGCTATCGTTGGTAAATCAATTTTAGCTATTCAAATTCGTAAAGCTGCTCGAGCCGCCAAAGACGCTATTATGCGAAAAGGTGCTTTTGAGTCATTGGGCTTACCTGGAAAATTAGCTGACTGTCAATCTCGAAACCCAGCTGAATCAGAAATATATATCGTTGAGGGAGATTCTGCAGGCGGTTCAGCTAAACAAGGTCGAGATCGAAAATTTCAAGCCATTCTTCCTCTTTGGGGTAAAGCTTTAAATACAGAAGGTATGAGACTTGATAAAGTTGTTGGTTCTGACAAATTAAAAGATTTGATTATTGCCTTAGGTATGGGTATTGGTGAAACAATGAATTTTGAAAAACTTCGTTATCACCGAATTATTTTAATGTCTGATGCTGATGTCGATGGTGCTCATATCGCCACCCTTTTATTAACTTTTATGTATCGCCATTTACCTAATTTAATTGAAAGTGGTTATGTTTATATTGCTATGCCACCATTATTTAAAATTAAACAAGGAAAAGTTGTTGAATATGTCTATACAGAAGAAGAAAAAGATAATTATCTTAAAAAAATCGATACTTCAAAACCATTCGATATTCAACGCTATAAAGGTTTAGGTGAAATGAATCCTCAGCAACTTTGGGAAACTACCATGAATCCAGAAACAAGAATGTTAAAAAGAGTTACCGTTTCTGATGCAATTAAAGCTGACGAAGTTTTTAGGGTTTTAATGAGTGAAGATGTTCCACCTCGAAAGAAATTTATTCAAACTCATGCCCATTTAGCAAAATTAGATATTTAATAATATGACTGAAGAAAAAAATACCATTGTTAATGATGTTATAAGAACCAATAATAATATTGGCAAGATTCTAGAAGTTGATATTGTTCCAGAAATGGAAACATCATATTTAGACTATGCCATGTCAGTCATTGTTTCCAGAGCCTTACCTGATGTCAGAGATGGTTTAAAACCAGTTCATCGCCGTATCATTTATGCCATGAATCAACTTGGCCTTTCAGTTACTGGAAAGAATGTAAAATCTGCCGCTGTTGTCGGTGATGTTATGAAATCTTATCATCCACATGGTGACAGTTCTATCTACGGTGCTTTAGTTCGTATGGCTCAGGATTTTTCCATGCGTTATCTTTTAGTCCAAGGACAGGGAAATTTTGGTTCTATTGACGGAGACCCTCCAGCTGCTATGCGTTATACCGAAGTTCGTATGGCCAAAATGACTCCTGAAATGGTAGCTGATATTAACAAAGACACAATAGAAATGGTGGACAACTACGATGCTTCTACTAAGGAACCATCAGTTTTACCTGTTAGAATTCCTAATCTCTTACTAAATGGTGCTGATGGTATTGCTGTCGGTATGGCCACTCGTATTCCACCACACAATTTAAAAGAATTATGTGCTGCAATTGATATCATTCTCGATAAAGGTAATTTAGAAAAAGTTGAAGCAGAAATTGAGTTAAATAATATTCTCACCCCACCAAAAAACACTCAAGAAATGGTTCTTAGACCAGTTTTTGAATTAGAAAAACAGAAATATAACTTTGAAACTAATGCTACCATTGAAGATTTAGTCAAAGTTGTTCAAGGACCAGACTTCCCAACATTTGGAGAAATTTACGGCAAAACTGGTATTTTAGAAATGTATAATACTGGTCGAGGAAAATTTTCTGTTCGAGGTAAAACTAATATTGAAGAAACGAAGTCAGGAAAAATTAGAATTATTATTACTGAAATACCTTATCAAGTTAATAAAGCTGAATTTGTCAAAAAAATTGCTGACCTTGTTCGAGATAAAAAAATTATTGGTATTTCGGATCTTCGCGACGAATCTGATCGTCATGGTATTCGAGTTGTAGTTGAAATTAAAAAGAACGGTAAACCAAAATCTATTCTTAATAAACTTTTCAAATATACTGCTCTCCAATCATCATATTCAGCCAATATGTTGGCCTTAGTTGATGGTGTTCCTCAAACTCTAAATTTACGCCAAATGCTACTTCTTTTCATCCGTCACCGCGAATCTATAATTCGTCGTCGTAGTCTCTTTGATCTAAAAGGCGCCATGATGAGAGCTCATATTTTAGAAGGACTTAAAAAAGCATTAGATGTCATTGATGAAGTTATCAAAACCATTAGAACTACCAAACCAGACGAAGATGCTAAAACTCGTCTTATGGAAAAATTTGAATTTACCGATCTTCAAGCTCAGGCTATTCTAGAAATGCAACTTAAAAAACTTTCTGGTCTTGAACGTCAAAAACTTGATGAAGAATATTCTCAAGTAGAACAAACCATCAATTATTTAACTTCCATTATTACTAAATCAGATGTCATGATTAATGTCTTAAAATCTGAAAATAAAGAAATTACCGAAAAATATGGAGATAATCGTCGAACTAAAATTTATACTAGGGGATTAGAAGATTTTAGTGAAGAAGATCTCATACCTAATGAAAACGTTCTTATAACTATAACCAAAACTGGTTATATTAAACGAGTTCCCAAAGAAACTTATCATTCTCAAAAACGAGGAGGAATTGGCGTCGTTGGTATGACTACCAAATTAGAAGATGAAATTGAATGTATGCTTTCAGCTGATACTCATGATGATCTTCTTTTCTTTACCAATCGAGGTCGTGTTTTTAAAACCAAAGTTTGGGATATTCAAGAAGGAACTCGTCAGGCCAAAGGTCAAGCTGTGGTTAATTTAATCAATATTCTTCAAGGAGAAACTGTTCACACTGTCTTAACTGTTAGTAAAGATAGTCAATCAAAATATATTCTTTTAGCCACCAAAAAAGGTGTTATTAAAAAAACTTCAATTGATAAATTTAAAAATATTCGTCAAACCGGATTAGCCGCCATTAAATTAGATAACAACGATCAATTAGCCTGGGCTAAATTAACTGATGGTTCTAATCAAATCTTTTTAGTTACTAAAAACGGTAAATGTATTCGATTTAACGAATCAGATACTCGACCAATGGGTCGACACACTCGAGGTGTTAGAGGAATTCTTTTAAAAGAAAATGACTATTTAGTTAGTCTTGGTATTGTCCCTCAGACTATTGAACAAAAAAGTAAACAAGATAAATCATTCCGTCATTTATTGGTAGTTACCGAAAATGGAGTAGGTAAGAGAACTGATGTTTATCAGTACCCTCTTCAAAAACGTGGTGGTATTGGTGTTAAGGTTGCTAATTTAACCCCAAAAACCGGCAACATTGCTTCTGCTCAAGTTGTTTCTGAAGAAGATGATCAAGTAGTTTTAATCTCTAAAAAAGCCGTTACTATAAAGTTGCCTCTTAAAAATATTCCTACTTTAAATCGAAACACAAAAGGAGTTATTCTCATGAGATTCAAGAATGATGAAGATAAACTTAACGCCATGACAATTCTCAAAAAAAACGATGAAGATAATTCTTTAGAAGAATCTGTAAAAGAGAAAAAATAAATTTAAGATATTTTTATAGTGATTAAGCGTAAACTTGCGACATTATAGGAGATACATCAACGATAAGTATAAATTAGCAGTCAGAAAACAAGCTTGCTAAGGAACTATAAAATATTAGTTTATCCCTAAATTAGGGTAAAAAAGACTTGTCAAGTTGGGTAGAGAATAGGGTATTATTACTTTCTAGAAAAACTGAGAAAATTTGGCCTACTATAGGTCATAAACTATTGTTTGTTTCCACTATGAAATTTTTCATGAATTTCTCTTAATCTAGCATCAGTTACATGCGTATATATTTGAGTTGTGGCAATATTTTTGTGACCTAAAATTTCTTGGACTGATCGAAGATCAGCTCCACTTCGGAGTAGGTCAGTAGCCATTGAATGTCTTAATGTATGAGGAGTTGCCATCACTGGTAAATTAGCTTGTCTTACATATTTTTTTACCAATCTTTGAACAGATCTCGAAGTCAACCTAACTTTTTCATCTTCTAAAGCAATTTCTTTTGGTCTTAAATCTCTAATAAATAAAGGTTTATATTGATCCACCCTAGATTTTATATATTTATCTATCCATTCGGCAGCTTGTTTAGAAATAAATACGACTCTTGATCTACCTCCTTTTCCTATAACCCCAAATTCACGAGTTCTTAAATTTATCTGTTCCCTATTAAGGGAGACTAGTTCAGACACCCGCAAACCAGTCGAAAATAATAATTCCAAAATCGACCTATCTCTCAATCCATTTTTTTCAGAATTAAGTGGTTGATTTAACAATCTATGCATTTGCATTTCATCTAAAAACTTAAGAGAATGATCTTTCACTTTTGGCACATCTAATTTTTCCGGCTGCATCACTTCCATATCATTTTTTATTAACCATTTTAAAAACGATCTTAAAGCAATTACATAATATCCTTGAGTTACCAATTTCATTTCTCCATTAACTCCCAAACACCTTGAAAGATACAATCTAAATTTTCTTACTGTTTCAGAATTAATATCATCAATTGTTGGTTTTTTGTTTCCTTCAGATAAAAAGTTTATTAAAACATTTAAATAATGTTCATAATTTCTAACCGTTAATCTAGAACAATTTTTTTCAATTTCCAAATGTTCTAGGAATCTTCTTGTCAAAACGACTAAATCTTTTTCCATACTTAAATCTTAGCAGATTAAAGCTAAAAGTAATCGACTAAAACAAAAACATTCGTTTTAGAGGCTCTGGTGAAGTCTTAGGTTCAAATTGCCTATCTTTAGGTTAAAACATCTACAGGAGGGGACTTGGATCAATTAAGGGGAGTCAATTTATTAAAAATAAAGCTGGCTAATAAATTTAAAGGAGAAAACAAAACCAGGTGATAAAAGTCATTTTTTTAAATATAAAAATAATTAAAAACTAATAAGGGTAATTAAAAACCAAAAATTAGAAAAAATTATTTTTCTTAAAACTCCCATCCCCTCGCTTCAAAACTTTAACAGAGTCGTAAAAGATACATTGTGCGACATAGTATATAAGCTCACCCACCATCAGGCGATAGCAGTCATTGTTTGTTTAACAATTACTCTAATTAATCCTTTAATACTTTATTAATCCTTTTAATTATTAACCATCAACTCTACTTCCACCCCTTCTCTAGGCGTACAGTTTGATATACTTACCAGGCATAAACTTATCCACAGAGACTATATCATACTATATCAACTCTCTACCCGTGAAAATTATAGGATATATTGTGAAAATAATTATAGGATATATATTATAGGACTCTCCCCTTCTTCATCCATCTACTATTATTTTTTATTAGCCAATAATCCTTTTATTCTTAAATCATCAACTACACTTCATAAGTTATTACATCTAATTTGTGACTATCAACAATAGTAATCAAATATTCAATCAATTCCCTAGTCTCCCCTTTCTAAAATAGAAGAAAATTATACCTAAAGATTGGCAAAATTCACCTATTTCATATAAATCCACCTACTTGAATACCCCAAAGTTTCTTATATATACCACTTTTAATCTTTATTAAAGTTGTATGTTTACCATCTTCTACTATTTTCTTATCATGAATAACCACTATTCTGTCTACTTTTCTAATAGTTGATAATCTATGAGCTATTACTATCACTGTTTTGTCTCTCATTAACTTATCTAAAGATGCTTGAATATATTTTTCTGATTCTGAATCAAGACTAGATGTTGCCTCATCCAACACTAAAATTGGCGCATTGCGTAATATTGCCCTAGCAATTGCTACTCTTTGTCTTTCTCCTCCAGACAGTTTAATACCCCTTTCACCAACAAAAGTTTGATAACCTAATTCCAACTTACTAATAAATTCATCGCAATGAGCTAATTTTGAAGCTTCAATTACTTCATCATCAGTTGCTTCTGGCCTACCATATCGAATGTTTTCCATTAAACTTCTATGAAACAAGACTGGATCTTGTGGAACCATACTAATTGCTTCTCTTAAGCTTTGCTGAGTAACTTTAGAGATATCTTGTCCATCAATCAATATCTTTCCATCTTTTAAGTCATACAATCTCAATAATAATTTGATTAGAGTTGTTTTACCTGATCCAGATGTACCTACCAAGGCTACAGTTTCTTTAGCTTTGATTTTTAGACTAAAATTATCAATCACATTTTCGCCATTTTCATAACCAAAACATACTTTATCAAAATCTATCTCTCCATTCCTGATTATCAAATCATTAGCATCAAAAGCATCAGCAATTTCATGTGGTGTGTCAAAAATAATTGTCATTTCTTCTGCTTCTGCCAATCTTTCGTAAATTTTACTGATGATTCTACCAAAATCCCAGACCATCATCATTACTGTCAAAATATATGATTGTATCAATACAAAATCTCCAATAGTTAAAATACCTTTATTCCAAAGTTTAATCGCAAAATAAAAAATTCCTACTTCTAAGATCATCAATAAAAAAGATTGAATACCGTAGAAAAGAGCACTTAAATTCCAAGTAAATCGTCTTAGCTTATGCAAATTTTCAACTAAATTGAAATAGTTTTTAACTTCATTCTTTAGACCGTTAAACAATTTAATGTTTGTATTATTAGTCACGGTATCTGCTAAACAACTACTAGTAGCTGTTTCCGCTTCACTTCGTTGTATATCGTATTTCAACTTATATCTAGTGAAACCCCAATTAATCATTAAAAATATTCCGATCCAGACCAACATACCTAAACCCAAATAAATATTAACTCTTCCCAAGATTATGGTAATTACTAAAATCGTTACCAAAGCCGGGATTAATTCATAAAACAGTTGGTCCGCTAAAACTTCAAAAGCTGAGACAAAACTTTTGACTTTTTTAACTAAAGAACCGGTAAAATTATTAGAAAAATAAGCAAAAGAATGATCATGTATATAAGTAAAACATTTAACATTTAAATCAGCCATTAGTCTTGATTCGTAAAAATTCAAAATATAAAAAGCCAATCTCCAAAAGATCCACCTGATTAGTTTTAAAATGGCAATTGTTAATAGTATTCCCAATAATGCTTGAACTATTACATCTTTTGGTTTGTTTTCAGCTAAAATATTAAAAAAATTCTTAAAATATACCGGAACAATAGATTCAATTATTGTTGCACTAATTATAGAAAAAACCATTATCGATCCTATCAGATGATATTTCTTCATGCTTTGCCAGTAGTACCATAGTGTTCTTTTAGTTTTATTTTTCATTTAAGTAATTCTAATTATACCCTATTCTATCCACTTATCTTTGTATATAATCAAAATAGTGAACTCAATAATAGATAAAATTTATCAACAAGCTAAAACTAGTATTAAAAAAATAGTTTTAGTTGAACCAGAGGACGAACGAATAATTAAAGCTATTCAAATTGCCAAAAAAGAAAAGTTGGCCGACATCACTCTATTAGACATCTTGCCTAAAAAACACCCCATGTTTAATCAATTTGTTGAACAATTTTATGAATTACGAAAAGATAAAGGTATTACCATTGATCAAGCCAAAGAAATAATCTCTCATCCATTATATTTTGGAACTATGATGGTTAAAAATAAGATTGTCGATGGTATGGTCGCTGGAGCTAATAATACTAGTTTAGAAACATTTCGTCCTGCCCTACAAATCATTAAAACAAAACCAGGAGAATCAATTGCTTCTAGTTTTTTTATTATTCATGTCCCAAATACTGATTTTGGTCACCAAGGAACTTTTATTTTTGCTGACTGTGGTCTTAATATTAACCCAAACGCCGAAGAATTAGCTCAAATTGCTATTCAATCGAGTCATTCATTTCAACAACTAATAGGTGGTCAACCAAAAATTGCCATGCTTTCCTACTCTACAAATAGCAGTGGTGCGGGAGAATCTGTAGATAAAGTCAAAAAAGCGACTCAAATAGTCAAAAATAATTATCCCAACTTAATTATCGAAGGAGAAATTCAATCTGACGCCGCTATTATTCCCGAAATAGCTATTCGCAAAAATTCTCATAGCCAACTTCAGGGTCAAGCCAATATCTTAATATTTCCTAATTTAGACTCTGGCAATATCGCCTATAAATTAGTTGAAAGACTTAGTCATGCACAAGCTTTTGGTCCTCTACTCCAAGGTATTAACCAACCAATAAACGACCTTTCTCGTGGTTGTAATGTTGACGATATAGTTACCACTATAGCCATTACCAGTATTCAGGCTACTTCCAACTAGTTGTCAAAATAATTCCCAATATTATTGCCACTAGTACCCAAACAAACACTAACCAAGATTTTTTAAATAATCTATCTCTTAAATCCAACTGAATTAGACTACTTAAAACATAGATAATCGCCACCAAATAAACTGATCCTTTGAAAATTCCAACCGGCCAAAAACTAAAAACTAATGCTAATTGAGATAATATAAAAGCCGGAACTAATGAATAATACCAAATGTTTTTGTTTTCTCCATCATCAGGTAACTCAATCGTTACACTATAAAATAGATATAAAAATACTAAAAACGATATCCCAAATACTCCTAATGCATTTATCCAATAATTAAACTTAAACGAAAATAAACTGTCAAATAAAGAAAATGACATTAAAAGCCACAAAATAAAACCAACGGTATAAGCTGCTCTATATAATGGTGGAGTCCTATTACCTATAGAAACTAAAAAAACATTTTCTACTAGAAAAATTACATAAGCTATTAATCCAAACAAAGCACTAGCCAAAAAAACTGTTAAAAAATTTTGTGGCAGCAAGGCCGAAAAAAGTCCAAAACCAACAAAAAAACCCACCGGTAAAATAATAGACATTAATCTAATATAAATACTTTTTTCAAAAATAATCCCCAATCCAAACCAAAAACAAAAAGATACTAAAACTATTCCTACTGATAAACCATAATAATGAGAGTCATAAGGTAAACTAATAAAAAAATAAAAACCTATTGCCGATAATATAGATGAAATCAAATATCTGATTTTTTTAGACATAAACTATAGTCTAATTATAATCAAAACCAGCATAAACACCAATCACATCATCATTATCTTCTAGTTCTCCTATAAAATCCATTATTTTATTTAATTGATCTTCATTTTCCAATTTAATTGGATTAATAGCTCTATAAACTATTTCCGATCCTACTACGACTATTCCACTGTTCTTAGCCTTATTAACTAAATCATTCATTTTTTCAACTTTAACCAAAACTAAATTATTATCAAAATCTTCAGCTCCCATGTCGATTAATCCCAATTGTTTATTTTCATCAATTTGATTTTTATCTTCAACTTCAATCTCCACTTCTCCTATTTTTTGAAACTGAAACATCACTGAATTAGATTCACCTAAAACTCCTTCGTAATTTCTAAAGATAAGTTTAATTTCACTTAATATTCTGTTTTTATTATCCGTCTCTGCTTCTATTATTAGCGGTACTCCAAAAGGACCATAGCCTTCTAATAGAATCGACACTAAATTCGTTTTTCTTTCTTCAAATCTAGTGATTAATCTTTCTATATTTTCTTTGGGCATATTAACTGCTTTAGCTTTATCTATAGCAATCTTTAAACTCAAATTTGAATCTGGATTAGTATTTCCACCATTAGACCTAATGGACGTTAAAATATCTTTTGACAATTTAGTAAAAGCTTCGCTTCTTTTTTTATCTTGAGCTCCTTTTCTATTTTTGATATTAGCCCATTTGGAATGACCTGACATAGTTTATATATTATTGTAACTAGGGTATTTTATCATTGAAGAAAAGTTATTCCCAAAATAAAATTCAATTTCCTTTTCATTTAAGTTTTCATCATATTCTTTTTGACAATTATTAGTTAATTTGTTAAGCATCTTCCAACCCAAACTCTTATTTATATCCAACCTATATTTCACTAAACAATTTTCCACATTATAATCATCCACCAAAGTTTCAGTAGAAATAACCGAAAAACCCATCCACTCCAATCTTCTAGCCATAAAATTAGCTAAACCACTAATATTAGTCAAATTAAAAACAGATAACTTTAAGTCTTCTTTAATGACCGCTGTTTCCGCAAAATCTCTAACCATTAATTCATCCAATAAATCTTCTTCTTCTTTAATACTTTTATCCAAAACTTCCTCTTTAAACAACATTTTATTGGACCACCAATAATATTTTACCCAACACTTATTTTTCCAACCATCAATTTTATCTAAGATTAACACCCTGTCAGCTTTAAAACCAAAATTATAAAAAAACAATTCATCAACCTTGTCAAGTTGTCTTTCTTGTTTAAGTAAATTTTTAATTGCTTCATTGCGATACCATCCTAAACCACCGGGAATCCATAATTTTGACTCTTTATCCAACCTCAAAACATTTATCATTTTTCTTTCAGGAGAGAAAGATATTAACGCTAATCCGTCATCAGCTAAAACACCAATTCTATAATCTTCTCCCTTAAGATTATTTTTTTTCCAAATAAATAGTAACAAAAGCAATATTAATATTAAAACTGGACCAATAAAAAACCAAATGCCAAATTTTCTTTTAAACTTCTTCATATAAGTTCAAAATTGATAATAAATCCTGGGACAGTTCAGACTTAAAACTGATAGTTTCTCCAGAATTAGGATGTCTAAATTGAACAAAAGTAGCATGTAAAAATGGTCTTTTCAAAAAAGTACTATCCCCTCCGTAAAGTTTATCACCAACTAATGGCCAACCTAAATAATTCATATGGACTCGAATTTGATGAGTTCTACCAGTTTTTAAAGTAATTTCTAATAAGCTAAAATATCTTTCATCTTTTTTATATTTTTTAATCAATCTAAAAATAGTCCAAGCCTCTTTTCCTTCTAAACTTATACCAAATTTACCAAAACCAAATTTCGATCTTCCAATCGGCATTTGTATTTCTCCATCAATAGAAGCATTGCCAGAAACTAAACAAATATATTTTTTAACTACTTGTCTATTTTTAAATTGAGCTTTTAAATTAATCAAACTAGATTCATTTTTTGCTATCAATACTAAACCAGAAGTTCCTTTGTCCAATCGATGCACTATCCCATTTCTAGATAAACCATTTGGTCGAATAGTTTTTAATTCATCTTCAAAGGTCCAACTTTCACCATTTCTTTCTCGAGTAGTAGTTAACCCAGTTGGTTTTTCTACAACCATTAAATAGTCATCTTCAAAAATTATTTTTATTTTTTCCATAAAACATCTAATAAAAATAATGATACCCCTAAACCTATTAACCAATCATTTAAATTATTAATTAATATTCCACCAAGAGTCCAATAATCCCTAACATAACCAAATATCAACCTATCAATCATATTTACTATTCCTCCTATTAAAATTAGACCAAAAAAATAAGATTCATTTTTTAAATAAAACCAACCAATAAAAATCACAAATAAAATGTTCAAAACCAAAGGATTAAACCAATTCATAGAGAAACTTACTCCATAGTTTTTAGTAATAAAATCAGTTTTACTACTGACCCAAAAATGAACCACTATTTCTAGTAGTACTCCCAAAAATAAAAATATTATATTTTTAAGCTTCACTTTCCTTTTCACACTTTACACAAGTTGTTGCTTCTGGGTTAGCTGTCAATCTCGCAGTATCAATCATCTTTCCACATTTTTCACAAATCCCATATTTTCCCAATTTAACCATAGTTAAAGCTTTTCTTAATTGAATTGTCCTTTTTGTCAAAAAATTCATTTTTACTTCTGTATCAAAATGACCAATTTGTTCATCCACATCTTCTTCTAAAGAATTTTCAGATGTTCGATTTACATCTGAAAAAGGATCAGATTTTTTCAATTCTTTCTTATTTCTTTTAATTTTAACTAACTCTGACTCTAAAAAACTTTTAATTTTATCTAAAAATCTCATTGGTAAATTCGTTTTTAACTTATCCATTTTCATTTTTTCTCCTTTTATTAATTGATAAAGACTGAAAAACTTCACCTAATATAAACAATCCAACTAATGAAATCAAACTAATCAGACCAGATAAAATTAACAAAAACAACCTGTTTTTAAACCATAATAAAACTCCTAGATTTAACAAAAATATTAAAGCAGTTGTTGCTAAAAATACAAAACCTTTTTTACCACTCTTATACCAGACAAAAGATCTGTACCTTTTAGATAACCAAACACTGAATAAATAAGCAATTATTATTACTAATATATAAGATAAAATCTCAATACTTAATTTATTTCTAATTAATTCATCAATCATTAAAAATGATACAAGTATTAAAAAATTCTTTAAATTATCTTCCATAAATGAAAAGAATTTCCATTGGTTAATCTTACTTAACCAAAAAGCAGCTAGAACAAAACCAATTGTAGCTATCAAATAATCCATTCCTGGTTTTTGCCAAACAGATATCCAATCAAACCAATTTTTCCAAACACCCCAATTTAACAAACCAAAACCAATCCTGCCAAAAATCAAAAAAAAGATAATAGATATCCAACCAAAAGAAATAAGCTTTTCTTCAGGATAATCCCCTCTTAAATTTCGCCAAGTCAGATACAAAAATAAAACAATACCGATAACTCTAATAATTGCTAAACTCATACTTCTAATTTTAACATCTTAAAACTTACTTAATTAGGTTATAATATAATCTACTTAAGCCGAAATGGCGGAACTGGCAGACGCGCACGACTCAAAATCGTGTGGTAGCAATACCATGGGGGTTCGATTCCCTCTTTCGGCACAAAAGATATTATGCTTTCTTTTCCACATCAAAGAAACTGACTTGTTTTCCATTAAAATACAAATTAAAACTTCCAGTTGGACCATTACGGTGCTTTTCGATACTACAAGTAACCATTTCTCTTATTTCTTCATCATCTCGATACAAAAACATAACTACGTCTGCATCTTGTTCAATACTTCCTGATTCTCTTAAATCAGACAATCGTGGCTTCCCTCCTCTAGCTTCCATTGCTCGAGACAATTGAGCTAATGCCAACACTGGTACTTTTAATTCTCTAGCTAAATTTTTTAAACCTTGAGAAATTTCTGATACTTCTTGTACTCTATTATCTCGAGTGTTTCCATGCATTAGTTGTAAATAATCAACAACTATGAGTTTAATCCCTTTTTCCACCTGCAATCTCCTAGCTTTAGTTCTCAACTCTGTCACAGTTAAACCAGGAGTGTCATCTATATATAAAGGTGCTTCAGCTAAAACTCCCATAGCTTCCGATAAAGAGTCAAAATCACCAGATGATAATTGGCCTGTCTTTAGTTTCCAAGCATCAATCAAACCTTGTCTAACTAATAAACGATCAACTAATTCTTCTTTACTCATTTCTAATGAAAAAACACACACTGGCATTTTATTCTCTACTGCCACCGCCCGAGCCACGTTTAAAGCAAAAGCTGTTTTACCAACCCCTGGTCTAGCAGCCAAAATTATCAAATTGCTATTTTGCATTCCAGCCAACACGTGATCTAATCCTTTAAAACCAGTTGGTACTCCTCTTAAGCCAGTTCCTAATTTTTGCAACTCATCTAATCTATCAAAACTAGCAGTCAAAACTTCTTTTAAAGAAGATGGAACCGATTTTAAATGCTTTTGTGATAAAGAAAAGATTTCTTGTTCTGCCATATCCAAAAGCTGATCAGCAGGCAAACCAGAATCAAAAGATTTTTCAGTTATTTTTGCTGCTGCTGTTATTAATTCTCTTTTAGCTGATAAGGCTTTTATAATTCTTCCATAACTCTCTACATTAGCTGCTGTAGGTACTTCACTAGCCAATTTTGATAAAAAAGCTTTTCCGCCAATTTTTTTTAAAAGTTTACTTTCTGTCAATTTTTCAGAAACTGTCACAATATCTATAGGCATTCTATCCTCATACAAATCCATCATTGCCTTATAAACTTTACCGTAATTTTGATTATAAAAATGTTCTGCTCTTAAAAAATCGGAAACATTCAACACCGCATCATTATCAATCAAAATCGATCCTAAAACACAAACCTCCGCCTCTGGAGAATTTGGCGGTAATCTTAACACCTCTTCCATATATTTATTATACTATTTTCAATAATTTCAATTCTAACCCATCAGGTAAGTTTTCTTTATCTACTTTTAGAGATTCTATTGCTTCGATTCCCTCTTCATCCGCTTCATCCAAAAATCCCTTTAAATTTTCTTTATCGCCAACAGGAATCAAATAATTAACTCCCCATTTTTTTGACCAATCTTTTATTAATTTAAAATTAACCTTACCACCAATAGCTGTCGGAGCTAAAAGTACATCTATTCCTTGAAACCTTTCTATTTTTTTATCGCTTAAAGATTCATTTAATTCACCAAGTATCAACACTGAAATTCCATCAACTTTAATATCATAAATTGTTTTATTTGATTCAACATCCGAACCCCAAATTTCAACACCTCCAATTTCATATTCTCCAGCCCCAGCTACCACTATTTTATCTCCCAAAAAATTACTTATATTTAAATTATTATCAGTAAATATTACTATCCTAGAAACTTTGTCTTTTTCTAATAAATCACTACTAGGATTAATCAATATATTTTCTTTTTTACCCTTAATAAGGGCACTATATTTATCTAACAACTTAATCTCCATATGTAACAATAATATCACCATTTTTCTCTTTTTGTGATATCATCTAGGTTAGTTTATGTTAAAAGAATTATTTTTGGCCATAGTTTTAGGAGCTTTATTGGGATTTGGTATCACTGGTGGTTATCTAGCTATCAATAAAAAAAATAGTCAAAATAATAACTCAGTCGTTATAGTTACTCCAACAATTAAACCAGATCAAGAAATTTCTACATTAGAAAATACTACAACAACTAAAAAAGAAGATGGTCTTACTATCAATTCTATTGATGATATGGATATCGTTTCTAAAGAAATTTTAGAAATTAATGGGATTACCAATACTCCTAATAATACTATTATTGCTATTTCTGGAGATCAAATAATCAATTCCACTAGCGATCAAGAAGGTAAATTCTCTTTCCAAATCAAACTTATTAGTGGTCTAAATAATATTAAAATTACTGCTATAGATAGCAATAATAATCAATTTGAAAAAGAATTAAATATTACTTATTCCACTGCCACTATTTAAAAATATGACTTTTATTTTACTTATTTTTTTATTTTTATCTTCATTTAAACCTGCTGTAGCTATAGAAGCCTCCTCCTCTGCTAATGATGTTCAAAGTATTCGAGAAGTTGTTCAACAAAAAGTAAAAGAAAAGCTTAATATAATTACTACTCCTTCTAGTAAAGCAAAAAGTTTTTTTGGATCCATTAAAGAGATTAAAAATCAACAAATAATTATCAGTCAAAACAATGAGAATAAAACTATTATTATCACTGATGAAACTATTTTTATTAATCTAAAAAAAACTAAAATTAGTTTTAAAGATATGAAAGTTGGTGATGAAATTTTAGCTATGGGATACATTGATGCCCAAGGTCAGCTTGAAACCAAAAGGATTGTTTTAATTGAATTAAAAAAAATTAAAAATACTACCCAAGTAATTAATGGACAAATAGTTGACATTTCTCAAAATTCTCCAGTTTTTATTGTTGTTCCATTTAATAATAAGAATAATCAATATCAAGTTAAAACTGATTCAAATAATATAAAAAAAATCAGTACTGGTCAAAAAATAATTGCCATTATTAAACCGGATGAAAAAATAGCCAACACTTTCAATCTTGTAAAGATAATTTCCTCGACATCAACTTCTACAAGTTCGGCAACATCTACCTCAAAACAATAAGATATAATCTATTTTAACGGTTCTATCGTTTGAGTACACTCTAAAAATCCTAATCCAGAAAGATTATTATTTTCTTTATCTAAAAAACCTTGTATTTCCAATGATGGTTCAACGCAAAAATATTTTCGATCATATATTTTCCGACCTTCCATCTCTTTAAAAGAAGTCCAAAATTGTCCATACTTAAAACCACTCAAACTCCATTTGTATTTCAACTTACTTGAAATTTCCAAGATATTTACATTAGATATTATTTTAGACGAATCAGATTTTATTAGCTTATCTATTTTTTTGCCATTTAATTTTACCCCCTGCCAATTATTATTTGCATTCCAATAATTATGTATTGCTATATTAATTATTCTAGATTTATTACTAAGATTTTTAATCTTAACTATTTGTTTAAAATCATCACCAATTTCAAAAACTTGTTTAATATTAAGATCTAAACTTTCTACTTCTATTTCCAATTTTGTTTTATTTTTAAAAACTAACTTCCATTCCATACTTCTAAAAGGACCATGAAAGGGTAAACCAAACTTTTCCATTCCTTCACTTCCAAAATTCGGACAACAAACATGAGTATTACCTGCTTTTCCATCAATTCTTTCATAAGTCCCCAACACTATTTCATTTTTATATTTTAATTCTCTTATTCTTCCCCCATTCAAATCAATTGTTAATTTCCAATCATTATTTTGTATTATTTCCATAAATCCATTTTATCTGATATAATCCCATTAATGTTGAATATAGTTTGTAAATCAAACCATCACCACACCAATTAAGTTGGTGGATTTCAACAGATAATCAATCCGCCAACTTGGCGGGTTTTTGTTTGATATAATCAAACGAAGTTACATGGTGGTATTAGCTCAATTGGTTAGAGCGCAGCTCTGTGAAAGCTGAGGTTACCGGTTCAAGTCCGGCATACCACCCCAAAAAATATGAAAAATAAAATTAATTTTATTAAAAACCATCGACATACCGTGGGCACCAACACCGCGGGGTTCTTGGCCGCCTAAAAACTTTTTTATTATTAATCAAATCCCCGCTTCCCCGCGGGGATTTTTAATTTTTAATAAAAAACAAAATGAAAGAAATGTTAAACAATCAAGAAATCAATAGTAACGATTTCGATAATTATCAATTTAATATCATTAAACCAGGTGGAAACGACACTTGTATTATCACAAGTGCAGTTAATGATCAGGTAGAAAGAAAAAGACTAAATGATCTAATCATGAGTAATTATTCTAATGTAGAACAAGTCGGTTTTTTATCTGACGATCAACTCAATATGGCTGGCGGAGAATTTTGTGGTAATGCCACCAGAAGTTCTGCTTTTTTAATTCTTAATGGTAAACCAGGAGAAATAAAATTAAACGTGTCTGGAGTCAAAGACGCTTTAGTTTGTGGTGTCAATCAAAATCTCGAAGCTTATGCTCAAATGCCAATTTATTCAGACCCTGAAAAAATAACACCAATTAGACAACCAAATGGTTTGCCTGATTACTTAGTAGAAATAGAAGGGATTTCTCACCTAATTACTTTTAATACTGAATCAATAGACGGCTTATCTGAAGAAAAAATTAAACAACTTGCTAAAAATAGAATAGATGAACTAAGTCTAGATAAACTACCTGCAGCAGGAGTAATTTTTACTCAAAAACAAGAAAGCTCATATCAAATTACTCCAGTAGTTTATGTTAGAGATATTGATACTCTATTTTACGAGACAGCCTGCGGTAGTGGTACTACTGCTCTCGGTCTAGTTTTATCAAAAATAAATAATCAGTCTATTGATGACATTCCAGTTATTCAACCATCTGGAATGGATATAAAAGTATCAGTCGATTTTGATGGTCAAAAATTTAGAACGGCCTTCATAAAAGGAAAAATTGAATCGTTGTCAAAAGGCGAAATATATCGCAATACAATCATTGAAAAAATTTCCGACGAAAGCCAATTAAATGATGCTTTTGATAAAGGATTAATTGATCTATATATAGACGTTTTCAGCCAACCTCCATATGAAGAAAAATTTTCAACAGACGAGGTAAAAGATTTCTTTAAAGATTACCTTAGTCTAGGAAATATTTTTATTTGTCGAGACAAAAATACTATTATTGGTTTTTGTGCCTCACTACCACTTTCAAATGAACCAGAATTATGTAAATTATTAAGCTCAAAAGGAATAGATATTAAAAATACTATATATTTTGCCGAACTTGGAGTATCTTCAAACTTTAGACAAAAAGGTATTGGCAAAAAATTAACTCAATCACTTTTGAATTCTACTGGTAATCAGTCAGCCATATTAAGAACATCGGAAAATAATATTAAAGCGATATCTTTATATCAAAAAATTGGTTTTCAAAAACTTCCTGTAGTTCAAGAAGTAACCCAAATGAGAACTAGTGGAGAAATGACAACCGATCGTCGTGTATTTTATATATTTAAAAAAAATTATGCTAGTCAAATATAAAGATTTAATTAAGATTGATGTTATTGATAATGGTGAAAAATTAGTTAGTTTTCAAGACAATTTTTTACTTAGAGAAAATGTAGTTATAAAACTTAAACAAATTGAAATACAACTGCAATCAATAAACCCAAATTATGTTATTCAAGTTTTATCTGGACTTAGAGATATGCCAAAACAAATTAAAATGTTCAAAAAACAACTAAGTCTTATTAGTCAAAAACGTTTTTATCAAAACTCTGTTGATCTTTATGAAAAAGTTCACCAATATATTGCTGTTCCCTCAGTAGCTGGACACCCTACCGGAGGAGCAGTTGACTTATTAATAATTGATAAAAACACTAATAAACCAATTGAGTTTGGTAGTGATTATTTAGATTTTAACAATCCAAATATTAAATACTTTTCAAAATCAATTAGTTTTGAATCAAGAAAAAATAGAAAATTGCTTCGCCAATTAATGTTAAAAAATGGATTTGCTCCATACGATGGTGAATGGTGGCACTTTTCTTATGGAGATAAAGAATGGGCTTTTTATTATAAAAAATCAAATGCCATCTACAACCAATTATTAAATGTTAAAATCTAACTATGAATCAACCAAAAATTAAACCTCAAACCCTAAAAGGTTTTCGAGATTTTTTACCTGTCGATATGACAGTCAGAAATTATGTCAAAAATACTTTAACTAGTCTTTTTGAAACTTGCGGTTTTCAACCTCTAGAAACTCCAGCCCTTGAATATGGCTCGGTTTTAAAAGGCAAATATGGGAGTGAAACCGATGACAAACTTGGCTATTTCTTTAAAGACAATGGTGATCGTGAAGTTGGTCTTCGATACGATTTGACCGTTCCTACAGCCAAAATATTAGCTATTTATAACAACCAATTATCATTACCATTTCGTCGTTACCAAATTCAACCAGTTTGGCGCGCTGAAAACACTCAAAAAGGTCGTTATCGTGAATTTATTCAGTGTGATATAGATATTTTTGGTACCGACTCCCCCATTGCAGATGCCGAAATAATTTCTATCATTTACCAAGGTACTCAAAAATTCGGTTTTAAAGATGCTGTTATTAAAATTAATAGCCGCCAGATTTTAGCTTCTATATTAAGTCAAAGTGGTATCGAAACTAATCAAAATTCAGTACTTCAATCACTCGATAAATTAGACAAAATTGGTGAAGATGGAGTAAAAAATGAAATCATTTCCAAAGGCCTTAATACCACTCAAATTGATAAGTTGTTGAACAATATCAAAATAGCTCAACCTGATGATAAACTTTCTCAAATTCTAAATTCTTTAAATGATTTTAATATCCCTAAGTCAGCTTTTGTTTTTGATCCATCATTAGTTCGTGGTTGTGATTATTACACCAGTACTATCTTTGAAATCCAAGTACCACAGGCCAATGGTTCTATTGGAGGTGGTGGTCGTTATGACAATCTTATCGAAACTCTTGGTGGTCCAAGTATTCCAGCTGTTGGTTTTTCATTTGGTTTTGAAAGATTAGTTGATGTTATTCAAGATCTTCAACTTGTTCCAAAAGAAAATCAAAACAATATTAAAATATTAATTGCCAATTTAGGAACAGAAACTCAAAAAGAAATTATAAATTTAACCAATCAACTTCGTCAAAACAATATTTCTTCAATCATTTATCCCGATAATGAGAAACTTGGTAAACAAATTAAATACGCTTTATCTTTAGGTATTTCCTATTTGGCCATTATTGGAACCAACGAGGCCAAAAATAATACTATTACTCTCAAAAATTTAAACACTACCGAGCAACAAACAGTTAGCCTAAAAGAATTAGTTGATATGCTATAATAAGCCTTATGAAACAACAAACTCATCCACAATATTACGATAATTGCCAAGTCACTTGTGCTTGCGGCAATAAATTTACCACTGGTTCAACTGTTGAAAAAATCGAAGTTGACGTTTGTTCAAAATGTCATCCTTTCTTTACTGGTCAACAAAAATTCGTCGACATCAAAGGTAGAATCGATAAATTTAAAGAAAAAGTTGCTAAAGGTCAAGCTACTGCTGCTACTAAAGCTGCCAAAAAATCTACTAAAAAATCAAATTAGCTACTTCAAAACCGCTTCATTTTTATCCAAAAATTGGCGGTTTTTTGTTTATAATTAAAATTATTATCAACTCATTTAAAAAATGCCAAACATTAATCCAAATATCGCCATAATGGAATTCTACCCCGGTCCAGGTGGCCAAGAAGCTACTATTTGGGCCAATGATCTAATGAATATGTATGTTCGTTATGCCAACAAAGTTGGTTGGAAAGTTTCTCAAATCGATGATCATATTATTCAAATTTCTGGATACGATGCTTATAGTCAATTAAAACATGAAGCTGGAACCCATCGGGTTCAACGCATTCCTATTACCGAAAAAAGAGGCCGTCTGCAAACGTCCACTGCCTCTATTGCTGTCATGCCTCAAATCGAGTCTAAAGAGATTAATTTTAGTATGGATGATGTTGTTATTACCGCCTCTAGGGCTGGTGGTAATGGTGGTCAGAATGTTAATAAAGTTTCTACTGCTGTTCACTTAGTTCACAAACCTACCGGACTTATGTTTGATGTTCGCACCGAAAGATATCAACAACAAAATCGAGAAATCGCTCTTAAGCTGCTTCAAAATAAACTTTGGCAAATTGAAGAAGAAAAAAAAGCCTCTCAAATTGCTGGTGGCCGATCAAATGTCAGCCAATCAACTCGAGCCGACAAAATTCGTACCTACAATTATCCTCGAAATCAAGTCAAAGATCATCGTGTTGAAAAATCTTTCAATAATCTTGACAAAATCATGGCCGGAGATTTAGATGATCTCTTTCTTGAGCTCACCATCCTCGACGAACCTATTGAAAAGAAATAATTTATTTTTCCTTATTAATCAATCGCCACAACAGCTCAAATCTCATTCTCTCAAAACTAGCGATTTCTTGGTCTTCAATCACCACCCCTGCAAACTTCCCTTTCATAAAAGAAATAAATGCCACTTTATTATTCCAAAGCATATAATCTGTTTCTGTACTATTTTTTTGAGGAATAGATATTATGGTGTTTATCTTTGTTGAATATTTTCTTCGATATTCTGTATCCCATTCAGAATCCGTCACTATTTCTTTTGTTTCTATTCCTTTGGCAATTAATTTCTTTTCATAATAATCAATAAAATTCTCAAAGTCTTTATTTTCAATTTTTGTCAAACAAAAAACTAAAATTTTATCTGCTTCTAAAGTTTCTAAATAAATCTGTTTTATTGACTCCAAACCTTCATAAAATCTAACCTTAGTATTAACGTCGATACTAGAATAAATCCCGATTTCTGGCAAAACAGTTTTTGCTAACTCAAACGCCTTTAAGGAATTCTCTTTTTTCTTCTCTATTAGAGAGATTAATTTTTCTGGTGGCTCTGCCAACAAACTTCTCTTTTTACCAAATGGAGTTTCTAATACCAAACCCAAAGCTTTTAATTTTTCCAAAATCAAATAACAAGTACTTCTAGCCACTCCGATATTTTTAGATATTTGATTTATGGTTGTTTTTCCATTGACCAAACAATTTAAATAAAATTCAGCCGACTTTTGATCCAAATCTAAACTTTTAAAAATTTCTGACAGTTGGTCTTTTAGTTTATCTTTTTCTATCATGACAAATATTAACACAAATGTCGACACATGTGACGATTTTTGTATTAATTAAAAGACAGAGGTATATTCAACAGAATTAATATTTAAAAATTAATTATATGACCGAAAATCAAACAACATTTACTCAAGAAATTAATTGGGCAGGAGCATTTAGAGAATCTCTAGATAGTACTGTTTCTCATCAAGCAGTTGGTATGCCTTCCTCTGTTGAAGTTACCCCAATTGATTTAAAAGAGTTATCAAAAACAATTGAAATAACTTCCAAAGAAGATATTGCAAAAGCCTTGGACTATGCAGTTGAATTAACACCTGTTTACTCAGGAATAACTGCTGATGAATTCTACGAAGCCAATGGAATGGATAAGAATATTCCAAAAAGAAGTGCTCAAGAATTAACTGATATTTTATCGATGA
Source organism: Candidatus Parcubacteria bacterium (assembly GCA_023443725.1). Lineage (GTDB taxonomy): Bacteria > Patescibacteriota > Microgenomatia > UBA12405 > UBA12405 > WARW01. The sequence goes on from JAEZTF010000007.1 coordinate 50,344, forward strand.
TTATTGATGGCAGTGCTCAAGAAAATTTAAATTTACCAAAAGGTGTTGCTAAATTAATTACCAAACTTAAGGCACCCCTTACACCTCATGACGTAAAAAGAGGAACCATAAGAGGTATTCTTACTGCCAAACAATGTGCCGCTTGTGAACAAGTTGATCCTGTTGTTGGAGCTCAAATTCATATTGCTTCTGGGATAATTAATAGAATTTATCAAAATCCAAACATTAACGACTTTTGGAATGAAACCTATTTGGAAGGAAGTATTGGTGATATCAACAATCCTCAAACAATTGGTATCGTTGACCTTTTAATACTTGTTGTTGAAAATAATAAAGAAAAATTCCCAGAATTAGACAGATTCTTCGGTTCCAATCTTGTTTTGGGAGAAGGTGAAGGTAAATTTGAAGGAACTTATTATGACATGGTCGACTTACCTGAATATAAAGATTCAGAATAATTATGATAATTGATCAAAACAAATTAGAAGAAAAAAAGATAATTGAGCTAATCAATCCAAAAAACAAGACCGTTTTGGAGATTGGTTGTGGTAATGGTAATGTAGCTAAATTTTTAGCTCCTCTTTGCTCTCAATATATTGGTATTGATGTCGACAGAAAGGCAATTAATCAAGCCAAAAAAAATACAAAAAGTTTACCTAATATATCTTTCTTGGTTAGATCAGGTGACAATACTAAATTTAAAGATAGATCATTTGATACTGTCTTAATGCATCTCTGCTTACATGAAATCCCTCCTCAAATACAAGGTTTAGTTTTGAGAGAAATTCATCGAGTACTTAAAGACAAAGGTCAATTATTGATTATTGACCCAACCGAACCGCCAGGACAAGTCCAATCATTGTACAATGTCGGTTATAAATTTTTATTTTTTGATCATTCAACAGTTGTCAAACATTCTATTGATGTTATCCAACAATCTATATCTGCTAATTTATATGAAGTGATCAAGAAATCAAGTTTAAAAATAGATTTTTCTTTTAAAGATTTAGAAGAATTACAAAATCTTATTCAAAATGATTTCTATGAAATCAATTGGGATTTAAAAAATAAAAAAATATTGACCAATGAGTTATTAAAAATAACAAAGAATAAGACCAAAAATATCATTCTTATTGATGATTTAACTATTACTAATTTAGTTAAAATATAAATTCATGCCTCCAATAATTAATTTCAAAATTTGTGATAACGCCCCAGAGTGTGGCGGTATTGAAGTTTGTCCTACTAAAGCCATCAGCTGGAACGAATCTAAAAAAACATTAGAAATTGATGATTCAAAATGTATTAATTGTGGTTTGTGTGTCAAAAACTGTCCTGTTGGAGCTATCAAAGTAGCCACTGGCAAAAAGCTTGAATTAATTAAACAAGAATACGAAAAAGATCAAAGACGAACCTCTGATTTATTTATAGAACGTTACGGCGCCTCTTCGATGGATCCAACCGCTCTTGTATCCCCTATTTTTTTAAAAAACCAAATTGATAAAAAATTAACTTTGGTTGGTGAAATTTATGATAATGATTTGGCTATGTGTTTACTTAAATCAATTCCTATAAAAGACCTCTTCAAAAACAAAATTTTATATTACAAAATCAATATCAAATTTGCTCCAAATTTAATTAAAGAATATAAAATAAAAAAACTGCCTTGTCTTTTATTCTTCAAAAATGGCCAATTAACAGGCAAAATAGAAGGCTATTACGGATTAGAAAATAAGACCGAATTATTAACTAAGATTTCTCAACTATCTTAGTTTATCTATCAAAAACTCTAGCATTTGATTTACACCTTTTAGCTCTGGTTCACTAGATATCAACCCAGGTTTTTCTCCAGAAGAGACCAATTTTTTAATAACTTCATGACTATTAGCCGGTACCAAGTTAATTTTAACTTTTCTATTTCTCATTGATGTTTCATCATTTTTACCATCACCCAAATAAATGACATCAAAACCTCCAACTAGAGCTTCCATTGCTGTCATTTTGTCTACTCCTATAGGAGTAATATCTACCGCAGTTGACGAATTAGTAATTACTAACCCATTAAGTAAGTCCTTGTCTATTTTATTTTTTAATAATTCTTTAAAAGTATCGGTATCTCTTTTTCCATCTAAACCAACCGGTGGATTAAAAGATATACCTAAAACTTTTCCTTCTTCAACTGCTCCACCACAACTAATCCCTAAATCAATTATTTTATCTCTATTATTTCTAAGTAAATTTGCACTTTCTTTATCAACACAACTTGGTACTTCTTCTATTCCACTCAATCCATCATAAATTATTAATCCACCTTCAACAATATTTTTATCTAAAATTATTCCATTTTTTTTAGGAAGAAGAACTTCTATTAATCTTTTTGAAAACTCCACTCCTCTCCCAGTTGATAATCCCAAACTTAACCCCATTTTTTTTAATGACACAATATTTTGCCGAAATAATTGAATTTCTTCTTTATTTTCCCAACTCCATTCTTCCAATGTTTTTTGATTACCTACTGTTTCTAATCCCCCTTCTATCAAACAACCATCTACATCCATCAATAAATAACCACCATTATTTTTTAGATTTTCTATTTCCAATTCTAGTTTCCCAAATAGTTTCATTATATTTTCTTTTCTAATTTAACTACTATTTCTATTTTTTGTTTGTCTCTTACTAATTTCATTTTCACTTCATCCCCTATTTTTCTTTGACTAATAGTTTTAGCAATGGAAACTTTATCATCACCCATAATTTTTTGGGCATCAATTTCAATCACAACATCACCAGATTTTATTCCAGCTTTCTCAGCTGGACTATTTTTAGCCACTGACTGTATATAATCACCAACTGATATGTTATTTTTTTTGGCTATTTCTTCTGTTACCGTTTGATACATTACTCCCAAATACGGTCGATCAAACTCACCTGTTTTTCTAAAATTATCCACTGAATTTTTAACTAAATTTATCGGTAAGGCAAAACCAATATTTTGTCCATTCTGAGATACTGCCACATTTACTCCAATCACTTGGCCAATTATGTTAAACAACGGACCCCCTGAATTACCTGAATTTATGGCTGCATCAGTTTGAATCACACCTTCAAGTTTTTCTGATGCCACTCCTACTCCACCGGCTGTAATTCCCCTACCTAAACCAGAGATTACCCCTTTTGTTACAGTCGACCTAAACTCTCCCAATGCTGTTCCAATTGCAATTACTGTTTGGCCTACTTTTAATTGATCAGAGTCACCTAAAATTACTGGTATTAGATTGGTTTGATCAATTTTTAAAATTGCTAAATCATTTATTGGATCACGATAAATATTTTTAACTTCAAAAGTTTCTTCTCCAATAATTACTTTATACTTGGCTTCGATATCACTTACCACATGTTTATTAGTCACTATTAAACCATCGCTACTAATAATAAAACCCGTCCCCACATCCTGTTCAATATTTTTTGTATCTAAACTCAAATTATCGACAATATCTTTATTAATTGAGACAGTCACCACACTTTTAGAAGATTTTTCCACTACTCCAATCGTTGTCGATTCTTCTTCAATTAATTGACTAATTAATTTAGCATTTTTTTTATTTAATTTCAGTCCAAAAAATATTCCACTTTCAAATATTAATATCAATAAAATTATTATTAAAATTAAGTTTTTTTTATTTTTCATTCAAAACTTCCATGGCCTTTTCTAATTGCAAATCTTTACTGGCATCAGTTCCTGCTTCAACTTCTATATCAGCAGCTACCCCTTCTCCATGAATATTTTTTCCACTTGGCAACAACCATTTAGCAATAGTTACATGTAATCCACTTCCATCACTAAAATCTTCTGGTTGTTGAACTGTCCCCTTACCAAAAGTTTTTTTGCCTACCAATTTGGATCGATTATATTCTTTTAATGCTCCAGCCAAAATTTCTGATGCCGAAGCACTACCTTCATTAACTAAAACCACTAATTTTTCCTTTAATAAATTTCTTCTAGATTGATCCACTTTATATTCCTGAGTTAAGCCAGTAGTTGAATCCTGTTTCACAACTACTCCATCAGAAATCAAATCTGAGGCTACAAAAACACTAGCTTCTAAATAACCGCCAGGATTATTTCTCAAGTCCAACACAATTCCTCCAAAATTATTTCCTTCATTATTTTTGATTTCATTAACTACTATTGGCCATTCTTTAAAAACATTTTCTGAAAATTTATTCAATTTTACCCAAGCTATTTTTTTACCATTTAACTCTTTCCATTCTAATTCCACACTTTTAACCACAATATTATCTCTTTTTAAAACGACATCAAATTTACCTTTATCTTCTCGATACATTGTTAAAATAACCTCACTGCCTATTTTCCCCCTAATAAGCTTAACCGCTTCAGCTAAACTGATTCCGGTTGTATCTTTATCAACTTTATTACCTTTATCCACAATCTTTAAAATCAAATCATTTGTTTTTAATCCAGCTCTTTCAGCTGGTGTATCTGATAAAGTCGTCATTACTGCCAAAGTTCCATCTTTATAACCCAAAGATATTCCGACTCCTCCAAACTCACCTTCCAACTCTTCATTAGAACTCTTGTTTTCTTCTGGTGTTAAATAAACTGTATACGGATCACCAATAGACGCTACCATACCTTTTATCGCTCCATATTCCATTGATTTCTTGTCTATTTTATTTTTATCCAAATATAACGATGATAGTCGATCTTTTACTTTCCACATCATTGATAAGTCCAACTCGTTTTTGTCAATAATTTTATATCCTTGGCCAACCCTAAAACTAACTAAAGAAACAACCGAAAGTATGGCTAAAACCAAAAAAATATTTCTTATTTTCTTAAACTGCATTATTTATTCTAACACTAATAATAATCTTCCCATATTGGAATTTAATAAAAATCGATTTTCACCTATTTTCATTTTTAATAATTCTTCCCAGGTATCATTATTTAAATACAAAGACGGTATTTTTATTTTTAATTCATCCACTTTAGTATTAGTTATTATTCCAACCACTCCAACCACTTCCGCTTTCAACAAAAAAGTATTTTCCAAATTATTAGTAAATAATATTTTACCGTCCATGTTTGGACCTAACTGTTCCAATCTATTTATAATATTTAAATTACCATCACCCCAAGTTTTACCTTCAACCAAAGTTTCACCATTAAACTCTTTAACCCAAAAATCTAGAATTATTTTACCATCTTCAATCTTGGAGATTTTGGATTTTACTGGTGCTTTTATTTCTTTTTTATTACCCAAATCAATTTCTATTTTTAAACTTCCAAATTCATTTAACTCCAAAAACTTACCTGATATAGGAAAACAAATTTTTTTCTTTAAAAAACCACCTTTAACGCAAAAAAGATCTCCTTGATTTATTAATTCATTCTTAAATTTAGAATTTAAATCATTTATAACTTCTAAACCTATATTTTTAAATATTTCTCCATAGTTATAACTTTTTATATCTAAATTTTCAGATTCAGCCAAAATTTGGTCTTTTTCCACCACATCTCCAACACTTACCATAATTTTGGACCTTTCTGGTAGTTTTATTATCCACTTTGTTTTAATCTTATCTTTCATCTATCTATTATAACCAAAAATCTCCTTGAGAAACACCCAAGGAGATTTCAAAATCTATTTTAGTTTTGTTGAAAATTACTGAGTCACAAAAGGTAATAAAGCCAAATGTCTTGCTTGTTTTATGGCTGCAGCTAATTTTCTTTGATGTTTAGCACAAGTGCCATTATAAATTCCAGCAATTATTCTTCCTCTAGGAGACAAGAAATCATAAAACTTATCGTAATCTTGCCACTTAGGATCATTACCAGACTTGCAAAAAGAACAGCCTTTTTCTTTACCTTTTCTTTTAGCTATCAATAAATTGTCTTTTTTACCTTTTTTCTTAATCATAAAAACTATTAGAAGGGCATTTCCTCCCCTTTGTTATCATCATTAGTAACTTGATTTGATGGTACGGTTTGATCTGTATTAATATCATCTGGAATAACTATATCATCTATACTTCCAGTTTCTTCCATAGCAGGAGCCTCACTTTGTCCCTCTAGATCTGCGTCCATAGATTGGTGATCACCATTACCCTTATTATCCAAAATAATCATATCGTCAATAATAATTTCAGTTATTTGTTTTTTATTATTTTCATTGTCAGTAAATTCTCTATATTGAATTCTACCGTCAACATAAATTCTTCGACCTTTAGATAAAAGTTGAGAACACAACTCGGCTAATTTATTCCAAGCCACTATTCGATGAAATTGAGCATCTTCCTTTCGTTCACCTTGTTTGGTTACCCAAACTCTATTAGTAGCCAATCCGAAAGAAGCTACAGCCATACCACCTGGGGTATATCTTAACTCTGGGTCACGAGTCAAATTACCAATTAACATTACCCTATTCAGACATCTGCTAGGCATATTCTTTTTTACTCCCACACTTGTGGAAATCCTCCATATTCTTTAAATTTTTAAAATTAAATAACGAATAATATTATTTTCTCGATTTAATAAGACATTTAATTCATTTAGTTTTAATGTAGACGAAGAAACCAAATCTAAAATCCAAAAATCACCAGTTTTATTACCTTTAATCTCATAAACCAACTCTTTAATTCCCATATGGTCTTTCTTTTCAACTTCAACTTCTCGACCCGAAAGCCAATCAGTTACTTTTTTAAAAGCGTTTTCTTTTTCTTCAGTCTTTGGGTTTAAAACCAAAACTAATTGATATTTATATTTTTTTTCTTTCATGAACTCAATAGATTAACATAAATTGTTTTTTTTAACAATATTTTATTTATTAATTTTCCTTATTTTACACTCATCTTGTAAATCTTCAACCAGATATCCTTTATTTTTTATCTCCTCTCTAAGTCTATCAGACTCTAACCAATTTTTCTCTTCCCTAACCTTTTTTCTTTTATCTACCAAATCCCAAATTTCTTGGGGTATTTTCTCATCTTCTATTTTCTTGTTTAAATCTAAATCCAAAACTTTATCAAAATCTGCAATTGTCGCTTTTTTATCTTCATTTTTAATATTCTCATCTTTAGTTAATTTCCAAATCAATGCCAAGGCCTCTGAAGTTAATAGATCATTAGACATTAGTTCAATAAATTGATTTTTATAATCTTGATTAATTTGTCCATTGTCTCCCCAATTACTCAATAAATTTCTTAATTTGAATAAGGCTGTCTGACTAGATTTTAAAGAATCAATTGAAAATTCCAAGCCTTTTCTATAATGTGAAGTCAATACTAGATATTTATGAGCCAAAGGATCATAACCCATTTCTACTAATTGTTGTGCCGTATAACCATTACCTAGGCTTTTACTCATTTTTTCTCCACCTTTTAAAGTTAACCAAGCATTATGAATCCAATAATTTGCTGTTTGATGACCAAAAGCACCATAACCTTGAGCAATTTCATTTGTGTGATGAACTCCAATGTGTTCAATTCCACCAGTATGGATATCAAAAGTTTCTCCTAAATATTTAGTTGACATTGCCGTACATTCTAAATGCCAACCCGGGAAACCTTCTCCCCAGGGTGAGTTCCATTTCATTATATGATTTGGTTGATTCGTCACCCACAACAAAAAATCCCAAGGGTTTTTTTTCTCGATATCAATTTTTACTCTATTGCCCACATCCATCTCTGTCAGTTTCAAATTAGCAAATTTTGCATAATCTTTGAACTTTGAAGTATCAAAAACTAAACCAGTTTCTGTTTTATAACTAAAACCATTGGCTTCAATTTTTTTAGCCAATTCAATTTGTTCATTTATATGTTCTGTAGCTCGACATAAAATATCAGGTTTTTGAATATTGAATAAATCGAGGCTTTCAATAAATTGTTTTTCATATTTTTTAGCAATTTCCCATGGCGTTAAACCTTCACGAGCAGCTCCTTTTTCCATTTTATCTTCTCCGGTATCTGCATCCGATGTTAAATGACCAACATCTGTTAAATTCATCACCCATTTAACTTTATATCCAACATATCTTAAGAAATTAACCAAAGTCCCCCATTGTGTATAAGCATACATATGACCAATATGTTGATTCCAATAAACTGTCGGACCACAAGAATAAATTCCTACTTCATTTTCTTTAACAGGTACGAGTTCTTCCTTTTGTCTAGAAGCTGTATTATATAAAAAAACTTTTTGCATACAGACCAATTATACCAACTAATTCACTTTTCCCTTAAACTCTTGTGTTTGTGACATTTGCGATTGATCTGGTTGTGATTTTTTCTTATGAGCCAAAGCACTTCCTCTAGATTTTTTTTGTTTGGCTGGATTAGTTGATTCCATCATTAAATTATTATTATTTTCCGCAATTTGCTGTGCTTCCATTTCTTTTTGTTGTTTTTCTTGTTCAAAATATTTTTCTTTTTCTTCCTCTTCTTTTTCCTTCTGTTGTCTAATTTGTTCTATTTCATCCTCAACTTTTCTACCTAAACCCATTTCTGATTTTATTTTTCTAATTTCTTCTTGTCTTTTGATTTCATCTTCTTGTTGTTCATGGGCCAATTGATTATTATCTACTCCTCCTTCTAGTCCTAACAGTTCTTTACCAGTAATAGTTGTCTCCAATATCCTTTGGCTTTCTTCACCTAATTTCTCTACTGTTTCATCAGCTAATTTTTTAAAACCCTTACCAATTCCTTTTATTATTTGATTATTCATAATTGATCTGAAAATATTTTTTTTAAATCTTTTATATTTTGATAATTAAACACTAACACTCCTGGACAACCAGATATCATAGCTGATAATTTTCTACCTTCAATTTTTCTGTATATACAAATTACCTTCTTTTTGAATTCCGTTGCTCGAGCAATTTCTATTCCTACTCCAAAACTCGGATGAGTTACCTCAGCTATTAACACATCACTCATTTTTACCCAATTAATATCTCGTTTATAAATTTCTTTATCACTAATCTTTTCTCCAAATTGAGTTAATTTATCACTACCAATATGTTCAGTCAAAACCTTACCATATTCTTTTAATTCATTAATTATTTCCAAATAAATTTCTTTATCATCTCTACCTCCAGTAATCGATCCAGCAAAATATATCTTCATAAAACTATTATATATCTCTTCTTCCATCTAAAGCCCGACTTAAGGTAGCTTGATCGGCATATTCTAAATCTGCCCCCATTGGTAAACCACTACCAATTCTAGTTATTTTTAAATTTTTTATTTTTAAATCTTCTAATTTCTTTTTTATATACAAAGCGGTCGCTTCACCTTCCATTGTTGGATTTGTAGCCAAAATAATTTCCATTTCTTTATCAAAATTCTTTACTCTTTCAGCTAATTCATTAATTTTTAAGTCATCAGGACCAACGTGATCTAACGGATTTATCACCCCTCCTAGAACATGATAAGTCCCTTTAAAACCACCCATATTTTCAATCGCCATCACATCTATAGCTCTTTCAACAACACAAATTAATAAATGATTTCTCTTTTCATCATTACAAATAGTACAAACATCTTTTTCACTAACCGAAAAACAAGTTCGACAAATTTTAATTTCATCTTTCATTTTGACTAAACAATCAGCTAATTCTTTTACATATGTTTTTGGCGTGTTCATCAGATAAAAAGCTAACCTTGCCGCTCCTTTTGGACCAATTCCTGGCAACCTCTCAAAAGAAGTAATTACATCTTTAATTGCCTTTGGAAAATCCGCCATATTTAAAACAAACCTTCAAGTCCACCCATATCCTTCATTCTTTTTGCTGCCATTTCCTGAGATTTTTTCATCGCTTTGTTTATAGTATCTACCAATATTTTATTTTCTCCTCCATTAATCGATAGAGATTTTATTTTTTGATCACCGCTAACCACTACTTTTATTCCACTTTCTTCTACTTCTATAGTTTCTGCTTCTATTGCCTTTTTTAATTTATAAGCTTGAGCCAACATTTTTGCTTTATCAAACATAAATATTTTTAATTATTAATTTTAATTATTAATTGTATCATTTAACCAAATATATCCTTTGCCACATCATACAAATCTTTTTTTTCATCTTTAGCGTCATTTACCAATTCTTGACTAATACTTTCTATAGGAGTGTCATTATTAATAACTAATGGTTTTTTCTTATCTTTGGTTAAAACACACTCAAAAGTCATATCTGTTCCCAAAACGCATTTTAAACCATCTTCAACAATTTTTTTATTTTTTATTTCTTCCAATCTATCTTTGTGAAACGGATAAAAAACCTCTACTATCAAACATCTACCTTCAACTGATTTTGGTTGGGTCGCTCTCAAAAAAGCCTCCACTGAATGATTAAATGGTTTTACTGTCATCAATAAATTTCCCCAAACTTGTTTAACTTTATCTATATCAACCTCCATATCCGATTTTATTTCTATTTTCTGACTTTCAACTATTCTTGGTTTTTCTGTCTTAGTTTCCAATTTTTCTTCACTTTTATCTTTTTCTTTGACCTCACTAATCCCTTCTTCTTTGTCTAAAAAATCAATTACCGCTAATTCTATAGGTAATTGTTCTATTTCAACATCTTTGCTTTGTTTTATAGCTCTAATAAGTAGATCAATTAGTCTTTCTAATTCTTTTAACTCAAACTTACTTTTATTTCCCTCTCCAATATCAAAGTTAAGCAATAATTTATTCTGAAAATATTCTAATAATCTATCGGTAAAATTTTTAATATCCACTCCCTTATTAGTCAAATGTTCGATCTTCTCTAAAATCGGTTTTGTATCACCTATTAATAGATCTAATTCAAATTGATCTTCTGTATATTCACCTCCAATACTATTATAAAAACTTTCCACTGACCCCAAACTTATTTCATTTCCAATATTTAAATAAATTTCATTAAAAATTCGATGTAAATTACGAAAACTTCCATCACTCTTACTAACTATCAAATCTATAACCTCATTTTCTACTTTTAAATTTTCTCCTAAAATAACTCGTTCTAAAGACTTAGTTAGTTCCTTTTTAGTTCCTTTTTTAAAATCTAATCTCATCAACCTTGATAAGACTGTCTCTGGAATTTTTTCTGGATCAGTAGTACATAAAACAAAAATAGTATGTTTTGGCGGTTCCTCTATCAATTTTAATAATGCATTAAAAGCATCTTTAGTCAGCATATGAACCTCATCAATAATAAAAACTTTCTTTTTTAAATTACTCGGCATCAAATATGCTTTATCTTTTAATTCTCGAATATTTTCTATTCCTCTATTTGAGGCTGCATCAATTTCTATAATATCCATATCTCTACCTTCCAGTATCATTCGACAGTTTTCACATTTTCCACAAGGTTCTCCGTTTTTTAAATCAGAACAATTTACCGCTCTAGCTAAAATTCTAGCAGCAGAAGTTTTACCAGAACCTTTTGGTCCAACAAACAAAAATGACTGAGGCATTTCTTTAGCCATTAAAATTTTCCTCAAACCATCAGCTGCTTGTATTGAATCTAAGTCTGAAATAAAAACTGGTCTATATTTTAAATAAAAAACGGACATCAATTAGGATTAAACCATTGTTATCATTTCTTTACAATAACATTTTCTATATCAACAAATTTTTTTAATATATCAAACCATCTATCCTTTTAATAAATTTTCCACCCCATGAACCAACCAGCTATATAGTACTTTTTCTAAAGTTGATTTTTGAAATTTGACTTCATATTTTAGTTTTTGAGTACAAATCACGATATCTCCCAACCTAATCATTCCATCAGCATCTTTTTTTATCGACATTGGAAATCCCAAAACCTGAGGAATATAACCCATATTTCTATATCTCAAATTTAAATCTTTTGCTTTTTTCCGACCAACAAAAAAAATACTTAATTCCACCCCATCATTAAATCCCTTACTTTTTAAGGCTTTTAATGACAATTTTTCGACTAAATGTTCACTTAATCCCCAACTTTCTGGATGATTAATCAAGATTATATTAGACATTAGATAATTTTTCTCTGACTATTCTCGATACTAGACTTCCATCAACTGCCCCTCCTAATTGAGCCATTGCTTCTTTCATCACCAAACCAAAATTGTTTCCTTTATCAAGAATAATTTTCTCTACTACTTCTATAACTTGGTTTTCTTCAATCGCTTGAGGTAAATATGTTTTTAAAACTTCAATTTCATAGTTCAGTTGTTCAACTAAATCATTCCTATTACCTTTTAAAAACATTTCTTTTGATTCCTCTTTATTTTTTAATTCCTTTCGCAAAACCACCAATTCATCAGACTCAGTCATCTGACCCACTGGTAATTGCATCTCTTTTTTATCAATTAAAGAAATTAAAAACCGCAAAATATCCACTTTGGTATTTTCGTGTTTTTTTAGTGCTTCAACACTATCTATTTTTAATTTATCTTTGATCATGTCTTCTGGAATTTTTAGCTCGTCTGCGACATTTATCTCGCCAAACGATTATTTTTTTCTTAGCATATCTTTTTTCAGATGGTTTAACATAAGCAGTTCTTTTCTTAACCTCTTCTGTTATATCTTCTTCAAGACACAACCTTCTGAATTTACCGATAATATCGTCTTTTGATTCACCTTTTTTCTTTTTAACTATAATTGGCATGTAAAAATTGCCACCTCCTTTTAATTTAACAATCGCTTATTTTACCTTATTAGTCAGCACTTTGTAAACAATTGACTCGATCCAAACTATTAATCACTCCATCGCTATTATAGTCGGCAACTGTTCCACTACATTTAGAAGCAGCCGAAGACGTAATTTTGGGAGTAGGAATAGTCGTATTTGTTATCGGTGCAATTTTTCCACCTTGCTGTCGACAATAAATCATATCTACTGAATTAATTGTTCCATCTTTATTATAATCGTTACCATTTTTACATTCAGTTCCAGTATTTACTAACGGAGTCGAAGTTACTATTGGAGATGGTGTTGTTGTTGCCACTGTATTTTCACCTTTAGTTTTAAAAGTATAAGGAATGCCTCCATTATCAAACACATCTTCACCAATTCGAATTCTATAATAATAAGTTGTACTAGGTCTTAAAGAAGTCAATAAAATTTTATGATTTGTGGTTGAATCACTTTCGACCGACATCAGTACTAAATTAGCCGCAGTTGTTCCGTATTCTACTTTTGAAATAGATGCTTTATCAGAGATCCAAGATATAGTTGCTGTTTTTCCATCATCAGACGAAGTCGCAACTACTCCCGACGGCTCTACATCACTAGTAGCACCACTCATAAACGTTTTGATAGTTTTGATTCCAAATACACCCAAAACAGTCACTACTAATAATACAACTAATATAACAACAGTCTTAACGTTTAACTTTCCCTTCATAAGAATTTCAAGAAAACTGCCGAAAATAAACTCATTAAGCCAACTGCAATTAAACCTACGGTCACTCCAGTGCTACCAGTTTGAGGTAGTGAGGTACTAACAGCAGTAGGAACAGCTGTCGATGAAGACGAAGTTGGTGTTGGAGTATTAGAACTACCTGAGCCAATGACATATGAACCTGTCTGATTAGAGCTACAAGTAATAATATCCACAATAGAAGAAACTCCAATAATATTGGAATCTTTTGTTGATGTACTACAAGTATAAGATAGAGTTGCAGTCCCAGTATTAGTTGCTTTAAAAGTTAATTTAACCAAAGAACCATTAACCGTAGAATCACCAACAGTATCATTAGCCCAACAACTATAACTTATAGTACCAGTTTCTTTTTTAATACTACACGAACCACCTCCTTCAACATTTGAAAAAACCATATCTTCCGCTTGTACAGCTGATGTTAATTCTAATTTTGAAGAGTCATAAACCACTATACCATCAACTCCTCCAGTAGCTTCACTTCCAGAGTTAACACCCAAAGTTACATTAAAAGTATCATTAACATTGTAATTTCCAGTTGTAGGGTTGACAGTTAAATATGCTGTCGCATTCACTGCTTTCACCCCTACGGCTAAAAAAGCAAAACATAAAAATAAAATTAAGGCAGCTTTTTTCATTTTATTTAGTAACATTAATATCTAACTTTCCACCAGTCCAACCTAATGATTTAGATGTACCAGTTTCTACTATCAGAGTGTCATACTTCTTATCGAGACTATCATTACTCAACTCTAAGTTGTAATTCCCTTCTTCAAGTAGAGTTATATTAAAACTCAACACATTAACCTCTTTACCGCTCTCTAAGATTAATCCTTCTTTTTCTTCTATTAATAAAACATTGCTTAACATACCAGTCTCGTTATCTATTTTACTTATTTCTGGTTTTACTAATTTAGAGTTGGAAACCAAATTAGTAATTTTAAATATTTCTGGATCATATTTAATATATGTCTCTAATCCATCAATAGTTTTGTTTTCAATCGAATTCAAAACTAAATCAATTTTATAAGTTTTTCCAAGTTTCATTTCAGTAGGAGTTTTAGAGTTCACTTTAAAGCCAAAATTAATCACTGGATCTTCTACAACCACTTCTTCTGTTGGATTTTTTTCTTCCACTTTACTACTTTGATCAACTTCAGTAGGCTTTTCTAAATTATTAACCAAAACAATACTCTCAAAAACTACTACTATGGCAACTAATGGAATCAAAAACTTAATTAATTTATTGTTATTCATATTTTAATTATAAACATAATAATTTAAATTTATTCATCATACTTTGCTTCTAAAGCAACTTTAAATAATTTAACATCAAATTCATTAACAATTCCATCACCATTTAAATCAGTATTAATACCACAGCCAGTTGTAAATAAAGCGGTTTTAATCACCGAGAAATCAGCTGTATTTACTATTCCATTTTGATCAACATCTCCCGCTAGAACTGGATATTCATAGAAATTATTAACTGTTCCATCTAAAGACAGATTACAAATCTGGCTAGTGTTCTTAGATGATTGACTCTTAACACAATAATACATTCTGGCATGAACTTGACCTTTTATTTTTACATAAATATTACTCGCTCCAGAAAAACCAGTTCCTAAAGCCACATTATCAGCTCCAAAAATAGCATAACCTTTACTATTAGTTAAATCTGTTTTTGTTACATCTGCAGACATTTCTTGAACTAAAGTCGTTCCTACTTTACCCACTGTCAGAGTTACTTTTTTAAAATTATCTAGACAACTAAGATTTGCAGGAGCCACTCCGTCAAAAGCAAACTTAAATGAAAGTTTAGCTCCTACTCCACCACAAACACCATTTTGACAAGCTTGATTAAAAGCACATTGATCACCTTGTATCCAAGCCGTACCATCACTATTACATTTCTTTAAGTGAGTAGAGTCATAACATTCTGTTGTAGAAACAGTGTCAGCTGTACAAATTATTGAAGGTCCTGGGCCTGGGCCTGGGCCTGGGCCACCACCAGATTTACAATCTCCAGTAGCCATTACACAAACACCAGAACTACAAGTTGTAGGACTTCCCCATTTACTATCATCGCCACAAATTTGTGTTTGTGATGATGAGTAACATCTTTTTGTACCTTTAGTGCATTTTGTAGTATCAATAGGAGCAGTACAAGAATTATTAGTACATTTTCCAGATGCACATTGATTATCAGCAATACAAGAACAACCTACAGGTTTATTAGCAACCATACTACTACAAATAGAAGAACATAATCCACCAGCATTACATGCACCAGATGCACATTGAGAAGCACTACTACAAGAACAACCATCAGCTCTCCCAGTTGTACCAGTACAACTAGATCCTCCAGATTTTGGACACAAACTATCAGTCGCTGTCCCTTGACAAGCTGAAATACTATCATATCCAGTACCAGAATTGTTAATAGTACAATCGTAAAGACCTGTACTCGTATCACATCCACTTCGATTATATGTTGCAGGAATAATAGGTGAAATACATTTATCAGTAGATTTTTGCATCGTTCCAGAAACACAAATGTAAAAATATCCATCTATACATGATTTTTGACCAGGATCACTACATCCAATAATACCACTACAAACTCCATTACCCGAACAGGCTTGACCACTTGGACAAGGTGTAGATTTAACTGGCCATGTACTATTAGAGTTACATATAGAATAGCCACCAGTTCCATCACATCTTCCTTGTCCAGGAGTGCAGGCATTAGATTTTGGACACAAACTATCAGTCGCTGTCCCTTGACAAGCTGAAATACTATCATATCCAGAACCAGAAGTATTAAGTGTACAATTGTAAAGACCTGTACTCGTATCACATCCACTTCGATTATATGTTGCAGGAATAATAGAGATACATTTAGTAGTAGTTTTTCGCATCTCTCCAGAATCACAAATATATTGATATCCATCTATACATGATTTTTTACCAGGATCACTACAGAAAATAACACCACCATATGTACTTTCTGTCGCTGCACTACTTCTATTTTCCTGATTTTGTTGTACTAACCTTATCGTTATTGGCAAAGCAATTGCTAAAAAAGAAATTATTACCAATAATATAATTTGAGAAAAACCTTTTTGTCGATTAACTTTGTTCATTTTAATTTCAGAAAATATAGATCTAATAAAAAAGTAAATCATTATTTTTTTATAAAATCAATCAGTCACTTTATTTACCTAATATCCTAGTCACATCCCCTATAGTCACCAACAGTATTAAACTCAACAATATTAACATCCCAATATTATTAACTACTGACTCCACTTTTTGATTAGCTCTTTTTTTAGTTATCATTTCATAAATCACAAAAATAATTCTGCCACCATCAAGAGCGGGAAACGGCAAAATATTTACTACTGCTAAATTTACAGAAATTATTCCAAAAAAATGAATCACCGCCAACAATCCTTGATTTTTATTTATTGAGCTGGTTGCCTGATACATTCCAATTGGACCAGACACATCTTTCGGTACATTTCCAGACAATAATCCACCAATCATTTTAATCACTCCTCCAAATATAATTTCTCCCCAATAATAGGCTTCTTCAAAACCAGCCTTGATTCCTTCATAAAATTGATACCAGGGTAATTTAACCATTTCTGTATTTGAAATAGCCACTCCCATCGATCCTTCACCTACTGGTGGATTTTCTCTTACCTCCACCAAAACCTCTTTATCATTAATCGTTAATTTAACTTTTTTACCTTTATATTTAGCTACTTCATCTGTTAGCTGATTTGGAGTTTTTACTTCTACTCCATTAACTGCCACAACCCAATCATTTTCTTTTATTCCAGATATATCTGCTGGAGAATTTTTCACTACTTCTAAAACTTTCACTTTATCTGTTTCTTTAGGTACCCCTAAAATTGAATAAACTAAGCTAAAAATAGCTATCGCTAATACCAAGTTCATAAATACTCCACCTAATACTATGATCAACTTTTGCCATGGTTTTTTATAAAAAAAAGATTCTTTTTTATCTTTTTCTCCCGGGTTTGTCGGATCTTCTCCATATAATTTACAAAATCCCCCAATTGGCAACCAATTTAAACTATAAATAGTTCCTTTTATTTTCTTACCTATTATTTTTGGTGGTAAACCTAATCCAAATTCTTCAACTTTTACTCCTGTTTTTCTAGCAGCCATAAAATGACCCCATTCATGAACTAAAACTAAAATTGACAAAGCTACTATAAAAATTATCAAATCCATATCTCATTCTACCAACCAAAATCCATTTTTCTATTACTTGGCTAAAATCATTTTTCTTTTGGAACACAACATTGAACAGTAGCATCACCATCACATAAATCAAGATAAATTACCCCTTTAATTGAATCAACTTCACAAGAATCACCTGATTTTAATAAATTATCAAAATCACCGCATTTACCACTAATATTACTACATATCTCTTTTGTTCCATCTATATATTCTTTACTTATATAAACAGTATTTGCTTTACTTCTGTTTTCCTGATTTTTTTGCACCATTTGAGTTCCATAAATTAATCCCCCACCCAACACCAAAGCCATGATTAAAAATTTAGCAATTCCAAATTTGGAAGACTTTTTAACTTTATTTACCTTGTTTTTTTTAGTTTTAGCCATTTTTTTAAAAAAAATTACCCTCTTATCTCTATTTCTTTTTTACCCGATAAATCTTCTAATTTCTTTATAAATTCATCAGTTATTTTTTGTAATTCAGTTTCATCTTTTTTAAATTCATCCTCAGAAATTGTCTTTTCATTTTTAGATTTTTGTAAACCATTTCTAAAATCAGCTCGAGCATCTCGAACCATCACTCTCGCCCCTTCTAATTTTCGTCCTAAAAGTTTCACATAATCTTCTCGTTGCTCGACTGTTAACATTGGCAAACTCATTCTAATAATCTGACCATCGACTGCTGGCGTCATTCCAATATTAGCTGCCGCAATCCCATTGGCAATTTCTCTTATTAGAGTCTGATCCCAGGGTTGAAAAGTTAAACTACGAACATCAGGAACTCCAATAGAACCAAGCTCAATTAACTTCATCTTCTGGCCACCATAAACCGTTACTACCACATTTTCAATCAATCCTGGCGTTGCTCGACCAGTTCTGATAGAAGCAATATCATTAATGAACAAAGATACTATTTTGTCCATACGGACTCTTACGTCAGAAAAATTTATCATATTAACTGATTATATCAATTGATATTATTTCCAAGTCAAACAATTAATTGTTTTGCCTCCATTTAGACCAATACATCTCCACCTATCAGATCTTAAAGTACCATATAAAGGATCAAGTCTACCTGTAATACAGGTATTTTTTATATCACCACATTTTCCGTCAATTTTTGCGGTTTTCTTTAAACTACAAACCTTAGTAGTTCCACCATTTACACCTTTACATTTCCACATATAGTAAAGACTACTATCTGATATGTCTACAAAACCTCCAGCAGTACAAATATTTTTTGTAGTACCACATTTTCCATCAATTTTTGAACCTTTTGTAGGAATAGGAACGCGTGTAGGTGTAATAGAGCCGTCATTTGGCATTACAACTATATGCATTTGCATATTTTGTTCACAAGCAATAATGTCTTCAATACTATTAGGACCAATGATATTCGAATCATAAGTGTTTTTATTAACACAATCAAATGAAAATTCAGCCTTACCTACAGCCTTAGCTTTAAAAACCAAAGTTATTAATTTTCCAAGAGCAGATCTGTCATTTACTGAATCATTAATAAAACAACTAGCTATAAATTTTCCCAAATCGCTTTTTGGAAAAACACATTCACCTATACCATTAAATACGAATGACTGTGACTGTTTTATCGAGATTAATTCCAACTTAGACGTATCGTAATTTCCAACTATATCAACACCATTAATCCTAGTAGAAGCAGAGTCGACACTTACATTAACCTCTACATTTTCACCTACAGGATAAGTGCCTTTCGTAACTTCAAAATAAAGCCTTGGTTTTGAAACAGTAGATGTTATCGTTGGGGTTGGAGACAGATTTGTTCCATTTCCTATATCAAACTGTGTTCCACCAACGTGATTAATATTCATTCTTTTATTATCAGAATTAAATATTTCAGTACCAGTTTCTTCAGCACTATCAGAATGATACAATACCAAACCCTTCTCCACATACAATCTGCCATCATTAATATTTCCAATTACCTTCGTTTTTATTTTTAAAACATAAACCGAATCAGCTGGCTTCTTTGATTTATCAAATTCTACTTTTAAAGCATTCCAACCACCATACTTTTTATGCGACACTACTTTTGTCAATTCAGTTCCACTAACTCCATCCAAATAAGGTTCTAAAGCATCTGTATGGTAATAAGTAATTTCAGCCGAAGATAATGCTTTTCCAAAAGTGTTTATTCTCAATTCACCAACTATATCCATCCCTGGTGCTAGCACTCGATAATCAGTATTTTCTGTTAAATTATAAAAAATATCTACTTGACCAACATCTCTATCAGTCACTACTATACCTTGAGTAGCAAATTGTCTATCGGTGGAAGTCACACCCAAAACAGTAGCTTCACCTGGTTTTACAGCTTTAACTAAACCATTAGTATCTACTGTAATTATATCCGAATCATTAGTTACCGACCAAACCACATTATCTGTCGAATTTGCAGGAATCAAATGATATTTCATCATCAATGAATCACCTACACTTAAATACATCGGACTTTCTAAATCCATTGTAATTCCTGTTGCCGGAATATTAGTAAAATTCTCTGCAGCTTTACTTCTATTTTCTTGGTTTTTTTGAACCATCTTTGTGGCCATTGATATAGACACAATTGATAATGCCATTACTCCAAGAATTACTAATTGAGCAAAACCTTTTTCAGCTTTTTTAAAGTTTTTCATAATTAATAATTAAAGATATCACTTTCCGCCGCTTTACTTCTATTGTCAAAATTTCTACTTAAGAATTGAGAAGCTATAAACAAGCCCAAGACTAATACCATTAAATTCAAAATCATTTTTACTCTCGATTTTTTAACCTGTTTAACCATCTAATTAAGGCTATAGGTTTTTTAAATCTTTGTCAATATTAATTATCAATATCTCTTTTTAATTTTATCTATCACTGATAAAACTTTGTTTCCGTCAATTTTTATACTGTCAAAATACCATTTTAAAGAATTATATCTAGGCATATTTTCTTCATAAATTAACTTTAAAGCTTCATCCCTTGTAATTATTCCCTCTCTAATTTGATGACTTCTAAAAGAGTCATTCTCTGTAAACCCTTGGATTTGACAATAAACATAGTTATAAAAAGCCGGAGATCCATCATCAATTCTCCATGTCAATCCCGTTTCATTATCACCTTCCCAATTATATTCTTTTTTTAAAGTCTTAATAATTTTGTTTTCATCCCAAGGTATATAATGCCACAAATAAATATAGTCATGAGGAACTACAAAAGTAATTAAATAACCTAAAAAACTACTCCACAAAGACCTGTTTAAATAAGCTGGATTTAATAAAAATTCTTTTACATAATAAGTTAATAATTTCAATTTATCCAACCAATAATAATTATGTATTACTCCACCAGGATCAGCATTTTTAACACCACAATAACCAGATTTAAATTCTTCTTTTTCTAATTCATTTCCTCGACAAAAAAAGACTAATTTAACTCCTAATTCTTTTTTTACTTTATCAATATAATATTCTGTTGTTTTATCACCTTGCATCAATAAAGGAATCATTCCTAAATTCGGTCTTTTCAACCAAGCTTTTAAATTCATTTTTATATCTTCTCTCACTTTTTTAATATCAGCCGAAATCACAATATGTTCTACACCTAGTTTTGCCAGCATTCTGGATTGATTTCGTCTACCAACATCAGACAGCATTCCCCAATCAAAAGTCACTGCCACTGGATGCATTTTTAAAACTTTGACTAAATAATGTAATCCATAAGAACTATCTCTTCCACCACTAAAAGCAATAATACAATCTGGATTATTATCTCTAGATCTATAATTCTTAATTATTTTTTCTAAAGCATTTACTCCTTTATGTTTTATTTTTTTATGTTCATTACAATAATTACAAACTCCATTTTTATCAAAACTAATAAATGGTGTCGTTTCAGGTAACACGCATCTTACGCATCTCTTTATTTTTGATATTTTTTTAAAATTAATTTTATGATTTGTTAAATCATTGGTCTTTTTATGTGTACTACTTTTAGTTTCTAGTATTTCTGTCTTATCTAAAACTGATTCTTTCCTCACACCATCTAAATTAACTGTAATTATTTTTCCTGGTCCAACCTTACTTATGTTAATTTTTTTAGTTTTCAGTTTTTCCAAAAATTTCTTTTCAGAAGCAAATAAAATAGCTGACTTAAATTTACCTATATATAAAGAACCATTGTTAGATGCAAAAACCACTTCATTTTTTTTAGGATTACTTTTATCTACAACTACTAGATTTAACGTGCCAATTGCATATTGAGATAGATATTTAATAGCTTCTGTCAAAGTTAAGTTTTTATCTTTTTTTAGTTTTAAAATTATTTCCAATAAAACCCTCGAATCAGAATCATATTTTTTAATTCCAAATCGTCTTATTAAATCCTCAACATTTACAATTATTCCATTATGAGCTAAAACCAAATCATTTTTAATTAATGGTTGGTTATTTTTTAAATTACCAATATCTCCATTTGTTGCCAATCTACAATGACCCAAAACAATTTTCGAATTTGATATGTATGGGAAAATCTCTTTTTTAAATTCATCAGTATTAATAAATTTCTTACTATTTATAGGCAAAATGCAAGAATGTTCCAAATGATTATTGATCAACCATACACCAGTAGAGTCCTTCCCTCTTCTATAAGAATATTTATTCAATCTAAAAAAAATATTATTTTTATTACTTAATTCATTATTAGGATCTATACATCCAAAAATTCCACACATTCAACAATTTTAAATTAAAATAATTCATCAATCAATCGATATAATAAATAAAGACATGATTTCTAAATTTATTAAAAATAACTTACCTAAGATATTAACTGTCATCTTAATTCCATTTTTCTTTGTTGGATTATTCAAAAACATAGATTATATTAAATTTCCTAATTCAGATTTTTTTCAATATATCAATGATGGACATAAATATTTAAACCTAAAATTGCCAGACAGTATTCATCCACCACCATTCGCCCCAATAATCATTTGTCTAGTTTCAAAATTATTTTCAAATGTTGAATATCCAGAACTTTTTAGTGCTCATTTAATTAATATAATTTGTGCTACCTTATCCCTATTAAATATTTTTTTCATTTTTTCCAAAAAAAAACCTTGGTTTGGTTTATTACTTATCCTTCTAATAGCTACCAATAAACTTTATATTACCGATAGTCTCAATATAACCAATGAGGTTATTTTCACTTTTTTCCTTACCTTAGTTCTTTTACTCTATTCTAAAAAACATTATTTATCCAGTTATTTATTAAGTGGTCTTTCTTTTTTTGTTCGCTATGAAGCCATTATTGTTGTAGCAGCAATTTTTATTATAGATTTTTTTAAAAAAAATAAAAAAATAAAATTTTTTCATGTCTTTATTGCTATTATTCCAATAATTTTTTGGCTAATAATATTAAATTCTCATAGCCTTGGAAATTCCATTTTTCAAAATGCCTATATTGACGAAGTAGTTAATGGGGTAAACAATATTCCCAATTTTCAACCATTCAAGTCACTATTAGATATTATTTTTAGTAACCCAATTGAATATTTACTTAGTGTTGTCTTTTTTCCAAATAGTCAATTTCATTTTGAATTATTAACTGCCAATAGTAGATTAATTTTCTCTAGTATCATTTTAATAATTTGTTTTAAAAATGTTTTTTTCAAAAAAAATACCAAAATAATTCAAATCATCTACTTAATCATTCCATCTTATCTAGTCTTTACCGCAATTTTTCCAAACTTTAATATTCGATATTTATTCCCCATGTTTTGGATTATTTATTTCGTTTTAATCAACAGAAAAAGCACACTTGTTACCATAATAATTTTTTTTATTCTTTTAACTATTAATTTAATTGGACTAAGTCAATATTCAATACATGATGGTGCTTTTGAAAAATTAGAATATCGTCTAGTCTCTAATTGGGTAAATCAACAAGACCTAAAAAACACAACCATATTGTTTATGTTTGATCCCGGAGCTATGATTTACTTTAATAAAAACAAATCAGTTATGATTGACATCAGTAGTTATGAAGATTTCTCAAATATCTTTACCAAATGTAACAACGATATTCTCTGTGTCATTAATAACGATGACTATTATGACAACAAAGAAATTTTTGTAGTTACTCAAAGTTCTACTACTATAGATCAAAAAAATGTAATAGATAAATATACTAATGAAACATTACATCATATTTCTGCTTTTCATGATAATAAATTTATTAATAATCCAAAATTTAAATCAATAAAGTTTTTATCAATAAATAAATATACTTGGGCAAAAATCTATAAATATATTCCATCAAAAACCCCCTGATCTCTCAGAGGGTTTTATTTATCAAATAAAAAAAAATTATTCACATGTAGCCGGAGCACTTTCTATTTCAAATCTAGCAATTCTTCCAATTTTAATATTTTCACCAAATTTACTATTTAAAGCTAAAACTATATCTTTAACTTTTTTAGAACCATCTTTAATAAAATCTTGTTCTAATAATTGTTCAACGTTTTCTGGATTTAATGCCGCTACTTGTAAACATAAATCTTTGCTTACAGTTAAAAATTCTTCATTTACAGCCACAAAATCAGTTTCACATAAAAGTTCTACCATACAACCAACTCTACCCGGATCATAAAGAGATTTGTGAGTATAAGTTGCCACTATACCCTTTGCTGAAACTTTATCTGCTCTTTTTTCAGCTTTTTTGAGACCCTTTTCTTTCAAAATTTCTTTGGCTCTTTTTTCATCACCATCAGCTTCTTCCAAAGCCATTTTAATTTCCATAATCCCCAATCCAGTTTCAACTCTAATTTTTTTGACTAGTTCAATTATTTTTTTATTATCCATAATTTTATTTTAATTTAATTTAATTTTTATTTTTAACTATTTACTACTAGCTAATTATTAATTAACTATTTAGTTCCAGCAGCTTTGATAGCTCGACCAACTTCTTCAATAACTAAAGAAATACTTTTTGAACTATCATCATTAGCCACAATTGGAAAATCTACTTTAAAAGGATTTGAATCTGTATCTACTAAAGCTACTGTTTTAATTTTTCTAATTCCAGCTTCTTTAACTGCAGTTTTTTCAAAACCAGGATCAACTACCAATAAAACATCAAACATTTTGTCGAGTTTAGTCAAACCACCGACTATTTTTTCTAATCTAGTAATTTCTTTGTTTATATCGGCCAATTCTTTTTTAGTACTCTCAGTAAATTTACCTTTTTCCAAACCTTCTTTAAGATCATTCAATTTTTTAACATTCTTTTTTATTTGTTCCCAATTTGTAATAGTACCACCCAACCATCGGTCAGTGACATAAGCTACTCCAGCGTCAATTGCTACACGTCGAACTGATTCTCTAGCCTGTCTTTTAGTACCAACTAATACAATTGATTTACCATTTCTTTTGGCATTGTAAATAAAATTGCATGCTTTATCTAAACTATCCAAAGTCTTTACTAAATCAATTACTTCAATTCCATCTTTATTACTAAAAATGTATTCACGAGATTTTGGATGAGTTTTGGAAGTTTTATGACCTAAATGACTTCCAGCATTTAATAAATCTTTCAATCCAATAGTCAAGGTATATTTTTTGTCAGTTTTAATATCTTCTTTCTTTTCTGCAACAACCATTCCTTCATCTACAGTCTTTTTTATTTCTTTTTCTGCCTTTACTTTTTCATTTAACTTTCTAATATTTTCTGAAGTGATATTACTTTGTTTCTTAACTTTGACCACTAATGCTTTTTTAACCAAAGATTTTCCGCTTCGGTTGACGGTTTTTGTTTTTACTTTCATTGTTTGTCCTTATTAATAAATTTTCGGTGAAGGGTTTAAATGACCCAGGATAAATTTATACCGAAAATATATATAAATTTTAACTTGGAAATTATACTATGGATAAGAAAAAAATAAAACAACAAGATTGAACAGCACCGACACAAAGAAAACGAATCCCCAAAGGGGAGAAAAGAGGTGAAGCAATATCGCCTCTTTTCTTAAAACATAGAGAGTTTTATAAATCAGAATATTCTGCGTAAGCGACAATCCCCATAACGAAGTTATAGAGAAATAACGCCAGAAAAAACAGTCCCATCAACTGTCCGATTTCCAACCCATAAGCCGGACCTACAACTAGCAAAAGTAAGCTAACTGGTAGTTCAAACCAAACCAGAAATCTTTCTGTTCTTCCTGTGTTCTTAGGTTTGACTGCAACCATGATAATCATGAAAACAGCCGCCCAGGCCAAAATCTGTGCAGACAAAGTTACCGAAAGAATCGGCAAACTAAAGAATGCCATCACAAACATGACCAGGTAAACAATCGATCGGATGAAGTGCGTAACAAACGCAAACACATACGCACCTTTGATATCAAGTTCAAATTTCATTTTCTTTCTCCTTATTTATATTTTGTTTATTTTTTGTGCGTTATATATTAAAGCTAAGCTTGAAAAAGCCCAGACTTGTTCTCTTAAGCGCATATCAATCTTGTTGTTTTTTAAAGGGCGTAATTATTATTATTTCTAACAATAATTAAAACATCATAGCAAATTTATCCTATAATGTCAATACTTCTCCCCTCTAAATCAACTTTTAAAGCTAAATTTCAAATATTTATTATATATAAGATACTTCCCTATTTTTCTATAGGATATTCAATTCAACTTCCATCTTTTTTACCAATTTATTGCTAAAATATTCTCATGTCTGACAGTAATTTGACCATTCTTGAAGTTCGTCTACCTCAAGAAAATGAATTCACCTTTGAATCCATGTCTGCTTTGTTGGCCAATTTTACTCAATTTTCTAAATCTAGTTTTTTAGATCGATTAACTGGTAAGAAAAAAACTATTTCATCTCTTGAAGTTGTCCTAAAAGACGGCCAAATTCGTTTTTATGTCGTTGTTCCAACTGATGATTTAGAATTTTTCCGATCACAAATATTAGCTCAATATTCTACTGCCGCTCTTAAAGAAACTCCTGATTATTTAAAAACTTTAGAAGATAATCAAAACCCTACACTACCGCTAAATTTAAGTTTTACCCAATTAGGTTTAGCCAAATCTTATAGCTACCCTCTCAAAACTACCAAAGATTTTAAAGATACTGATCCATTAAACTCTGTTCTTGCTCCCCTTTCTCGTTCTAATAATATTCAAGATTTTTTTATTTTTCAAATCGTTTTAGCTGCTGCTCCTAAAAATTGGCAAAGCGGCATTATCGATACTATCCAAAATGGTATTTTAGTTGACCGAGAAAAAAATATTCGAACTGCTCATCCTGACAAAATGATTCTGGAACAAAAAATTCAATTTCCAGGTCTCTTTACTCAGATCAACCTTTTATCGACCAATCCAGGGCTTATAGCATCTGTTTCTTCGTCTTTTGGTGCTTATACTAATCCTCGAGGTAATTTCATTAAATCTTTCTCTCCTGGGATTTTTACCAAAACCAAACTAATCAATGCTATTTTTGATCGAAAAGTTGTCAAACAATTAAAAGGTCAAATATTTAATACTGAAGAATTATCTGCTATTTGGCATTTTCCTAACAAACTAACTAAACTTCCCAATATCGCTTGGGGTAAAAAACTTTATTCTGACCCTCCAGAAAATTTACCAGTTGCTGACAACGCCACCCCTGAAGAAAAAAGTCAAATCACTTTCTTTGCTAAAACTGAATTTAGAAACAAAGAATCTATTTTTGGTATTAAAGAAGGTGAAGATCGTCGTCGCCACACTTACATTATTGGTAAATCTGGTACTGGTAAAACTACACTTATTTCCAATATGGCCATAGATGATATTCGTAAAGGTCGAGGTGTGGCCGTTATCGATCCTCACGGAGATTTATGCAACACTATTCTCGATTATGTTCCTAGCTCTCGTATGAACGATGTCTGTTACTTTAATCCAGCTGATCCTGAATATGTTTATCCTCTTAATGTCTTAGAAGCCAAAAATGATTCTCAAAAAGAACTTATTGCTTCTGGCGTTTTATCAATCTTTAAAAAACTTTATGGTGCTGTATCGTGGGGACCACGACTTGAACATATTTTGCGAAATGCTGTTCTTACTTTAGTTAATACTCCAGGAAGCGATTTAACTCATATCGTGGAAATTCTTACTAATAAAAACTTCCGTAATCAAGTTGTTGGTAAATTAACTAATCAAACTCTAAAAAATTTTTGGCTCAATGAATTTGATCGCATGGATCCAAAATTTCAAAACGAAGCTGTCTCTCCTATTTTAAATAAAGTTGGTCAATTTATTGCTTCAACTAATATTAGAAACACCGTCGCTCACGCCAAATCAAAAATAAACATTCAAGAAATAATGGACCAGAAAAAGATCTTAATTGCTGATTTGTCTACTGGCCGTCTGGGTGAAGATAATTCTGCCCTACTTGGTGCTATGTTAATTACCCAGATTCAGCTTTCAGCTATGAACCGGGTTTTCCAAGCCGCCGAAGATCGAGCTGATTTTTATCTCTACGTCGATGAGTTTCAAAATTTTGCCACTGATGCTTTTATAAAAATCCTTTCCGAAGCTCGTAAATTTAAATTAAACCTTATTATCGCCAATCAATATATGGCTCAACTCGATCGTACCATTCAAGATGCTATTTTAGGAAACGTTGGTTCATTAATGTCCTTTGTCGTCGGTAACCAAGATGCTTTTATTCTAGCTAAAGAATTTGGCACTGCTTTTCCACCAGAAGATTTAGTCAAAATTGGTAAATATCAAATCATTTGTAAATTATCTATTAATTCCGAAACTACCCAACCATTTTATGCCACCACACTTCCTCCGTTATCTTGTAAAAATCAACAACGCGACAAACTCATTCACGCTTCCCAAATGCACTGGGGCAAGAAAAAAGAATAAAACCAAGGATAATTTATATCCTATAACTTGACTGAACGCCATATTTTTGCTATAACCAAGAGCACTTTGGAAAAATAAAAAAGGGAAAAGGAAAGGGAAAACATTAAAATGGCTAAACAAAAAAAGATCAGGATTGAGCCACTCGTTATGTCAACAAAAAAGGGTCTCGAAGCATGCTTAAATGAAGCATTAAAGCATGCTCTCAAAGAAGACACAGGTGTGAGTTTCCAATATGATGATGTTGTGGTCATAATCTATCGACCTGACCCAACAAAAGCACCTGAAGACATAACCAAGTATTATCTTCGAATCTATCAGGAAAAGATAGGTAATAAAGAGTAATACAACAAACATATCCAAAGTGCAAAAACCCCAAAAAGACGAAGATATAATGCGCAAGCATTTTATATATAATCTTTTTGGGGTCTTTTTTTTGTTTATCTATGGTTTCTTCCAGCCTGCCCATTTACATTTTGGATAATTTGAACAGCCATAAAATTTTCTTCCTGTTTTAGTCCGTCTGGCTACCCCATCAGCTCCACAATCTGGACATTTAAATCCAGCATCTTCTTTGTATTGACGAGTATATTTACATTCTGGAAATCGATCACAAGAAATGAATTTTCCAAATCTTCCCAATCGAATCACCAAATTACCTTCTTTACAGTCAGGACATTTTTCTCCAAGTTTTTCTGCCTCTACTTTAACTCTTTCTCCATTTTTTTCTGCCTCTTTCAATTCTTTTTCAAATTTTTTCCAAAAACTAGCCATCATTTTTTTCCAAGCCAATTTACCTAAAGAAATTTCATCTAAATCTTCTTCCATCTCAGCTGTAAATGGTAATGATAAAATATCTTCAAAATTTTTGACCAGAAATTCATTAGCCGCTACTCCCAAGGCTGTTGGTTTAAACTTACCTTCATCTCTTTCTACATATTGTCGCAAGATAATAGTTGAAATAATTGGAGCGTAAGTACTTGGACGACCAATTCCCTGTTTTTCTAATGAAGATACCAAACTAGCGTCTGTATATCTTGGTGGAGCATTTGTCTCCATCTCTTCAGACCACACTTTTTGACTCTTTAATTTATCTCCAATTCTTAATTCTGGTAAAATTTGGTCCTCATGTTTTTCATTGGTAATTTTCAAAAAACCATCGAACAACATTCTTACCCCTTTAGACTCAAAAATACCGTTTCTATTGGAAAATAAAATGGTTGTATTTTTCATTTTTGCACCAGTAGCTTGAGTCGCTACCGCTCTTTTCCAGATCATTTCATAAAGTTTCTTTTCTTTTGCATCAGCATCATCAATAGTTTTAATCAATACATTAGTTGGTCTAATTGCTTCATGTGCCTCTTGAGCATTTTTACTATTATTTTTAAACACTCTTATTTTGTCCGATACATATTCTTTACCATATTCTTTTTCAATAAACTTTCTAAATTCATTTATGGCTTTATCTGATAGATAAACCGAATCAGTCCTGTGGTAAGTAATTAAACCTCTCTCATATAATCTTTGAGCTGCTTGCATAGTTCGTTTACCCGACCAACCCATTCGTCTAGCTGCCGCTTGTTGTAATTTCGAAGTGGTAAAAGCTGGTAATGGTGTACGAGTAATTTCTCTTTCATTAATTTTTTCTACTACAAATTCATCATTTAAATCTTTAATAAACTTATCGACTTCACCCTTTTTCTTAAAGACTGAACTACTAAAACTATATTCTCCATCAAAAAGTTTGATTTTATTACTTTTAATTACACTTTTATCATCAATTTTAATCAAATTTGATTCAATTTTTTCACTTGATTTTATTTCCGCCAAAACTACATAATAATTTTCTTTTTTAAAATTCTCAATTTCTCTTTCTCTTTCACAAATAAGTCTCACTGCTACTGATTGAACTCGACCAGCCGACAAACCTCTTCTAACTTTTTTCCATAAAATAGGCGATAAACTATAACCCACTACCCTATCCAATACTCTTCTACCTTGTTGGGCATTAACCAAATCCATATCAATTTCTCGAGAATGCTTCATTGCCTCCTCTACTGCTTCTTTTGTAATTTCGTGAAAAGTAATTCTAGTTATATTTAATTTCTTCTTACTTTTTTTATCGTTTTCCAAAATCCATTTAACATGCCACGAAATTGCCTCTCCTTCACGATCAGGATCGGAGGCTAACAATATTAATTCTGCTTTTTTACTTGAATCAACTAATTCGTTAACAACTTTTTTCTTTGCTTCATCAATTACATAATCCACTTCAAAATCTTTTTTTAAATCTACCGCCATTTTACTTTTTGGTAGATCTCTTAAATGACCCACTGTTGCCACCACTTTATAATCACTACCTAAATATTTTCCAATAGTCTTGGCTTTGGTTGGAGATTCTACTATTAATAGTTTTTTCATACCGTTCATTGTCTTCTATCTTATCACCTACTGTCAAGTATTATGTTTTATTAGTCTTATTTTATTTTTTATTGTTTTCTTACTATTGAATAGACAGACCTACCATTTTGAGAATAAATTTTTTCAAAATTATAAATTTTACGATTTTTTTCACTTTCAAAAACAAGTTTACAATCATTATAACTAAATGAATGTAAGAAATTTTTTTTATTATTAAATATAGACAAATTATCATCACAAGTTGAATCATAATAACTTTTTTTTGTTTGACCAAGTTGAACTTTATAAAAACTATAAGCAACATTAAAACTTACAATGTCACTATCACATCTAAAAACACAATAATCAGGAATATTTTTTATAAACGGATCTAAGTCATGATCTATTACACTCAAAAATTTTTGACTTGTGGCAACCGGATTCATCATTTGAAGATTTTTAAAATCTTCAAATTTAATTCTATTTTCTCCAAAACATACCATTAAAAATAAAATAAAAATAAATAAAAATTTATTTTTAAATTGAAGAATAATTGAAGAAAATAAAACAACAAAAAATGGTATATATGGTGATGCATATGAACCTGTTTCTGAATCTATCGCCGATATTGCCAAAAAAAGAAAAGCCAAAAATAAAAACTTGTATTTAAATATTCTAAAATTTTTTATTAAAAATATTAAGTATATATAAAAAAAAATTAGTTTTTCTCCAAAAATTATTCTATATCCATTAAATAGTTCTCTTAAAAAAATTTCTTTAAAACTATTATAAGAGACCATTTGTATCTTAGAATTTGTAATTGAATATAAATCAAAAAAATCTGTGTTTAAAAATAAAATTGAACCTAACAACACTAACAAAATTAAAATCAATAAAAATCTACTATTGGCTTTAAATTTTTTAAATAACACCAAAAACACCCAAAAATATAAAACTAGAAAACGTAAAAATGAAAGGTGAACTTGAACTCCTAAAAATAAAATAATTGTAGATATTAAAAAATACAAAACAGAATTATTTTTTTTAGCTAAAACTAAAAAAATCAAAAAAATAAGTAATATTGTCGGAGTAAAAAGTGGTTGTAATGGCAATCCAGAAACAATCCCTATAAATGTACTTTGAAACATAATAGTTGCTGCCAACACTCCTGCGTATTTATTGGAAATCAAAGAAGTTAAAATAAAAACTAAAGGAATTAACAAAGAAAACCAAAAAGCACAAAAATAAAGTAAAGAACTACCATCGTTAGTAAATGAAAACGGTGCCAACAGATAATAATATATCGTGGAATTTTTTAGATGATATTCTTTCCTAAAACTTCCCCAAGGAGGACATAGTGGATCTGAATGATATTTATTAATAAAATATGAAACATAAGTATCTCTAGCTTGATCATAATTACTATACAAATAACGAGAACTTTGTATTTTTACTCCAATCAAAAACCAGTAGACAGAAAGAAGTACGATGTAAAAAGCAATAAATATATTAGTAATATTTTTTTTATTAAACTTTTTATTACTCTTCATTTATATTTATTTTAAAGTATTATATCTTGGCACCAAAGTATCCGGTTCGTTAAACCATTCCTTCAAAATGTCTCCTACAATTGGAGCTGCTACATCAGACCCTTCTCCACCTCGTTCCACCATTACTGTAATTGAAATTTGTGGATCATCTGCCGGCGCAAAAGCCGTCAACCAAGCATGTGTATCTTTACTCCCATCACCAACCTCTGCTGTTCCAGTTTTACACGCTAATTGAGTTTTAAAATTAAAAAGCGGCCAAGCTGTCCCTCCACTTTTGCAAGCTGCCTTCATTCCTTCAATTACTGTCATCAAAGTACTATTTTTTATTTTTAAACTCTCACATTCAGATATCTTATCTTTCAGAAGACTCATCTTGCATTTAATCCCATTATTAGCCACAATGTTGGTCATTTGATTTACTTGTAATGGTGTTACATCTAAGAATCCTTGTCCTATAGATAAATGATAAGTATCACCTAAATACCAACTCTCACCTTTCGCTGTCTTTTTCCATTCATCGTCTGGTACTAATCCACTCAATTCTCCACTAACCTCCACTCCTGTCTGTTGACCATAACCAAATTTTTTTGACCAATCGACAATTCTATTCAAACCTAAAGCTTCCCCTAATTTATAAAAAAAGATATCATTTGATTTTTTTATTGCCGTCACGATATTCAACATTCCCTCAGTTTTCCCTGATTTAGACCAGGACCAATTTCTATAAGAATAATCTCCTACTTTTAGTATTCCGGTATCTTCAAATAGAGTTTCTTTATCTATTACTCCACTCTCCAAACCAGCTGTAGCCATAGTCAATTTAAACACTGATCCTGGATGGTATCTAGCCGAAGTTACTCTATTTAACATTGGAAAATTTTCTTTATCATTTAAATATTGATTAATTTCTTCGTTATCTTGTTTATAAGAAAAAACATTGGGATCAAATGATGGACTCGAAACAAATACTAAAATTTTTCCCGTTTTTGGTTCACTAATTATCACAGTGGCCTTTTTACCATCTAGCATTTTATATATTTTGTCTTGCCAATAAGCATCGATTGATAAAATTACATCTGAAGATACTTTTGGTTCATCTCTTCCCAATTCTCTAATATAATCTCCCTTAGCATCCACCTCTATTAATCTTTTACCATCAACTCCTCTCAATCGACAATCTAAAAAACTTTCAATTCCACCTTTACCAATAAAATCATTTCCATTAATCTTTGTTTCACAAATATTATTTTTAATATCTTCCTTATTAACTGAACCCAAATAACCAGTCACAAAAGCGGTTGATTCTCCATACGGATAATTTCTCTTTAATTCATAAGCTAAGTTTTTTCCTTCAAACTTGTAACCATCAAAATCGCCAGCTTCATTATATATTTTATTACCATCTTCTACTTTAAAATATTGATAAATAGACTGAGCTAATATTCGACCTTTTCGATCAACAATTTTTGACCTTGCTGCTGGAATTGATGTTTCAAAAACTTTATTTTCTCTAGCCAATTCTTTGTAATAAGATCCATGAATTACTGATAACTTCAAAATAGTCGCCAATAAAATTAAAAAACTAAAAACCAGTCCTATGTTTAATAACCAAAATTTCCAAGATATATCTTCTTCTAGTTTCATCTATCAAATTATAACAACTCAACTTTTTAAGATTTCCTTCATAGTTTTAAAAAATAAGTTTATCAAAAAATATATAGATTTTAAAAATATTTTCGTATCATAGGAAAAACTTTTATTCTTAATATAAGAAATGTCACTTTTCATCCAATCATCAAAAGACAGTCGATGATAGCCATTAAGAATCCAGGGCGACAATAGCCCAGGTTTAATACTTTCTCTTCTATGTCTATATTTAATATTAATTTTATTAGCTTCAC
This sequence comes from Candidatus Parcubacteria bacterium, assembly GCA_023443725.1. GTDB lineage: Bacteria > Patescibacteriota > Microgenomatia > UBA12405 > UBA12405 > WARW01. The sequence goes on from JAEZTF010000007.1 coordinate 84,842, forward strand.
TAACAGGTAATGGCCTTGGACCTATCAAATTCATATCTCCAATTAATATATTTAAAAATTGAGGTAGTTCATCTAAACCTGAATGACTCAAAAATTTACCAACACCAGTTAATCTTGGATCATTTCTGATCTTAAAAACTGGCCCGTCAGCTTCATTTAAATAAGCTAATTTTTGTTGATCTTTTTCGGCATTTACTACCATTGTCCTAAATTTATAAAGTTTGAATTCTCTACCATTTAAACCAATTCTTTTTTGAATATAGAAAACGGGTAATCCTGACATACAAAAAATCAACAATGACAAAAATAAATAAACAGGTGATAATACAATTATCAGCAAAACTAAAAATAAATATTTCAAAATGGAAAAAATAATTTTTTTAATCATCTTATTTATATTCCCTTTATTTGGAAAAATTATTGATTTTAATGAATCAATATTTTTTTACAGTCTACCATCAGTCCTTATATTCTATATAATAATCGCCAAAAAAGAATCACTCAAACTTAGATCTAAACCATTTATTTTTATATCACTAATAATTAGTTTATTTGCCATTTCTTATTTATTTTCAAAAAATTTTGGTAGTTCTTATTATTTTCTTTTTATTTTTATAAATTGTCTATTAATGGCTTTGGTGGCCATTAAAAAAATTCTTCCAGCTGATTTTGAAAAAGGGCTTTTATTATCAACCGGTGTTTATTCAATAGTTTTTCTTTTAAACAAAATTAGTTTTATTAATTTAAATACATCTATCTTAAGTGATAATGTTATCAAACAAATTTATGGACATAGTTATCTTGCCGATTTGATAGTATTAGTTTTTCCCTTTATCCTTTTTAGGATTAATTCATCGTCTTCAAAAAAACAAAAATATTTAAATTATTTTCTTTTCATTTTTTTTCTTATTGTCTTAATAATTACCAACTCTAGATCAGGAATAACAGCAGTAGCATTAGGTTTACTTTTTATAAACTCAAAAAATAAAACTCAAAAAATAACAAAGATACTATCAATTAGTTTATTCTTAGTGTTTTTGAGTATTTCTTTTACACCAAAATATCAAAACAAATTTGACAAAACTATTATTGGTGAACGAAATAAATATTGGAGTATTGCTTTCAAGGGTTTTTTAGATTCCCCTATTATCGGTAATGGTCCAAATACTTTTTCTATAATTAGAAGACAAAAACAAGAGGAATCAAATATTACCAGTGTAACTCATAATTCTATTCTTACTTTCTTATGTGAAAATGGAATAATCTTTACTCTTGTTTTTTTTATAGCTATATTTTATGGACTAAAGGATACCAAAAAAAATAATAATATTTTTTTTGTTACCAGTATTATCGCTATTGTTCATTCATTTCTAGACCCAACATGGAATTCGTCTGGAATTTTGATTATCAGTTTATATCTTATTTTTTATTACTCTAATATTTTTAAAGATACCAAAAAAGAAAAAAACACTTCTATGTTGATATTCTTTTTAACTATAATATGTTTCATTTTTTTTATTTTAGACACCCTTTCTAATCAACTTCTTATCGCTCGTAAATATGAACAAAGTTTAATATTTAACCCTTTTAATCTTAATTCTAGAATGGAAATAATATCTAAAATTAATATTAAAACCAGTCTTTGGGAAAAAAATATTAATTTTACACTAAAGTATTTTGGTAAAAATGAAGTTGTTTATAAGACATTAATTGAAATCACTCCATATCCCAAAAACGAAGAATATTATTATAAATTATTTGAATTAAATCCAAAAGAAAATTATCCTTACTATCTCAAATTATTAAAAAACATTAAAAAAACCAACGACTTTACTAAACTAGAAACACTCTTTAAAAAAATTAATGAAAGCTATAATGAAAATGAAATACCAACAACATACGCTATTCCACTATCCAAAGAAATCTATAATTATGCCTTGTTTGTATACCAAAATGATAAAATAAAATCATTAGAATACTTTAAATTAAGTGTAAAACTCATTCCAAATTCAGGTCATTATCAAGTCGATTTAGCTAATGCCCTATGGAATTCTAACCAAAAACAAAATGCCATAAACCAACTTTCAATTAATTGTCAAAGATACATTTACGCAAAAGAACAATGTCAAACATATCTAGATGGTCATCAATATATAAACTTCAATCAACCAGGTATCGAAGAATATACTAGTTATATTAATAACGTTTTAAAATAATCTGTTCTTCTATCCATTTATAAGTCTTTTCCATACCTATTCTTAATGATTGCTTTGGTTCCCACCCTAATTCCTTTCTAATTAATCTATTGTCAGAATTCCTTCCTCTTACTCCAACAGGTCCAGGAATATGATTAATATTAAGTTTCTTACCCGAAATTTCTATTACCATTTTTGTTAGTTCATCAATTGACACCATTTCTTCCGAACCAATATTTACTGGCCCTATAAATTTATCTTGGGACATTAATTTATCTATACCAATCAGACATTCATCAATATACAAAAATGATCTAGTCTGTTTTCCATCTCCCCATATTTCAATTTCTCCTCCATTTTTTGCTTCAGCTACTTTTCTACATATTGCTGCAGGAGCTTTTTCTCGACCATTATTCCAAGCTCCCTCAGGACCAAAAATATTATGAAACCTAGCAATTCTAACATCTACTCCAAAATTTTTATGTAAAGCTAGATATAATCTTTCACTAAAAATCTTTTCCCAACCATATTCACTATCTGGCATAGCTGGATAAGCCGAGTCTTCGTTACATTTAGGTGATTTTTCGTTTAATTGATTAAATACAGGATAAATACAAGCTGAAGATGAAAAAAATATTTTTTTTATCTTCCCAATTTTACATTGGTTAAAAACATTTAAATTTATTAGACCCGAATCATACATTACTTCAGCATCGTTTTCTCCAGTAAACAAATATCCCGCACCACCCATATTAGCCGCTAATTGATAAGCCACATCAAAACCATCTTTACAAATTTCCGAAATTACTTTTTGATCCCGCAAATCAGCTATGACAAATTTGTCAGCATCAGATTTACTATATTCTGGTTGTTTAATGTCCACTCCAACAATATAATTGTTTTCCTTTTTCTTCAAAAAGCTAACTAAATGACTACCTATAAAACCACCCGCTCCAAAAACAATTATTTTTTTTCTATTAACTGTCATCTCATATTATAAAGCCTAATTCATTTTATTTTCAAACTTTGATCAAGATAAAATTTCAGTATCTTTAAATATCTTTTTGAAAGCCTAGTTGGTTCTGATAACCATCTAAATAGCCACTCTCCGCCTATATTTTGAATAAATTTCGGACACTGAGTCTTAATTCCAGCCAAAAAATCAAAAGCTGCTCCTACAGTTAAAATTACACCACTGTCTAGTCTTTTTTTTAACTTATCAGCCAACAATATCTGTTTTTCTGCCCCAATTCCCAACCAAACAACATTAGCTCCACTACTTTTGATCAGGGTTACCATTTTATTAATTTCCGTTTTACTAAATTCAGGACAAAATGGCGGTGAATATTGGCCCATTATATTAATATTCGGATAATCTAATTCTATTTGTCTCTTCAAAAGCTGCAGATTTTCTTCATTTGTACCTCCAAGTAAAAAATGTTTTATCTTAAAATTATTTGATGATTTAGATAAAATCAATCTCATTAAATCAGGACCATAAACACGTCCTGCAAAATGATTCTTGGTATATTTTCTAATTCTCCACACTAAAGGCATTCCATCAGGAGTTATCAAGTCAGCCTTCTCTAAAATTTTCTTTATTTTAGATTTTTCTTTACTCAAAACTACATCATTTAATCCGCAACAAAAAACATTTTTTCTATCACGATTTTCAGCCCAACCAATTATTCGTTCCGCAGTTTTATTTAAACCCAAACAACTTACTAACAATCCCCAGCAATCACATTTTGTAACTTCTTTCAAAAAATTTTTATTTTCTTTTTCAATTAACCCATTAAATTTAATTGCAAATATTCTTTCACTAAATTTCTCAGCTTGATTTCGACATTTTTCCCCACTCCATTTTTTTTGGTTAAATTCTCTAATTGCTTTTTCTAAAGCAAATTCTGTACGTTCATAAAACAAAATACCTGTTTTTTTATTTATTACCGTTTCCTTTACACCACCAGAAGCAAAACCAATTACCGGAGTACCTTCCGACATCGATTCTATAGGGACTATTCCAAAATCTTCTTCAATCGATAAATATATTAATGCTTTTGCTTTTCTTAATATTATTTTTTTTTGTTTATCACTACAATTTTCAATGAAAGAAATATTTTTACCAGCATTTTTTTTAAGTTGTTTTATTTCTGGACCATTTCCAATTACTATTAATGGCCAGTTATTTTTTGTACAAACTTTAACCGCTAAATTAATTCCCTTTTGTTTTACCAACCTCGATAAACACACATAATAATCTTTTTTAACATTATCTTTAACTAAATTATCTATTTTAACCGGTGGATAAATTACTAATGATTTTTTGCCATAATATTTTTCAATTCTCTTAGCCACATTTTTTGAATTTGCCACCATTAATGGTTTTTTAGAACCCTCAATATCAAGCCTTCTCAAATAGTTCCATGCTGGAGACAGAATCATTTTCATTGGCCATTTTTTAACCCACCCTATTTCAGAAAATTCATCATATAAGAATCGCGGTGGTGTATGAACATAAGAAATATGTAAACCATCGTAATTTACGATATTTTTTGATCCAAACGAATGAGAAGAAGATAAAATCAAATTATACTTATTTAAGTTTAAGCTTCTCCAATAACAATTGGACCATAATTTTATTATTGAAATATATCTACTTATATTTTCTCTTCTTACAAAAATTTGGTTCCAAGAGGTATAAATATTAACCTTTGGAAATATTTTTTTTATTCTTAATCTAGCTTCAGGCGTTATAAATAAAGTATACAAATCCGAATTTGGGTATATTTTTAATAAATTATCTACTACCCTTTCGGCACCACCATATTTAATTAAACAATCTGCTACTATTGCAACTTTCATAAAATCAATCTTAATTATATATAATAATGTTAGAATTTACTCCTAGATGAAAGATCGGCAAAAAAAAATAATTATTGTCTTTAATAGTCTTAATATTGGTGGTATCGAAACCAAAATATTAGATATTTGTAATTATTATTCTCAAAAAAAAGATTATCAACTTACTCTTGTTCTGAAGCTAAAAACCGGTCCATTACTTAAATTCTTACCTCAAAATATTAAAGTTAGATATTTTTCTAACTCAAAAATTAATCGTTTCAAAAACATTTTGTTTCCTTTTTGGTTAGCCAAACAATTTCGACAAATAAAACCTAATTTAATTATCACATTTGGTAACTTTTCTTCTATTGTCAGTATCATTGGTAAACAATTAAGTCTAATTAAGACCAATTTAATTGTTAGTGAAGATTCTAGCATCGATCAACAAATAGAGATGGAATCATTTTCTTTTTTAAGAAAAACACTTATTAAATTAACTTATCCGTTAGCTCAAAGGATTATAGTTCTTTCTCTTATTAGCCAAAACAAACTTATCAAATTACTTCCCTCTCTTAAGAATAAAATAATTATCAAAGAAAATTGGCTTCCGTTTCGTTTTACTAAATCTTTCAATAAAAAAAATCTAAAAAAAGATATTGATATTCTATTCTTAGCTAGATTAGAAAATCAAAAAAACCCTATTAGATTTTTAGAAATAATTAAAGAAGTGATTAAATCCAAAAAAAATCTCAAAATTTATCTAGTTGGGTCAGGATCATTAGAAACAAAGATTAAAGAGTATATTTCTCAAAATAATTTAAAAGATAAAATTGAAGTTAAACCTTTTACCCTAGTTCCCAAAAAATATTATCAACGATCAAAAATTTTATTAATTTCCTCTGATCATGAGGGTTTTCCTTTAACTATTTTAGAAGCACTTGTTAGCAATTGTCTTCCTGTCTATTATGAAATTGAAGAGATTGATAGTTTTTTCAAAAAGTATCGACATTTTTTAAATTACAAATCTATTAAAATCGCCTCAAAAAAAGTTTTATATTTATTATCCAATCTTCAAAAAATAAATGAAATTAATAATTTTTATTTAAATAAAGTTTTAAAAGATCAAAAAAATAACTTTGATCAAACTATAAATGAATTTTATAAATATTGCTAAAAAAAATAATTTTATAATTGTTTTCAATGATATGAGTCTTGGTGGTATTCAACGAAAAATTATCGATATTATTTCTTACTCCCAAACCAATTATCCAAATAAATCAATAATTTTATGTCTTCAACGTCGTCAAGGTCTTTTTCTAAAACAAGTTCCAAAAAACGTAAAAATAATTAATCCCCCGTTTCAAACTCCTCGTTTTAACAATCTTTGGTTTATTTTTTGGTTAGCTTTTGTTTTCTATAAATATAAACCGAAGTATATTTTGTCTTTTATGGACCTAAGTTCTATTCCAACTCTTATTGCTCTTCAACTTTTACCTTTACAAAAACCTTATCTAACAATTGGTGAAGATATTCTCACTTCTAAATACGTTTTTATTGAAAGCTTTCCTAAATTGAGACTTAAGTTAATTAAAAAATTTTACCCAAAAGCCAATTCTATTTTAGTTCAAACCCCAGTTCAAAAAAAAGATCTTAATCAAATTATTGGTAAATCAAACAATATTATTGTTTCTCCCAATTGGTTACCGTTGGTCTTTCCTCCAAAATACATTAACAAAATAAAAAGAGATATAGATATTCTGTTTGTCGGTCGAATTGAAGCTCAAAAAAATCCTAAAAAATTTATTCAAATAGTCAAAAAAACATCCCTTATTTTCCCAAAAATCAAAACTGTTATTGTAGGTCAAGGTTCTGAGTCAAAAACTATTAAAAAATTAATAAAAAAACTAGGATTACAAAAAAACATTAAAATCTATCCAACCACTATCAATCCTCAAAAGTTTTATTCAAGATCAAAAATATTCTTACTCACTTCAAACTACGAAGGGTTTCCTTTGACATTATTAGAAGCAATTTCATGCGGTTGCTATCCAATAATTAATAATATTCCAGAAATAAGAAAGTTTTTTGATTATCAATCTGGTAATTTTATTTTTAAAAATACTGCACAAGCAGTAAAAAAAATATCCAAACAACTATCACATTCAAGATGTAAACAACTTAAATATTATCAAAGAAAAATTATTCAATCTCAAAACAAAAATATTTCTCTATTTGTCAAAAGATGTATTAAATAGTTTTCTCACTTTAAAAGTGAAATAATTTTTAAAATCATAAGCAATTGATTTTTTTATATCACAACCACTATTGCAATACTTACAATTTGACCTCCAAAAACTTTTTCGAAGTTGTATATTTTTTGGGTCAAAATATATCTCCGAAACAGTTCTTTTTTCCTTTATAAAGTTACCTATCGGTTTTGTTGACAAACAATAATATACATCCCCTATTGCATCTACCACCAAACCATCTTTTAAAAACACACAAGGAGTTTTTCTTCTTTCATTATTTTTATACATTTTATACATATCATCCCAATAAAAAGACTCAAAACTATTTTTGTTTTTCATCTCTTTAAGAAATTTAAAAATCTTTTTTTTGCTTTCTCCAACAAATCCTAGATTGTTCTTTTCTTCTAAATTATCAACATAAGTATCGTGAAAACCAATCAATTGAAACCCATGACCAATACCCTTATCAACAAAAAACTTACTAATTTCTCTATATCTATCAATGTTTTTATTCATCAACACACTTGCCACACTCAAATCAATTTTTGTTCCATTATCAACAGCTTCAATAAGTTTACCTAAAGTGATCATTGCTTTATTAAAACCATTCGGTATCCTTCTGATTTCATCATGTCTTTTTCCTACTTCGTCAATAGATAGTGTTACTGCTAATTTCACATTTTTAAGCTTACAATAATCAGCCACTTTAAAAATATTTTCAGCCACATTTTCTCCAAATCCGTTACTATTCAAGACTATTTTCTCTAATTTTGGCAACTTATCAATCATTAATTTAACTGTTTTTAAATAATCTTGATACAAAAAAGCTTCCCCTCCAGATATAGTTACCACTTTTATTTTTTTGAAAACTGGATCTATTAAAACATTTTTCCAACCATCAAAAGATAACTCTTTTTGAGGCTTCATTTTCCAAATATTACACATAATACACCTAGAATTGCATTTATATGTTAAATTCATAATCAAAAATTTTGGATAAAGTGGTTTAAACCCTGGGAAAAAATTATATCTCAAAACACCTTGGCCAAAATCAAAAGCTTTTCTGATTAAATTCATAAAACATTATATAATAAGCCAATGAATATAAAGCTGATCAAAAAACGACTTCAAGCCTTATCTCCGATAGAGATCTTTATCATTATCACTATTGCCTTCTTAACTATTTTTGTCGTCAAGTTTTTTGGTCGTAAAAAAGAATTTATTACCATCAAAGTTGAAGTTATCAAACAAAACTGGCTCAGCAACTACGACCCATATGGTTACCGAGCGCCATATTGGATAAGCGACAAAGTCAAAATTGGCCAAACAGAAAAAGATAAAGCTGGAAAAATTATTGCTACATTAATTGATTTGGAAAATTATGAACGCGGTGACGAAGAAGCAGAATTATATTTAACTCTAAAAATACAAACTACTCTTGATAAAAGAACTGGTACCTATTATTTCAAAGATAAACCCATTAACCTTGGGTCAACCGTCGATCTTACCCTCGATAATATTGAACTTCGTGGCCAAGTTATTGATAATAATGTACCTCAAAATGGTTACCCTATCAAATATTTCAAAGTTACTGCTAGAGCTCGAAATTTAGATTCTTGGGTTTATGAAAAAATTGTTCCAGGATTAAAAATTTATAACCGATCTACCAAAGAAAGCGTTGGAGAAGTTACTAACGTAAATTTAGAAAAGTCATCTCTTCAAGAAATTAAAGCCGATTCTACCGATAGGTATTTAGTTGCAGCTCCAGAAAAAAATAAAGATGCTATCCTTACCCTTAAATTAAAGACATACCAAATGGATGGGAAATGGTTTTTTACTGGCCACCAAGATCTAAAAATCAACAGTTTGCTTTATTTATATACTAACCAAATAAATCTTTATGGATTGGAAATTCAAAATATTGAAGAGGTTAGATAAATCTAAAAATATTAAATCGGAACAAAAGCTATTTATTCTATTTTTACTTGGTTTTTTTTCAACCCTATTTATCACCAATAATAAATTTTATATTTTACTTTTTTTACTTTTTGGTGCTATTTTATTTTTTTATCTCAAAAAATCACTTTTTGAAACAGTTCTTCTCACCCTTCTCTTGTCTCTCCCTTTTGAAAACACTCTCCGTGAGTGGATTTTTTATTCTTCAAACAATGACCCTAACGGTTACTCATTTTTCTTTGGCATCACCATAAAAAGTATTTTAGGTTTGACTCTTTTCATACTATCTTGTCTCAACAAAAACAAAACACTAATCAAAAGCCAAAATTATTCATCTAAAAATAATAGATACTTACTGATATTTTATCTTTTAGCACTAGTTACTTCGTCTTTCTTTCAATCACGCCTAAGTACTGTTGCTATCGGAGTCATTCGGTTGTCTCTTTCAATCTGGTTATATTTTCTTGCTTCAAACTACTTTTCTTTTAAAGATCAAAAAAATATTTTTAAATACTACGTTTTAAGTTTGATACTCTTTTCGAGCTTTATTGGTTTGCTTCAACTTATCAAACAAAAACCACTTGGTAAATTTATCGAACTGACTCCCGGTTTTAGTACTGAAACCGGCTATTCAACTACTGATGGAGAAAAACAATACCGTGTTTCCGGATTTATTTCACACCCAGTATATTTTGGCAGCTTTATGTCAATTGTAATTCCAATTTCAATTGCCTTTTTAATAAAATCAAAAAATAAAATATCTAAAATTATTTACTTGTTGATTATTATAACTTCAATTATCGTTCTATTAGCCACATTAAGTCGAAGCACTTGGATAAATTTAGCTACTATTATTAGTTTTTTTTATTTCTATATCAAAAAAAACAACCAATTCTCATCCCCTTTCAAAATATCCCCAAGAATAAAAAATATCTTATTTTTTCTAGCATTTTTAAGTATTATTTCTATCACTCCAATTATACTCACTCGAATTAAATCAATTCCTGACCTATTTAACAATAAAGACGGTAGTTTGTATTCTAGACTATCATTACTAAATACCAGTATAAAAATGATTAAACTTAAACCATTTACTGGTATTGGTTTAAATAATTTTAGCTTTGAAAACTACAATCAAAATTCAGCCAACTTTGCTGCTCCACCCCACAATACAATTTTTATTTTTCTTTCAGAACTTGGTATTCCTACAACTATTTTCTTTATTATATTTATCTCTCTGTCCTTAAAACCCAAAAAATCAATCTTTAAAAAAGAAATAATTAGTTTTGGAGTTTGGGTTGGTCTATTAACTTTTATTGTTAGTTCACAATTTCACCCACTCTTCAATTTAGACCCAACCTTCGATCTGTTTATGTTAATTTTAGGTTACTATTCAACATGTTAAAAACAGATTTAACCATTGCTATCTGTACTTTTAATCGGCCTAAACAACTAAAAAATTGTCTTAAAAGTATTCTTCAGCAAGAATATAGTTCTAAGATTATCATCATTGATAATGACTACCAAAAATCAGCTCTGTCTGTTTTCAAACAATTCACCAAAAAACTTTCCCTTAACTATTACTGTCAACCTTCAAAAAATATTTCCAAAGCCAGAAATTTAGCCATTTGTAAATGTACCACTCAATTCCTTGCCTTTATCGATGATGACTGCAAACTTTGTTCTGATTGGTCTCAAATAGCTCTTAAACTTATTAAGCAAACTAATTTAGCCTTTTTTCAAGGCAATACAGCTCCGCTAACAAACAATAAATTGATATCTATTCAACAAAATATTTACCAAAAATGGCTCATTCAACCTTATTCAATTGATACCAAAAACCTTATCTTAAATCTCAAACTAATTAATAAAAATAAAATTTGTTTTGATCCTGACTTACCTATTTTTGAAGACGTTGATCTTGGGTTACAAATCAAACAAAAACAACTAAAAGGGAAATTTATTAAAAATTTAGTGGTCGAACATCAAGAGATTTCTGATCTAAAAAAACTTACCAAAAAATATTATTTCCGAGGAAAAATTAAATTTTACTTCAATCAAAAATGGGGCAATTATGACCATTTCTCCTCTCGTATTTTTTCTCCAACAAAGGATTTTATTAAAAGAAAAAAAAGTTTATTCGAAACTATCTTAAATACCGTATTTAATCTAGGATTTATAATCGCCAAAAAACAAAATTTTACCTCTAACCACAACACTGTTTTTATAGTTAACCATCTCGATCGATCTGCTAACCAAGAACGACTAGAGGCTGTTTCAAAATTTCTAAATGACAATAATTTCACCACCAAAACAATCGATTCTCAAAAATTATTTGACCAAAAAATAAATCATTTTTCAGGATTTTTTGTCTCTCCTGTTTATTTTATTTATTACCGTCTTATTCGTTTACTTATTCATAAACTTCATTTTTCACCATTATCTTCACTTCTCTATTACCTAAAAATTGTCTACCGAGGTAAATTAGTTTCTCAAACACTCAAAAAACAACATGCCAAAATCTGTCTTTTACAATCACCCGAAGATTTAACCAGCTGTCTAAACGATCAAAAAACAAATTATATTTATGATCTTCCCACAATAATTTCAGAAGAATTAAAAGAAGGCCGACAGATTAATCTGCATACATACAAAAAAATTAAAAAACTTGAACACAAAATTTTTCAAAAAAATATTCCTATTAGCTTCCACTGGTACTCAATCTTAAATTATGCCAAAAAAATAAATCTCCAATCAAAAAGAAATTTTATCCTCAATTGGGGTTGTTACTCTCAAGTCAAAACATCACATTATTCTCCTCATCCCAAAATTGTCCATATTGGCAATATTAATTCACCTTGGGTTAATCAAAAGCTCCTCAAACAGATTCAAACCAACAACTCAATCGACATTTATAGCTATGAAAAACCAAATACAAAAAATAACATAAAAACTCTTGGATTTCTAAAAGATTTATCGAAATTGAGTCAATATCAATTTGGTTTGATTACTATCTCCAAAGATAAACTGAGAAGTAATAGTTTTTCTGCCAAACACTTAACCTACATTAGTTTTGGGTTACCAGTCTTTTGCCCTGAATGGCGCCAAGATCCCCTTCTTAAATCAGCCACAATTTATTACAATGAAAATAATTTTGAATCACAATTCAAAAAATATTCTCAAAAAAAATTCTGGCTCAAAAAACATCAAGCTGCTCTCAAATTGGCTCAAAAACTGAATTGGAATATAACACTTTTACCAATAATTTCAGTTATCCATCAAATCCAGTCTCAAGAAAAACAATAGTCTTATGACCTACAATTTTTGAATCACTCCTAACCCAGGATCTTTATTAAACTCAAAAGTCACTTTATATTTCTTTTTTAACTCAGCCCAAAAATCTCTAGTTCCGTAAATATTTCCATCTTTATCAGGACTAGCAATATCATGAAAAGCTATAAAACCACCTTTATTTAATTTTGGCCAAAATAAATCAAAGTCTAATTTTACTCCATTATAAGAATGGTCGCCATCAACATGGATATAGTCATATTTTCTCTTAGGGTACTTCTTAGCAAATTCAGCCGTTGTCATTACATACAAATCAAGATAATCTTGTAACCCAAACTTTCCAAAATACTTCTTAGAATTACATTTTTTCCAAAAACCTACTCCGCCCCAATGATTTCCAGCTACTTTATTAAAATCATTCATATCCATTCCTGCATCCACAAAATCAACCTTTCCAAATTTATTATCCCTACAACCAACAGCACAAACTGCTGGTACAAATCCATATCTACTTCCAATACACAAAACTTTTTTAGGTTTAAAATTACGAATTAAACCATAATGTATCCAACCATAACCTAGATTCCCAGTTTTTTTATCTTGATTATGCCAAATATCCCCTTTTGCATAGAGTTTTATAATTCGTTTTACTCCAATATTATTATAAATATCATTTTTATTAAAACTAAACATATTACAAGTATAATATACCAAGGATATAAAAACATGATTTTTTTTCAAAAACCAACAAATAACCAAAAATTACCTTTTTTCCCAAAGATTTCGCTCAAGAATTCTCCAAATATTCAAACTCCATTTTTCTATACTGACATCAATTTAGTTAAGAAGCGATATCAAGAATTAAAAATATCCCTTGATTCTAATTGGCCCAAAAGACATATCGTTGCTTTCTCCTTTAAAACCAACTACGATATTATCGACAAAATCAAAAAAGAATTAGATATTTCAGCCGAAATTGTTTCTAGTATGGAGTACAAAATAGCCAAAGATTTAAAATTTCCAAACACAAAAATCATCTATAATGGACCGAACAAATCTAATCTGTCTGAAATAATAAAACAAAAAGACATTTTAATTAACCTTGATAATCAATCAGAAATTAATCAAATTGTTAAAAACAAAAATCAAATCAAATGCCAACTTGGTATTAGATTAAACAGCGATCTCAAGAAAAGTCGTTTTGGTTTTAACATCGAAAACGGCGATACTCAAAACGCTATAAATCAACTCAAAAAAAATCAAATCAAAATTGATGGATTACATATTCACCTAGGATTTTATTCCTCTCCAACACTTTATCGACAAATCTCTCAAAAAATAATTGAAATTATTCAACAAAATAGATTAAAACCTGATTATATTGATTTTGGTGGGGGCTTCCCTAGCCATGGTTTGAAACCGTACGGTTTCAAAAAATATAATGTTCCACCTATTGATGAATATATTAGTCAAATATGCTCCCCTCTCAACATTTTTTATAAAAACAATGATAGACCTACACTCATAGTCGAACCAGGCAGATTTTTAGTTGATGATTCAACAGTTTTTATAACCAAAATAATTCATTCTCAAGTTATTAAAAATCAACAAACTATTTTTGTCGATGCTACTAATCAAATGCTTTCTTCAGTTTGGTTTCGGCCTCAAATAATAGATTCCCCAAAAAACAAAAAAAACAAAAAAATTAATACCATCATTTACGGCAGTAGTTGCCAGGAAGATGATGTCTTATATCAGGGAGATCTTCCTTATGTCAAAAATAATGATTCAATTTATTTTTACTGTGTTGGTGCTTATAACCAAAATATGGGCAATAATTTTATCTTTCCAAAACCACAGACTATTTACAGCTCTAATTTAAGCAAAAACCAATTATCTATCTAAATAAAGTGTAAACTGACTGTTTGCATCATTTTCATAATTATTAGAAACAGTAGAGAAAGTTTTAACGCTAATTTGTTTTTTTATCGGAGAAAACGTATAAATTCTCAATAATCCATTTCCACTGTTAGGTCTACCTTGATAATTTTGAATAACTTGATATACAGTCTTTCCACACCTGTTCTTACTTTTAATTTTATTTTCCCCTTCACTGCTGTGAAAATGCCCAGACAACACCAAAAAGATATTACAATTTCTACTAACCAATTTATCCCAAATATCTTCTCCCGAATTACCACCTAATCTAAAATGTGGACTTTGGCTACGACTAGCTACATTATCATATTGATAAGCATGTGTCGTCAATATTACTTGTTTGTCTTGATTTTCACTCAAAACTTTATTAGCCCAATCAATGTCATCATTTGTCGGATCAACTTCCAAATTTAAAAATAACAAATTCATTCCACTTACAGTTATTGTTTGGTAGCTATTTCTATTCTCTTTGTAATTTCCTTTATACCAAGGGAATTTAGAAAACCGAACCACAGGGAAAATTGAATCATATTTTATAGCTTCAGTTGTTGGGTTATCAACTGTATCAAAATCATGATTCCCCGGTACCACACCATAAGGAACAACACCATCTAGTTTACCCATACATTTTGAGGCATTTTCCCACTCATCATTAACTAAAGCTCCACTCTGAGTTATATCTCCAAGATGAGAAACAAAAATAATATTCAATTTTTGTTTGTTTGCCACTATCCATTCAGTTTGGTTACAAAAAATATTGTGATTTTCATAAGAATATCTTTGTGTATCAGGCATCACTATCAATGTAAAATTATCTAAATGTAAACAAAATTTAATTATTAATCCAAGAAGATAAAAAAACAAAAAGCTTAAAATTAATAACTGTTTTTTTTTAAATCTCATACACTAATTAAATTAATAGATTTTCCTTCTGTAAACGATTTAATATTCTCCACCGCCATACTCAACATACGCTTTTTTGCTTCCTTAGTATTATATCCTCTATGAGGAATGCTAATAATATTCTTATATTTAAGATATGGATTCTCTGATTTCAATAATTCATTAGTAATGTTTAAATCAACTCCATATCCATATATTTTTCCACTTTCTATTCCTGTCAAAACTGCTTTAGTATCAACTATCTCTTCCCTAGCTGTGTTGACAAGATATGCTCCCGACTTCATTTTTGAAATCTCATTTTCACCAATTAAACCTTCCGTTTCACTTGTTAAAGGTAAATTAATAGAAATAAAATCTGAACTAGCCAAAAGTATTTCCAAGTCAACAATTTCATCAAAATATTTAGGTCTTTTATGACTCTTGTTAAAACCTAGCGTTCTCATATTAAAAGCTTTTGCAATTCGTGCTACTTTTTCCCCGATACTTCCAGTACCCAATATCCCGATAGTCTTCCCAAACAATTCCTCCCCCTCTATATTAATTCCCTCTTGATATAGCCCCCTCACCAAACCCAAAAGCATTGCCCATGTATATTCTGCAACAGACTCAGCATTAGCTCCTTTACAATAGCTTACAGTTATATTATGTTTTGTAGCGCTAGAGATATCTACCCAATCAAATCCAGAGGATAATAAAGCTAAGTGTTTTAATTTGTATAGCGATTCAAAAAAAACATTCGTTATTTTTTGTATCGCAGACGGTGAAAGAAGCAAGATTTCAGCATCTTGTATTTGATTAATTATTTCTTCCTCTGGAATTCCTCTAGTTGATAATAAAATTAAATCACCTAGTTTTTCGAGTTTTTTTTTACTTTCTGAATCTATTTTCGAACTTGACGAAAGATAATATATCTTCATTTCTCAACTTTTTTAATAACAGTCACAATATGATTAAGTTCCTTTTTTGTAAGATTTTGGTGTATTGGCAAACTTAGAACTTGTTTTGTTATATTTTCAGTTATTGGAAATTGTCCACTTTTATATTCAACCAAATGAGGATACTCATAAAGCGCTTTTGGATAAGCAATCTCTGTTTCAATTCCATTTTTATACAAATATTCTTTTAATTCATCTCTCGACAATAAAAATTTATCAGTAACCTTAATTGTAAAACGACTAAATGAGTGAACTATATCATGATTTAGCTTTGGGCAGATAATACCCTCCACTAAAGCAAGTTGTTTACTTAAAAAAACAGCATTCATATTTCTTTTGCGTGTAATTGAGTCAAGACGTTTTAATTGCACTCTCATAATTGATGATTGTACGTCGGTAGGTCTAAAATTCCAGCCTGCTTCTAAAAAATTATATTTTTCCCCTCTTTTTTGTCCGTGATTAATTAACAAATTAACTTTATCAGCAATTGATTTTTGATTAGTAAGCAGTACTCCTCCCTCTCCTGAAGATAAACTTTTTGAGTTAAAAAAAGAAAAGACTGTTATATCAGCAAAATGATTTATTGATTTATTTTGATACTTTGAACCAATCGCTTGACATGAATCAGACATAAGCACTAGTCCATATTTATCAGCTATTTTTCGTAAAGACTTATATTCCGCCGGATGACCATAAAGATCCACAACAAGTATTATTTTTGTCTTATTAGTAATTTTTTCTTCAATCTTAGACACATCAATATTAAATGTATCTTGATCGATATCAACAAATACAGGCTTTGCCCCACAAAGTAAAATCGAATTTACTGTAGCGATATAAGAAAAAGTTGTCGTGATAACCTCATTACCCTCTGATAACCCACAAGCTAAAAGACCGGTAAATAAAGCTGCTGTCCCATTACTTGTAACAACTGCATAATCAGAATAAAAAAAATTTTGAAACAATGTTTCTAATTCCGAAGTTACTTTACACCTTTCAAGATGTCTTGATAATAAAGTCTTTGTTACTGCTTTAATTTCAGCTTTACCAATTGTCGGAAATACTAGTTGAATCATATATTTTTTTTCAGCACTAAAGTATAAATACTACCGAGTGAAGAACCAGCAAGTTCAAAAGCAGCTTGAAAGTAAGTAACATTATTAGATATTCTTTTTTTAATAAATTCAGTAATAACCTTGTCTTTATTATATCTAGTCAAAAGGTAATAATAAAATGTTAAGTGAGGAAGTCTGACAGAAGGAAAAATTTTTCTTTTAAAGAAAATATTTTTCGTATCTAATATTTTTTTAACTTTTTCTATAGTACAAAAATCCTTTGCTTCAGCAATTATTACAACCCCATTTTTCTTCACTATTCTCATTAGTTCACCAACTGCTGTATTTAAATCATCTATATAACGGAAAACACTATAACAAACAATCGCATCAATCGAATTATTATCAAAAGGCATATGGCACGCATCAGCATGATATGGCTTACGTTTAGAATCATTCTTATATTTATTTTGCAAACGTTGTATTACAATTTTATTTTTATCCACTTCTGTTAACACCACATCAGGAAATAGTTCCCTTATCTGTGTCCCCAATCTACCACTACCTGAACCAACAACAAGAATAGAATCGACCTTTTGACAAAGTAGTTTTTTTATCAACTTAGCAACTGCCTTAGCACTATTAATTTCATTCTCTAAACAATCCAAAATATCAAAATTCGAAAACATACTATTTGGAACAATAAATCGTCGATTTTTACAATCAGATAAAAACTGACCGTAATATATCTGCTCCATCTCTTTTGGCCAATCTTTATTTGTAGATCTCAAACCCATAAATATATTAATAATAATCTTTAATTATAATTTTTCTTCTTATCTTCATTGCACGAACTCTAATAAGAATAGGTTTATAGAATACTCTTAATGGCTTTATCAAAGATTTAATAATCTCCAAGTTATCACTATATATCTTTCTTTTTTTATCAAAACTCACATATTTAGTTTTATCTTCAACGCCAGATTTAATAAACGATTCTTTTCTAAAACTGCACACTATACATTCACCACAATGAAACTCAGATCCTTTTAAACAACTATAAGCTTTTTCTACTAAAATATTATGTTGATATGCCCATTTGATGAGATCTGATTTTTCAAGAAAAAGACCCAAATCTTTTTCAAAACAAACGCTCATTACTTGCCAATTGTAATCATTAGTAAAAGCACAAAGCGAAAAAGACGCTGCTCTAATAGAAGTTAATGTTTGACTCGCATTGTACAATCCATCAGTAGGCAAAATACTACAAAATATGGTCCTAATTTTAAGATTTCTTTGCAGTTCAAAGAATAAAGCTGCTAAAGCAGCCGGATAAGGGAAAAAAGCAGGAAAAAGATATTTTCGAGTAAGCGTTATAGTATTCGTTAATGGATTAAAATTATCTTTCAACACTTGAGGGTTTATTGTCTTTGATAAATTACCTCTTAGTGAGGCAGATATTTCTGGTGCCGACATTGGAAAAGTAAGGTGAAAAGGATCTACATACAGTTTCGAATAACGTTTTTTAAATATCTTTGAAAAATATTTAATAGCTTTCATTTCTTGAGAATGTCGTTTCTGCCCAGTATTTATACACACTGGATGAACTCTCAATCCATATTCTTCCATTAAAATTGCCCAAGAAACAATTGAGTCAATACCTCCTGAAACTAAATGAATTACATTTGAACCTTTAGAAGGCATTTTGCTCACAAAGCCTCTTTTCAATTGAAAAAAATCCTCTATAGTCTTAATTGTTTCTAAATCCTCTAATGGATGTTGTTTCAAAAAATTTTCAAAATCTTCATGATTTACTTTTTTAATCATATACAATTTATTTTTTATATTTAATTAGAATAAGTAGAATTATATCTTATACACAAATTAATATTTAAAATATTGTTCCAAAACCTCATTTCCACCATCCATCACAATTTTCCCACTATTCATAACAATATATCTATTACAGAATTTCTCCAAATATTGTCTATAGTGAGAAACCAAGATTATTGTCTTTTTACTCTTTATCATTTCATTCATTTTAAGATCAATTTTTCTTTTAAAGTTTTCATCACCAACAGAAATATTTTCATCCAAAATTAAAATATCCGGATTGGCATTTATAGCCACTGCAAACCCCAATCTTAATCTCATTCCAGAAGAATAAGTATACAATGGAGAATCAATAAATTTACCAATATCTGCAAAAGAAACAATTTTATCAAGGTTTTTCATTATTTCGGCTTTCGTTAATCCCAGAATTAAACCATTCAATAAAACATTTTCTACACCAGTTAAATCTGGATGGAACCCAGCATCCAAATCAATAAGAGAAATTAATTTTCCATTGGTTAGTATCTCTCCTTCTGTGGGAACAGATATACATGACATCAATTTTAATAAAGTAGTTTTTCCGGAACCATTGTGACCAATAATACCAACCTTTTCTCCTTTATTAATAATTAGAGATAGATTGTTTATTGCCAAAAAAATCTCTTTTCTTTTCCTCATAATTACATCTTCAACAAAAGTCGGTTTTTCATGATGAAGAATATAACTTTTAGTTACATTCGTAAGTTTAATAGCAATATCACTTTTCATAAAACATTATAATCTACAGCCAATCATCGAAATATGGCTCTTCTTTTTTAAAAATAAATATTCCTAAAAACAAAATTAAAATTGTAAATATTAAACTAGTAATTGCTAATTTCCATGAATAGATCGGTATACCTAACACTAAAAATCTAAAGATTTCAACAATAGCAGTCATCGGATTTAAATAAAAATAGTTGGCAATATTTTTAGGTAACAAATTCAAACTATAAACAATTGGAGTTGCATAATACCAGAGTGGCATAATTGCACTTACAGCAAAACTTACATCTCTGAATCTCACATCTAAAGCAGAAAAAAATAAAGAAAAACCAATTGTTAAAATAGTCAAGAAAAACAGTAAAAACGGCGATAAAAAAAACCAACAAAAGTTTAATTCACCAAAGAAAAAAACAATCAACATAAATATCGGAAAAAATATTAATGTATGAAATAAATTCGACAAAACTATTGAGATAATTATCGACTCTCGAGGAAATTTTGCCTTCTTAATCAACATTCTTTCATTTACAATCATAGATACATTTTTTAAAACCGAATAAGAAAAAAAATTCCAAAGCAACAATCCGGAAAATAAAAACAAAAAATAATTATTTACTCTAACCGGAATAAAAAACTGAAAAATAAAACCAATAGCAAACATTTGTAAAAGAGGGTTTAATATGATCCATAAAAAGCCCAAAGTTGCCACCTTATACCTAGCCTTTATCTCTTTCTCTGTCATGGCCCACAAAAATTCCCACCACCTTTTCTGTTTTTTAGATAATTTAAACATATTCTTATTCTCAAAATTTAGAAACTAATTTTACTTGTTTTAATATTAATCGATCTTGAATTAACTCTCCACAACCTTTAATAACTGCCATTCCTCCTTCATCTATTAATCGACAAAAAATTTTAGTCTTAGATTCAATTAATGAACTTATACCATCAATCTTTGCCCCGTTACCTACCAACGCAATTCCTCTTTTAAGTATATCTTCCATTAATTCAGGTGGAGTTTCGTCTAAAACTGAAACTACTAATCTAACTATTTTAGCCATATCTAACGCAACTGCTTCTCTAATCTCGTTACTAGTCAACTTAACACTTTTTGGTAAACCAGTTTCCAAGTCTCTGCCTCTAACTAGGCCAATTTCTTTTCCTATTTCTATTTTTATCTTTTCTGCACTATTTTCTCCAATCAAAATTCCATATTTCATTTTGATATAGTTAATAATACTTTCATCAAAATCATTACCAGCAGTTTTAATCCCTCTTCCAACTACTACCCCACCCATAGATACCACACTTACTTCAGTTTTTCCTCCACCTATATCTACAACCATCAAGCCAGCCGAACTATCTATTGGTAAACCAATTCCAATTGCCGCTAATACTGCACTTTCTACTAAGACTACTTCTCTTGCTCCAGCATTTAAAAAAACTGATCTCAAAGCTCTTTTTTGAACTTGATTAATATAACTTGGAACACTCACAATCACCCTTGGTTTAAAAAACTTTGGATAAGTTGATGGTATTTCATATATCAATTTAAGATGATAAGCAATTAAATTCTCTAATGCTTCCAAATCAAAAATCACTCCATTTTTAATTGGGCTAATAACTTCAATTTGTTTTGGTTCTCTATTCAACATTTCTTTCGCTTTAAAACCAAAAGCCACTGGAATTTTAAAATTATTCTTTGGTGCTGAAAGGCCTGTCCATCTTTTCTTTTTATGTCTTACCAACATTGTAGGTTCGTCTATAATTACTCCTCTGTCTTTTAAATAAACCAAAGTGTTACTACTTCCCAAATCCACACCCACGTCCCAACTAAAACTTGATATAAATGATTTTGCTTTGTCTTTAATATTTGAAAACCTAGTCACTTTAGAATTATAACAAGTTCATCATTTTTAAGTTAAAATAAAACACATCTATGAAAAGAATTACTAACCTAATAAAACTTTTTTTTCTTTTTCTCTTTCTTGCCACTCCCCTAATTTTTACTTTTTTCAATTCTGAACTATTTGAACTTCCTAAAATGTATTTTGTTTATATGATAACTATCATAATAACCACTCTACATTTGACTAACTGGTCATTAGGAAAGGTTGCTTTATATAAAAAGACTTTTTTAAATATACCAATATTCTTATTTTTAATCAGTCAAATTATATCAACTTTTATATCTATCGACCCTCATACTTCATTTTTTGGTTATTATTCTCGTTTAAATGGTGGTTTACTCCCACTAATATCCTTTATTACTCTATATTTTATTTTGCCTAATTATAGTGACTCAAAGTTCAATAAAAAAATTATAAATACTGTTCTCCTTTCAGGCCTATTAGTCTCAATTTACGGCATAGCCCAACATTTTGGTGCTGATAAAAATCTTTGGGTTCAAGATGTTCAATCACGAGTCTTCTCGACTCTCGGCCAACCCAATTGGTTAGCTGCTTTTTTAGTTATTCTCATTCCTTTTTCTATTCATAAGTTTCTAGAATCAAAAAATTTTATTCATAAGTCTTATTACTTACTACTTACTATTAGCTATTACCTAACTATTCTTTTTACTAAATCTAAATCTGGCATTATTGCCTGTGTTTCTTCTTTATTTATATATTTTATTTTTAAGTTATTTTCTGACATTAAAAATAAATTTTTATCCATAAATTTAAAATCATATTTTATATTTTTTGTTTTAATAGTCCTATCTTTATTAATTTCCAATCCTATCAAAGATAAACTATTTCCTAAGAAATTTACTCCCACTACTACAGAGTTACAAACTGAAAAACTGAACATAACTCCAAGTGAAGACATTCGTAAAATCGTTTGGCATGGAGCCTTTGACCTATGGAAACAATATCCAATATTTGGAACCGGTGTTGAAACATTTGCCTATTCATACTATTGGACCCGTCCAATTGAACATAACCTTACCTCAGAATGGGAGTTTCTTTATAACAAAGCCCACAACGAATATCTCAATTTCTTAGCTACTACTGGAATTGTTGGCATTATTGCTTACCTTTTTCTAATTATTACTATTCTTATCAAAACCTTCAGAGACAAACCAACTTTTTGTGCTATTTTAGCTTTACTAATCACCAATTTAGTCGGTTTTTCAGTAGTTACTACTTCTTTATTATTTTTTCTCCTACCAATTTTAGTCATCAACTACAAACCATCAACCAAAGAGCTAAAACCAAAAAAATATTTGATTATTCCCATTTTATTAATATCTATCTATCTAATTTCTAAAAATATAAATTTCTACACCGCTGATATTTTCTACGCTAAATCAATTAGTTTTGATCAAAATTCAAATTATCAGACTTCATATAAATTAATCAGCCAAAGTTTAGATTTAAGACCAAACGAACCAGAATATTTAACTCAATCAGCCATTCTAGAATCAAAATTAAGTATTATTACTAAAGAAAATATTTATCAAGACAGTGCTATTAAACATATTGATCAAGCCATTAAAATTTCTCCTGCCAATACTAGTATTTGGAAACAAAGAGCCCAAGTATTTTATTATTTATCCGCCATCGATAAACAATATTTTCAAGAATCAATCAATTCACTTTTACAAGTTATTACTCTTGCTCCAACTGACGCTAAAAACTTTTTTACTATCGGACAATTTTTAGAATCAGCCAATTTAGTTGATCAATCTATTCCTTATTATCAAAAAGCCGTTGAATTAAAATCCAATTATGATCACGCTTATTTTGCCCTAGGTCAAATTTATTTTTCTCAAAAAAAATACGATCTAACTAAACAAAATCTAGAATTAACTCTCAAATACGCCCCCACCAACACTGATGCACAAGAAATTTTAAAAAAAATTCCTATTAAATAATTTTATCTACATTCCAAACTTTCATCTTTCCGTCAACGCTTTTAAAAAACTTACCTTTATCCTCTTTTATATGATCAACAAACACAATTCCGTCTAAATGGTCTGATTCATGCTGCCACACAATTGCCTTAAAACCCTCTAATTCTTCACTTTTTGAAACTAATTTTTTATCAATTAATTCTTGCCATTCTACTTTTATCTTTAACCATCTTTTGACAGTTCCCCAATAATTTGGAAAAGATAAACAACCCTCCAAAAAGTCTTCACTATTACCTTTCTCATCAACCATTACTGGAAAAGTTTTTTCACCAGAGGTCAATTTTATTTTTGGATTTATAATCACTCTGATTTTTTTATTTTCATCTTTCACTCCAAAAAATCTTTTAGAAATTCCAATTTGAGGTGCGGCCAATCCTGCTCCATTTTCAGCTCCTTCTAATTCTTTTTTTAAAATTTCAATCTCTTTTATTAATTTATCATCAACCAATTCAATAGTCTTAGTTCTTTCTCTTAAAATTTTATTTGGATAAGTTAAAATTCTTTCCATGACATATTTTAGCAAACTACTAACTAGCTACGGTATAATTCCATTATTATCATGATCAATACTATTTTTTTTGGCTCATCAGAATATTCTGTTATTATTTTAGACCAACTTTTAAAGTTGTCTGATTTCAAAATCTCGGCTGTCGTCTCTAAAATTGACAAACCAGTTGGACGTAAGCAAGAAATTACCCCTAATCCCATAGTTAAATTTGCCAAAGATAATAATCTATCTCTTTATCAAATTGAAGAATTTGATTTTAAAGTTAAATCAGAAATAAAAAATTTAAATCCCGACCTTGGTCTTTGTGTTGCTTTCGGTCCACCTTATTTTGATCAAGAGATGATAGATATCCCTAAATTCAAAATTGTTAACATTCATCCTTCTCCGTTACCTAAATATCGCGGAGCTACTCCAGGCCCCTGGCAAATTATTAATGGAGAAACTAAGTCTAGTGTCACTTTTTTCCAAATTGATGTTTTACCTGATCACGGTCCAATCATCGCTCAAATTCCTTTTGATATTTCCTCAACCGAAACATCAACCACCTTCTATAAAAAAGCTTTCAATCTAGCCTGTAAACATTTAGACACAATTTTGAAAAATTATATTTCTTCTCCAGATAATCTCATTATTCAGAATCACTCAGAAAAAACCTACTTCCCAAAATTTACCAAAGAAACTGCTCAAATTGATTGGTCCTGGTCTCAAGATAAAATTGATCGCTTCGTTCGTGCCCTTTATCCTTGGCCCACAGCCTGGACTTATATTACTGACCAAAAAGGTCATCTATTAAAAATGAAAATGTATCCAGAAAATCTTGTTCAAATTGAAGGCAAAAAAATTACTAAATGGTCAGAAATTTCTTCTTACTATACTATAAAAAAATCCTAAAATTAGGCAAACAATCACTTTCAAACTTATAGTAAAATTTTAATTTTATATTTTTTGAATTTTGTTTTTATCCTATTTTATGGCTTTATTTAAACATCATTTTTAAATTTAATGGATGTTTTCATTAATTATGGAATAAGTTTTTTCTGCTACCTTAGGCATTTTTTTTAGTTTTATTTTTTCTATTTTTTTGAAGAAATATTTTTTATCAATTTAAAATTTTCGATAAAATAGGCATTTTCAATAAAAAATTTTTCAAAAAATTATTCAAATTTAGTTTATTAAAATTTAAAAAATACCATAAAACAGGCATTTCATTTTTTGACAAAGAAAATCAAAATCTTTTTAATTAATTAAAGGAGGTAAAAATATGCCAGTCAAAAAGAAAGTCGTTAAAAAAGCTGTAAAAAAACCAGCTAAGAAAGTCGTTAAAAAAGCTACCAAAAAAGTAGCTAAGAAAAAAGTCGCCAAAAAAACTAAAAAGAAATAAAATTATGTTTCGCCAATAAAAACGGTACTTATTTATTAAGTGCCGTTTTTTGTTCTCCAGCCTCTTTTTTAATTCTTTTCAAACACTTGGTACAGAAACTACCACTAATTTTTTCTTCACCCACACTCATAGTAACTTTTTGAATGTTAGCTTTATAAGTTCTTGGTGTTCTATTTTGGGCATGAGATCGGTTTTTACCGATACCTGTTTTTTTGCCACATAAACTACATGTTCTCATAGTAAGGTATAATAACAAAACAAATCCATTTTTTAAACATGTTAAATATAATTTCCTTTTTAATTTTAATTCTAGCTATTACCATTCATGAATTTTCTCATGGATTTGTGGCTGATAAATTAGGCGATCCAACTCCTCGATCATTCGGACGGTTAACTTTAAATCCATTAGCTCACGCTGATCTTGTTGGGACAATTCTATTACCTCTTTTTAGTGCCCTAACTGGAATTCCCACTATTGGATGGGCTAAACCAGTTCCAATTGATCCTTTTAATTTTCAACATCCCAAAAGAGATATTATTTTAACTTCTTTAGCTGGCCCTGTTAGTAACTTTACTATTGCTATATTTGTTTCCATACTTTGTAATATATTTCACACATATAATGTGTATGCCTATGTTTTTGTTTTGATCAACCTTTCTTTGGCCATATTTAATTTAATTCCCATTCCCCCGCTAGATGGATCAAAAATATTTCTCAACCTTCTTTCCAACGAATCTAGTCAAAAATGGGAAGAGGCTTTTGATAAATATGGATTTATTATTTTAATTATCGTTGTTTTCCTTCCATTAGGACCATCAGGTAAACCAATCCTTACTTCAATTATTTCTCCAATAGTTAATCTTATTTTTTCTTTACTTCTACCCTCTTTTTCAGGTCTTTAACTAGTTTTTCAATTTCTTTTGATTCCATTCCGTGAACTGTTGCTCCTTCTTCTAAAGTTTCCATTCCCGCTGCCATACAACCAATACAATGAAAACCATATTTCTCTACCAATACACTAGCTAAATCGGGATAATTTTCTACTAAATCGCCAATTAAAATATCTTTATTTATTTCTATTTTTTGTTTTGTCATAAGAATTATTATACCTTAATTTAAAATTTGGTAATTAACGCATTAACCCCGCAAATATTTAAACAACTTTTATATTTTTACTGACAAAAATTTTTAATATTGTTAGACTTAATTGTCCTATCAAAAGCTCACTCTTTAAGAAGGTGTTTTTTCTAACTAAACTTCTTTAAAGGAAGATTTGTGCTTATTCGGATTAGTCTTAGTAAGCCGATTTTCCCCCACGTTTATTTAGCGTGGAAAAGCCGCTTAAAGAACACTTTTGGTGGGACTCTTTTTAAGGCAAATTTAACATTTCTTTAATAATTGTTTCACTTGCATTTGGTTTAGCTAGCTTTTTTAAATTTCTTTTCATCTCTTTAAGTTTATTTGGATCTTTCAATACTTTATTAACAATTTTTCCAATTTCCTTTATATCTTTAATATAAATTCCTGCTTTAGCTTTTGTTAAGTAATCAGTATTACCATCCTCTTGTCCTGGAGTTGGTCTGACGATTAACATTGGCAAACCTAATGTAATTGCTTCGGTTGTTGTTAAACCTCCTGCTTTAGATATTAATAAATCTGCTGCTTTCATGTATTCATCAATATTATCGA
This sequence comes from Candidatus Parcubacteria bacterium, assembly GCA_023443725.1. GTDB lineage: Bacteria > Patescibacteriota > Microgenomatia > UBA12405 > UBA12405 > WARW01. The sequence continues at coordinate 112,301 of JAEZTF010000007.1, forward strand.
CAAAACCAACTACTTTACCTTCAAAACCAAAAGTATTAAATTTCAATTTCAAATTATCTTGTCTCTCTTTATTTTTTCCTGCTATTACAACTAATTGAAAAAATTTTTTGTATGGAGATAATGATTTTAAAATCTTTACAAACGGTCCAACAGCATCTCCTCCGCCCATCATTAACAACGTTGGTTTTACTAAATCTAAATCAAGTTTTTTTCTTAATTTATTTTTATTAAATGGTTTTAAAAAGACATCTCTTACCGGAATACCAGAAACACATATATTTTCTTTTTTAAAACCAATTTTTTTTAATTCTTTAATCACCTGATCACAAGCCACAAAAATTCGATTGTTTTTAGGATAAACCCACATCGAATGAGATGTATAGTCGGTAATTACTACTCCATTATTAATCGGCATCTCTTTATACATCCAAGAGACTATCATTGCCGGCAAATAATGGGTTGAAATAATTATATCTGGTTTATATTCTTCTATTAATTTTCGATATTTTTTGAAATCTAATTTTAAATAATTATCTAAATTTTTAAACCATTTATTTGAATTAAATTTGCCGCTCTCATAGGTAAATTTAGTAATCAAAGGGGTATATTTCACCATTAGATACCAGATCTTTTCTATTAATTTACTTAATTCAGGACTAACATAATCTAAAAAATTAACATGATCAACCTTTAAACCAAATTTTTTAGATGCTACTTGAGTTAAAGATTCAGCCGCCCTTACATGTCCAGCACCAACTACTGCCGACAAAATTAATAATCTCTTTTTTTTATTTAAACTCATCTTTAATTCTTCTTAAGATTAAAGGTAAACTTTTTTTATTTAAATCCCCTTCTTTTATTATCTCTTTTTTAAATTTATTTTCAAAATATTTTGGTTTTTCTAAATATTCAATTAAAAAATCAGAAATCTCTCCATTTCTCTCTTTAATCCATCCCAACTTTTTCTTTTTTATCAAATCAATATTACCATCTTCTTGACCTCCAATATGAGTCATAGCTACAAATGGTTTTTTACAAGCTACACAATCAAATAAAAAATTTGGACCAGCTTTTCCAAATACTATATCTGCTGCTGCCAAAACTTCAGCCATGTTATCAATCCAACCCAAATGCTTAATTTGAATCTGTTTATCCTTTTTAACTGTTTTTAAAATTTTAATAAATTGTTCTACTAATTTAAAAGCTAACTTATCAGTACCCGTATTAATAATCAAACCAACTTTTTTCTTAACTATTAATAACGATGGTAATAATTTATAAAGTGAATTAGTTCCCAAACTACCACCTCCAACAAAAACTATTGGTCTATTATCCTTAAAACCAAGTTTTTCTCTAGATTTTTGGTAATCAAATTTTTGATACATTTCATTTCTAGTCCACCAACCAGTCACAAAAACTTTTTTAGCATCTACTCCATTTTTAATTGCTTCTTTTTTACCTATTTGGTCATAAACAATATTTAAATCCGCTTCTGGTACAAACGATATTGGATTAATTGTCCATGGATCTGCCGCCACTGTCCACAATTTAAAATTTCTTCCTTTTTTCTTTTTCCACCAAACCAAAGAGTGACTATGTAAAAAATAAGTTGAAATAATTAAATCTGGTTTTATTTGACTAATTTTCTCTTCTAAGTTTTTTGAATTTAAAATAGCTACTTCTTTCAAAATATCTTGGGCTATTTTCAAACCAGAAATTTTATGAAAAATTTTATTTGTACCAGGAACATATCTATAAGCAAAAGTGTAAAATTCATTCATTGACATTGTTTCCGCCTTAATCTCGGCCAATTCCACAAAATATTTACTACTATCTATCTCTTTTTTCAGAAAATTAAAAATCGCTCTAGCAATTGATCTATGACCCCATGGCATGTCATCAGTCAAGACCAAAATTTTTTTCTTTATTTCAGACATCTTTATATTCTACCTCAAAAAGTCTAAACAATTGTTATAATATGGCTACGCCTGAGTAGCTCAGTGGTAGAGCAGCTGTTTTGTAAACAGCAGGTCGTCAGTCCAAATCTGACCTCAGGCTCATATATTTAAAAACTTTTGGTACAATATCAAAGTACAATGTGCCCGGATAGCTCAGTTGGTAGAGCATCCCCTTGGTAAGGGGAAGGTCTTGGATTCGAGTTCCAATCCGGGCTCACTTAAAGTTAGGAGGGCATTGCCCATCCGAAGCTTTAGCGTAGGAGGGTTGGCCGAGTGGTTTATGGCGCCAGTTTTGAAAACTGGTGGGCGAAAGTCCGCATGGGTTCGAATCCTATACCCTCCGCAGCGTAATAAATCGTAAAACGATTTAAACGCTGCTGAAACGTTTAAATTTCTTAAAAGAAATTTATTACGTCTCGCTCAAAAATTGTTGGTATCATTAATTAATGCCGTCGTCCAAGAAATCCAAAAAAAAGTTAAAAAAAATAATTTTATTATCAGGAATATCCCTAATAATCCTTATTATTTTGATTTCTTTTTTAATCATTAGAAATAGATTCAAAAATCGTCAACTACCTTCTCAACCTCAAAATCAATCCGTTATCGTTCAAGAAATTGATTGGGCCACCGCCTCTAATTTAATTAAAAATTGTCAAATTAGAGTTATTTTTCAAGCCAAAACTTTACAATTAAATCTTCGTGGGTTTGACAATCAACTTTATTACACTCTCGAGCCTAAATTTAATGATGTAGTTGAACTTGCCAAACAAGTTCAAGGCCCTTGTGACATTATTCAAATTGTCACCGAATAGTTTTTTAAGCTTGTTTTAAGTGTTAAAATTAATTATTAAAGTGAATATTGCTTGTTATAAATTATTTTGGAGGCCAATTTATGAACATCAGGATCAAAGGCGTTAATTTAATAATTTCTTTCAAAGTCCGTCGTCTAATCAACGATAAATTCGTTGTCAAATTAGACCAGCTTCTCCCCCAATTTAATAACGAACTCAAAACTGCCTATCTTCATCTGGAAAAGAATAAAAAATACAAAAACTATATTGCTAAGTTCGATATGACCCTCCCTGGTCAAAAAAATAATTTCCACGCCGAAACTACTCATAAAGATCTGACTTCAGCCATTACTGACCTTCGAGAAGCCATCGAAAAACAAATTAAAAAATACAAGCACGCTTAAATTATCAACTTATACTTGATAAACGCGATAAACTTGATAAACTATCAATCATGTCTAAATCTAAAAAAACACCTCGAATTTTGTTGGCCTTAGTTTGTTCGGTTTGTGGTGCTCAAAACTACCTTACTGAAAAAAACAAAACCAATACCCCTGACAAACTTAAATTTGTCAAATATTGTAAATGGTGTAAAAAACGCACTGAACACAAAGAATCTGCTAAACTAAAGTAATATGACTGACACTAAAGTCAAAAAAACTGACGAAAAAATCGTTCCTGAAACTACGGTTCCTAAATTCAATAAACCAGATTTTCAAAATCTTGGTGCCAATAAATTTAGACCAGTATTTAAAGCCACCGGACGCTTTCAGAGTATCAATCGTTCTCGCCGATAAACTCTAATTTTATTGTTTTTCGTATTGTTGCAATTCGTTGTATTTATATTCCAATTTTATCCCTACTTTTTTAAACATCTCTTCTGATTCAGCCCCAGCATGATATTTTCTCTCACAAACAACTCTTTTTATTCCACAATTAATTAAAAGCATGGCACAAGTCCTGCACGGGGTCATCCGACAATATACTGTTGCCCCATCAATCGAAACCCCTAATTTAGCTGCCTGACAAATAGCATTCTGCTCTGCATGAACTGTTCGTACACAATGTTCGGAAATTGACCCATCTTCATTAATCATTTTTTTATATTGATGACCAACCTCATCACAATGAGGCAAACCTTTTGGTGAACCAACATATCCAGTTACCAAAATTTGTTTATTCTTCACAATTACACATCCACTTCTACCTCGATCACAAGTGGCACGTTTAGAAATTGCTTCCATTACTTCCATAAAATAATCATCCCAACTCGGTCTGACATATTTAGATACATTTACTGAACTTTTTTTATCTGTTTTTTTCATTATTTATGATCAATAATTTGTAATATTTTTTCAATTTTTTCATTTAATTCTTCCAATGATCCATTATTATCAATTACAAAATCAGCTCTTTTAATACATTCACTTAGATTTTGTTTATTTGGATCAATTGAAACCATTTCTCTTTGTTCATCAGCTAAAAACTTTTCAAAACTAACATTATCCGTTGATGTACCTCGTGTAGAAATTCTCATATATCTTATTTTAGGATCAGCATCTACAGCTAACAAAGTAAAATTACCTTTTTTTCTTAATGTTTCAATTTCTCCAATAGTTCTCAAACTCTCAATTACAGTATTGTCTTCAGAATTTAAAGCCCTATTAAATAATTCTTCTGCAATAAACCCAGGACCAAATTTTTCTCTTAAATCATTAGCAACATTCACCATACTATCACGATTGTTTTCTAATCCTCTTTTTTTTATTTCTTCAATCAAAAAATCCCTAGCCGAAAAATGTTTAAAATTTTTATTTTTAACTAGATATTCAACTACGGTACCTTTCCCTGCTCCTAATGTTCCTGTAATACCAATTATTATCATTCTGGTATCAATTTACCATCAATTTAGGCTCAAAACAATCTATCATTTTTAAAAAAAATATGCCCAATATAAAAGTTTTTTCAAACTCCCATATTGGGCACTCACCAAAATCCCTACACTTTATAAATTTTCTTAGCTATTGGCTACAGCTTTTTCTTCAGCATTTTTCGAACGCTTTTTCAACTGACGCCGCAGATCATTTTCTCTTTCTGAAGGACTTCTCCTTCCTGAATTAGCTTGTAGCATGCGACCTCCACATTTACCACATACCGTCTGGCTGTTTTGGACTTTCCCACATTTACTACATCTTGGCATAAATAATCTCCTTTTCATTCAGTTGTTTTATTTTATCGGTAAAGTGCAAGGGATTTCTTAAAAAGAAAAGATACTTTCAAAAACTATATTTCAAAAGTAATAGTTCGTATTCTATACCATCTTGTGCAGGTTCGCCAGGAGTCGTCTCAATTTATTATCTATTTTCTTCCTATATACGAAACAATACCGTAATATTTCAAAAATTCTTTAGTTCTATTACTATCCCAAAAATATAAGTCATGTGCCAAGATCGTTTCAAAACCATTAAACAAATTTTGAACCTGTACTAAAGATAAATTGCTTCTAATTGTGTTTAAATAATCATCTGTAGGGAAATTACTTCTGTTTGCTGTAGGGTCTCTGTCTGACAACATTGAAACATATATTACTCCTCCCTTCTTTAACCCCTGTTTCATTTTTTCAACCGCCTTCTCTACACCAGCTTCGTCCAAGTGATGTAAAACCATTGAGCATAGAATCAAATCATATTCATCACTCTTCATTTCAAAATCCAATATGTCTGAAACATGAAAATCACAATTAGGATATTCTCTTGATAATTCACTAATAGCATAACTAGAAATGTCTATTCCGCTGACTTCAAATCCACTATCAATTAATGTTTTTATATTTGGTCCTAAGCCAACACCTACATCAAGTGCTTTACCTTTATTAATAACATCCAAATACTTAAATAGATCTAATACCTCTTTAGATTGATATTGTTTTTCTCTGTAATCACGATCATAAAAAGACTCTATTTTGTTCATTTTGGCAGGTCCGCCAGGAGTCGAACCTGGAAAAGCAGTTTTGGAGACTGCTGTGATACCATTTCACCACAGACCTAAAGTAAAGGAATTTTACCCTAAAACTAAGTCTAATTCAAAGTTAAGATTTTTTTGATTCCTATTAAAATATCTTTTGGAGTTTCGGCAATGAAGTCAACTCCATTTCTTTCTAATCTTTCCTTTTCATGTAACCCCCACAAAACTCCAATTGCTTTCATTTTTACTTCATGAGCTTCTTTCACATCTCCTACACTATCAGTTACCAATAAAGTTTCTTTTGGTTTAATTTTGAATTCTTCAAAAACCATTTTAAACTTCTCCACTTTACTCGGATTAGTCTTTCTAGCCATAATTCTAGTAATATATTTATCTAAATTATGTTCTTTTAAATAAATTTCTATTGCTTCTTCATCAGCTGAAGACACAATTATTATTTTAAATTTCTGTTTTATTAATTCTTTGAATATATCTTCTATCCCTTCAATCGGAATCAATTTTGTTACTCTTTTTGAGTATTGTTCAAAATAATAAACTTCACTTCCATTACCTTCTTCCTCTCTCAATTTTTTACTATAAACATTTCCTTCTGCCCAATCCTGAATTTCTGAATATTCAACATTACCAAAATATTCTTGGTTTATAGTTAAACCCATTTCCAGAGTATCAACAATAACTCCGTCAAAATCAAACATAACTATTTTATTTTTCTTCATAAAACTCAATTTTATTTAATAGTTTTTGAATTTTAATCTTATCAAAAAATTTATCCAAAAACATCTTTTCTAAAAATTTTCGTAAAATATCAATTCCAAATCCTAATATAAATATTATTATTGCCACTAACAATAAATAAAATCCAAAATAATTAAAATTAGCAAAATGTTTAATATTGAAAATTTGATACCACAAATAAGACCAAATAGGTCCATCATGAAATAAATATATTCCCAAAGTAGTTGAAGCCAATAAGTTTATTAATTTATTATTCTTTATCTCAAGGTTTTTAAACAAGAAAAATAATGATATTGACCAAATCAACATCAAAAAAGAATTTGGTCTCCAAAAATAATTAGCACTAATTCCCGGTATTTTAAAAAATTCGATTATTAAAATAGGTAAAATGATTAACATTGTTGAAGCTAAAAATATTAATATTGAATTCTTTAATTTGTTAAAAAATTTCGGCAAAAACAGTCTTGTATAGGCTCCAAACAAAAACATCATTACTCCCCAGATAAATCGACTAAAAAACAAATAACTCTCAGTTTCGTTTGTTTTAAAACCCAATATTGTCGGCCAGAAAGACCAAATAAATGTCATTAAAAATAAAACCATCGACATTTGTTTCTTTGAAAGAGTTAATATCGTTTTTTTTAAAACTGGAGAGAATAAATAAATTAAAATATAAACACTTAAAAACCAATAAGCCCCATTCAACACTGGTAAAAATGCTCTTGGTAACCACCAATCAATTCCAGAATTATTTCCAGTAACTTTCAACAAAAAAACTCCAAATAATATATAAAAACTTGCTTCCAAGGAGACTTTAATTACTTTTATCCACTTAAAATTATTTTCTAAAAAGAAATATCCTGAAATTAAAATAAAACAACTCACTCCTAATTCTCCTAACATGTCCAAAAAATCAACTAAAATTTTGTTAAAACTCAAAGTCGAATATCCCACTCCGCTATGCCAAACCGAATGGTACAGAATAATACACACTATACTTACAATTCTCAGCAATTCAAAATTAGATTTTCTAGAGTTCATTTTTTTTAGTGGACCCAAGGGGACTCGAACCCCTGACCTTCCCCATGCCATGGGGACGCGCTACCAACTACGCTATGGGCCCTTTCAGGTTACATATTCTATCAAAAATTTTTTTATGCTACCATGTAGCTAGTCAACTAAATTAAAAGTTTATTTTTCATAAATTTATGATTAAAAAAGCTGTTATAGCCGCTGCTGGCCGCGGAACTCGTTTTCTTCCTGTCGTTAAAACATACCCCAAAGAACTTATTGCTGTTTTAGAAAAACCAAATATTCAATATTTAGTTGAAGAAGCCATTGGTGCTGGTGTTACCGAAATTGCCATCGTTCATCGAACTGGTGAAGATTCAATTGAAAAATATTTCACTCCAGATCAAGATCTTGAGGACTATCTTATCAAAAATAATAAACTTAGTTATTTAGATAGCCTTAAAGCTATTTGGTCAAAAGCTAAAATTACTTTTATTGCTCAACCTCTTAATCTTCCTTACGGTAATGGTTCTCCCCTTTTAGCTGCAAAAAACTTTATTGATGGTCAAGATTTTATTTATATGTTTGGTGATGATTTAACTTTAGAACCAGTTCCCGGACAATTCTTGTCTAGAATGATTGCTACATATGAAAAATATCAACCAGCTGAAGTTATCGCTGTCAAAGATGTTGGCCGTGAAGAAATTGTTCGCTATGGTTCTGCTCAATATATGAATGATTCACAATATCCTAACCGTATTTCAGCTATGTTAGAAAAACTTCCGGCCGATCAAGCTCCTTCTACTTTTGCTCAAGGTGGTCGTTTCGTAGTTTCTGCTAAAGTTATTTCTATTTTAGAATCACAAGAGCTTTCTCGAGATAATGAACTTTGGTTTGCTGACGCTAGCAACACCATGGCCAAAAATGATGTCGTTATGACTCAAGCTTTTGAAGGTGAAGAAGATTGGGTCACTACTGGTGATCCTCTTCGTTGGCTCAAAGCTAATATATTGTTAGCTATAAAATATTCTCCATACAAAGACGACCTTCGTGAATTTTTAAAAACTTTATAATAAAAATTTACCGAGAATTCATTATTATGATGGACTCTCGGTATTTTTTTTAGTCTATTTCTATCCTATAATCTTGACAAAGTGACATTTTTATGCTAGTATTTTAGTTGAATTAATAAAAATAAATCTTAAAAAGCTTAAGACAAATTTTTATTAAAGTACCTTAACAGTTTTAGTGAATAAAAAGCTTTTTATAAGCTTGCTACTTGGAAATCATTTATTGGTTTCCAGCTACCAAGCTTATAGAAAGAAGCATTGGATAACAGAAAATAAAAAAATAGAAGGAGAATCACAATTATGGAAAACAAGAATCAAGTTTCAACAGACACTTCCAGCCACGGAATTCACTACCAAGCAAAACCTCGAACCGTCCTCGTGTGGATGGTGTTGGGTTTCTTCGCCCTGATGCTCATTACCGCCGTCATCTGTAACCTGTACTATGGTTACCAATATGATCTGGCAAGAGCAAAGGAAGGAGAACAAGTAGTACTTTCATTGAATGAGCCATTTATGGTTATCGGCCTCGGGCTGTTGATCTATGGTATCATCGCGGCTTATACCGCAATGTCTTACCACAATGGTAAGATTGAGATCAAGGAGAATACTTCCAAATTTGGAAAAGGTCTCTTTTTGGTCTACATTTCCACATGGAATGTAATTATTCCATTGGTTATGGGCTTCGCTATCTCCTTGGCTGATTACCTTGAATGGACAATTTCAATCATATTAAACATTCACTAAGCTGCCCTGAAAAGAGGCTGGGATCATTCGTATGAGTTTGTAAAAAGTTTTGTTGACAATCTGATTGTCACACTACAATTTACTCTTTCATACGAACCCCAGCCTCCTTTTTTATCTCAACACTATCCTATAATCTTGACAAATCGCCTATTTTAGGCTATAATCCCCTCGATACTTAAAAAGTATCAAATTTTAACAAAGTAAAACTAAAAGAATCAAAAATTGCTTTTGGTTAAAAGTTTTACAGCACGTTAAAAATCTGTAGAAGTTAGAAGACTAACCTTAAAAGTAAGTCTGTTATTTGGAAACTATTTATTAGTTTCCAGTTATCAGACTTACCTAAAAGGTAAAGTTTCTGTTGATATATATTTCCCCTTTATAACAGGCAAAACCTGATTTTATAGAAAGGAGGCGACACAATATGACGTCTCAGGCACACTGTAAAGGGTGTGGCCATTTTCTCTCTCGTGATGACCAAAGTAAAAAAGATGGCTACTGTCAAAAGTGCCGACTATCTATACTTTCAGGTCATAAGAACTCAAATAAAAAAATGGAGGAAAAGAAAATGAGTACCATGAGTAATACCCAAAAATGGGTTATCGGCATCATTGTTGGGCTAGTTATCCTGACTGTAGGAATTCCCACCTTGATCGCCGGAGGTCGTTTCGTAACCAATTCTGTGATCATTCCGGTATGGAATTGGGGGTTGGGTGTCAAAGCTACAACGCAAAACAACGCTGCCGTCGATACACCCAAAACCGCTGCATCCAATGCAACTGCGCCCGCAGTACCAGCTGCAACATCTGCACCTGCAGTCATCGACAGTAATGCCGATACCACCGGTATGGTGACAGAACAGAACTATGTTCCGCATCCCCGTCGCTATGAAGAGACCGGAATCGAAGGCACCAAGACATGGGAAAACCTTGTCGTCAATGACGATGAATACCTTGTTGTTGGTGGCGTGATCGTAAATGGAATCAAAGATGGTGTCTACCAAGGTTACGGCCCCGGTACATATACTGTTACGGTAACCAACGGCTTCATTTCCGTCGTCGATGACGATTGGGGTGATGAAGAATTCGATTTTCGTGTCGACCAAGCGATCCAATATGGTTGGGCACATGCTCATCTTAGCCGTGGAGTAATCCCCAACTAACTTCTACAGAAGAAGGGTCATGTACTTAAATGTACATAGTTGATTATGAATATGTTTTTGTAAGCGCTTGCTTACTAAAAACCTCTATTTATATTCAACTCCCTTTCTCTTATACCGATACACTCGGTACTGACGAGTCCCATTAGGACGAAAAGAGAAATTATGAAAACTAAAAAACCATTAATTACTGTCTACATGCCAGTTTTTAATGCCGCCAAATTTTTAGACGAGTCAATTCAAAGTATTCTTAACCAAACTTTTTCTGATTTCGAGTTTATTATTATCGATGACGCTTCTACTGACAATTCTTGGAAAATTATTAAATCGTATGCTAAATCTGATAAACGTATTATTGCTATAAAAAATCATATCAATCTTGGAGTTAGTTTAACCTCAAATATTGCTATATCCTACGCTCGCGGTAAATTTCTGGCTCGTATGGACGCTGATGATATCTCAGTTTCTAACCGTTTTGAAAAACAAATCAACTTTTTTAAAAAGCATTCTCAAGTTGTTGCTCTTGGTGGACAATGTTTTGTTATTGATGAAAATAATCAAAATATTGGAAACAAAAACTTCCCTACCAATTTCAAAAAATTATCCAAAATGATTTTTTGGGCAGTTCCAATTCAACAACCATCAATGATGGTAAATCTTAAATTATTACCTAAAAAATTCGTTTGGTATTCCCCCAACAAAACTTCTGCTGAAGAAATCGATTTAATGTTTCGATTCATGCTTTATGGACAAATCAATAATTTACCAGATTACTTGCTTTACTATAGACATTTAAATACCAGTTTGTCTCATCAAAATCCAAAAAAAACTTTCAACTTAACCATTAAAAGTCGACTAGGTGCTGTTAAGATGGGATTTAAACCAACTCTCCCTGCTATTTTATTAAACATTTGCCAAATTGTTGTTATTTCTATACTTCCAAATTCTGTGATAAATCAAATCTGGTCATTTGTTCGTGGTATTAATAAAACCCCAACATCTAAACTACAGTATAATTCTCTTAATGAAACTGTTATCAAGGCTTAAGCCATTTTTTGATATCATCGGTCTTTCGATTGTTCTAATAATAATTTTTATCGTCAATTTTAAAAATCAAACTTGGTTAATTGGTTGGGATAATCTCATACCGGAACTAAATATCGGCATGAATATCAAAAGATCTATTTTAGCCGTTTGGCAACAATATCAAGGTTTAGGTTTAATCGGAGGCATGGGTCATGCCTCTGATCTAATTCGACAAATTTTGATATTCCCCTTAACTCTATTTTTACCCACTAATCTAGTTCGTTATTTGTGGCATTTTTTCTGTCTTAGTTTGGGTACTTTTGGTATTTATTTTGGTCTTAAAAATTATCTTAAATTCTCTAAAACAATTTGTTTCTTATCGTCTCTTTTTTATCTTCTAAATTTTGGAACTATTCAAAATTTTTGGGTTCCCTTTGAGCCATTTTCTACTTTTTGGGGATTTTTTCCTTGGTTAATATTTAGTTTATTAAATTATCTCGATAAACCAAATCGACACAACTTAATCAAATTACTTTTAGTAAACCTACTAGCTATACCTAGCTTTTACGTTCCCACTATTTTTATCGTTTATTCATTGTGTTTATTTTGTATTTTAATTTCTAATTTAGTTGTTAATAAAAAAATTAATATTAAATCATTTTTAATGATTTTATTAGTTAATTCTTTCTGGCTTCTACCATTTTTATATTTTGTCAAAAACGATATTTATAATCCTCAATTAGCTTTTGGAAACAAAATGGCTACAGAAGAAACTTTTTTAAGAAATCAAAATCGAGGTCATTTATCTGATTTTTTATTACTTCGAGGTTATTATTACGATCTCAATAGCAATGATTCATCTATAATGGATATTTGGCGTCAACATTTTTCCTTCCCTATTTTAATTATTGGTTATTTAATCTCTTTAATTGTCTTTCTTGGATTAACAAAGGTAATAATTTCCTTCAAAGAAAATCGTTATTTTAAATTAGGAATAATATTAATATTTTTACTTACTGCAATTGCTCTTTTATCCAAAACCCTTCCTTTTCTATATGTCAATCAACTATTACGAAATATACCAGTAATTAATCAAACTTTTCGTTCTCCTTTTACTAAATTCATAGTTCCCGGAATTTTTTCTTTCACTATTTTCCTATCATTTGGTCTTAAATTTATTCAAGAAATATTATTAAAACATAAAAAAATATTTTTATTTTTTTCGATAATCATATTTTCTTTTCTCATAACCTTCTCTTTTCCTGTTTTCACTGGTAATTTGTTCTATTTCAAAATGCGTCAACAAATTCCAAAAGAATATTTTGATTTAATTAATTATTTTAAAACTCAACCACAAGATGATCGTATTATGAATCTCCCTTCTGGTGATTTCTGGGGTTGGACCAATTATCGTTTTGGTGTCAATGGTTCCGGGTTCATTTGGTATGGTATTCAGCAACCAATACTAGACCGTGCTTTTGATGTTTGGAATCTAAAAAACGAAGTTTATTATCGAGAATTAAATTATTGTCTCCAAAAGAAAGATTCTAATTGCTTATCTCTATTAATAGACAAATATGCTATTTCTCAAATTATGTTTGATAACAATGTTTATTTTCCAAATCAAAAAATATATTCTAAATTAGCTACACCCACAAAGGAACTATTAAAAAAAATTCCATCTCTAAAGAAAACTCAAGAATTCGGCAATATAACTATTTATCAAAAAAATCAGCATACTCAACCATATACTATTACTCAGCTAGAAACGATTAATCTGATTCCACAACAAATAACCAATCCAAAATTGATTATTTCTGATTCAAATAAAATAATTTTCAACAACACTACTCCTAATAACCTTAAGTCAAAATACTATCCTAACATTACTTTTAATAAATCATATTTAATTAAAATTACATATAAAAATATATCTGGGTACCCTCTTGTCATTAGCGCAGTCAGTGAAAAATCAAATTTATTATTTTTTACTCAAAAATTATCTCAAAATAAGGATTGGCAAACTGATGAATTTATTATTCCTCAAATGACTGACGAATTTGGACAAGAGTTAACCATTATTTTTAATAATTCTAGTTTCAATAAATCAGCTTCAATTAATGAAATTAAAAATATCGAAATATATCAAATAGATCAAGAAGTACCTACAATAATTACTAATAACAAAACTATACTTTCTTGTTCTTCTAATATTTTTATTTACAAAATAAATCCTATTAATAATTTACAAAATCAATATCTAATTCTTCCTCAATCTTTTCATAAGGGTTGGATCGCTTTTTATTTTGACCATTTTAAACCAATATTTTTATCAAATCATATTCTTTATAATAATTGGGCCAACGCTTGGGCCATTCCCTCTTCTTATAACCTATCATCAAAAATATATGTCCTCTTTTGGCCTCAAATTTTTGAATTTATTGGAATCGGATTAACTACTTTTGTATTATTTCTAACACTTAAGAAAAAATAATTTTCGCTATTTTATTTCCTAATTCTTCAAATTCTTTTTCTTTCCAACCTTTAGTCGTCATCGCTGGAGTTCCAATTCGAATTCCTGATGGTTTAAAAGGACCAGCTTTGTCGTGAGGAATTGTATTAGCATTACAAACTATTCCATTTTCTTCAAGTTTAACAGCTATTTCTTTTCCTCTTCCCTCGCCTACATCGACTACCATCAAATGATTTTCTGTCCCAAAAACTTTTAAACCATTTTTCTTTAAAGTTTCTGCTAAAACTTTGGCATTTTTAATTACTTGAAGAGAATAGTCTTTAAACTCTTGAGTGTCTGCTTCAGCAAAAGCCACTGCTAAAGCGGCAATATTATTTTCATGTGGACCACCTTGAAGCCCTGGGAAAACTGCTTTATCAATCTTTTCAATTAATTTATCATCTTTCTCTAATCCTTTCTTTGTAACCCCTATAAAGGCTCCTCGCGGACCTCTTAAACTTTTGTGAGTTGTACTCATGATTAGATGAACATAATTTACTGGACTTGGATGAACTCCACCCACTATCAATCCAATAATATGTGACACATCAGCCACCAACCAGGCTCCAACTTTGTCTGCAATTTTGCCAAATTTTTCAAAATCCAAAATCCACGGATAAGCCGTCGTCCCTGCCATAATCATTTTTGGTTTCTCTTTTAAAACTAATTCTTCCAGCTTTTCATAATCAATTCGACCATCTTCTTCGACATCATATTGAACACTTTCAAAAAATTTACCTGAAAAAGTAATTTTTGGATGTCCATGAGTTAAATGTCCTCCAGCCGACAATTTAAGCCCACAAATTTTATCCCCTCTTTCAAGAAGTGCCATTTGGATCGCGCTATTAGCTGGACTTCCAGAATAAGGCTGAACATTTAAATGCTCCACTCCTAAAAGTTTTTTACCCCTATTAATAGCCAAATTCTCAATTTCATCAATAAATTTATTTCCTTGATAATACCTTCGACCAGGATAGCCTTCAGCATATTTATTGGTTAAACAACTTCCAATTGCCATCACCACTTCCTCTGAAGCAAAGTTTTCTGATGGAATTAATGAAACGACTTCATCTTGTCGTTCTTCTTCTTTTTTAATTAAATCTCTTATTTGTTTATCGATCATAATATATTTTCAAAATTAATAACTCAAAACCAGACGACGTTTTCTTTATATCATAGTCCCATTTTACAATAATTTATTTTGTTGTTCCCATTTAAACAAATCTCCCAAAGATCTTTCTGTATGAACTCGTTTAATAATTTTGGCCAAAAGTGGAGCTACTGAAATTATTGTCATCCCTTTAAATCGTTTATGTTTTGGAATTGGTACTGTATCCAAAAATATTACTTTATCTGCTGCACAGTTTTTTAGTCTTTCAACTGCTTCTCCATTTAAAAATCCATGAGTAGCTCCAATTATAATTTTTTTAGCTCCAAATTTTTTGACTGCTTCTACTGCCCCCACAATTGATCCACCACCGTCAACCATATCATCAATTAAAAGAGCAGTTTTATTTTTTACATCTCCTACTACATGAGCCGCTTCAGACATTCCATGACCAGTCCTAACTTTATCTACAATCGCAATTTGAGTTCCCAAAAGATCAGCTACTTTATGGGTTTTTTTGGCTGCTCCAATATCAGGAGCCACTACTATTAAATCTTTATATTTTTTCTTTTGCACATATTTTGCAATCAATGGATATCCCATTAAATGATCCACTGGAATATTGTAAAAACCCTGAATTTGAGAAGCATGTAAATCAACAGTAATTAATCTTTCTACTCCAGCTACAGTAATTAAGTCAGCTACTAATTTGGCTGAAATTGGTTCATGTGATTCCACTTTTCGATCCTGACGTGAATAACATAAATTTGGACAGACAATGTTAATTCGACCAGCCGAAGATCTTTTTAAAGCATCAATAATAATCAATAATTCCATTAAACTATCATTTACATTATCTCCAAAAGTCTGAATTACGAAAATATCATCACCTCTTACTTTCTTCCCAATCCTTACATATATTTCACTATTTAAAAACTTTTTTATTACCATTGGTGTCAATGGTAAATCCATCTTTTTAGAAATTTTTTCAGCTAATTCTGGGTGTGAACTTCCGGCTATTAACTGAATACCTTTCATAAGATTATTTTTCTCCTTTTTAATTCTAACCAAATAATTTCATTAATTTCTTCCATGGGTAATAATTTACCATCTCTACAACAATCAATTATCAACCATCGATCAGGTTCTTTTTTCGCCATTTTTTCATATTCCTTAGCTGTTTCCATTTGATGATTAAAGTTTGATTCTGCCTGATCCATCGCCTCTTGACCAGTATAATTTCTTTTGGCTTTTTTTAAAATATTTTCTCGACAAATTTCTGGAGCTACCGACATAACCAGAATTAAATCTGGTTTGATAATTCCCATTTGATTGTATCCTGCTTCCCATAGCCAATCAGCATATTTTTCTCTCTCATTTTCTGGTTGCTTGGCAATTTGATGAACATTTGATGTGAAATATCTATTGGAAACAACCATTTTCCCGATCTTTAAAGCTGGACCAATTATTTTTTTACTTCCATCTGCTTCATCAAGCATATATGGTAAAACTGCCAAATATGGACTAATTGTGAACAATTCTCCAAATTCACCCGTCAGTAATCGACCTACTTGTTTGCCCCAAAAACCAGTTTCATAATGAGGATAATCATCGGTCACCAAATCAACACCTTCTTTTTTTAATCTGTCCACCAACAATTCCGTTTGTGTTCCTTTTCCTGAACCATCAATTCCTTCAATAACTATAAATTTTCCTTTCATTTTTTTATTCTTGATTTTAATTCACAACCTTTAATCGTTTTCCATAAACCACAGCTCATATTCCCTTCCCAGCAAATACCTTCAGAAATACAACTAGCTCCAGCATTTTCAAATATTTTTGGTGCCACTTTTTTAACTTCAGCCAACATTAAATTAGATAATATTCTTATTTCCCATTGAGCTCTCAGACAACATCTTTCTCTAAAGAAATTTAATAAGGATCTAGCATTCATTGTTACTACGATTTTTGTTTGACAAGCATTTGGCAATATAAATCTAGCATCTTCTGGTTTGACTCCATCTTTTATTAAACCTCGATACTCAGATTCAATTAAATCCATTGTTTTTTTATATTTTTCTAAAAGATTTTTATCTTTTTTTATTTCCGGTGGTACAACATAACCTAAATCACTTTTACTTAAATCAACATATCTTTGAGATTGTTGTGAAAAAGAAGCTATTCTATGACGAACCAATTGATGAGAACAAGCTCGACTAATTCCTTCTATTGCAAAGGTAAAAACAGCATGTTCAATCGTCGATGTGTGACCAGATTCAACCACTTGATTAATCAATCTATTTCTCGTTTCTTCTGTAGTTTTTTCTTTTAATTCCTCTGCACCAACAGCACTGTAACATTGTCTAATTGCTGCTACTACATTTTGTTCAGGATTTAACGTATGACTCAAAAGTATTACCTTAATTTTTTCTTCTTTTGCCATTTTTTTAATCTTTTTTAATTCTGACCAAATTTAAACTTAAATCAACCTAAAATCAATCGTAAAAACTATATCAAATCAACAAATTGTGTTTTTAAATTATTTGGTTATAATAATTCAATTTGCCTATATTTTAATAATTTAAATTTTATGGAAAGAACAACAGTATTTAGTTCTCGCATTATTGAAAATAGTTTATCTTATTTAAGAAACAAAGATACCGAGCTGCCTGATTTTAGAAAACATGCCGATATAATTTCCATTGGAGTTGGCTATCAATTAGCAGAAATTATTTTACCTCCACTTATAACTCGTCAAATTGAAACTCCATTAATGGAAACATCAGCCAACTTTACTGATTCTAGTAAATTTCTTTTTGTGGCTATTCTTCGATCTGGATATCCACTCTGTCGAGGTATTCAAACATCTTTTCCTGATTCAAAACTAGCTCTTGTAGACATAAAACGAGACGAAAAAACTGCTAAACCTAAATTAAATTACAACGGTCTTCCAGCTGATCTTGATCAATATAAAATTATTATTCCCGATCCAATGTTAGCCACTGGAGGTTCTTTATCAATGGCTATAAGTGAACTTAAAATGAGAGGAGCTAAAGATATTACTGCTGGTTGTATAATTGCTGCTCCTGAAGGTATTAGCCGTATAAATGAAGATCATCCTGATGTTAATATTTTCACTTGTGCAATTGATGAAGGTCTGAATAAAGTATTTTATATTTATCCAGGGTTAGGCGATTTTGGCGATCGTTATTATGGAAACACTAGTCCATCATTCTATGATGAAATTAATCAAAGAACTTTAAAGTACCAACCTGATGGTACTTTTTACACCCTCCCCGGAAAAATTTGATAAATATATCAAAGAGATTCAATAAAGATATCAAAAGATATCAATCTTTTGAATAGGTAATTTTTAGACCACATGATGGACAAACACTAGCCCCATCTTTTAATTCAGTACCACAAGGACAAAAACTTTTTCCATCTCTAATCTCCGGTTTTACTGATATTTCAGATTTAGAAAATAACTTATCAAAACTACTTTCTAATTGATCACTATTAAGACCACCATGGTTTCCTCCTTCTATTTGATAACCTCTCACTTTCATCATTCTTTCTAAAAATGCTCCAGTGTGAATTGAATTATTTTCAGTAAAACCACCAAATCTAACTTTTATATCTTCTAATGTTTCATTGATTACAGTTTCTATTTCTTTTTTTCTACAAATATCTTTGCCTTGTCTAACCACATTCCAAACTTCTTCAACACCAAAAACACTTTCACAAAAATTCCATAATTCTTCTTCGTTCTTAATACCAAACTTTAAACCCAATGCTTGTTCTCTCAAATCCTCCACTTGTTTTATCTCTCCAACAGAATCACCTCCAAATTCAATTATCTTATTTGCCATTAACCACATTTCGTTTGGTTTATTAAAAAGTGGTATACCTCGACAATTAATTTTTATTTGGTTACTATCTTCAACAATACCAACTACAATCCTACCGTCTTCATAATCACTTCTTCCTCCACTTGGACTTATCCAAAAAATATATTTACATCCACTCTTTGCCAATTTCCAAATATTCTTCATTCCCTCATATTCAGCTTTTCCAATTTCACTATTCAGTTCACAACGAAAATTTGGATTACCGTTAATATCAAAACTTAATTCGTAAGGATTAACTCTTTTTTCAATCTCTTCTACTCCATTTTCCAAAAAAACTCCAGCCAGTTCAGACAAATCTCCATGTTGTCTTTCTAAAGTAATTAAACGCTGTTCTTTTCCCATATTCTTCTGCTCGGAAGTTTCAGGCTCGGGCTTTAACCGTTGCGGCACAGCTTGGGAATTACACCCAATTCAAGAAAATTAAATTTACTTCTCTTCAGCCCTCCTAGCCTTCAAAAACAAATAATCAGACAACCTATTAAAATATTCCAAAACTTTTTCATCTTGTTTTTCTTGATTATCCAAAGCTACTATTCTTCTCTCTAATCTTCTAGCTACAGTTCTTGCCCAATTTAAATTTAAAGCTTTTTTGTTTTTAAATCTTAAAAATTGTTTTAGCTCAGACAATTCTTTTTCTAATTTGTCAATTTCTTTTTCTAAAAATAAAACTTTTTTACCAATATCAACTTCACTATTACATCCAATTTTACCCATTAATTGAAACAAATCATCAACTATTAATTCTTCTCCTCCAATCAATTCTAATATTGATTGGAGTTCATCAATAGTACCCACAACTTCAACCAACAAAGAGTCTTTGGAAACTCTTTTGTTTCCACAGATTGTTTGACCTTTATCTCCTTGTTTGGTTGTAATCATATTTTTTTAACTACATTTAGAATAGCCACAAAAAACATTAGTACACTTAAAACAACCTTCTTCAGCTCGAAGTGGTGATCCACAATCAGGACAAGCTCCAAATTTACTTTCTGCCTGATTCATTTCTTCACTAATTTTAGAAACATCTATATGTGATAATCCCTCTTCGTCTTTAAACATACTTAATTGTTCACCTTTAGAAATTTCCAGGACAGATTTTCCCACTGCATCAAACATACTCAATACAGCTCCATTTCCCATCCCCACTTTTTGACCACAAGAAATTCCAATTAATTCGCCAGAGATTTCATCTAAAGTTGCTCCATATTTCAATGCTAAAGATGCCAATCTTCCAGTTACCTCAGCCGATGCAGCTAAATAACCACCAGACTTACCTAAGTTTACAAACACTTCCACTGGACCATCACCTTCTTCATAAAAAATTGATGTATAAACACTACCCACGTCACATTTTTTCTTTACTCTAATTCCACTAGCAACAATCGGGGTAGGTTTTTTCTTTGGTAAACAATTAATTTCTTTTTCTTCTGCTTTATTTTCCTTATCTTTAACTTTTTGTAATGGTTCAAAAGATCTTGATCCGCTTCTATAAATAGTTATTCCTTTGGTACCCAAAGAATAACTTAATCTGTAAGCATCTCTGACATCATTTATTGTTGCGGTCTCTGGTAAATTAATTGTTTTTGAAACCGCATTATCTGTATATTCTTGAAAAGCAGCTTGAACTTTTATATGCCATTCAGGATCAATTTCCAAAGCAGTAATAAAAATCTTTTTAAAATCCTCAGGAATTTCTTCTATATCTTTAAGCATTCCTCCATTCTTAACAATTTTTTCGACCAATTCTTCAGAATAAATTCCTCTTTTCTTTAGTTCCTCTAATAATACTGGATTAACGCTATAAAGAGTTTTACCTTCAACCGTATTTTTTTGATAACCCAGAGAAAATACTGGTTCAATTCCCGAACTAGTATCGGCAATCATACTAATTGTTCCAGTTGGTGCAATTGTGGTTAATGCCATATTTCGTGGTCGATAATCAGTGTTTGCATAAACACTTTTTTCCCACCATGGAAAAACACCTCTTGTTTTAGCTAATTCTACTGTTGCCTCTTTAGCCGTCTCAGTAATAAACTTCATTATTTTCTTTGCCCATTCCAAACCTTGATCAGAATTATATTGAACCCCCAATTTAAATAAAGCATCAGCAAATCCCATTATTCCCAGACCAATTCTTCGAGTATTGCTCACCATTTCTCTAATTTTTTGCACCGGAAATTGATTAATTTCTACTACATTGTCTAAAAAATGAACTCCAGCAAAAACTGCTTTTTTTAATTCCTCCCAATCTAAATCTTTTTCTTTAACAAATTTTGCCAAATTTATTGAACCCAAATTACAAGCATCGTAAGGTAAAAGTGGTTGTTCCCCACAAGGATTAGTTGCCTCAATTCTTCCCATAGCTGGTACTGGATTGGAACTTGGAGCATTCATTCGATCAATAAAAACTAATCCTGGATCACCATATTGCCAAGCCAAACGAGTCACCAAATTAAATACTTTATAAGCATTTAATTTCATTTTCACTTTTCCATCTCTTGGGTTTATTAATTCATAACCTTCACCCTTATCTTCTTGAGTAGCTATTGCCCAATCGTATAATTTTTTTACCCCAACTTCTATTTGTCTTAACCTCTCGTCTGCACTTCTAATCCCTTCAGCCAATCTAATTTCTTCAACTACATCTTCCGGAATATTATCATTTTCCACAAACATTTTATCTTCATCAATTTTTTTCATGAAAGCATCGGTTACTGCCAAAGAAATATTGAAATTAGTCAAACTCCATTCATCTAATTTCACTACTGCAAATCTCAATACATCTGGATGATGAATGCTAAGCATTCCCATATTTGCCCCCCGTCGAACTCCACCTTGTTTTATTTGAGCTGTTACATCATTGTAAGCTTGCATAAAACTAACTGGTCCCACTGTAGTACCACCACTTGATTTAATATAGTCACCATAAGGTCGCAATTTCGAAAAAGAAAAACCTGTTCCACCACCAGATTTGTGAATCATAGCCATATTTGACATAGTTTCCAATATTGATTCCATCGAATCTTCCACTGGCAATACAAAACATGCCGAAAGTTGTTGTTTGGCTTTTCCTGCATTTACTAAACAAGGTGTGTTTGGCATAAATTTTTGCTCTGCCATTAAACCATAAAAACTCAAGGCTAATTCATTTGTTTGCTCCTCAGTTTTTCCAAAATTTATATCACCTTTAGCTACATTACTCGCCACCCGCCAAAAGATATCGGAAACTTTTTCATAAGCCTTCCCTTCTTCATCCTTTTGGGAATACCTAGTTTCTGCAATATATTTTGCATTTTCTGATAATTGTGGTTCGATTAAATCTCTCATTTTTTAAAATCAACTAATAATTTTTCAAAATCTTTTATAGATTCAATATCTAAATAAACTGTGGCAAATCTCACATATGCTAATGGGTCAACTTTTTTTAATTTTTCCATAATCATTTTGCCAATTTCTTTAGAAGGAATTTCTACACTTTGCCAATTTAATAATTTCTTTTCAATCTCATCAACTATTTCTTCTCTTTCATCGACACTCACTCGCCAACAAGCTTTTTCTAAACATTTTTCCAACTTAGCTCGGCTATAATCTTCTACTCTACCTGATTTTTTCAAAACTTTTAAATTAATATTTTCCACTCTTTCATAAGTTGTAAATCTTTTTTTACAACTAATACACTCCCGTCGTCGTCTAGTTGCTTTTCCATCTTCAGCTTCTCGACTCTCCAAAACATTAGACTCATCCTTACCACAATATGGACATAACATAATTTTTTTTGAAAAAATTCAGTAAATTTTAATTTTTAATACTATCCACTATCTATAGTGGCTGTGTTTCATCATACCCACCACCTATAGAACGGGTCAATAATATAAACCATATCAAATTTTTTATCTGCAACAATTCCGCGGTGAAATTACTTTTATAAAGATATTTTTTAGTTTAAAATGAGTTATGAGTGAAGGAACAACAGAACTTTGGCATATACCAACTCTTGATAATACAGAACCAAAAGACGATCGTCTTAAAATTAAAAATAGTTTAAGAAAAGCTACCGATGAGGATCTTTGGCATGTGCCCACTTTTGCCAAAGACCCAGAAGTTCAAAATAATCCGGAAGTAAACAAGGATAACTCCTCTTTCGTTTGTGCTGCTACTTTAAATATTGAAGGTGATGAAGATGCCCCTCCAATCGCCAAAAAAATAACCGAATCTACTAGCCTTATTTTTGTTGCTGATGGCATGGGTGGTTCCGGAGCCAGACGAATCGAAACTGGTAAAACTACAGCCTATTATGGTTCAAGAGCCGCTCGAGAAGGTATCTCTTCACTTTCAACATCAGATTTTAATCAAGATTTATCATCTATCAAAAGGACAGTAGAAAGTTCTTTTGCCAGATCATTTTCATCTTTACCTAAAGTTCCAGAAAGTATTATTAAATCAAAATTAATAAAAGATTATCCTACAACCGTTTCCACCGCTGTCCTTACAGAAGAAAAAGATAGTAAATCAGTTAAACTATTATGGACAGGAGACTCTCCCATTTTTATTTTTACTCCAGAAGCAATTTATACTACCTCCACTCCTGAATCAGGAGATGCTCCAACATCTTCTATTTATCGTGATCATTATCATCTTGATTCACAGGAATTAACTTTCAAAAAAGACACTCCAATTATGGTTGTTGCTACTTCCGATGGCCTTTTAAAAATGGGAGGAGACACAATTGGTACTGCTATTAGATTTATTTTAAGAAATACCAAAGACACTGATCCCTCAACGATCTCTCAACAAATGACTGATTATTATCAACAATTAAAAAGTCGACATCAAATAGAATTAGACGACACTACTATCGCCCTGGCAACTTCAGGAGATATATCTAAATTACGAGCAGAAGTTCCTGTCAGACTTATTAATCCAAAATAAAAGCGCTTAAAAACAAATCTTTCCTAAATTAGGAAAAATCTATCTTCAAGCGCCAAGCACTTTCTTAACCTTGAGTATCAATTCTCTTTTGTCTTGTCATTAAAATTGGCATGATGTCTTTTTGAACATTAGCTTCAATTCCTGTAACATCTCCACCTATGTCGGAAACATCTCCAGAAAACGAGCCATGAATTCTTAAAATATCTCGCCAACTTCCCTCTATACAACCATAAAGACCGGTGAAATCACCAGAAGCTTCAGAGATATATCCTTCAAGACGAGGATCTAGTACTCCAAAACATCCTTTGATGTTACCACGAAGTTTGGGACCGATCAGCCCGACCAAATCTTGAGTAAAGAGGCCGTTCAGATTCGAAATACAACCAGCTAAGTGTGAAGAAATCACCCCTTTAATATGCAGGGCATCTCCCCAAACTGTTTTTGAGTAAATAATTAAACCATTCGGATCCTGGTTCCTGATATTCATATCTTCTTTTTGAACCATTTCCCAAATTACTCCAACTTGGTCATATAATTTGCTCAAAAACTCCTCCCTTCTTCTCTTTTTTTCTTCAGCTGGAAACAAATACAACTGATTCAAGATTTTCCTTTGCATTTCATCGGACAACATTTTTATCACTCCTTTCAAAGTACTTTTCAATCATATTATAACAATAATCATCAATAGGCAGAAAAAACCAAATCCTTGCTATAATACTTCTATGAAAAAAGTCATAAACTTCTTCAAAGAAGTCATGGTTGAATTTAAAAATATAACTTGGCCTAAAAAAGATACTTTAATTCAGCTTACAATTGTGGTAATATCAATCTCAATTATAATCTCCCTAATTTTGGGGGGTTTTGATTATCTATTTACTCAAGGTATTGCCCTCTTAGGTAATCTTTAAAAAAAAATTAAAAATATGCCAAAAACTTCTAATAAAACTAATCAAAAAGAGTTTCTTTTTAAACTCTCCCCTATAGAACCTAGTATTGATGCCGCTTGGTACGTCGTCAACACTTACTCTGGTCATGAATACAAAGCTATTGAAGCTCTTAAAACTCGTATCAAAACTATGGGTTTGGAAGATCAAATTTTTCAAGCTATCGTTCCAATTCAACCAAAAATGATCATTCGTCGTGGTCAAAAAGTTAAATCTCAGGAAAAAACTTTTCCCGGTTATGTTTTGATTCAGATGGTTTTAAATGACGATTCCTGGATTACTGTTCGTACTACTCAAGGTGTTACTGGATTTATTGGTATCGACAATACTCCTAGTCCTCTTTCTCAAAAAGAAGTTGACAAAATTCTTAAAAACACTGAAGATGACAAACCAAAATACGAAACTCCATTCTCTATTGGTGATGTTGTCAAAATTACTAATGGACCATTTGCTGATTTCATCGGTACTATCGATAGTATTGACCAAGAAAAAGGTAAAATCCGTTGTCTTGTCTCTTTCTTTGAAAGAGAAACTCCTGTCGAACTCGACTTTTTACAAGTTACTAAAGAGTTATAAAAACTTAGTGCTCCCAAAAAGAGGCTTCTCACTAAATTTTTTCTAAAAAAAATATGCCAAAAAAAATAAAAACAATTGTTAAAATCGCTATTCAAGCGGGTAGTGCTAATCCAGCTCCTCCAGTAGGTACAGCTTTAGGTCCTCATGGTATTAAAATCATGGATTTCTGTAATGAATTCAATGAAAAAACTAAAGATCAAAGAGGTTCAGTTATTCCAGCAGTCGTTACTATTTATGAAGATCGTTCTTTTGATTTCATAATTAAAAAACCACCTGTTTCAGACATGATCAAAAAAATGTCTGGTGTTCAAAAAGGTGCTGGTACCACTGGTAAAGAAAAAGTCGGTAAACTTACTATGGCTCAAGTTGAAGAAATTGCCAAAAATAAGATGTCCGATTTAAATACTAAAGATTTAGAAGCTGCCAAAAGATCAGTTATGGGTACCGCTAAATCCATGGGTATTGAAATAATAAATTAAACCCTCCTGTTCTGCTTTGCAGAACTTCCTCCCTTAAAAAAAGGAGGCTTAAATAGTTGCCCTTTTTAAGGGAAATGTCACGAAGTGACAAAGGGTTTTTAAAAAAATTATTAATTATAAATTTAAAAAATAAAAAATATGAGCAAAACCTCACAAGAAAATAAGGCTAAAAAAGCCAAACAAGAAAGTGTGGAAGTTCAAGATCAAGAACTTGAACAAAAGGCCGTAACTGAAGAAACCACTGCCGAGTCAGAAACTTCAGAAGCTACCGAAACCCACAAAGTTAAAACTGCCAAAGTTAGGGGCAAAAAATATCAAGCTGCTAAAAAGCTGATTGATGTTACCAAATATTATCCCCTTTCAGAAGCTGTTCAATTAGTTAAAAAAACTTCTATTTCTAAATTTGAAGGTAAAGTTGAAGCCCATGTCACTATTGCTGACATTGGCAATGTTGGTGAAATTAGCTTTCCTCATTTAGAAACTGCTAGTAAAAAAGTCGTTGTTTTAAACGATACTATTTTAGCTGAGATCAAGGAAGGTCAAATTAATTTTGATATTCTTATTGCCACTCCAGCTACTATGCCAAAACTTCTTCCTTTGGCTCGTGTTTTAGGTCCAAAAGGTTTAATGCCAAATCCAAAAAATGGTACTCTTACTGACAAACCAGAAGAGTCAGTCAAAAGATTATCCGCTGCTAAAACAGTAGTTAAAACTGAAAAGAAAGCTCCTATCGTTCATATTTTAGTTGGAAAAATTTCTCAACCAGAAGCTGAACTCGAAGCCAATGTAGCCGAATTAATCAAAGTCATCAAAGCTAATAAAATCAAGAAATTAGCTCTTTGTGCTACCATGGGTCCATGTGTCAAAGTCGAAGTTACTAAATAATTTTTTTAAAATCTCAAAACCTCCCAAGCATGGGAGGTTTTTTGTTAATAAAATTTTCCAAAAAAAATACCGTATTTCACACATCTTGTGTTAATACGGTATTACCGAAGCTCTTTTGTTTAGTTTTGATCAATTGGATCGGAATAAGTGAGTTTTAAAAATTCTGAGTACTGTTCATCGGTCATGGATATAGTCACCATTTTAGAACAATACTCAATAATCTCATTATAGGCAAGTGGGGAAGCATCCAAATCACCAAGCCCATATTCAAAAAGGCTTAGGTTAAAATTGACAGTCAATTTGTCACCAGTTGCTGTTTTTACTCTTTGAAATTCACTTGCCGGAATCTCGCAAATATAACTGTATCCATCGCGGCTCATCCATGAAAATCTGATGATAGTCTGACTTTTACCTTCCAAACTACCGCTCAAAAAAACAAAACTTCCAGCAATATTATCACCTTCATAAGCATCCAGTGCTAATATTGGTAAATCTCCGCCGATATTGCTCATTATTTCTGTCTTAGTAAGTTCATCATTACGACTTTCAATAGAACCACAAACAATCGCAATACCAAAGACGAAGATCAACGCCACTACTACCCAAAACCAGACCCACTTCTCTTTGTTCATTTAAAACACCTTTCCTTTATTCAAATTAGTCACCTAAACTGTCAAAGATCTATATTTAAAATTTGAAAATGCTATATTTTCAAACATTTTTTAAATTGGCTAATTATATCAAAAAAAGTCAAAAAATCAACATTATAGGTTTTATTCCAAACCTAACTCAATCATTTTATCTAATAACTGACTATAACTTATACCAGCACTTTTTGCCTCTTTGGGCAAAAGTGAATTTGGTGTCATTCCTGGGATCGTATTTATTTCCAAAATCACCGGTCTTTCTCCATTTACAATAAAATCCACTCTGGCCATTCCCCTACCATTTATTAATTTAAAAACTTTTAAAGAATAATCTTGAATTTTTTTTGTTATTTCTTTTGATAATCTAGCCGGCACTATCTCTTCACATTTTCCCAATTTATATTTGGCCTCATAATCAAAGAAATTATTTTTGGGACAAATTTCTATCACTGGCAAAGCCATTACATTTTTATTTCCCAATAAACCACATGACACTTCAATTCCAGGCACAAATTCTTCTATCAAAACTCTATCATCAAATTTAAAGGCCAACTCCAAAGCCATATCTAATTTTTCTAAACTATCAACAATGCTTACTCCAACACTTGATCCTTGAGTTGCCGGTTTTGTTATCCATTTTTCTCCCAATATTTTTACTCGATCCAAATCGACAAGTTCATTTTTCTTTACTTCAATTCCTTTTGGTATTGGCAAACCATTTTCTTCCATTAATTTCTTAAATCTCGACTTATCTATGCCAATTGCCGATGCTTTTGATCCACACCCTACAAATTTTATTCCCTCATCTTCCAATATTTTTTGAACTGTCCCATCTTCTCCAATTCCACCATGAATTATTATAAAAACTACATCTGGACTTATTTCTTTTATCTTTTTTATATCCAAACATCCATTTTCAACAACCATTGAATCAATCTCATATTTCTCTTGATCAAAATTTCTTAAAACTTCTTTTCCAGAAGACAATGAAACTTCATGTTCCGTTCCCCCACCACCCATCAAAACCAAAATCTTCTTTTTTTTCATCTTAGATCTATTTTAACTGATAAAATACATTAGTGAAAAAAAATATTTCTCTATTTGTTTTGGCTTACCTCAAATTTCTTGCCAAAATCCAACTTAAAAAAATTAGACTAATTCAAAAATTAAAACATCGACAACTTGATATCGTTGGTATCACAGGGTCTGCCGGAAAAAGTTCCACCTTATTTGCCTGCCAATCTGTTTTATCTCCTCATTTGAAAATTAAAACCAACGATGGCTACAATTCTGAATCTGGACTCCCTTTGGCTATTATTGGATTAAAAATCAAAAATTATAGTTTTTTTTCCTGGTTAAAAATTCTTCTTCTTTCTCCTCTAAAAATTTTAATCAATTGGCAAGGTTTTGATGTTTTAATTTTGGAAATGGGAGTCGATTCCCCTATTTGGCCCAAGAATATGGATTATCTTTTATCAATTGTTAAACCAAACATTGGTATTTTTCTCAATGTTAGTTCGGTTCATCTAAACAAATTTGATTCTCTTGATCAAATTGCGAGTCAAAAAGCCAAGTTAGTTAATCAAGCCAAAACTGCCATTATTAATGACCAAGATAAGTTGGTCAAAAAATACACTCAAAACAAAAATATAATAAATATTATTCCCACCAAAATAAAATTTACCAATTTTTATTTGCCTGATATTTATCAAACCAGTTTTGGTGCCGCCCTTTCTTTGGCCCGAATTTTTAATATTAATTATAAAGATGCCATTAAAAGTCTTCAAACTAATTTTTCTCTACCACCATCTCGATCATCAATTTTAAAAGGCATCAAAAATACTACTATTATAGATAGTTCTTATAATTCTTCTCCCATTGCTTGTCAAAAAATGCTTGAATTTTTAGATACTTTTAAAACTAGAAAAATTGCTATCCTTGGTGACATGCGAGAGTTAGGTTCACTAAATGAGTCAGAACATAACAAAATATATCAGCAAGCTATTAAAACTGCTGATCTTTTGATTAGTGTTGGTCCAGAAACCAAAAAATATTTTGGTGATAGATCAAATAAATTTTCTAATTGGTGGACCGCAGCAGAATTTTTAAAACAACAAATCAAAGGTAGTGAAACTATTTTGGTCAAAGGTTCTCAAAACACCATTTATCTTGAAGAGCTAGTCAAATCAATTCTTCAAAATCCATCTGATTCTTCTAAACTTTGTCGTCAATCTGCTTGGTGGCTAAAAACAAAAAATAATTTTAAAAACCAAAGTAAATAAATCTATCCCCCTTTTGTAACGTTTTTTGTAAATGCTATAATTCCCAAACCTGCCAAAAAACTAATAACATGGCATCACCAGAACAACCAACAATAGCACAGGAAAAAATTACTTCCGTTTTGATATCGCCTGGTGAAATGCCCCAAACCAGAGAAATAAATCAAAAACAAATTTCCGGAGAGTTAGTCACAATTAAACAAGAATTTGATTCATGGTTACCAGAAGATCATTATGATGTTACTTTTTATCAAGCAATTACTATATGTTTTAACGGTAGTGAAACCTCCTATTTAGTTAGGGACCCCCACAAATTAAAACAGCTCAAAGACGATATTTTTCAAATTTTAGATGAAAAGAAATTAACGTTATCTAAATTAATTACATCAATTTTTGTGACAAGTTATGATTATGACCTACTATCATTATTTGATAACGATCGGCATCTAAGAAAAAGTTTTTTAAAAGAAATTTTTGAAGAAAATAAAGGTCCTGAAAATCATCAAAAAAGAAGAGAATTAGTCCTAAAAGCTATAGATAGTGGAGAAGCTTATCGTCACAAACCAACTAAAATAGAAACTCAAAAAACTGTCAAAAAGCCAAAAACCAACAATACAGAAACAAAAAAATCTACAAAAATAAAAACTCAGAATGTCACTAATGAACCAAAAAAAGAAACTAAACCAAAAATTATTCAAAATAATCCAATTACATCAATTACAGAAAAGATACCGAGCATTGAAGTTTATTCAATAAGTGGTACTTTTTTTGAAGAATTAAAAAAAGTTCAAGTTTTAAAAAATGCATTTTCAAACGCAGCCATCTTCCCTGAAAAAATTTCATTAGAAAAAGCAATGAAACTAGTCCATCCAAAATACGCAGACACCGAAACAAAACCGTCATTCTTTAATCAAAAATACAAACAAGTTCTTGAATCTTGGCTTCAAGATAATTTACCCAAATATGGTCTTAGTAATATTGATGGTATAGATAAATCATTTTTTATTTTTCTAAAAGCTAATCCCAAACTTGTTGATCTATTCAACCAAGGATCTCTAATTGGTCTTAATGAATCAAATCTAAAAGATATAATCGCCTTTTTCCCAGGTGAATATTATTATACGGTCCAAAAAACAATTTCGAGATCTTTAGCAGAGATTTTTCAAACAATTCATTATGATGACGAAACTATTCAAAGAATATTAGAAGAATGTCATAAAAAAATAGGATATGAAGTTGATCCTGAAAATGAGATAAAAATACGAGAGCTTGTAAGAAAAACTTGCGCAAAAAATTTACCTAATAATTTATACCAACCAGTAATACTAAAACAACCATCATTAAAAAAATTTCCACCAAATAAAAGATCATATAGCCCTCAAAATAAAAAAACTAAAGAATCTCTATAAAATCTTAAATAATTTATTTATCTTTCCGATTAAAAAATCCGGTTTGTTTTTTGCTAATAATTTTTCATCACTAAATCCCCAAGTCACTGCCGCTATTTTTATCCCGATTTTTTTACACGCCTCAATATCTCTTACTTCATCACCCACATATAAAACTTGATCTTTATTTAATTTTCTTGTTTTCAAAATATTTTTTATTACTCTAGTTTTTCCAAACAAACTTCCCTTGCCCACAACATAATCAAACATTTCAATTTTATTTTTCTTTAAAAATTCTTTGATATTTTCTTCACTATTTGTCGAAATTATCCCCAAAGTAAGTCCTCTTTTTTTTAGTTCCATCAACATTTCTTTTGTGCCTTCAAATGGTTCAACTGATTTTATTTTTTGATTCATCAGTTTTTTACCCATTTTTAATATTTTTAATATTTTCCAAACAGAAATATTTCTTTTTTTAATTAACTCAGCCACACCTTGTTCTTTATAAATTTTAAGTTCTTTTTCTCCAAATTTTTCAAAACCAAATTCTTTTTTATGCTCTTCAAAAATTTCCATCATCGCTCCAAAACTATCCGCTATCGTTCCATCAAAATCAAAAATTATTTCTTTAAACATTTCCTATTTAAAATCCTTCTCTTTTTTCATTTCTCTTTCAATTAGATTTCTCAAAAACACCGATTTTGGAATCATTCTTTTTTGTGTCACCCAATCAAGATAAGTTAAAATCTTTGGGCTAACAAAAAAATTAAATCTCACATCAACCAAAGCTGCTACTTTTTTAAGAGTTGTTTTAATTACTTCTTCTACATTTTCATTATCATATTCCACCAAAAAAAGTTTTTGATCCGCAATTCCTCCAATAAAAATTGGTTTGGATTCTGATTTATATAAAGCAATTACTGGTTTATTCATTTCTAAAGCTTGTGCAATCAAGTAACCAGCAGACATACTATGACCAGATACTTCTATCACTACTAATTCAGCTTTTTTTAAACTCTTAATTGATTCTTCATAATTACTTCTTTTAAATTGAAGTGATTCGTTTTTAAGATCTCTTACTCCAGATTTAATTAGTTTCAATACTTTATCACTTACCATTTTATTACCATCAGCTAAAACCTCATACATTCGTTTATACAAAGTCACATCTTTACCCACCAATCTTGATGATGCTACAAAATATACCTGCATAAACCAATTATACTATAAAGTTCCCAACTTTTGGCTAAAAAATTCTATATCCATTTTAGCTACATCATCCCAACTTTGTTTTAAGTTATGATCATTATCTTTTCTAATATCTAGACTAACTTCTTTATTTAATTTTTTAAGTTTATTTTGTAAATCTTTTTGCCAACTAACCTTACACCATTCGTCAGCCGTTCCCTGATGAATCAATATTGGAGATTGGATATTATTATAAAAATTATCAATAGAATAAAGTTTACTGTCATATTCTTTCTCAAATTGATCAATTCTATCTTTCACAATTTTTCCTGATTCACTATTTTCATCAATCGTTTCCAAAACACTTTTGGGGAATGGATTAGTCATCGGTGCCCACAAAACCGTCGGATAATTTTTGCCAGTAATTTCTAAGACTGATATGGCAATTTGCCCCCCATTACTATGTGCCCAAATCCCAATTTTTCCGCTATCAACAAAATCTAAACTTTTTACCGACTCAATTAAATCCAATACACTAACCGGTTTTTCAAATCTGGCTTCCAAAATATCTGTTGATTCTTGGTCTGATAATCCAAATCCCAAAAAATCTAAACTAACCGTCACAAACCCATTTCTGGCCAATTCATCAGCCATTTTCCAACTTCCAGAACCAATAAAATAACCTTGTGATTCAGCAAATCCTCGTATCATAATTATTGCCGGTAATTTATTACTTTTAGTAGTTATTGGAATGTTCATCATTCCAGAAATTTTTTTTCCATTTGATTCAAAACTAATTGCTTTACTTTCAAAATTATTTTCCTTTTTTATTCCCTCTTCTTCATATTTTTTTAAAACTGTCTTTCTCGCTTCTTCTACTACTAATAATTTTCCAATTGTTTTAATTTCTGAAGACTGATTTTTTCTTTTTTTTAAATTTTCAAAATTATATTGTGCTAAGTAACCAACATTTTTTTCTATTTTTTTATTTTCTTTGTTACCACTAAATTTAATATCACTAACCGGATTTGTAAATTCTGTCTCCAGTCTCCACCATCCCATTTTCCAACTGATCAGTCCTCCTCCTACCAACAAAACCAACACCATTAATAATATTTTCCAAAACTTCATTATTTTAATTTTACAATTAATATCATCTTTTAAGCTTGACAAGTTTTCTCATCTCAATTACAATCACCACCATATTTAACTTAATAGCAAGCTAAATTAAATACTACAAAATAGTATTTTGTTCCTTTCCAGTTTATCTAAAAATATGGGATTATTGGCAAAAGCCAATAAAATAAAGGGAGGGTATTTAAATGTCTCAACAAAGTAACGCCTACACCAGAAGTTACAACCCAAACGAACCCAGCACCAACGGTAGATCGTTTACCCGAAACGGTCTAAGCAGCCAAAAAACCAGGCCGATACCAACATATCAACCTGATAAAAAAGGCACATCCCCCAAAGGAAAGAAAAGAAAAAGTCTTTCAATCTTTTAGATAAACTCCATTTTGGATATTGTTGTAGACACTTTTGTGTCAACCCCGTCTACAACAATATCCTTTTTCCCCTTTTAATTCACTCTATATATTGACCATATTATTGTTTCTAAGGTAAAATAGCCAAATTTTGGAAAAATAAGAATTTAGCTCTTTAAAACAAAACCAAAATTTAACAAATCTGATATCAACATTGAGGTAAGACAGTGTTGAAATATAAACGGAGGTATTTGTCACACAATGGAAAAAGGTTATGTCGTAGTTAAAGGAAGTCATTCTTCAAACGAAGCTGACGCAATAAAAAATCGGCCTCCAGAAGGAGATGTCGAAGTTCTTATTCATGAGCTTAAAAGTCATGGACTCATTACACCATCGTGTATTCCAGGGGAATATTTATCCGTAATTAATTTCTTGTCGACAAGAAAGAGCGAAGTCTCGGCTTTTGTCAGAAACAAAGGCTTTGATTTATACATTTGTGTTCCTCTTTCAAAACCACCGGCAGGAAAACAGCGTTATTCAGAATGACATATAAACCATAGTAATCGTCTCTAACGAGGTTGTGTTTAGGGTTTTTACCCTTTTCTTACCAGCACAACCTCTTTCCCTTTTTATCCCAAAAACTTGTATTTATTTATATTTTTTAGTAAAATTACCCCCTGTAAATTTTCAGAAAGCAATTTCTGTTTTTTTACGAACGTTCAAAATCTATAAAGAAAACAATAATAAGATAGAAGGAGACATTTTCATGAATGATGGCAAGATCCTACCCTTTAGTATCGAAATGCTAAAAGTCAAACTTGTTGTTAATCCTAACTACAAGTTTGATGATCAAGAAAATCCCCCAGAAAAATATTTTCATCAACTTGTTGGTTTTTTCAACCGAAGCAGTAGTCAAACGGTTGAAATTCATGATGAAGATGGTTACATTTTGATTCCAATTAGCGAATCGGCTAACATCGAAATGTACAAATCTCTTTGGACCATTCATAAAATTCATAGTAAAAAACAAGAAAACACCGAAACAATTCCAAAACACATCGAACTAAAATTTACTACAGTAAAGTGCACCACCGAATCATTTGATAATTTTTTATACTTTTGTGCTGAAACAACTAGTTGAAAGGAGGTTCTGTTTGTATGACACAAACATTATTTGGTCAGAGACACCTTATGATCAAAATTCTCAACAAAGAATCAGAAAAAGATCAAACAGGCAAAAGTCCACAAGACTATCAACAAGGGATCATTGAAGATTGTCTCAATGTCGTCTTGCGTGAAAACAAAGCCATTGGAATCGATGTTATCAAACTTCTCAAGCCCATAGACCCTCGTCAATTCGACGATGAAGTCAGTTCTTTAGAAGGTCTAATCAAACAATATGTAATGGAATACGAATTAGACAATCTTAGGTTCACTATCACTTATTGTTAACTTTATGGATTTGTGGAAGCACGGAAACTTAACAAATTATTTAAAAAATAAAATGTTAAACTCCGTGCTTCCCAAATTCTCTTTATTTACAATCCTAAATTATTAAGTTATAATTCTCCATCAACCGAAGACAGCCAGCATTCAAATAAGTCTAGCCGAGGCAAAACAATTTATTTTGTTTTATCTACACCTCGCATCTTCGGCGAGGTTTTTTTTGTTAAATAGGTCTAAATTTGAACCGTAGGGCCAAATTTTGCCTATTTATCAAACTCCGATTTATCGGAGTAAACAATTAAAATTTATTTAAAAACAAATGCCAGCAATCAAAAAAAT
Organism: Candidatus Parcubacteria bacterium; assembly: GCA_023443725.1. Classification (GTDB taxonomy): domain Bacteria; phylum Patescibacteriota; class Microgenomatia; order UBA12405; family UBA12405; genus WARW01. The sequence goes on from JAEZTF010000007.1 coordinate 147,892, forward strand.
CGAACAAGTCGACCAAGTTGCTAAAAAATTAGCTGATGCTAAATCTGTAGCTTTGATTCAATATCAAGGTTTAAATGCTGCCGATATAGAGCAACTCCGAGCTAATATTCGTGCCAACGGTGGACAAATGGAAGTTGTCAAAAACTCTCTTATTACTCGTGCTTTAGAAAAAATGGGGATTAAACTCCCAGAAGTTCTTACTGGACCAACCTCTATCACCTATTGTAATGACGATGAAGTTGCTCCTTTAAAAGAAATTGACAAAGTCAATAAAGCCAAAGAAGTAACTTCTTTTAAATATGGTATTTTTGACAAAAAACTTTTATCTCTTGATGAATTAAAAACTTTCATCAATTTACCTTCCAAAACCACTCTTATTTCTCAATTTGTTGGTGGTTTAGCCAACCCTCTTCAAAGATTGGCTTATGCTCTCCGTTACAACCAAACCAATTTGGTTTTAACTCTAAAAGCACTTGCTGAAAAGCAAAAATAAAATTATTAATTATTTATTAAAAATTTAAAAAAATATGTCAGATAAAATTCAAAAAATAATCGATTCTGTCGCTGAATTAAGCGTTCTTGAGCTTTCTGAATTAGTTAAAGCTCTCGAAGAGAAATTCGATGTTAAAGCTGTCGCTGCTGCTCCTGTAGCTGCTGCTCCTGCTGCTGGTGCTGCTGCTCCTGCTGCTGAAGAAAAAAGTGAATTTGATGTCGTCATCACTTCTGGTGGTGCCAACAAAATCGCTGTTATCAAAGTAGTCCGTGAATTCAAACCAGAATTAGGTTTGAAAGAAGCTAAGGATATGGTTGATACTTGTCCAGCTACTTTAGGTACTATGAAAAAAGATGCTGCTAATGATGCAAAAGCAAAATTAGAAGCTGCCGGTGCCCAAGTCGAATTAAAATAATTCTCTTATTTTAAAACCTTAAAGCCCGCCTCCCGGCGGGCTTTTTAGTTAATTAAAAAGAGAATAATTTTATTTATTAATCTTTATATTAGGCAAAACGGCTGACACCAAAATCAAAATACTTCCAATAATTACTCCCCATCCAACCACTTCTCCAAAAAACACTGCTCCAAAAACCACTCCAAAAATAATTTCCACCAATCCAATTAAACTTCCAATACTTGGTTCCAAATGTTTATAACCCTCAATCACTGCCAAATTAGCCACCAAGAAAGCCACCAAATATCCCAGCTGAGCTAACCATGGCACATTAAATCCAAAAACAGGCAAAGAATCTTTGAATATTGCCGACATTATAAAATTGACCACTGTAATTGAAATAAAATAACTAGTCATTATTTGTATCTCTGGATAATCACCAGATAATTTTTTGGTAAAGACTACTCCTCCCGCTCCCATCAAACCTGCCAAAATAGTCAAAGCTACCGCCAACAATTGACTTGAATTTAAAGTTAGTTGATAAATCGCCACCATCCCAAAAATTGCCAACACCAAACTTATCCATTTTATTTTGGTTATCTTTTCATTAAATCCAAATCGACCAATCACATATCCACCAATCAACAAAGCCGCATAAAACATCAACGTTGCCGTGCCCACACTCAAATGTTTGAATCCATAAAAATATGGTGCCTGATTTAAACCCATGAGAGCAATTACTCCAAACCAAATCCAGTCTTTTTTATTAATTGGTTTTAAAAATTTAAAAAAGAAATTTAAAATCAAAGTACCGATTAATAGCACTAAAGCTCTAGTCCAGGCTTGAGAAAACTCTCCAAAATAATTAGCCATTAATCTTGACCAAACTCCATAAGAGGCATAAAAAAACGCCGACGTCAAAATAAAAGCACTTCCTCTAACTTTTTGACTAGTTATTTTTTTCATTCTGATTGAATATATCAATTAAATTGATTAAAATATAGCTGATGTCCGAACAAACAGACAACCTAAATTTTCTCCTAAAACCATTTGGTTTAACCTCAGAAGAATCTAATATCTACCTAAATCTACTTGAAAACAGTACTTCATCGGCTCTAAAAATTAGTCGTCAAATAAATATGGCTCGCACTAAAGTGTATCGTATTTTGGACAAACTTATTGAAAAACAACTTGTCGTCCAACAATATAATCAAAACGGTTTTAAATTTAAAGCCAACCACCCATCCAAATTAAACCAACTAATTACTCAAAAAGAAATTGAAATTTCTAGCCTTAAACAATCACTTCCTCAAACCATTGATCTGCTCGAAAAACATATAAATCTTAATCATCCTCAATCTCAAATCCTTTATTATCAAGGTCAAGATGGTCTTTCTCAAGTTAATTGGAATTTGCTTAATGCTAAAAAGGAATTTTTAAGTTATGAAGTTGATACCGCCGATGCTTATCTTCCTCACTCTGAAGCCGAAAAACTTCGCCAAGCCCTAATCGACAAAAATATTACCTCTAGAACCTTAATGAACAAAAAAATTTCTAGTAATTTTTCTCAAATCTCTAAATTAGATATTTTTCAAGAGATACGATTTATACTGCCAAAAATCTTAACTATAAAATCAGATATCTTCATTTACAACGACATTTTTACTATTTGCCATTATCTTGACAATAAAGATGTTTTTTGTCTTGAAATTAAAAATCAATTTCTGGTCGACATGCAAAAACAAATCTTTGAAAATCTTTGGAATCAATCTAAAAAAAATATTTAAATCTATTTTTTATCTAAAAAATCCCCCCAACCAATTTTGGTAAACGTTTTTCGACATTCTTTTTCCAATACCCCACCAACCACTTCCGGTTCTTTATCAAAAGGTGGATTGAATTTAGCCAAGCTCTTATCCTCCAAAATATTCCATTTGTTATGTCCGCCCATATTCGGTGATTTTACTCCATAAATTACTCTCTTAAAATGCAATTCTCTCATCATAAACGAACACATTGGACAAGGTTCACAATTTGAATATATTTCACAAGTCGATAAATCTTTTGTATTCAACTTCTTTTGAGCTTTTCTCATTACCATAATCTCAGCGTGACTAGTAATATCATGTTTTTTCTCATTAGCATTGGTTGAAGATACAATTATCTTCCCATCTCTTACAATTAAGCTTCCAAAAGGTGCCTCACCTTTTTTAATCGACATCTCTGCCAAAGCAATACATTTTTTAATAAAAAATTCATCTCTTTTCATATACCCATTATACCTTCATGTTAAAATGAATTACCTATGAATTATGCAGTAATCATGGCCGGAGGATCCGGCTCCCGTCTTTGGCCGCTTAGTCGTAAAAATAAACCAAAACAGTTTCAGCCTTTAATTTCAGAAAAAACTCTCCTTCAGGAAACTTTTGATCGGGTTAAACAAATTCTTCCCGAAAAACAAATATTTGTCTCTGCTACTCCAGAATATGGCGAAGAAATTCTTCGTCAACTTCCTACTCTTCCAAAAGAAAACTGTATTCTCGAACCAAGTGCTCGCAATACTACTGCTGCTCACGGTTTTATTGCTATTCATTTACTTCGTTTAGACAAAGATGCTGTCTTTACTACTCTTCCTTCAGATCATTCAATTCAAGATGTTCCTGCATTTATAAAAGCTACCCAAGCTTCATTTGAGGCTATTGCTCAACATCCAGACAAATTAGTTACCTTGGGTATTACCCCTACTAGACCAGAAACTGGACTTGGTTATATCAAAATTGATAAAGAATTTGGTGAAATTTTAGGAGAAAAATTTTATACTGTCGATTCTTTTGTTGAAAAACCTGATTTAGAAACTGCCAAAAAATATGTTTCCGACTGGGGTTATCTCTGGAATAGTGCCAATTATATGGCTAAAGCTGATGTTTTGATGGGTTGGATTAAAAAATATCGCCCTGCTACATATGATCTTTTAGAAGAAATTGACGAGCTTATCAAAAAAGATCCAAAAGATCCAAAAATAGCCCAAACTTATGAAAAAATAGATAAAGAACAATTGGCTGACTCTATTGCTGAACAACCAGACTGTCCTACTCTAGTTATCCCTGTCAATTTAGGTTGGGATGATGTTGGTAATTGGGGTGCCATTTTTGATCTTATTTCTAAAACCAAAAATATTAACATTGTTACCAAAGGTCAAGTTGTTGACCACGATAGTCATAATTGTCTTGTTTATGGAGATAAAAAACCTATCGCTATTTTAGGTCTTGAAGATATTGTGGTTATCGATTCTCCAGATGCCCTTTTGGTTACCACTAGAGACAAAGCTCAAAATATTAAAGATCTCCTCCCTAAGCTCGACGAAAAACTACTCTAAATTTTATTGAAACCAAAAAACCGGCAATTTTACTTGCCGGTTTTTAATTTACAACAACCTTTATTCTTGCATCAATGGAATTCTTGAAGGATCAAGATTGTCTACAATCTCTTTAATTCCCTCTTCTAATCCTACACTTGGTGCATAACCTAATTCAGTTGAAATTTTTTCAATTCCAGCTAATTGAGTTTTAATATAAATTCCTTTTAAAGGATTTGGAATTAATTGTGGTGGAATATTTTTACCCATCACTTTATTAATAATCCCTACCAATTCGTTTAAGCTAATAGCAGTTGCTGTTCCAATATTAAAAATATTGAAACCATATTTTTTCTCGCTATTCATAGCTTTCTCAATGCCTTGACAGACATCTCGAACATTGGTGAAATCTCTTTCTTGAGTTCCATCACCATACAAAACCGCTGGTTTACCCTTGGCCATTTCCCAAATAAATTGAGAAAGTACATTTGCATAAACCTTTTTATGACCTTCATTTGGACCATAAACTGACATAAATCTGAAAGCAATGATCTCTAAATCATATTTAGTTGAATAAATTCGTGAAGTTCCTTCTTGAGCGAATTTAGTTACTGAATAAAAATTAGGTGGAATCACCAATTGATCTTCAGTTAATGGAGTTGGATTATTACCATAAATTGAAGAAGTTGAAGCAAACATGACTTTTTTAGCTTTAATATCTCGAGCATAGTTCAAAACATCAATGTGGCCCAAAATATTATTTTCAAAAGCCCCTCTTAAATCACTATCAAACATTGGAGCTGAGGACGAAGCTGCCAAATGGACTATATAATCCACATAACCCACTTTTTCCAGATCTTCTCTCTTTCTCACATCACCTACAATAAGCTTTACCTCTGGAACTAAGTTTTCTTTTACCCCCAAAGATAAATTATCTAAAGCTGTCACTTCGTGACCTTTTTTGACCATTAAGTTACAAAAATTGCTGCCTATAAAACCAGCACCACCGGTAACTAAAATTTTTGCCATTTTTATTCCCTTTTATTAACTAATAATAAAACAAGAGTAAACCATTCTAGCCTTATTGATAATCTTTTTCAACCCTTCTTTATGAATCCATTTATATTCTCTACTGTCGTCTTGATTATTCTCTCTATTGCTTCCTTGGTATTAAAAGCATTATGAGGTGTAAACACCACATCATCTCGATCTCTCAACATATGGAAACTCAACACTTCTTGTAAATTATCTTTAGTAATTTTTTTACTCATTACCACACTCATACTGTCTACCAACATTTCTTCCTCAGTCACATCTAATCCTGCTCCCGCCAAAATTTTATTATTTAAAGCCCAAACTAAAGCTTCTGTTTCTACTACTGCCCCTCGAGCCGTATTAACTAGATAACTTCCTGGTTTCATTAACTTAATATTTTTTTTATTTATCATATGAAAAGTTTGTGATATCGCTGGTACATGAAGTGTCACAAAGTCCGACATTTTTAGACAAGTTTCTAAATCGACATATTTAAAACCCAACTTTTTTGCCACTTTAGGATCTTGATTACCATCCACTCCTAAAACTTTCATTCCAAAGCCCTTGGCGATCTTGATTACATTTTGTCCTATCTTTCCACAACCAATCACACCCAAAGTTTTTCCAAATAAATCAACCCCCGTTAAACCCTCTGGACTAAATTCCCCTTCTTCAACTGACTGATGAGCTACTACAATTTTTCGACTAATTGCTAATAATAACGCAAATGCATATTCAGCCACAGTATTAGAACCATACACTGGCACACTAGTTACAACCACTTTTCTTTTATTACATTCCATACAATCTATATGATCCATTCCGGTTGATCTAGTCGCCACCATTTTCAAATTTGGCAATTTAGCCAGTACTTCTTTATCTAATGTGGAATAAATAAAAGGTGAGATAATATCGTATTTCTTGGCCAATTCAATATCATCTTGAACCTCCTTTTCAAAAATTCCCACTCCAAAAGTATCCAATTTAGAAATTTCTCTTTCGATAATTTCTTTTTCCCATGATTTAACTCCAAAAAATGCAACTTTATATTCCATAAATTATTCTACCTTATTTTTTTTTAAAAAAATCTTTCAAAAAGATAAATTATCCCTTTCTTTAGAGAAAGAATAATTTTTTTTAAAATTCATTATTGACACACAAATATCCAATGTGATTAACTGATTATAGTTAATCATTATTTTGATATTAGAGGAGCCAGTCAATGGATTATCAAACTGAATCACAAGATAAACTTGTGAAACAACAATCCACCCCAAAGAAAATCAATGGCGTTTCCATTGATAATCTTCCCGATCTTCTCACTGTCGCTGAAGTCGCCGACTTACTTCGAGTCAGCAAATTGACTATTAAGCGCTGGGGAAAGAGAGGTAAATTGCCCGCTATTCGTATCAATGCCCGCGGTGACCGACGTTACCGCAAAGAGGCTGTGTTGTGGCTTCTTGGTATTCAATCCGAATAAAAAATTCCTGCCCAATTCCTGCCTTGCCCGACTAAAAACGAAGTTTTTGGCGTGGTCCAAATCTAATTAAGCATCACCTGGTACCGGATTACCTGTTGTTTGAGTATGATTAGTCGATCCTAAATTTCTATCAACGATAGCACCATCATCATTAGAATATCTTATTTCGCTCTTTACACGTTCAACTGGTAAATTATAACAATCATCACCCAGCTCTGAACCATAATTTCCTTGAACTTTCTTTTCAGTAGCCTCAGAACCAATTTCTGGTATTCTCGTCATACCAGTATTCTACCTTTAGGAGTCCTTTTTATCAACCCTTTTTTCATCAAAAAAGGTTCGTAAACTTCGGTAATTGTTCCCACATCTTCAGACAAACTGGCGGCAATATTCTCTACTCCCACTGGTCCTCCTTTATACTGATTTTTGACTACATCTAAATATCTTCTATCTGCATCACTTAAACCCATACTGTCCACTCCCAACATTTTTAAAGCATCATCCACTTCTTTTTGAGTTATTAATCCATCTGATTTTACTTGAGCATAATCTCTTACTCTTCTTAATAATCGATTGGCAATACGAGGTGTCCCTCGAGATCTTTTACCAATTTCTAGTGCCGCTTTAGTTTCAATTTTGACATTAAACACCTCTGCTGTTCTCTCGACTAATTCACTCAAATCTTCATCGGCATAAAAATCTAATTGTTGAATATAACCAAATCTATCCCTCATTGGACCAGAAATTAAACCAATTCTAGTGGTTGCTCCAACTAATGTAAATTTTTGTAAATTTAATCGAACCGTTTTAGCCGATGGACCTTTACCCAACACTATATCCAAAGCAAAATCTTCCATGGCCGCATAAAGCATTTCTTCCACCAGTTTATTTAACCGATGAATTTCATCTATAAACAAAAAATCACCTTTTTTAAGGCCAGTTAGAATCGACGCTAAATCTCCTGCCCTTGACAAAGCTGGACCAGATGTCATTTTGATATTTCCACCCATCTCTCGCGCCATTAAACAGGCCAGAGTTGTTTTTCCCAATCCTGGTGGACCATAAAACAAAATATGATCCAACACTTCGTTTCGAGATTTAGCTGCTGTCAAAAATATATTCAATTGTTCTTTTAATTTTTCTTGACCAATAAATTCATTTAAAACTTGCGGTCTTAATTTTTTCTCAACTATTTTTTCTTCTGTTTCGACTTTGGCGTCTAGTATTTTTTTATCGTCCATATTTAATTTAGATTTTGCAAACACCAACTAATTTTTTCTTCAATTAAAATAATTTCTGCTGGCATCTTTTTGACCACTTTTTCAATTTCTTTTTTATCAAAACCGAGTTGTTTTAAACTCATCCATAATTCATCTTCTTTAACCTCTTCGTCAGCAGCCAAATCTAGTTCTCCTAGACCACCAATTTTTGATTTTAAATCAATAATAATTCTCTGAGCTGTCTTTTTTCCAATCCCTTTTATTTTTTGAAAAAAATCTACATCCGCATTTCCAATTGCTTTGATAACTAAATCTGATTTTGTTCCAGCTAAAATTTGAGCTCCAGTTTTTGGACCCACTCCTGAAACTGAAATTAACATTTTAAATAAATTGACATCATCCCAATTTTCAAAACCATACAAAGCAATTTCATTTTCTGATACTGCCATATAAGTATAGATTTTTACTTCATCATCAATTTGATAATTCTTTTTACCCACAAAAACTAAATAACCAACTCCACCGACTTCTATCTCCACATAATCACCAAATACCCTATCAATTTTTCCTTTTAAACTTGAAATCATAAATTCATTTTACACTAAACCCGAAGATTATCCAAAGACTATTTAGGTCTAAAAATACCCTATATCTAAATACCACCAAAATAGATCATTTAGCCTTGTAGATTTTTATTGGTAAAAAGATAAGTCAATGCCACTGCCACCGCATCTGATGCATGGCTTGGAGAAATATTTTTTTCCAAACACAAAAAGTTTCTGACCATTATTTCTACTTGTTCTTTTTCGGCTCGACCATATCCTACTAATGCCATCTTCACTTGCAACGGTGTAAATTCCGCCACTTCAATTTTATTTTTTTCACCACAAATTTTTATGACTCCAATTGCTTCAGCCACTTTCAAAGCTGACTTAGCATTTTTGGCAAAAAATAAAGATTCAAAAGCCAAAGCAGTGATATTATATTTTTTAATTAATCTTTCCAATTCTTCATAAATTTCTGCCAATCTTTTGGGTGAATCATCACTAATTTTTGTCACCAAACAGCCACATTCTACTAAAGTATTTTCATCTTTTAATACCGCCCAGCCAGTGTTGGCCAACCCCGGATCAATTCCTAAAATCATAATCTATTTTATCTCAAATCCAATTCTTGACATAAAATAGTCAACTTGCTCAATTGGCAAGCCAATTTCTATAAACCGTCCTCTCATTTCTCCATTATTAATTCCATTTGATGACCACATTTCACAAGAATCCTTGATGAATTCTCTGGTTTCGTGAGGGAAAATCACCCAAGCTCTGGTTTCAAAACCATAAAAATCTGGAGAAATACAAGACCTAGGTTTAGAACAAAGAGTCGCTGTCATTACTTCTTTTGCGCCTGCACCAATTACATAATCTTTAGCAAATTTCAATGTCTCTCCTGAATCAGCTACATCATCATAAATTAGAATTCTTTCTCCGTTTACTAAATCTGTTAGAGGTTGAATCAATTTAATTTTTTCATTTGAATTAACACCAGTATAAGATTTAACTCTTATAGAAGACATTTGTTCTATGCCTAAATTATCAACAGTAGTCCTTGCCCAAGTCCAACCACCCTTTGCCAAAGCTATTAATCTGTCAAATTTTTGACCAGATTCTTCGATTTGTTTGGACAATTCAAAAGATACCCTCCCCATCTGTTCCCAATTAGGACACACATAATTAATACCGTCAAAACTTGTTTCTCTAAAATTAAAATTCTCTTTCATTAAACATTATATTACTTCTATATTTTCATTTTCAACTACTTATTTAAACTATAGGCCATCCATCATTTTTCCCACTTTTCCACACCAACATCCCATATTTTTTTACTACATCAAAAAATTTATTTTATAAGACAGTTTTTAGCTTTGAATCTGTCACCAAAAAATCTGAAGTTACAATTTTGGAACGTTTTTGAACGTGGGCAACCACATTCATTTTCCAGTGGAAAAATTCGTAACGAAGATTTTTTAAAAAATTAAAGGCAAATTAAGTTATAATTCCACTATGGATATCCAACAAAATATTCCTCTCGCTCCCTACACCACTGTTAAGATTGGTGGTCTAGCTGATTTTTTTATTCATGCCCAAAATACTTCTGAATTATTAGAAGCTATTAAGTATGGACAAAACAATAATCTTCCAATTACCATTTTAGGTAACGGTTCCAATGTTTTAATTTCTGATTCCGGTATTCGTGGTCTAGTCATCAAAAATGATTCTAATAGTTTTGATATTTTAGACACTCCAATTGAATCTCAAAAATTAGACAAAATCTCTACTCATCGAACCGAAGAAAATCCTACCAAATACTTAAATTTTGGTGCCTTGGACTATAATGAATCCGATAAACCCAGAGTTTTGGTAAAAATTGATTCTGGTTGTCTACTTTCTCAAATTATTAATCAACTTATTGATCAAGGTGTCACTGGCCTTCAATGGTTTGGCTATATCCCTGGCACCATCGGTGGTGCAATTTACAGTAATATTCACGGTGGTGCTTATCATATTTCAGATTTTATTGAATCTGTTGAAGTTTTCGATCTTCAAAACAAATCTGTAAAAAACTTAAAAAAATCAGAACTCGTTTGGGATTATGATTCCTCTTCATTTCAAACAAATCCTAATTTAATTATTATTTCTGTTGTTTTATGCCTATTCAAGGGTGATACTGTTAGAGCCAAAGAAACTGTTGCCGCTTGGATCAAACAAAAATCATACGTCCAATTGATGAATTCTATTGGTTCTGTTTTCAAAAATCCTCCACTTGAGATTTGTCAGCCAATTTGGGGTGAACAAAAATCAACAGGATGGATCATCGACAATGAATTACATTTAAAAGAATATGCCATTGGTGATGCTCAAGTCAGTCCCCTTCACGCCAATTTTATTATCAATAATGGTCATGCCACTGCTTCAGATTATTTAAAATTAATTAAATATATTCAATCGCAAGCTTTAGAAAAATTAAATCTCACTCTCGAACCCGAAATCAAATTTCTTGGAGAATTTTAGTCAAAAAAAAAGGACCGATATTTACTTTGCATTACTGCATTTCGATACCGGTCGCCCTTAATACACACTAGGAGAAATTTAAAATCAGTTTATCGAATTGTTACCCCAAGAACGCAGTTAGTTAGATCGTCAAATTTTAACCCGTATTGGTTAAGAACAAATCTTTGCTGCAGTAATCCATCACCACACTTGGTGATAAAAATAGCTTCAGTACAGTTTTTACTGCAAGCAATCGCCGATCTATAGTTGAGTGAATTTTCATCCACTAAAAGGGGCCATATTAACAAAAGTTCTTCATGATTTAATATGATTCTTTTTAGAGAATATAAAATTCTTTCCTCCTCGTCGACATATTTCCCAAAATCGTAAACCTTTTTCTTTTCTTCAATCTGCTTACCATCGGGACCAATTTTTCTTTTCGTCAATTTTTCCAGTATCTTATCAATTTGTTCACTGTCGTTGATCAAACGAATACAATCGGTCCCTGGTACCAAAATTATCTTTTTTTTGTGGGTACTATCTTGAATATAAATAACCAGGACAGTCCTTTCGACAAGATACTTTGAATCTAAATTTTTAGCGACACTGTCAAGTAACAAGATAGGCTCTCGCTTTTCATCTACTACAGGTCTCGCAGTACAACCAGAATAAACCCAAAGCCTTCCTCCTTTTCCAAAACTGTACGGATTTGATCTCATGAGTCTTGCCAAAACTGGATCTTCACTGAATACCATTTGTTCCCCAAGGTCTTTGATACGCAACATGTTCTATTTCTCCCTGTCTTTTAATTTGCTGCTGCCAAATAGCAACGTCGAAATTATACCTTCAAGCTATTTATTTATCAACACTTTCCACATAAATTTTGGTAGTACCAACTGTCTTTTGATTCTTTTTGGTTCTTTAATCAAAGAGTACAACCATTCCAAACCCATTTTTTGCCATTTTTTAGGGGCCCTTTTAAGTTCGCCACTATAATAATCAAAACTCCTGCCTACTCCCATCACTAAACCAACATCTAAACTTTTTAAATTATTGTTAATCCAAAACTCCTGTTTTTTCATCCCGTAAGCCACTAGTAAAATATCTGGTTTAAAGCTATTAATCTTCTTAACTACTTCACTATTAGCTATACTTGGCTCACCACAAGACCAAGCCAATTGCTCTTTGCTCAAAAAAAACTTCTTTCTAAAAAATTTGGCTGTTTTAGCTGCCCTATCACCAAATCCTCCCAAAAAAAACATTTTTAAGTTTCTTTTAGCCGCTATTTCACCTAAGTTAAGCATTAAATCTGCTCCAGTTGCCACTTGATCCCGATGTTTACCTTGTAAAACCTCTAACCCTACTTTTATTCCATTTATAAGTTTATTTGACGATCTACGATCTAACTCTCGTGCCCAAATCAAACCTATTCCATCCATTACATTTAAATTAGTTTTGGTCAGTATTCTGGCAAATTCTTTATCTTTTAACGTTGCCATAATAAATTCCGGGTTAACCGTAGCTATCCAATATCTTTTTGATTTCAAAGCTAACCTTGAATCAAGTATGTTTAACACTTGATTTACGTCTCTGCTAAAAAGAGGAATATCAAACATTTTCCACAAACTACCACTTAAATTAAGATCTGATTGACCAAAATTTACCCCTTCAAAGCTGGTTTTTTCCTTTTTAGTGATACTAGTTTTCCCCATTGACCAATTTTAACACTAAATTATTGACAAATTATCCCCCAAAAAGATTGTCTGCTAGATCCTATAGTATATATATTTAACTTAAATCGTATAAATATATCAACTCTCTTTCACTTTAAATATTATAAGTTTTATCTTGTCGTCATATAAACATTCAAAAAAGTCATCTTTTGAATAAAAATATTACTCAAGTTTTTTACCAAAGAATAGGTATTTAAGTCAAAAAACTAAAAATACAAATAAAAATATGAAAATATACTTATATTGATAACTAAACAAACTAAAAATATTTTTTTAACAAATGTAAAATACCTATTATAGGATTAGTATTTTTTACTATATCACCTTAAAGCTCTTCTATAAGTTTCCAAATTTTCGATCGCCATCCCCGTTCCTTTGATGACACAAAACTGCGATTCTAGAGCTACATGTGCCGACACTCCTATCTCTCTAGTAACCAAGATATTAAACCCTTTTAGTTGGACTGTTCCTCCACTTAAAACTATCCCTCTTTCCATAATATCTGACACCAATTCAGGTGGAGTTACTTCCAAAGTATCTTTAATTACCATCACCATTGAATCAAGGACTGGCCTTATTGCTTCATAAACTTCATCGTTATTTATTTCTAAGTTTTTTGGTAACCCATAAATCGAATCTCTACCACTTATTTCCATAACTTCAATTTTCTTTGGTTTAATTGCACTTCCCATTTGAATTTTAATTAATTCAGCTGTTTGTTCTCCCACAATCAAGTTATATTTTTTCTTTAAATAATCCATTATTGCCTGATCAATTTTATTTCCACCAATCTTAACTGATCGATGAACTACCACTCCTCCCAAGGCTACCACTGCCGCTTCTGCTGCTCCACCACCAATATCTACAATCATATTTCCAAAAGCTTCAGATACTGGAATTTTAGCTCCAATTGCTGCAGCTAAAGGTTCATCAATTAAATAAGCTTTTCTAGCTCCAGCCGATAAAGCCGCATCTACTACTGCCCTTTGCTCTACCTGAGTTATCCCTGCCGGCACGCAAATCATTACTTCCGGACCAAAAAACCAATTATTTCCCATGACTTTACGTAAAAAATATCGAAGCATTGCTTCGGTTACTTCATAATCAGCAATTACTCCATCTTCTAATGGTCTAATAACCTCAATATATTCTGGCGTTTTACCTAGCATTTTTTTAGCTTCATTACCCACGGCCAACACTTTCCTATCATCAATACCTACTGCTACCACAGTTGGTTCGTTTAAAACAATACCCTTATCTGCTTCCCAAACAATCGAGTTGGCTGTTCCTAAATCTATTGCTAACTTCTTAAACAATTTCATAACTTTATTCTATCTAATCCATGGATTACAATCCACGGTCTGTCTACTTTTGATATATAATATATCCATGAATCAACACTCTAATAAAAAAAGTCTTTTATTAATAAGTATTGTCTCTTTTTCAATTGTTTTTTTAACTTTAGTAATTTCTTTTATCGCCAGAGGTTACAAAATAAATCTCAAACAAGGAACTATTTTAACTGCTACCGGAATTCTTTCAGCTACTTCTGAACCAAAAGGTGCATCAGTTTATTTAGATGAAAAGCTAGTTACTGCTACCGACAATACTCTTAATCTTAGTCCAGATACATACACCGTAAAAATTGTTAAAGATGGTTACCTTCCTTGGCAAAAAACAATTCAAATTAAAAAAGAAACTGTTTATCAAACCAATACTCAACTTTTTAGATCAGTTCCAGATCTTAAACCAATTACTTACACTGGGGCCATTAATCCTATTGTTAGTCCAGACAATACTAAAATTGTTTATGCTGTTGCTTCTGCTTCTGCTTCAGTTGATAACGGTCTTTATTTAATGGAATTAACCAATTCTTTTTCTTTAAACTTTACCAAGAATACCGCCAAACAACTTAGTCAAAATTTAGCCAATATTAATTGGGCAGACTTTACATTTGAATTTTCCCCTAATTCCCGACAAGTCTTAGCTACTAATTCTCTTAAGAATGTTGCCTATTTAATTTCTCTTGATACTGCTATCAATCCAAAAAATCTTTATGATGTCACTCCAACTTTAAATACTATTAAAACTGATTGGCAAGATCAATTAAGTCAACAAATGAACTCTAAATTAGCCAAAGTTCCCACTGTTCTTCAAGGACTTATTTCTACTGCTTCAGCCCAAGATCTTCAATTTTCTGCAAGCGAAGAAAAAATTCTTTTCTTAGCTCAGAAAGATGGTAATTTAGAAACTAATCTTATTACTCCTCCACCAAGCCAAAGCACTCAGAAACAATCTCGTGATATCAAAGCTGGTAATTATTACGTCTACGATCTAAAAGACGATACCAGCTTTCTTATTGGTTCCAAGAACGACATTCATAATCTCACTTGGTTAGACAGCTCCGATAATATCGTTTTTACCAATCTTCAAACTATTAAAGTTGCCGATTATGATGGTACCAATCAACAAACCCTTTTTGCTGGTAACTTTAATTCCAATACCGTCTTCCCTATGCCAGGCGGCAGTAAGATAACCACTATCACCTCTCCATACTCTGGAGCTCCAGAAAATCTCTATACCATCTCTATTAAATAGATAAATTTATCTATTTAAATCACTTAGATCGATTTCAGCATTTGGTAAAACAATATTCACATTATCAACTTCCTCTACTTCAACTACAGTTTCATCTCCTAAGACCTGAGATTTTGAAGAAACCATAATATTGTTTACTTCTACAAATTTTAATGACATTAACCCAAACATTGATATTACAAAGCAAACTATTAGTGTTCTAATATTTCTTTCTTGTTTTGTCATCATAATATAAAGTCTAATGTCTTTTTATCCCCTAGTCAAGGCCAGAAATTAATCTTAAATTGATTAGCAATTAAACTTAAAAACTGCCATTTAAATTTTATTTAAATAATCAAAATATATACAATATATACCTTATACATCAATACCTATTACTTAATTCTCTATCATTTTAGTTCTGAGATATAATAGTGTACCTTTAACATTTCGGGGATTAGCGCAACCTGCCTGCCGGCAGGCAGGTTGGCTAGCACGGTCCGATGTCCATCGGACAGACTGCACATACAAAATTAACAGGAATTAGCGTAACTGGTAACGCGCGCGATTCGGGTTCGCGAGACTAGGAGTTCGAATCTCCTATTCCTGACCATGTCCTCATAGTTCAATGGATAGAACGGCCGCCTCCTAAGCAGCAAATCCAGGTCCGATTCCTGGTGGGGACACAAAGTAAGTCTTAGTTTCATTTTTTTACTAAATTCTCTGTTTTTAAGCTCTTAAAACATCTATTTACCGCATATTTTGAACACAAAAATATAACTATAACCGCATTATTTTAATGTATTCCGCAAATTAACCGTATTGAACTTAAAAATATTTTTTATATTTTTTCTCCGAATTTAATATTTTAAAAATAACTTACCTAAATATATCAATTAAATCTAAAATAAATAATAATTACCGCATTAACTAAAATATATTCAATTGATCTTTCTTTTTTTTATTTTTTCTTATCATTTTCTAATATTTTTTCACTGTCCAAAATCTTGTCTATAAACATAAAAAATAATATATCAATCAATTACAAATACCTTTTTCAACATCTTCCCTAATTCATTAATTTATTAATATTTCTTTACTTTAGAATCTATTAAAATTTGATTGTTAAAAGTTACTTTTTTACCTCAAAACTCAATAAAAATCATTTACCAATATACATAGCAGACAAATTTTTTATTGCTAAATAGTTATTACACTACTCTGTTATGACAACCAAAGCTAAAATTATTACTTATTAGCAATAATTACTCTTTTTATCTTTTTATTTTCAAAAATCTCTCCGGCTAGCCTTTTAAGGCTTTTCAAATCAATCTTTGTATATCTTTTTATTTCAGAATCAATCATTTCTACCTTACCATCTAAAAGTAATTTTTCTCCAACAAAGCCACTTATATAGCTAGTTTTGTCCATGGCTAATTTTGTTTTACCAATTAAAAAATCCTTAGCTCGATTTAATTCCTCTTCGTTTAAAGATTCTTTTAATCCTTTTAATTCATTACTAACTATCTCCATTGCCTCATCAAGCTTCTCTAAAGTCACTCCAGATTGAACTCCCCAATATCCATCTTCACTGAAGTCTTCGCTTATAGAAAAGACATAATAAGCTAAAGCTCTTTCTTCTCTTATTTTTTGATACAACCTAGACGAACTATTACCACTCAAAATTAAATCCAATAGTCTAAATTCATACTTTCTCTTATCTTCTCTTCCAAAAGTTGGCACTGCCATAGCAAAATGGCCCTGTTCAACTTCTTTTTTAATCACCTTTTTTTCTTTATCAGTTAATATTATTTCTATGTTCGGTAATTTTTCTTTGTTTTCATTAATAAAACTTCCAAAATATTTTTCCACTTCACTAGAGACTCCCAAATCAACGTTTCCAGCTATTACTATTACCATATCTTCTGGATTTATAAATTTATTTCTGTAGTTAATTACTTTTTGTCGATTTATTGGTTTTATATCTCTTACTTCACCGGCAATATTCCAACAACCAATTTTTGATTTTCCATAAAGAAATTTAGTCATCTCAGCCGACAAACCCATCATTGGATTATCTTGGTACATCCTAATTTCTTCGATTATTACTCCTCTTTCTTTCAAAACTTCTTCATCATCATAGATCGAATTGAACAAGATATCTGATAGCATCTCCAAAGCCCAAGGAATATTTTCTTTAATAGTCGTAATATGGTAAGAAGTCATTTCATGACCAGTACCAGCATTGTAACTAGCTCCCTTAGAATCCATCTCCTTATTAATTAAAACTGCCGATGGTCTTTTTTGAGTTCCTTTAAAAGCCATATGTTCCAAGAAATGACTCATTCCAAATTCACCATTGATTTCATATTTTGAACCTATTTTAAAAAATACTTCCACCGTCACCGAATTAAGGCCTTTAAGAGGAATAACCACTCCTTTAGCTCCATTTTTTAGTTTAAATTCTTTAAATTTCATTTTTAGTCTTTTTTTCGATCTTTCAAGTAATTTGATAGTCATTAGCAGTTAAATCACAAAACTGCTTGATATATTTTGTAATATTATATTGAGTTAATTAATTTAACTAGATCTTTATATTACTAAGTTTACCATCTTAGCTGGTATATATATCTCTTTAACTATCTTTTTGTCTCCCAACCATTTTATTATCTCATTATTTTCTTTAGCCATTTTTAAAACCATCTCTTTGTTATTAATTTCTTTATTATCAACTAAGATACTACTTCTGACTTTTCCATTGATAGCCACCATTACTTTGATCTCTTTATCTATTAAATATTTTTCATTTACTTCTGGCCAAGCACTTTGATGAATTGATTCATTATCTAACTGACTGTAAAGTTCTTCGACTGTATAAGGAGCTAATGGAGCCAATAATTTTAAAATCTTTTTTATATCTTCAATTGATATATTTATTGATTTACTTACAGTTAAACCATTTAACATTTCCATCATCTTGGCAATAGCTGTATTGTATTTAAAAGCTTCGAGATCCTCTGTCACTCCTTTAATAGTCTTGTTTATAATCATACTAACTTCATCACTGCTAACAGTTTCGTTATTTGACTGATTAGTAAATTGTCCAATAAACTTCTCAAATCTATCTAAAAATCTTTTAACTCCCATTAAAGTTTTTTCATTCCAAGCCATAGTTGAATCAAATGGACCCATAAACATTAAATACATTCGGGTTACATCAACTCCATATTTATCCGCTACAGTTTCTGGAATTATCACATTACCTCGAGATTTACTCATTCTTTGATTATCTGGACCCAAAATTACCCCATGAGAGATTCTTTTATAATATGGCTCAGGATTCCCTTCTGGTAAAACCCCTAAGTCATATAAAAATTTATAAATGAATCGAGAATATAACAAATGAAGTACATTGTGTTCATCACCACCTATATAAACATCTACCGGTGACCAATATTTTAGTTCCTTTTGACTATCACTAAATATATCATCATCTATATCATTCAAAGCTAAATTGCGGTTTATTTTGGAAGCTATAATATAACCCAAAAAATACCAATCACTACCCGCCCAATTTGGCATCGTGTCGGTTTCTCTTTCGGCATCTCCACCACAAACAGGACATTTACACTTTACAAAAGATTCAATTTTAGACAATGGACTCTTACCATCATCAGTTGGTTCATATGCTTCTACTTCTGGTAACACTATAGGTAATTGTTCATCTGGTACTGGCACCCAAGCACATTTTGGACACTTAATCATTGGAATTGGTTCTCCCCAATAATGTTGACGACTAAAAATCCAATCTCTTAAATGATAAGAAGCGGTTTTTTCTCCAATCCCTTTATTTTCTAACCAATTAATCATCTCCTTAATTGCTTTCTCTTTAGTTAATCCATTTAAAAATTCCGAATTAATTACCTTTTCTTTTTCATCATAGACACTAATGATTTTTAAATCAAATTTTTTAGCAAATTCTTCATCTCTTTCATCATGAGCTGGTACCGACATTATTGCTCCAGTGCCATAACTTGCCAATACAAAGTCACTTATCCAAATTGGAATTTCTTTATTATTAACTGGGTTAATGGCATAAAGACCACTAAATACTCCCGTTTTATCTTTATTTAACTCTGTCCTTTCCATTTCCGATTTTTTACGCGCATCTTTTACATAATTATTTATTTCCTCTTTTATTGTTTTACTAATAGCTACTTCGCTAATTAACTTACTAACTAATTCGTGTTCTGGGGCTATCACCATAAAAGTGGCTCCAAAAAGAGTGTCTGGTCTAGTGGTAAACACCTCTAAACTTTCTTCATTATCCTTGATTTGAAATTTTACTTTTGCTCCTTCTGATTTCCCAATCCAATTAATTTGTTGTTGTTTTACCTTTTCAATAAAATCAGTTTTTTCTAATCCCTCAATTAATTTATCAGCATATTCTGTTATTTTAACTACCCATTGAGATATATTTCGTCTGGATACCTCAGCTCCACATCTCTCACATTTTCCATCAACTACTTCTTCATTAGCCAAACCAATTTTACAAGATGGACACCAATTAATCGGCATCTCTTTCTTGTATGCCAAACCCTTTTTAAATAGTTGAATAAAAATCCATTGAGTCCAACGATAATAGTTTGGATCAGTTGTATTAACCTCTTTTGACCAATCAAATGAAAAAGCCAATCTCTTCATCTGTTCTCTAAAATGGTCAGTGTTTTCTTTAGTAATCTCTTGCGGCTTTCGTTTCATTTTTATGGCATAATTCTCTGTTGGTAAACCAAAAGCATCCCATCCCATCGGAAATAATACATTATTACCCCTCATTCGCCAAAAACGAGCATAAACATCAGCTCCTGTAAAACTAAAAGCATGGCCAATATGAAGACCAGTACCACTTGGATATGGAAATTCTACTAGTACATATTTTTTCTTTTTATCACTTTCGTCTTTAGCCGCACAAATTTCTGAGTGCTGATCCCAATATTTTTGCCATTTATTTTCTACTAACTTAAAATCCATACGGTATTTTACTACAAAATATTACTTTTATGGTAAGATTTATCATATTCACATGAAGAAATTTTTTCTCCAGGTCGCAATTATTTTAATATTTTTAATAATTGGGATTATTATTGGTAAAAAAATATATTCTGTTCCTGAAGAATCTCTACAACAAGAAGTTCGCAAATCATTTAACTATAAATTCATTAGCCCTCTCCTAGAATGCAATTCTAATACTCCTAGTAACAATCTTTCTACTATCAAACATCAAGTCCAAGACGTTATTAATCAACAAATTAATCAAAAAAATATCAGTTTTGCTTCTGTATATTTTAGAGATCTTAATAATGGACCGTGGTTTGGAATTAATGAAAAAGAATATTTTACTCCTGCTAGTTTAGTCAAAGTACCAGTTTTAATTACTTATTATAAAAAAGCTGAAAAAAATCCAGAAATTTTAAAACAAACTATTATTAACAAAGAAGATTTAAATTCTGGTAGTCAGATTCAGAATATTAAACCGTCCGAAATTCTTACTCCTAATTTAGACTACACTATTAACGATCTTATTAATCGCATGATAATTCATTCCGATAATGACGCTTATAATGACTTAGTGAATAATATTAATGGTGACGAAATAGTAAAAACTTATAATGATCTTGATGTTGATATCTCAAAAGCTTTTACTAACCCAAATGGAAATATTTTAACCGTTAAAGATTATGCTTCTTTTTTTAGAATTCTTTACAATGCTTCATATTTAAATAAGGATATGTCTGAAAGGGCTTTAGATTTACTTTCGCAAACAGATTACAAACAAGGATTGGTTGCTGGTGTTTCTAAAAATATTCCCATTGCTCATAAATTTGGGGAGCGAATTTATAGTGATACTAATGAAGTTCAACTTCATGATTGCGGTATTGTCTATTTACCTCAAAAACCATATCTTCTTTGTATTATGACTCGAAGTCAAAATATTGATAAAGCCACCGAAACTATTAAATTAGTTTCCAAAAAAGTTTTTGAGTATATAAATTCAAATTAATCGGCAATACCCATGCCTTTATTGAATTCATCAGTAGCCTGTCTACTTTCTTCACCCATATGAACTTCATCTCGTAGGGCCATCTTCTGTTGATCATTCATATATGATCCTTTAGATATTCCCTTCTCCGTACAAAAAGTATGTCTTTCTTGTAATTCAGTTTGACCATTATCTAAGACGATTTTTTCAGTTTTACCAAATTTAGTTCCCAGAAGTTTTGCCACTTGATCTGCACTTGTAATTTCTTTCATATTTTACCTATTCTACCATATTTAATTCAATTCAAAAACTACATCACCAATTTCATCCGTTCTTTTAATTTCTATGTTTCTAACTTTTAATCTTTCTAATACTTCTTTTCTTGGATGATCAAATCGATTATTTTTCCCTACACTAATCACTCCTATTTTTGGTTTCAAAAAATCTAATATTTCGTCGCTGGTTCCATTTTCCGACCCATGATGAGCTACTTTTAAAACGTCCACTTGTTTATCTAAAATCTTTTGCCACACCAATCTTTGTTCTGTCTCTTTATCAATATCACCGCTCAAAAAAGCCGTCCATTTTACACTTCCTTTATATATTAAATACTCCGCCACAGAATTTATATTATCGTCATCAGTTTCTATATTTTTCGTTGGATTGACCACTTCAAAATCAAACATATTAGTACTAATTACATCATTTTGGCTTAACTTTTGTGAGTAATTATTTTGTTCATTACTAAAATACTTTTCTATTTTGTATCCCTTTTTTAGGTCGTTTAGACCCCCAATATGATCACTGTCTCCATGGGTCACAACCAATACTTCAATTGTTTTATCCCAAAACGGCAACTGTCGATTTAAACATTCCAATACTTTTTTATTATCTGGTCCAGTATCTATCAACATTTGGATATTTCTATATGTTGCCAAAATCGCATCTCCCTGCCCCACATCACAAAACACTACTTTACCTGTTTTATTCGGCAAAGTTATATAAAACAAAACTATTAACGAAATCAAACTCAAAAACAAAAGTATTCTACTTTTCATATCAAAACCCTTCTGTCACTTCGTGACATCTCCCCTTGATTAATGGGAGAAGCTCATCTTTAACTTTTAAAAAATCATTCAAAACTTGATCATTAGTAAATCTCACTGTTTTTATATTTAATTTTTCTAAGTATTTATCTCTTTCTAAGTCAGAATTTACCCTAGATTCATGAGAATCACCATCTATTTCAACAGCAAGTAATAGTTCAGAACAATAAAAATCTAAAATAAACCTAAAAACTGGTTTTTGATGAGTAAATTTATAACCAAATTTATTTTTTCTTAAAAATTGCCACATTATAAATTCTGCTTGAGTTGGATTATTTCTGTTATTTCTAGCAATTTCTCTTAATTTATCTAAATATTTAATATTCCTTCTTCTAGTTTTTGCTTCAATATCAACCAAATATTTCATAAAACACTCCTCTTGATTTTAGTGTTTCCTCCCTTTATCAAGGGAGGATGTCTCGAGTTTACCGAGAGACAAGAGGGTTTTAATAAAAAATAAATCAAGATCAGATACCACCCTAACAATATCATCCAATTAAAATTTATATTCAAATTTATCCATTTTAAATTTCCTATTATTTCTACTATCACCACAAAATATTTTAACAGCGGCATTATTAACCATAAAATTATTTTTCCCATCATTGGTATTATTAAACCAACAATCGAGCCTAAAAAACCAACTATAGTGATCACTTCTACTATAAATAGTACTAATACATTACTAATTGGACCTATTAAATTTATCTTTCCCAGCCCCAATGCCATTATTGGACTAATCCACAAAGCCGCCCAAAAACTTGATCTAAACACATCTTTCCATGGACTACTTATTACTCCAAAGAATGCCCCAAAACTCAACCAAAAACTAATTTCTAATATTGATTTAGGCCAAGCTAAAACAATTATTAATCCACTAAAAATTAATCCTCGCCACACATTATATTTTCTCCCCAAAATTTGTGCCCAATACATAATCGACACCAAAATTAAAGCTCTCACAATTGGAATTTCCCAGCCTACAATATTTAAATAAAACAAAGAAACCAACCAAGCCATTCCAATCGCCCACTTTCTCCCAATCCACTTTGCCAAGCCCTCAACTATTCCTTTAAAAACTAAAATCATATTAGCCCCACTCACCACCACTAAATGAAGTAATCCGCTATTTTTTAATTGGTTATAAAAATCTTTATCAAAATCTTTTTCACCCCAAAGCATTCCATTTAAAAGCGCTGCTTCTTTATTTGGCAAACTTTGATTTACAACATATATCAAACTATCCTTCAATACAAACTTATACATCAACAATCCCACTAAAAGCAATCCTGCCCAAATATAAATCTTATTTAAACCCCTCTGTTTCACTCTCATTCAAAACCCCTCACCCCGATATTCATCGGGGAGCTCCCCTTAAAAAAGGGAGCAATCTTAATCTATAAATTTTGCCGCAGATGGTATTTTCAGCGCGCAAGCCGCTGAGGCCTCTGGCGAAGGTGCGAGCACTGCAAAATATCATCAAGGTAAAATAAACACTTTATAACGCGATTTCATCTTTAATTTTTTCAAACAATTTATCTCCAATTCCACTGACCAATTTCAATTCATTTATGTCTTTAAATCCACCATTTTTGGTACGATAATCAATGATCCGACCAGCTATAGCCGGACCTATTCCTGTCAACTTATCCAAATCCTCTATCGTGGCTGTATTTAATCTAATTATTTTCGATTCACTAATTCCTAGTACTTTGTTATCAATTTTTATTTCTTCTCCAACTTTAGGAATATAAATCTTTTGTCCATCTACTAATTTTTCTGCCTGATTTAAATTTTTCTCTACCCATTCTCGGTCAGCATTGACCCCCAATCCTCCAGCCATAACCAAAATATCAATTATTCTATCCCCATTATTCAATTCATAAACCCCCGGTTTTATTACTTCACCTGCTATATCAATTTTTACTTTACTATTAACTTGTATATCAATAATTGGGGTCGGACTAATATTTCTTGAAGTTACTTTGATTTCTGTTTTTTCCCAAAAATTATCTTTAAAATTTATTCCAATTCCCACTACCAACAAAATTATTCCCAAAATCAACAACCCATCGACCAATTGAAATTTACGTAATTTATCTAACATAATATCTTAATTTAAGTTTATCAAAAATAATTTCGTGCTAAAATAGGTGAAACTGTTCGATAGCGAACATTAAAAATAGAAGGGAAAGGGAAAATTTATGGGAGTTATTAAGTATCTTGGGAGAAAAATCAAACTATGGCATTTTAGGAACAAGCTAGCTCGTTCTCGTTATGGTCGTTTGTTGTATCTGTTTTGTTGCCCAAATTGGCAAAGCATGATCGACAACATCATTTCCGACAGTGATCCAAAATTACTTTATTAAAGGAGAGATTTTTACCATGGCAATAAACGAAACTACACCTAAAACAACAACTCTTACAGAAGAGAGAGACCGTCTTGCCGTTGAAAACGGTTATTCCTCGTTTGCCGCAGTTTGCGAGCACGATCAACTTCTTCAAGAGCAAATAACTCAACTGGCCAAACAAAATCTTGGTTATATCGTTTGAGGCAAGGAGAATATTTATGTGTCTTTTAGCTTGCTACTTTTTAAGGCAGAAAGAAGACCTTAAATGTCTTAAACCCGAACAACGAGCTATCTTCAATATTATCCAATCCATAAATAATATGTTTGGTTATTATTGAAGATAATAATCTTTATCACCTTTCCTGTTTGTCTTGCTTTTACCGGCTCTGGTACAAATTAGTGTTAAAAACACTTCTTTGTATCATCCGGTTTTCTTTTTACAAACTTGATACTTTAACCAAAATCAACCATACTATTGTATGTCTCAGATTTTGACTATCTTAATTTATATTCTTTTAGCCTTAACCAGCTTTCTTTTTACTAATTCCGATTTTTCTATTTATACTCCCCAATTAATTGCTTTCATTTCTATTATTTTCATAATTTTACTTTTTCAAAAAAAACTTTCTCTTCATCTAATTTCTTTTATTATTACCCTAACTGTTTTTTTCACTGGTGGTCTTAATTCTTCATTTTTCTTTCTAATTTATTTTTTATTATTTACTCTCGCATTTCAAAATCCCCCCTCTACCACCCTGTCTTATTCATTAGTTTTAATTTTACTTTTATCTCAATCATTAAATTCAGTTCAATCATTAATTCCACTATCTTCCCTACTTTTAATCACTCCTCTGTCTTGGTTTATCGGCAAACAATATCTTGAAAAAGCCAAAATTGAAAATGAACTTTCTGTTGATGAAACTAATTTTTTGATGTGGTTATCTCTCAAATTTAAAACTGGTATTTGTCAAATTATTGAGACTTCATCAGAACTTTTTTCTACTCCTCTTCAACCAATTCAAAAAGAAAAAATTCGTTATATCAAAGACAGTGCCAAATCTTTACTTAACTCTTCCGAAAAATTAAAAACTGAAATCGATCAACAATCAGATGAATAAGAAACCCCCTTCCACTTCGTGGCATTCCCCCTTGAAAAAGGGGAAAATTCCCTCCCTTCATCAAGGGAGGGTGTCCGCAGGACAGGTGGGTTTGTTCATTATTTATCTATTTTTTGTTTTTCTAAAAAAGATAAATGCTCAGTCGTTTACTTCTCCTAGTTACCATATCGATTGGGGTAATTTCAATATGACTGGTGGCAAAAAAACCTCTACTAATTACATTCTCACTGACACTGTTGGCCAAAATGCTCCTGGTCAATACAACAGTGCTGGTTATACTGTTAAGGCTGGTTTTCAATATGCTTACGACCCAAATTATAAATTTTCTTTTTCCATAGATAATCTTGATATTAATTTTGGTGCTCTTACTCCAAATATCGGTACTACTCAAACTAACAATCTTACTATTACTACTCCTACTGCTCATGGTTATGAAATCTTTACATCAGAAAATTCTCCATTAACTACTCCAGATACCAATGAAACTATTCCTGATACTACTTGTGATAGTAATACTTGTGATCAAACCACTTCTGGCGTTTGGGTTAATAATAATACTTATGGTTTTGGCTTTAATGCTTCCGGAGATGGTACTCCTAATTATTTTGCAGATTCCTCTTATTTTCGTCAATTTGCTAATCGTCAAATCGGTGAATCACCCCAAATTTTTATGTCAGAAAATAATCCTGTAGAAAATCACTCCGCTAAAATCACTTATAAAATCAACATTTCTCCTCTTCAACCTCAAGGTTATTATCAAAATAATATTAATTTTACTGCAGTTCCTAAATACTAAATATGTCAGATTTTAATATCACTATTTCACCAGCTCAAATTGAATATTTACTAAAACCAAATACTACTATTACCCAAGCTTACCAAGTCGACAATAATTCCAATCAGGATATTTATCTCAATACCGAAGTTTTACCTTTTTTACCTCAAGGCAACTCTGGTTCAGTCACTTATCAAAATATTCCTAACAATTCAGATATAAATTTTTCGCTTAACAATTCTGATTTAGTTTTGGGTCAACCATTTTTATTAAAAGCTAATTCTAAACAACAATTAGTTTTAAAAATAAAAACTTCATCTAACGCTCCTTTTATTGATTCATATTACACTTTTTTTGTTTCTCAAATTCAAAATCAGACAAACAATTTTCCCACTGCTTCTGGAAGAATTGGTTCTCATATTTTACTTAGTGTTAGCAATACTGAAAATGTTTCAACTAAAGGCACTATTTCTTCATTTATTATCAAGCCAAAAATTAAAGATGTTTTATTTAGTCAAATTAAATTTTTAGGTGAAGTAAAAAACGATTCTAATCATTTTTTAAAGACATCAGGCAAAATTACTTTAATTAAAAATGATCAAACGTTAAAAGAAATCAAACTCAAACCTTTAAATGTTTTAGCTAATTATTATCGTCAAATTGATTGCCAAGAATTGTCAAATTGCACTCTTAAAGGACCATTTTGGCCAGGCCGCTATACTGCTACTCTTTCATTTGAGGAAAATCTTCATATCCCCAGCCAATCAACTTCCTTTTTTGTCTTTCCCATTTCCCCAATTTTGTTTATCTTATTTTTAGTTGGAATTATTTTCGGCATTAAAACTATTAAAAAAGCTAAACCTTTTTAAACCTCTCAGTCTCACTTCGTTCGACAGCTCCCCTTAAAAAAGGGAGCAATCTTTCTAAAACATTACTAAAATTATTTAAAACTTCGTCATTAGTAAATCTTAAAGTTTTAATATTTACACTCTCCAAGTACTTATCTCTTTCCAAGTCATAAATTTTCTTTTTATTGTGAGAACCTCCATCAATTTCAATTACTAGTAATAGTTTACGACAATAAAAATCGACAATAAATCTAAAAATTGGTTTTTGCCTAACAAACTTTAGACCATATTTATTTTTTCTTAAGAATTGCCACATGATATATTCTGCTTCTGTTGGGTGATTTCTATTATTAATAGATAACTGTCTTAATTCTTCTAAATATCTCAAATGACCTCGATTAGTTCTAAAATTTTCTTCAGTTATTTTCATATGACTTCCTCCTTTTTTAAGGGAGGATGTCCCAAAGGGACAGGAGGGTTTATAATTCTTTTCCCAAAAGTCTAAACATATTTTTTTTGTAGACTTCTACACCTGGTTGATTAAACGGATTTACTCCAAGAAGATATCCACTCATAGCGCACGACTTTTCCCAAAAATATAAAAGATATCCTAAATTAAATTCATCTAATTTAGCTAAATTTATTATTATATTTGGTGTGCCACCGTCAATATGAGCCTGAATTGTCCCCTCCATCGCTTTTTTGTTAACAAAATCTAGAGTAGTCCCCGCCAAAAAATTTAATCCGTCGCTATCTTCATTTTCTTGTTTTATTAAAATATTTTCACTATCTTCTTCTATATTTAGAACTGTTTCCAATAAAATTCGATTTCCATCTTGGATATATTGTCCCATCGAATGTAAATCAGTTGTCAAATCAACTGATGCTGGAAATATTCCTTTGTCATCTTTCCCTTCGCTTTCTCCAAAAAGCTGTTTCCACCATTCTCCTAAAGAATGAAGTGATGGTTCATAATTAGCCAATATTTCAATTAATTTTCCTTGATTTAAATAAATATTTCGAGTCACCGCATATTTATATGCTTCATTTTCCAAAATATTTTCTTTACCAAAATCTTCTCTTGCTTGTTTTGCTCCATTCATCAATTCATCAATATCAATTCCCGCCACCGCTATTGGCAATAATCCCACTGCCGTTAAAACTGAATATCGACCCCCAATATCATTGGGTACCACAAAAGTTTCATAACCTTTTTGAGTTGCTAATTTTTTTAAAACTCCTTTTTCACTATCTGTTGTTACATAGATTCTTCCCTCAGCTTTTTCTTTTAAGATTCTAAATGCCAAAGCCGGTTCAAGTGTTGTTCCCGATTTTGAGATTACATTTATTGATATTTTTTTACCTTCAATTTTCTTTAATAAATCATTTAAATATCTAGAACTCAAATTATTTCCAGCAAAATAAACTTCTACTTTTCCGTCACCACTTAAAGCTTCTATTACCGCTTTACTTCCCAAATAAGAGCCACCAATTCCAATTACTACCAAAACTTCAGAAGTCTCTCTAATTTTTTCTGCTGCTAATTTTATTCTTTCAAACTCTTGTTTATCATAATTAATCGGCAGGTCTACCCAACCCAAAAAATCTGCTCCTTCACCAGTTTTATTATTAATTTTTTTATGAATTTCGTTTACTTTCTCTTGCCATTTTATTAACTCTTGATCATCTATAAAAGTTTTTATCATAACCCATTCTAACAAAAAAAACTTTGGTAAGGATAAAAATTAGGTATTAACCTAAAATCTTTATCCTTACCAATAAAAATCATCCTACCCAAAAGAAGATCTTTGTTCCCGGATTGCAACCTTTTGATCTTTCTTTCAACTTGTTTGAGCCAGGTAATAAATCATTGATTTTATCAATGATTGTCTTTTGAAGACAGATATCGTCATCGGAGAAAAAGTTGGAAAACTTGACCCAAACTATATCTCCTTCGATAAGGTTAGTTTTGATTTGAACTTTTTGTTGACCACCATTTAAGCCCAAACCAAAACTAGAACGACAAGTATCTACCCTTGACTTTCTTGTAATCGGCCAGCAATTACTCCAACCCGTAACTATTATGGTTATGAATTGTTCAATCGCTGCTTCAAAAATTATTCCTTCTTCGCCAGACATTTTCAAAATCCTCCCGTTTCGTTCTTAGTTCCAAATTATCTTTCTTTCTTTCCTGGCTTTCAGCTCATCGCTGATAACTTCACGACGTTTGGCATAAAGTTTCCCATAGATCGAAAGAGTTGTTTCTATGCTCTTCATCACTGCCTCTTCTTGACCCGAAATTAAGTTACCAGGTAAATTTTCTGCTTTTGATTCATCAAAAACCAAAGTTACTTGGTCGCCATCAAGATCCAAAAAAAGACTAATGTTACCGCAGGTAACACCCTTGATGGTAGCACCGCCAGATTTTGTTTCTAACTTAATTCCGTTCTTCTGAACCACACTTGATTGATAAACAGCCATAAGTAGTCCTATCCACATGATCAAAACCTCCTTTCATTATAATTTCAAAAGTTCTAGCAAACACGCATTTGTGCTGCATGCCGGTATTCTACCCCATTTTTTTATTAACACAAATTTGACCAAAAAAAATGCTGGGAGAGGAATACATATAGTATTCAATCTGTCTCCCAGCGTTTTAGTTTTAATTGTGAAGCATTGCCCAAGATTCGGCTAAAGTATCTGGTAGTTGAGATGCCCGAGCATCAAATCTCCAGATACTTTCCTGACTGTAACCATCGTAGAATTCAGAGCGATGAACCTGTTGAGCCAAAGCAAAAAGTAGACCTGTCCCTTCATACAATCCGGAACAATAGCTTAAACCTAATGTTCTGACTCCAACTTCACCTAAGAGTTGACAAACCAACCATGGTTTTTTGGCATCACCGTCCAAGTAATAAGATGCTGACAGATTCCATTCTATTGGGCTATACCCAACAACATGACCATCACTGTCAGTGATCGGTTCCCAAGTGGTGTTGTCAGCAAACCGGTACTGAACGAAAAGATCAGCATTAACAGAGTATGGATTACTTTTCATAAAGTTCCATATTGTTGCCTCACGTTGCCATTCAGCCCATTGTTCGTCGGTATACGGTTGGTCCAATTCTCTATTGCCGTTTTTATCATAATAAATCGGCATTGGTAAGTTTTGGTTAGATGTTGGAGCTTCGTTCTTGATTTGATTCCAATCCGGTTTTGTCGGACTGAACATAATCAAGCTATCGTTGGCTCCAATATAGGCCCGAACCGTCATGGTATAAAGAATGTTTTCATCTGAATCGATAAATTGGATTTGTTCCAATGAAGCATTGGGCGCGTTCATCCATCCAATTTTTTCCATTTCCGAGATAACACTATCTGATACATCTTTTGGCAAACCATTTTCATTAAGTTTGCCACTAAACGGATTGTCTCCCCATGATTTTAACTTTGCCAGATTTTGTCCAACATCGTTAAATTCATAGTTGTACACCGGTTTAACGATAATGTAATCCCAAGCAGTTTCTTTGTCCGGTCTGTAAAAAACCGAATACTGACGTTGCCGATTCAAAAAGATTCGGTCAAAACTGGCATATTGGTCAGCATCGCCAGCACTGTAAATCAGATAAGTTCCCCATTGATCGAAAATACCACCAGCGGTGAATTCCAACCAGGGTTGTTCGCTGCTTTCCAAATCATCAACCATTTGATTGACAATATTGTAAGCACCCATAGTATCATCCGATGTATTGGGAATATCCCAATTCAGCCACCAACCCCCAGGCATACTTGCAGGTAAGCCATCAATCGCCGTCACTGAATGACCCCAGTTGAAAAAATATGATCCGGTAGCAATTCTTGCTTGCCAAACCTCATTAACCACTAAGGCTCTCAGTTTTGCTTGCGATAGATCTAGTTCGATTACGTTTCCGTTCTTTTTGCACGGAATATCGTAATACCACAACGACTGAAAATCTCTTTTGTCCGTATCAAAGTACTGAACAAAATTACGATTGAAATCCAGTCTAACCTTTGCCCCAGCGTAAATATTACCCTGAGCATCGGTTCCTGTATAAGTCGATGTTTCCAATGTCATGAAACGAGTCAGGCCAGCAAAACGTTTGGTTTTAACCATACCCAATGCTTGGCAAACAGTTCCATCCTCCAAGGTTACTTGAACATCTTGGGTTTTCGATCCCGACATCTTGCCAAAAATCGTTTCCTGCTGCAACAGAGGAGAAATTTCATTTAATCCTCGTAGCTGAGCATAGTTGACTTCTTGTTCAGTTCCCGCCGGCCCTCTCAGATTGTATGTGACCACCTGTTCTAGACCATCTGTGGCCATATCAGATCTCAAAGGTAAAGCCGGAAAGCAACCAGTCATGGCAAACAACATTACCATTGCCATCAAAATAATTAAAAACCTCTTCACAACTTTTCTCTCCTTTTATTTTATTTAACGACTCAAGGTCGATCCCTAAATAAGGAATATTCTACTTAAACATTTAAGCAAAATACTCCTTATTAGAGACAAAACAGGAAAGTTTTTAAAGGTACATCAAATAAATATTTCTTAGAGCAAATACTAAAAAATTAATTATTTGATTAACCCGCGATTATATCAAAAAACTTCACTTTTTACAACATTATAGGCCAGCATTCATTATTTAATTTCAATCCAATATCTTTGATAAATACTTCCGTCAGTCCAAGTTCTCTCATCATCTAATACTCCACCATTTTTCAAAATTGTTTTTGCTGATGCTAAATTTGATTTCGTACAAGAAATTAAAACTTTTTTTAATCCCATTTTTTTAGATTCAATTAAAACTAAATTCAACATTTCTGTGGCATAACCCTTTCGTCGTTCACTTGGTCTAACTTCATAACCAATATTTCCACCTCGATTTAATAAGAATTCATTTAATTCATGTCTTAACTGAATTACCCCCACTATTTTTTTATCGGTTTCTCGTTCTACTAGCCAAGTTGTTGCTGGCACCCATTTTTCACCACAAGTATCTTTACTCGATTCTTTTTTTAAATTTTCCAACCACTCTTCAAAAGTATTAGATTTATCCAATCCGCCATCTCCATGTATTTCTTCACTTTCAGTCAAACATTCATTTCTAAATTCCCATGCTTTTTCTTTATATTCCAAACTTGGTGTTATTAATTTAAGCCTATCCATAAACAAAATTATAACATTTATTTTTTGACCAAAAAAATGCGCTGATTATTAGAAAGACAAAGTCTTCTAAAAAATCAGCGCTCTTAAGCGATTACATTTTCATTGCCTCAGCAATATCTCTTGCTATGCTTTTAGCTAAAACCTCACCATAAACAAGAGGTAAGACATCTTCGCACGACTTATCTTTTATCATTCCGACGATAACTCTAAATGAAGGGGATGTCTCTTCTGCAGCTGGAGTAAACTGGCCCGTGATAATAGATTTGGCATAATCTAATTTCCAATTATCTTTTGGCTCTTTTTCGCATGGTTCTTTTTCTGAAAAAGGACAATCGTCGAGAAATCTTCTTGTCGCCATTTCCTCTCCAAATATTAGTGATACTTGAATATCGCCATCTCGATAAATGCCAAAAGGTATTGTCTTGCCAGAAAAATGATTATAAGCCAGCATAGCTTCAGTTGCTAGTTGTCCTGATACCATATTGAGATTTGGCAAAGCATGTCTAAGATGTTCTAAAATGTTTTTGAAATCAAAGACAAACTTGCCATTTTCCAAATCAGTTTCCACCTTTACTGAAAAATCGACAATTGGAAAAGGCATTACCATTTTTCTTGCTAATTCTCTTTCTTTTTCAATATCAAAATGACCAGAGTTTTTAATTCGCAAGAAATATCTTTTCTTTTTACCGTCAATCATTACAATTTTTAAGACAGTTTTGTCGGTTCCAATAGAATGTTCCATTGTTTTAAAACTGGGACTTTCCAACAGTCTCATTGTTTTGTCTACTTCTACCCTTGCAGGAGGATTTTGATTTCCTTTTTCTTCAAAAAAAGACCATAAAGTCATCCTTACTTCATCCAGATCAGGCAGTAAAATTCCACCTCTATGTTCTTCAACTCCCCAAACTTTTAAAATTCTCATTTTCTTTTAAATCCTTTCTCTATATTTTTTTAAAAAATGTTTTCGCTTTATAAACGGAAACTAAAAATTGACAAATATTATCCGCTTTTAGTTTCCGTTTACTATTTTAAAGTTCGATTGGAAAAATCCATGCAAATACGAATTTCCAATTTTGGGTCAATTATATCAGAAACCAGTTTTAAATCATGTTAGAATTGGCGGTACTTTTAAAAAGTATAAGAGAAGAGAAAAATATTTTACTGAAAGGAGTATTTTTATGGATCAGAATCAAACTGAACATCTTATCGAGGTATTTTGTTTAAAACTTAAAGATGGAAAACTTGAGTTTTATGTACTTTATCTCGATAGAGACCGAGCCAACCATGATATGGTCGAAATTCCCAAGAAATATCCCAGAACAGTCGTTCTAGATACGCCATATCCCGTTTTAGCTTGCCCACAAACTTATCAACGAATTTGCACCAACGGGGGTAAACTCAAACAAGTAAGCCAAATCGCTCCAAAATGCAAAGAGGTTTGCTAAACCATCAAATTTCTCTCTTCTTTTTTTCTTTTGGCCGAAAGCCGTGTCTCCTCTTAGGAACATGTTTTTCGGCCATTTCATTTTTAATAAATTAAATTCCACTAAAAAACCCGCCAAAGCGGGTTTGTCAATTTTGAGGGAACCGAAAATCAAAAAACGCATTTAAGCGTTAATAACTTTCGGTAGTTTCGTTTTAAAAACCAAGTTCCAATCTAATAGTTCTTTCTGCAACGATCTCTTCTCCGTCGTTAAAAAAGACGAAAACTGATCTTTGAGAATTAACTCCTTTTTCTACCTTTGTTTTAAGTAGAGATTGTTTGATGTCTTCAATTAAATTAGGAAAATATTTTTCAAAATTTTCTTCATCTTTTCCAACATCTACAATCATCTCTATTAAACCATTGGTATAAGTTAAATAGGCTCCGATAGGAAGTTCTCTCGTCGGACAAAAAAATATAAACTGAACAAAATTAGGTTTTTTCTTTTCATCAAAAGACAATAAGAAACCATAATTCAATTTCAACTTTTCCTCCAAGAGTTTCCACTTCATTTTTTTTCACCTCCTCTCCATATTTTTTAAGAGCAAAACGAAACTGCCAAATTATACACCATATTTTCTCCACCAAAAAACCCGCCAAAAGCGGGTTTGCAAATTTTGAGTAAACCAGAAACAAAAGAAAGCTAAAAATAGCCATCAATATTTCTGGTACTCGTAACTTATTTTATAGAGATATCTCCCCAAAGCAAAGAAAAATACCCTAAACCTAGGATGCCTTTTATATGCTCCGGATCAGGAACTGGGGTTGCTTTTGAATCACATTCAAAAAAATCGCAAAGATTTATTTGAACATTGCTAAAAACTGGAATTTTTTGTTCATACAGCGGGTCAAACTGTTTACGTTGAATATAAATAGTGCAATAAACACCTTGTTTATATTCACCATAAAGGATCCTGCCTTCAATAGTTCCGGAAAAGGAAATAACTCCCTCTTCTTTGTCGGTTTTTGTAAACCCTTTCAAACCGACATCAACGACCAATACGGCAAATAAATCCTGAGAATCGCCAAAGACCATAGTTCATTTCTCCCTTTTATATTTTTAAGTTGCGAGCCCCATATTATACTTCAAAATCTATCAAAAGTCAATATTATAGGATTCATATTTAGCTCAAAAATAATTTTTAAAACATTTTTAACCATGTTAGAATGGGTGGTACTTTCAAAAAATAAAAAGAAGGGGAAATAAATCTCAAAACAACTTCAGAAAGGAGATACAAAAATGCAGACGGAAACTGAATATGCCATCTGCCAAAGAATTCTTTGTCTCAACAACGACAAAGGATCCAGCTATGTTCTTTTCCCCAACCTCGAAATCTGTCAACAAAAAAAGACAGAAGTTTTGAGCAAAGATGGTCAAACAATTCTTGTCGGAGATCCCTATCCGACCTTAGTCAGTCGACATACTCATCAACAAGTCTGTGAAAAAGGCATGGTCGAAGGATGCTATCGAAATCCCCCGCCAAGAGTAGACCCACCAAAAGAAACTCCAATTTGCGGAGCAGCATAATTCTTTTTACCCCTTCTTTTTTTCTAATTTGGCCGAAAGCCTTATGATCCCTTTGGGGTTGTATTGTTTTCGGCCATTTCTATTTTTTTCAAAATATTATTTCTATCCCTATTCCCCATTTTCGGATTATTTTTTATATATTCTTTGATTTTCAAATATTCTTTTTCGTTTCTAATAATTTGTTCAAAATAATTTCGTTGCCAAATTCGTTTATTAAATTTTGGCCAATTATTTTGTTTAACATTATTAATAAATATTTTTGTGGTTAATGTTTTAAAATTTTTAATTATTATCCCCAATGCATTTATTTTATTAGGGTCGACACAGGGGCGACCCCTACATTATCAATCATGTTATTTTCATTTTTTATTGTAGGGGCGGACCCCTGTGTCCGATAATTAATCTTCTGTGATATTTAACACAATAATAATAACAAACCCCAAATCTATTTTTTTCTTTTATTTACTAAAAACTTCGTAAATATATACCCTGCAGAAACTATAGTTAAAACGAGCAATACCAAAGTAGCCACTATATCTATTTGAACATAACAGTAGGCAGAATCAGATAAAGATTGTTTACATGGAAAAAAATAATTATATATTTTCCCTGCACTAATCAGTCCATTTATTTCCAAAATCAAAAATAACAAACAAATTAAAAAAATAATCAAATCTAAATAATTCGACATTATTTTTTTCATAACTGATTATATAACCAAAAACCCCTCCTTTCGGAGGGGCTTTTCTATTTACTACTAGCTATTAGCTAATAACTATTTACTAGCTTCTACAGCTGCTTGAGCTGCTGCAAGTCTAGCAATTGGTACTCGGTAAGGTGAGCAAGAGACATAGTTGAGTCCGATTCTGTAACAGAATTTTACAGTTTCTGGATCTCCACCTTGTTCTCCACAAATACCGACATTGAGATGTTTGTTGCCTTCTCGGCCCATTTTTACTGCCATCTCCATTAATTTACCAACACCTCTTTGATCAACACTCTTGAAAGGATCTTCGGTCAATATTTTTTGAGCCAAATAATCTTTGATAAATTTACCAGCATCGTCACGGCTAAATCCGTAAGTCATTTGGGTTAAATCGTTAGTTCCAAATGAGAAGAATTCAGCTTCAGTAGCGATTTCATCTGCAGTCACAGCTGCTCGAGGAATTTCGATCATGGTACCGATTTCATACTTCAATTCGACACCAAATGATTTCATAGTTTCTTCGATAACTGGAACGAGTTTAGCTTTTAACCATTTAAGTTCCTCAACATCACCAACTAATGGGATCATGATTTCTGGAACTATTTTTTCACCAGTTTCTTTAGCCAATTCACAAGCAGCTGTCATAATAGCTTTTACTTGCATTTGATTAATTTCTGGGAAAGTTACACCCAATCTACAACCACGATGACCCATCATTGGGTTGAATTCGTGAAGAGATTCCACTTTTTCTTTGAGTTTTTCAAAAGAAATTCCCATTTCTTTTGCCAGTTCATCAATATCTTTATCTTCATGAGGTACGAATTCATGTAGAGGTGGATCAAGTAAACGAATTTTGACTGGAAGACCTTTCATGATTTCAAATAATTGTTTGAAATCATTTTTTTGCATTGGGAAGATTTTTTCCAAAGCAGCTTCTCTTTGTTCTAAAGTGTCAGAAATAATCATTTGACGAATAGCAAAGATTCTGTCTTCTTC
This sequence comes from Candidatus Parcubacteria bacterium, assembly GCA_023443725.1. GTDB lineage: Bacteria > Patescibacteriota > Microgenomatia > UBA12405 > UBA12405 > WARW01. The sequence goes on from JAEZTF010000007.1 coordinate 185,368, forward strand.
AAAGAACATGTGTTCAGTTCGGCAAAGACCAATACCTTGAGCTCCAAATTCTCGTGCAGTTTTAGCATCTTTTGGAGTATCTGCATTGGTGCGGACTCCCATGGTGCGATATTTATCAGCCCATGACATTAAAGTTCCAAAATCACCTGACAAAGCAGCTTCAATAGTCGGTACTTGTCCTAAAAAGACTTCACCAGCAGAACCATCCAAAGTGATAATATCGCCTTCTTTGACTTCGATATCACCTACTCTAAATAATTTTTCTTTTTCTAAAACGATAGCATCACCACATCCAGAAACACAGCATTTACCCATACCTCGGGCAACAACTGCAGCGTGTGATGTCATACCACCACGAGCCGTAAGAATACCTTGAGCGGCATTCATACCAGCTAAATCTTCTGGAGAAGTTTCAGCTCTCACCAAAATTACTTTTTTACCATTTTCAGCCCATTCAACTGCATCTTCAGCAGTAAAAACTACTTGTCCAGAAGCAGCACCTGGGGATGCTGGTAAACCTTTAGCAATAACTTTAAAATCAGCTTTTGCTTTTTGATCGAGAGTTGGATGAAGTAATTGATCGAGTTTATCAGCTTCAACTCGAGTTAAAGCAGTTTTTTCATCAATCATTCCTTCACTTACTAAATCAACTGCAACTTTTACCATTGCTGGAGCAGTTCTTTTACCATTTCTGGTTTGAAGAATGAAAAGTTTACCGTTTTCAATAGTAAATTCAACATCTTGCATATCTTTATAATGACCTTCAAGTTTTTTAAAGATATCCATTAATTCTTTGTAAGCCACTTCGTTGTCTTCTTTTAGAGTTTCCAATTTTTTTGGAGTTCTAATACCAGCGACCACATCCTCACCTTGAGCATTCATTAAATACTCACCATAAGCTTTGTTTTCACCAGTTGAAGGATTACGAGTAAAGGCAACTCCTGTTCCACAGTCATCACCCATATTCCCGAAAACCATTGATTGGACGTTGACAGCAGTTCCAAAAATTTTCTTTTCATCAATTTTGTTTAATTGACGATAAATAATAGCTCGTGGATTATTCCAAGAACCAAAAACTGCTCCAATAGCTCCATTCAATTGTTCTTGTGGATCAGTTGGAAATTCTCTACCTTTTTCAATTTTATAAATTTCTTTATAACCTTTGACTACTTCTTGCCAATCAGTTGCTGTCATTTCAGTATCTTCTTTAATACCTTTTTTAGCTTTGACAGTATTGATCACGTGTTCGAATTTTTCGTGTTCCAAATTTTCGACCACATTACAGTACATTTGCATAAAGCGTCTGTAAGAATCCCAAGCAAATCGTGGATTGTTAGTTTTTTCAATAATTCCTTCAACTACTTCTTCATTTAAACCAAGATTCAAAATAGTATCCATCATTCCTGGCATTGAAGCTGCAGCACCAGATCTAACTGATACTAAAAGTGGATTTTTTGCATCACCAAATTTTTTACCAGTAGTCTTTTCCAATTGACTTAACGCTTCATCAATTTGACCTTGTAATTCTGTTGGGTATTTTTTCCCATTATTATAATAGTATTGGCAGACTTCAGTTGAAATGGTTAAACCTGGAGGTACTGGAATTCCTAAATTGGTCATTTCAGCCAAATTAGCTCCCTTTCCACCAAGGATATATTTCATATCTTTGTCGCCTTCAGCTTTTCCGTTTCCGAAAAAATAGACGTATTTTTTCATATTTCCTTTTTAAATTTCTAATTTATAACCTTTATACTTTAATATAAAGCTACTCCTTTTTCAACCTCCAAAGCAAAAAAACGACCAACAACTTGACATTATTTTCTAAAATCCTTAATCTTAAAGTAGATTGTCACTTAATTGAACTTCTAATGAACAAAAAACATCTAAAAATTAGTTTTTTACCAACTCTCCTAATTTTAGTCACTATTTTTGTTGGTTATGCCAAAATAAATACTCTAAAATCTGCTCCAGTTAAAGAATTAAAAGATATTCTTTCTACTGCTCAACTTTCCTATTTTGCTCGTCTAACCTCTGGCAATACCGCTCTCGATTCTATTATCACTATTAATACTGCCGATGGTGTTAATCCATCAGATTCTACCGACAACCTTTTTATTGGTGATACGATTGCTATCGCTGATACCGTCAATGGTGGTAGTGATTTATATGTTGTTAATGATATCGGTAACTCCGCTAGTATTGCCCTAACTTCTGGCATTGCTGCTGATAATGTAGTTGCTGGTTCTTATGTCATTGCTACTCGTTCAGCTACCCACACTATTTCTTTCAAACCACAAAGTTCAGTTGCTGGCGGTGATTGGCAAGTTTTAATAAAAGCTACCGGTCGTTCTGGAGAAACCAATAATGATGGTATACCAGATCAAGGTGGTTTTGATCTTGGTGGACTTACTGCGGGCGATGTTACTTGTCCTTGGGGAGCTACTGCTTCTGTTGGTACTACTGTTGTTCTTACTTCCGGTGTCGGTACTGGAGCCACTGGTCCTTATCATTTAATTACTTGTGCCCTTGGCGCTGGTGTCACCAACCCTATTGATGTCACCGGAACAATTATTGTCGGTGGTACAAATAAACTTATTAATCCTGCACCTGGTGTTAATCATATTAATGGCCGAGCCGATAGTTCTGCTGATACTTATACAATAATAGTTAGACATACTAATAGTGACAATACTACTATTATCGATGGTGACACCACTTTAGGAAAAATTGCTGTTGTCGAGAATGTTCGTGTTACTGCTGTTGTTGATCCTACTATTACTTTTTACATTGATTCTGTTGGTACTAGTACTCCAGGTATGTCTCTATGTGGCACTACTTTAAGCAGTCAAGCCAATTTAACTACTGCTAATTCAGTATCTTTTGGAACTCTAAATTTAAGTTCTTTTAATACTTTAGCTCAAAGATTTTCTTGTACCACTAATGCTAGAAGTGGTTATGTCGTTCAAGTATATGAAAATAGTCAATTAACTAATTACAATACTGGTACCACCATCCCTGATACTAATTGTGATGATGATAGTGCCTGTAGTATTTCTAGTAATGGTGATTGGGATACTGATATTGGCGTTACTAAATCTGAGTTTGGTTATTCTCTAGAAGCTATTAATGGTTCCAATGTTGCTTTTAGTCATTCCAATGTTTTTAGTGCTAAACCTTTTGGAGCCGGTGTTTCCAACGCACAAACTATTATGAGTTACGCTACTACCCCATCCTCTATCGACCAAGCTTATATTTGTTATCGTATTACTGCTAACAATTTTCAAGAAGCTGGTACTTATCAAAACTCTATTAATTTTGTGGCCACCGCCACTTTTTAAAAAATGAAACCTGCCAAAATCTCTAAATCACTACTAACTACTAGCTATTTACTATTAGCTACGAGCTGTTTACTAATTGCTAAACCTCCAATTGCTCATTCGGCTGCCGGCCTTTCTGTAGTTCCTCCTCGTGAAGAAATTACCGTCGAGCCAGATGGTTCTGCTAGTCGCGTCATAAAAGTTAGAAATGAGTCAAAAGAATCCAAAACAGTTACCGTTGAAATTAAAGATTTTATTGTTACCGATAACAAAGGCACCCCAACTGTGATTTCTTCTTCTGATGACTCAAGTAATCGTTGGGCAGCTAGCAGTTGGATTCAAATTTCTCCTAATAATGTTTTATTAAAACCAGGTGAAACCAAAAATTTGACTCTCACTGTTATGCCCCCTGCCAACGCTCTTCCTGGTGGTCATTACGCCATGGCTCTTCACACTCCTGAAGGTATTTCTACTATGTCCTCTACTGGTGCTTCTATTCAAACTCAAGTTGGTACTTTAATTTATATTACTATTCCCGGAGATATTAATCAAAATGCTTTAGTTCAAAGTTTTACTGCTCCTAAATTTTCTGAGTTTGGACCAATTAATTTTTCGGCTACTATCAAAAATCTTTCTGATATTCACATTCAACCAGTCGGCGCTATTACTATCAAAAATTGGTTTGGTCGAGAAACTTCTCAACTTTCACTTCAACCACAAGATAATATTATTAATATTTTTCCTTACACCACTCGTGATTTTCAAACTAGTCTCAATAAAAAGTGGCTTTTTGGTCGCTATCAAGCCAACCTTAAAGCTTCTTATGGTAATAATGGTGGTTTAATCACTTCAACTATTTTCTTTTGGGTAATTCCTTGGAGAATCATCGTTTTGGGTATTGCTGCTATTGCTATTATTGTTACTTTAATTATCATTTCTAAAAAAAGACCAACCAAAAAATTACCTACTAATGAAGTTGCCGAATTAGAAAAAGAACTCGAAGAACTCAAAAAGAAATATAAGGACCAATAATCTTGTTATTTTATAAATTCAAAACCTCCTTTTAAAAGGAGGTTTTTTAGTAACAGAAAATTCCCCTCCCTCAGGGAGGGGTCAGGGGTGGGTTTAATGTTAAACTTATTTATGTGGTTTTTTTATTTATTATTATTCTTAATTTTTCCTCTAAAAACCTACGCTGCCAATGTTGATATTACTGCTAGCATTGCCACTAATAATCCCCCAACAATTACTTTCATTACTCCTGTAAATGGTCAAACTGGAGTTCCTTCAGATGCTGATATCGTTGTCGAAATTAGTAACCCCAGTTATGGTGTTGATATTAATACTGTTGAAATTATCATTAATGGAGTCACTTATACTGCCTCTTCTCCTCGAGTTACTGTTACCGGTGATGTTCTTGATTATATTTTTACTACTACTCCATACGATCCACTATTTACTAATCAAGCTAATACTGTTTTGGTTAAAGCCGCCAATTTTAATAATAATTTTAGACAAGCATCAATCGTCTTCAATGTTCCAATTATTACTCCCACTCCAACTCCTACCCCAACAATAACTAATACCCCGACACCAACAAGTACTTCTCCTACGAATACTCCAACTCCAACAAGTACATCACCTACCAATACTCCAACACCAACTTCAACCATTATTACAACATCCACACCTACACCGAAAATCACTTACTATATAACCCCTACACCAAAAGTTACTTCAATTCCAACATCAACTATTTATCCCAATTGTCCTACTTGTCCCATTTGCTCTCTTTCTCCAACGTCAACACCAATATCAACCACTCCAACACCATATATTTCTACCCCAGACACTACTTCTCCTATTATTTCTTTCGTTAAATCCACATCCAAAGGTTTTTTAAAAACCAATTCCGATATTGTTTTTCAAGTTTCCGACCTAGGTTCAGGTGTTGATAAAGACACTATAAAAATTACTTTCGGTAAACAAGTATTTACTTTGGCCAATACCCAAGTCAACACTACTGGTAATAGTCAATCTTTCAGGGTTACTCTTAAAAATAATTTTCAACTTCTTCCTAATACTGAATATAAAATTTCTGTTTCCGCTTTTGATCTAGAACAAAATGGTATTTCTAAATCAGTTTTCTTTCAGGTCACCAAACCTTTTCCCTATTTATCTCTACTTTTAATCATTCCTTTTGTTGGTTTAATTTGGCTGGTAGTTTTTATTATCAAACGTCATTTAAATAAAAACCGTCAAGTTATTGGTTTAATATTTAATTCACTTACTTTAGAACCGATCCCATTTATTACTGTCATTATTAACAATCAAAAATTCTCTTCTAATATTTTTGGCTTTTTATCTGTCGACTTAAAACCTGGTCAATATACTTTAAATATAAAAGATCCTAATTTTTCTTTTCCTTCAAAGAATAATGATCAACCATTAGATTTCCCTTCCTATTACCATGGTGAGTCTTTTGACTTCAGACCAAATTCTATTCCTTTTCTAAACATTGCTCTTGATCCTTACAAAAATAAAAATATTTTTTATAAAATCAGTCAATTTATTTTAGGTAAACCAGGTATCATTCTAGATGTTAACAGTAGGCCTGCTACAGGTCTTAAAATAGCATTAATCGAAACTAAATTCAAAACTATTATTTCTACTCGGATTATTGATAATCAAGGTCACTATCGCTTTCTAGTACCTCATGGACGATATCAAATCGTTATCTTTGGCACAGACACCGTTATTGATACTATTGATACTCGTCATCGAATTTTCGGTCTTACCTTAATCAACAATAACTACACTCTAAAATAGTTTATATATATCAAACTATTATCTCCATCTAAAGATTTTCTCTACTTATAATTACCCAAGATACCAATAAATATTTTCTATAATTTTAATTTAATGGAAAGTTAAAGCTTTAAATTAATCTATCATTATCTTACCAATCAAAGAACAATTCTGCTAAAAAAGTTATCCTTAAATAGATCAATTTACTTCCTAAACGTAACAGTGACTATCTGCGGCAAATTAACTCCAGAATAATTAGCTGTCAATTTAAACTGTCCTTCTGTCGTAGAGGTCATTTCAAAAGTCACTTGACCTTTTTCATCACTTACATCATTTATTTTGTTAATGTTAGGCATTCCTTCCAGCTCTACTGCCTTCCCTGGTACACCTTTACCATTTTTATCTAATAAAAAGACTACTACTAAACATTTATCCTCACCATTCGCTTTAGCTAATATTTTCTGACCCAAAAGATAAGAATTAGAGACAGATACCGATCCTGACCCACTTGCCTTAGTCAAACTCACTAATGCTTTTGGAATAACATTAATAGATAAAAACAAAACCAAGGCTATAGCCATCAAAATACCCATAACAATCAAAAACGTTTTTGTCTGTTTTTTAGTTACAATCACACCTAAATAATAACACAAATTACAATTTTCAACTACTAAATACCGATTAAATCACTGTTTAGCACATATAGGTATTTATTGCTAAGTATCACAGTAAAATATAATATCCACTAAAATAGGCCATAAATACACATTCCAACTCTTTAAAATTGATTATTTTAAATCAAAAACATGATCTATCTCCTTAAACTATAACAATGTATCTCTTTAAATAACTTTGTACTTCTTTAAATGTCCCCAATCATATTTTTCTTATAAAGAGATAAAACAAACTTTAATTATTTAATTTTTAAAATATTTTTTAAGTATTTATTAAAAATTTTCAAAATAGAGACAAATTAAATTAATCAAAATAATCGGTTTTCTATATCATTTAATGTCTTTCTATCTATACCGCACATTTATTTAACAACTTCTAATTTATCTATTCTAAAATGATATTAATTTTATTTAATTGATATATATTGTTAGTAGGATTACTAGCCGTGTAAATAAGTGTGAAACATAAATAACAAGACATCAACAACTAAATCCTACTATCAAATAGTATCAATCAACACCTCAAAATTAGCCTTGACAGGCTTTTCATAATAGTAGATATTTATATTAAGCTTAACCATTATTTTTTTATAAACATGTATAAAACATATAATTTCAAACCTAAATTTTTATCAGACAGATCAAACCAGTCTCTTAATTTAGTCGCTGAAAAGATTGTTCCATTTTTGATTATTGCTGCCACTTTTGTTTGGCTCTGGAGATAAGCACATGTCTCAAACTGCCCCCACCTATCAAGACTCATTTAAGGCTTGGTTAGTCTCCAAAAAATATTCTTCATCAACTATTCGCAATTATCTTTCTGATACCAATGCTTATTTTGAATTTATAAAAAACAACAACCCTTTCTCTCCTGAAACTGTTGGTTTGTATCTTAAAAAAATTGACAAAGATTCAAATTATTCTCGCTATCTTTCTTCTCTGTCTAAGTTCTTTCAATTTGCTATTGATCAAAAATTAGTTTCTGTAAATCCACTTAAGAAAGCACAACAACCAAAAACTATCACTCCAAATGACATTCTTCTCGATTATCAATCTTTTTTAACTAAAAAACATTTTTCTTCCGCTACTATCAAAAATTATCTCAACGATATTCAGCAATTTATTGATTGGCAACAAAACCAAATTGAATCTAGCTAATTATTTTAATCAGCAACAGTTTGATAAATATGTCGCTTATTTAAAAAGCACCAACCTTTCTTCGTCTTCTCTTCAACGAAAATTATCCTCCATCGCTACTTTTCAAAAATTTTTAGTCAAGAAAAACATTATTCCTTCAGTATTAAAAAATAATACTGCTCCAACAAACGTATCAAATGTAATCATTCCTTCAAAAAATAAACTCTTCAATTTTTTCAAATCATTTTCTTTAAAACAAATCCCTCAAACCTCCAAGTTTTATAAATATCTTCTCATCTCTTCACTTATCATCATCGTTTCTGGAATAGGTATTACTCTTTATCGTCAAGCCATTACTAAAGCCAAAAAGAATCTCGCTTATACTACTGCTTCCACTCCTGTTTATGCTAATCGTTTTCTTTCTTTTCAAGGTCGTTTAACTGATTCTGCTGGTAACCCAATTAATTCGTCCACAGCTATTGTATTTGAACTTTACAATACCGAAAATATTGGCACTGGCACTAGTCTTTATACTTCAGCCACAGGTAATTCTCAAACTGTCCTTCCAGATGAAAACGGTATCTTTTCAGTCACTATTGGTAAAACACATGGTAGTGAAATCCCCAATTCAGTTTTTACTCAAAACTCTGCAGTCTATTTACAAATTACTGCTGGTGGTGAAGTCATGGATCCTCGTCAACCTATTGCTACTGTTGCCTACGCTGTCAACTCAGAAAGCTTGCAAGGACTACAACCATCTGCTAGCGGTCTAAAAGATACTGTGCTAGTTATTGATGGACAAGGCAATTTAAATCTAGGAGAAACTTCTCCAACTATTAAATCGACTTCAGGAACATTAGGAATTGAAGGTCAAGCAATATTACTAACTGCATCAAATGGTAGTGGTGGTGATATTGAAATCAATCCAGACGCTAGTGGAATTATTAAACTTACTACCGAAGGCACTGGTTCTACTGCTGTTGGCGGATTCATTGATGCTACTAACGCCAATCTTTCTATTGGTAATCTTTTCAATGCCGATATTAATAATACCAACCGAGGTTATAATTTTATTTCTTTTAATAATTATGATATCGGCACTACTCATTCCTCTACTCGTTTTTCTATTGACGCTTCTGGTAATACTTATATTGGTGGAACATTATCTCCAACAACTATATCAATTGGTAACACCATCGTCACTTCTTCGGCTTCTGAACTAAATCTACTTGATGGATTACTTCCTACAAGTGGATCAATTATTTATGGAAATGGATCAAACCTTAGCAACACTTCAGTTGGTGCTAGTGGTCAAGTATTAGTAAGCAACGGTTCTGGTACCCCAACTTGGGTTGATAGTGCTTCAATTGGTAGTAGTTACAGTATTGGTAGTGGATTAAATTTATCATCAAATACTATAAAACTTGGCGGCGCTCTAACCGAAAATACTAATTTAACTATTGGTAACACTTCTGCTCTATTTATTAATGCTACTTCTGGAAATATTGGAATTGGCACTACTAATCCATTAGCCAAACTAAGCATAATAGCTAGTAATTCTAATAATGTTTATAGTATTGGTGAATCATCAGCTAGTTCAAGTACTTTCAGTGTTAGTGGTGTTGGTCAAAGTTGGCAAGCTGACGATAGTCTTTATAGTTATATCTTACCATTCTCTTTCCCTTTTTTTGGCGTCGGTACCAGTAGCATCCAAGTTTCCACTAATGGTGTCTTATGGATGTGTCCTTCTTGTGGTACTACTTCTGGATATCCAAAATCCACTACTTTAGCTTCTCAAAAAATTATTGCTCCATTATGGGGAGATTGGAACACTAGCGGTTCTGGTCAAGCAAATGAAGATATTTATATTGATACTTCTATCCCAAATCAAATAACTTTCACTTGGGTGGGAGAAGTTTTTGGTTCGTCAACAGATACTTTAAACTTTTCTGCAACTTTATATTCAACCGGAAAAGTTACCTACAAATATGGTTCTTTAAATACAGGTTTATTAATAAAAGATATTAGTAATGGCATGATTGCTATCTCTAGTGGTGATGGCGCGAATTACAAAATCTTATCAATATCCAATCAATCTTCACAAACAAATACTAATGATATTACTATTGATTCTACCTATTTAGATAGCAATGAATCTCTCGTCACCACTTTTTCAATTGATTCTGTCGCTGGTAATTTCTTAACCGTTTTAAATAATGGTAATATCGGCATTGGTACTACCAATCCTACCGCTAAATTAACTGTTAATGGTAATGCCTCTATTAACGGTGAATTAAATCTAAACAATTACTATATTACCAATGGTATTCAACCTGGTGATTCTAATTTTATTGGTTATCAAGCCGGTGGTAATGCCGGTAACGCTTATAGATCCAATTTCTTTGGTTATCAAGCTGGCGTTGGCGGTAGCAATTCTTTCAATTCCAATTTCTTTGGTTACCAAGCTGGTATCGGTGCTAGCAATGCTTATAATTCCAACTTCTCTGGTTATAGAGCTGGTCAAAATGCTAGCGGTGCCTATCATTCTAATTTCTTTGGTTATCAAGCTGGCCAAAATGGTAGTAGTGCCAGATATTCTAATTTCTTTGGTTACCAAGCTGGTATTGGTGCTAGTTATGGTGCTCAATCAAATTTCTTTGGTTATCGAGCTGGTATTGGTGCTAGTAGTGCTTTGAATTCTAATTTTTTCGGTGTTCAAGCTGGACAAAATGCTGCAAATGCACAAAATTCTAATTTCTTTGGTTATTATTCCGGTATTGGCGCTAGTAATGCTTATAATTCTAATTTTTTTGGTACCAATACAGGTTATCGTGCTACCAACGCTAGTGCTTCTAATTTCTTCGGCCAAGATGCTGGTTATAATGCAAATGCAGCCAGCAATTCTAATTTTTTTGGTAGAGCTAGTGGCTATGGTGCCACCAGTGCATACCAATCTAACTTTTTTGGTTTATTTGCTGGCCAAAATGCTACCAATGCTTACCGATCCAATTTCTTTGGTTATCAAGCTGGAATAGGCGCCAGTAATGCTTATCAGTCTAATTTTTTGGGTTATTCCGCTGGAATAGGCGCCAGTAATGCTCATGATTCTAATTTTTTCGGTCCAAATGCTGGACAAAACGCTACCGATGCTAAAATTTCCAATTTTTTCGGTGCTAGTGCTGGACAATATGGCATCGGTGCTTCTTCCTCAAATTTCTTTGGTTTCTATAGTGGTATGGGTGCTACTAATGCTGCCAATTCAAATTTCTCTGGCTACTATGCCGGTGGTTATGCAGCCAATGCTAATAATTCCAATTTCTTTGGTACTGAAACCGGTAAAAGTGCTACTAATGCTGATAATTCCAATTTCTTTGGCTATCAGGCTGGTTCTGGTGCCAGTAATGCTAATGATTCAAACTTTTTTGGTTATCAAGCTGGTAAGAATGCTAATTATGCTAGTTTTTCCAATTTTTTTGGTTATTTATCTGGATTTGGTGCTAATAATGCTACCCAATCCAACTTTTTAGGTCCTTATGCCGGCATTGGTGCTAGTAATGTCCTCAATTCTAATTTCATAGGTACTTATGCCGGTCAAAATGCTACTTATGCTTATGAATCCAATTTCTTTGGTTACCAAGCTGGACTCGGTGCTAGTTTTGCTTCATTTTCCAATTTTTTTGGTCAAAATGCCGGTATTGGCGCTAGTAACGCATTTAACTCTAATTTTTTTGGTGTTAGTTCTGGTCAAAATGCCTTTAATGCTAAAAATTCCAATTTCTTTGGTTATCAGGCTGGTCTTGGTGCTACCGGCGCTTATCAATCCAATTTCTTTGGTAATAGTGCTGGTATTGGTGCCAGTAATGCTTATAATTCCAATTTTTTTGGTGTTAATTCTGGACAAAATGCTTTTAATGGTTTTGAATCTAATTTCTTTGGTTGGCAAGCTGGTCAAAATGCCAGAAGTGCTTTTTTCTCAAATTTTTTTGGTAGAGATGCAGGTAAAGACGCTGTAAGTGCATATTATTCTAATTTTTTTGGTAATAGTGCTGGTATTGGTGCTAGTTGGGCTCGTTATTCAAATTTCTTTGGTCAAAACGCTGGTGAATATGCCTACTCTGCTTCAGATTCAAATTTCTTTGGTCAAAACGCTGGTGCTGGCGCAAGTAATGCTGCCAGTTCTAATTTCTTTGGTCAAAACGCTGGTGCTGGCGCAAGTAATGCTCAAAATGCAATTTTCATTGGTAGTTATGCTGGTTATAATGATACTGTTGATACTGATTATTTTACTTCTGCTATTGCTATTGGTCGTTATGCTGGCACAGGTGGATTTAAAAACAGTATTGCTTTAGGACAAGGAGTAATTAATACTGCCGAACAACAAGCCAACATTGGTAATGTTCTTTATCTTAGTGGTATTTATAATTCCGATACTCAATCAGGTGCTGCTGTCGCTGGTGGTAAAGTTGGTATTGGTACTACCAATCCTGGTTACGCTCTTGATGTTGCTGGTGATGGACGATTTTCAACAAACTTAAATATTGGTGGCACATTAACTTTGGGTGTCGGTGCTTCCACTGGTTATGTTTTAACTTCAGATTCAAGTGGTAATGCTTATTGGGCTGCTAGTGGTGATATTGGTACTACATATGCCGCTGGTTCAGGCTTAATTTTATCTTCAAATACTTTCTCTTTAAACTTAGGTAGCACCAACGTTTGGTTAGCTCCTCAAATATTTACTAATGGTATTGGAGTTAGTGGTTCTGCTTCATTTGGTAGTGATATTGATTTAAATAATTTTTATATTACCAACGGTACTCAACCTGGTAATTCCAATTTCATTGGTTCTTATGCTGGATACAACGCAACCAATTCTCATGATTCTAATTTTTTCGGACAAAACAGTGGAAATAGTGCCAGTGGTGCTTATCAATCAAATTTCTTTGGTAGTAGTGCCGGCGATAATGCTTTCAATGCTCATGATTCCAATTTCTTTGGTTATTATGCTGGTGTTGGTGCTAGTAATGCTCATAATTCAAATTTCTTTGGTCAAAATGTCGGCATCGGTGCTAGTGATGCTTACTACTCTAACTTTTTTGGTTTAAATGCTGGAGAAAATGCTAATAACGCTTATTATTCTAACTTTTTTGGTTTATATGCTGGACGAAATGCTAGTAGTGCTCATGATTCCAATTTTTTTGGTAATAGTGCTGGTATTGGTGCTAGTAGTGCTCATGATTCCAATTTTTTTGGTTATCAAGCTGGTGTTAATGCAAAAGATGGTACTTATTCTAATTTCTTTGGTTATCAAGCTGGTCAAAATGCTATTGGTGGTTACGGTTCCAATTTCATTGGTTATAAGGCTGGTCAAAATGCTTTTAATGCTCAATATTCTAATTTCATTGGTTTCACTGCTGGTGTTGGTGCTAGTTACGCTCAATATTCCAACTTTCTTGGTTTACGTGCCGGTATTGGTGCCAGTAATGCTTATAATTCCAATTTTTTTGGTTGGAGTGCTGGAGAAAATGCCACTAACGCCAATAATTCGAATTTCTTTGGTTATAGTGCTGGTATCGGAGCCAGCAGAGCATCAAATTCCAACTTCTTTGGTCAAAGTGCTGGTATCGGAGCCAGTATTGCTTCTAATTCTAATTTCTTTGGTCAAAATGCAGGAAAATATGCCTTCAATGCTCAATATTCTAATTTTTTTGGTTACAATGCCGGTCAATATGCCTATAATGCCAATAATTCGAATTTCTTTGGTCAAAGTGCTGGTGTAGGTGCTAGTAACGCTTATAATTCCAATTTCTTTGGTCAAAGTGCTGGTGTAGGTGCTAGTAACGCTTATATTTCCAATTTCTTTGGACCAGCTGCTGGACAAAATGCAACTTTCGCTTGGGGTTCTAATTTCTTTGGCTATAGCGTTGGTATTGGTGCTAGTAATGCTAACCTATCAAATTTCTTTGGTTATGAAGCTGGTGTTGGTGCTAGTGCAGCTTACAGTTCTAATTTCTTTGGACAATATGCAGGGAAATATGCCATTAGTGGTTATAGAGCTAATTATTTTGGTGAAAGTGCCGGTCAAAGTGCTACCAACGCTTCATATTCCAATTTTTTTGGTTATTCAGCTGGTGTTGGTGCTAGCAGTGCCACTGGTTCTAATTTTATTGGTACCAATGCTGGACAAAATGCCACTACTGCACGTTATTCAAATTTCTTTGGTAATGATGCTGGAAGATATGCTACTAATGCTAATTTTTCTAATTTCATTGGTATAGATGCTGGTATAGGTGCCAGTAATGCTTCTAGCGCAATTTTTATTGGCTCAGGTGCTGGTTATAATGATACAGTCAATACTGTAAGTAATGGTACTGCCATTGCTATTGGTGATTATTCTGGAACTGGTGGATATAAAAATAGTATTGCCATCGGGCATGGTGTTATTAATACTGCCGAAGAACAGGCTAACATTGGAAATGTTCTTTATCTTAGTGGTATCTATAATTCCGATACTCAATCAGGTGCAGCTGTTGCTAATGGAAAAGTTGGTATTGGCACTACTAATCCAACATACAAATTAGATGTTGCTGGTGATGGTCGATTCTCTACTAATTTAAATATTGGTGGCACATTAACTATTTCTCAAGGTGCTCAAGATGGTTACGTTTTAACTTCAGATGCTAGTGGTCACACTTATTGGGGTGTCGGTAGTACTGCTAGTGGAGTCAATTACACTGCCAGTAATGGCATCAGCCAAGTTGGTAATGATTTCAGATTAAATCTTGGTTCTACTAATGTTTGGTTAGCTCCACAAATATTTACTAATGGTATTGGAGTCACTGGTACTGCTAATTTAACCAATGCTCTAAATGTCGGCGGTACTGCCTATTTTGCCAATAATGTCGGTATCGGTACAACTTCTCCGATAGCAAAATTACATATTTTCAATAGTAGTGACAATTCAGAATTGCTTCGTTTTGACGCTACATCTGGTCGTTATACTAGTATTCAAAATTATCTTCCAAATGGTAGTTATGATAATGCTGGAACACAATTTTATAAAAATAGTACTTGGGGTGAATTTAAATTTAGTAATCTTAACGGTGACTTATTAACAATTAATAAAGTTGGTAATGTTGGTATTGGTACTACTAATCCAACTTCCAAACTCCAAGTCGCAGGTAATATCGAACTCGGTGACGGTACTACTACCCAATCACTTTATGCCTATAATTCGGATCGTTCTTATAATGGTCAACTTGAACTTTACAATTTAGCCACCGGTAATGTCACTTTAAAAACTAGTTTCGACAGTGGCAATATAATTCTTATACCTGGAACCACTGGAAAAGTTGGTATTGGTACCACTTCCCCATCTTACAAACTTGATATTGCTGGTGAGGGTCGATTTAGTACTAATCTTAATATCGGCAACACACTTAGCACTACTAATTTAGTAATAGGATCTAGTAATTTAGTTACTAATCTTAATGCTGATCTGTTGGATGGACTTCATGCTTCTAACTTTTTACAAGTTGGTGACAGTGGAACATTTATTTACACCGCTAGTAATGGTATCAGTCAAGTTGGTAATGATTTCAGATTAAATCTTGGTTCTACCAATGTTTGGTTAGCTCCACAAATATTTACTAATGGAATAGGAGTCAGTGGCACCGCCAGTTTTAGTAATGATATTAATTTAAGCAACAATTATATTACTAATGGTACTCAACCAGGGAATTCTAATTTTATTGGTGCTAATGCAGGACAAAATGCTTTCAATGCCAATAATTCAAATTTCTTTGGTCAAAGTGCTGGTGTTGGTACTAGCTATGCCCATGATTCAAATTTCTTTGGTCAAAGTGCCGGTATTGGTGCCAGTAGTGCTTACCTTTCCAATTTTTTTGGTAATCTTGCTGGTGATAGAGCTACTAATGCTCGAAACTCTAATTTCCTTGGTCAATATGCTGGTCAACTTGGTACTAATGCTCGAAACTCTAATTTCCTTGGTCAATATGCTGGTTATCTTGCTACCAACGCCGATAATTCAAATTTCTTTGGTTATAATGCTGGAGTAAGTTCAATAAATGCTAATAACTCCAATTTTTTTGGTTATCAATCTGGTTATGGAGCATCTAATGCTTCTTATTCAAATTTCTTTGGTAGAAGTGCAGGAACATATGGTGTCGGTGCCTCTTATTCTAATTTCTTTGGTTATTACGCAGGTTCTGGTGCTAGTATGGCTGCTAATTCAATATTTATTGGTACCTATGCTGGTTATAATGATGCTGTTAATACTGGTAGCACTGCAACTTCAATTGCTATTGGTCGATATGCAGGTGCTGGTGGATATAAAAATAGTATTGCTTTAGGACGAGGAGTAATTAATACTGCAGAACAACAAGCTAACATTGGAAATGTTCTTTATCTTAGTGGTATCTATAATTCCGATACTCAATCAGGTGCTGCTGTTGCTGGTGGCAAAGTTGGTATTGGGACTACTAATCCTACTCAAACTCTTACTGTTGCCGGAGATGAATATTTAACTGGTCAATTGTTTGTTGGTACTGGTTTTACTGGAGCAGCTGGACAAGTCTTAGTTAGTACTGGTGTTGGTACTAGCTATGCCCATGATTCAAATTTCTTTGGTCAAAGTGCCGGTA
>JAEZTF010000005.1 GCA_023443725.1 Candidatus Parcubacteria bacterium
CTACCGATGGTATTCATGATAATCTTACTACCACCGAGATAAGAAATATTTTGGATTTACAAAAAAGAAATGGGTCTTCAGAAATATCAAAATCAATTGTCAATTCTTCTGTTCGTCGTAGTCAAGAAAGGAGTTTTCGTTCTAAAGCCGATGATATGACGGCTCTTGTTATTAAAATTGGAGAGAGTTCGACACCAACTCCAAAAGAAGAAATATCATCGCCCCAGCCTTCACCAGATAGTTTTATTCCTCAAATTAATCAGGAAGTTAATGTCCAAAGAAGTAGTGGTCTTGTAGAGTCTGGTTGGGTAATTAAGTTTATTAATAAAGATGGAATTGTTGTTCACAAAAAAGAAGAGAATGGAGTAATTAATATTAAAACTTTACCCTTTAATAGATTAGAACGTTTCAATCGTCCAGCAAAACCAGATGATATCGTCACTGCCCAAGACTTCAACCAACTTCTATTTACTTTGAGTAGACTTGATGGAGTTCAAGGAACCGAACGTTTTTATTCAAGAGATTATTTAATTAATGCAATTCAAAAATATCTTAAAGGAGAAGCTAATTTAGAAAACATTCCTAGATCCAATGAATTACGTGATACCGTTCAAAGATTATTCAATAGTAAGAGAAACAAATCCAATAGATAGTTTCAGTAAATTTTAAGACTCTTGTAATCTTATAAAAAAGATATATAATCCGGCCAGATTCCTATTTTTACAATTTAATTTTAAATTTCTCTCTATGAGACATTTCGATATTGCAAGAAAGATTACTTCAATTCTTGCCAATTTGTCCTTACTGCTCAATAGTTTTTTGCCTTTCGTATTAGCCATTCAACCTGTCAACGCTCAAAGCGTCGAAGACCTTAGTCCTACTCCCACTCCGGTCGAAATTGTCGAAAATAGTCCTACCCCAACTCCAGAAATAGTTGTTGCTGAATCTCCAACTCCTAGTCCAGAAATTACACCTCAAGTCACTCCAGAAGTGACACCAGAAGTTGAAGTTACACCAGAAGTTACCCCAATAGTAGAACCGACCGTTACTCCAGAAAATAACCCATCATCAGAACCACAGAATAATGAAAGTCAAAATAATAATTCTCCAGAAGTTACTCCTGAAGTTACACCAACCGTTTTACCAACAATTACTCCAACACCAAATCCTGTCGTTAAAGAAGTCGAACAAGTATGTCTTAACGATACTGATGCTATTCGTAACAGTGTTGAATTAGATTGGAATTATGATGCTACTAAAGATATTTATGAAACTCGAGAAAAAGTTCAACTCGGTGTTAAATATGTTTTCCCTCAAGATAACAAAATTACAGTTACTTTCAGTTGTTTACCAAAAGATGAACTTTTACGTTCTACTTTAAAAATAAAACGAGTTAAAACTTCAGATCTTAAACTTCCAAATATCGAAAATGTCAGTGATTATGCTTATGACATTACTACCGATATGCGAGATGGTAGTTTTAAATATGATATTACTCTTCCAAAATTATCCGATTCTACAGCCAAAGTTTCTTATATCGAAAAATCACTCGAAGAAGCTACTTTAGTTCCAGTTGCTGCAAATGAAGTTAAATCTATCGAAAATCTCGAACAACAAACTGATTTAGTTAAAGCCACCGACGTCGACCATTTCACATTATTTATCGTCACTAATGGTGCAAAATTATCTGTTTCTGGAAGTTTTAATGGAGTTACCCAAGTTGCTGTTCTTCCAAGTACTTCAATAGAAGTCGATTTAACTGTTGAGAGAAGTCAAAATGGTGATAATAATAATTGGGAATCAACTTCTTGGAGAATAGATAGTGGTTCTTGGAATTGTATTAATACTTCAGATAATTCTGATGGTCAAGGTACAGACACAGAATCTTTTAATATTACTGCTCCATCATCTATTGGTACTTATGATGTTAGTTTTAGAGCTCATCGAAATGATAGTTGTGGTGATGCTGGAATTAGTAATACTTTTACTTTAACTGATGGAATCATTGTAAGTAATAGTGGTTCATTGTTTATTCCACCTGTTTTACCAAACAATCCTTCTGATACTTACGCTTTTACTTCCACCGCAGGTGTTTGGACTAGTGTCTCTGGCGGCAGTAATGTCACTGGTGTAAATAGTAATGAAGTTCGATGGGGAACTACTAGTGGTGAAAAGAGCGGTTTACGTTTTGATGGTGCTGGTACTCAAAGTTTTAATGAAGGTGATACTTTTTATCTCGGTGCTTTAACTCATTTTAATTGGCCAATCCAAAATCCAGCTAGTGGAGCCACTCTACAAATCACTCTTGATTTTGATCGACCAAATATTGCCAATCAAACTTTTTCTTATAATTTTAATATTGATGAAACTGTCAACAATGGAAATTGTCCTTATGGCGGTAGTGGTCAAAATTGTAATGACAAAATCACTTTTCCTGTAAGCTTTGGTCAATCCAGTTTTCAAATTGGCGATAAACTTTACACTTTAAGAATTAACGGTTTTGTCAATTCTTATCCAAGTGGAAGTCCAGTTTCTCAATTTATTACCGAAGAACAAAAAAATAATACTGCCTATTTAGTTGGTACTTTATCGTCTGTATTAGTTGCTGCTCCACAAATCAGTTTAGTTCAAAAATCTGTCAACGGTGATGACGCTGACTCTATTCCAGGTCCAACTCTTTATGTTGGTGACAACGCTAATTTCACTTATGCTGTTCAAAATACTGGTAATGTCACTATGACTGGTGTCGTCGTCCACGATAGTATGGGAATTGCTGTTTCTTGTCCAAAAACAACTTTAACTTCTGGTGAATCAATGACTTGTACTGGTAGTAGTACTGTGGTTGCTGGTCAATATACCAACACCGCTCATGTTCATGGCACATACAATAGTACCCAATATACCAGTAATAATGAATCTGCTAATTACTTTGGAGTTGTTAATGCAGTTTGTGGTGATGGTGTTAAAAATCAAGTAAGTGAAGAATGTGATGACGGAAATGATGACGACAATGATCTTTGTAGTAATTCATGCATAATTAGTCACAAAAAGATTACTCTTTGTCATGCTACTCCAGTTGAAACTGCTGCCAATGGTTGGACTGCAATAACTATAGATGATGACGGTATCGAGGGCGAAGCTCATGATTCAAATCACGGAGCTGATATTATTCCAGCTTTTAATTATTATAAAAATGGAACATTCTACAGTTACACTGGTAAAAATTTAAATACCACTTTCTTTGGTCTTACTGGACAACAAATACTTAATAATGGTTGTCAAATTGGTTCTACTCTTAAAATTGTAAAAATTGTCGATAATACTGGTGGTGGTAATAAGTCAGTCACCGACTTTAAATTTTCTTTAAATGGCGCTGCTTATACTAACTTTGGGATTGGTGGCAGTAACACATTTAACGTTAAAGTAGGTGATACTTATTCTGTAACCGAAAGTACCGAATTTAGTAATAATTATAGTGTTTCTTTTGATAACTGTTCTGGAACAATTGACTCTACTCAAGAAATTTGTACTATTACTAATACCTATAAACCAATTTGCGGTGATGGTGTCAGATATGGATCTGAAGAATGTGATGATGGCAATTTAGTCAATAACGATGCTTGTACTAATACTTGTAAAAATCCAACTTGTGGTGATGGTTTTGTTACTCTTAATGAAGAATGTGATTTAGGTTCTGGTAATGCACTTAGTTGCGACGCTCCATATGGTGGTAGTTGTTCCTATTGTAGAGTTGGTACTTGCGAAACAAATACAATCTCTGGACCTCGATGTGGTGATGAAAATATAGACACATCTTTTGGTGAAGTTTGTGATGATGGTAACACTGCTAATGGTGACGGTTGTAGTTCTATATGTAAATTTGAACCAGGCACTATTACTTTTATCAAAAATGCCATTCCGGATGATAATCAATCATTCCACTTTGTTTATGGATCAAATGACTATCCTATTGGTGACTTTGATCTAATTGATGATAATAATGGTGATAACAGTCAAACAGTTACCTTTAATTCAATTCCATCTGGTACTTATTCTTGGACTGAATCAAATACTTCTGGTTGGGATTTAACCAGTATTTCTTGTGATGATTCTGACAGTAATTGGAATTTAAGAACTAAGTCAGTCAATGTGGTTTTATCTCCTGCCGAGCATGTAACTTGTACTATTACCAACACTAAACATGCCAAGTTAACCGTTATCAAACAAGTCGATACTAATAACGATGGTGTAATTGAAAACCAAAATGCTACTGATTGGACTTGGGATATCAAAAATGGTGATCAAAATATTGCTACTGGTCAAACAAAAGAATTAGTTGCTGGTTCGTATACTATTTCTGAAGATCAAAAAGATGCTTACCGTCTAAAACAATGGACTTGTTCCAATAATACTAGCGGTACTACCAATTCTATTGGTGTCACTTTAAATCCTGGTGATGATATCACTTGTACTATTACAAATACCCGAAAAACCGGTAATATCAAAGTTTGTAAGGTTGTATTAGATGGTAATGGAAATATCGTCGATGGTTCTGTTTTATCAAACAATACTTTTAGTATTTCGGGTTTAAATCAATCTACTTCTCAAGGTACTCCAGCTGGAGTTATTGGTACAACTACCTTTGTTACTCCATTAAGTTATTCTGAAAAATTATTCGGCTCAGAAGCAGACAATGCTGTTTGTACTACTTATGAAAATCTTATTCCAGGAAACTATTATTATGGACAAGAATCTCTTCCAGAAGAATTTTGGGGTATTCCAAAATACAACGATGGCGTTGTTAGTCAAAATAATTTAAACGATCATTTTTATGAATACAGTGGTCAACTTTTTGATGCTGACCCTTCTAATGATGGTCAACGTCAAACATCTTCTGATGGTCATATAGTTTTAGCAGCTGATCAAACTCGTACTCTTATTGTTGTCAATCAATATCAGTATGCCAAACTAAATGTCACCAAATTTAACGACTTTGATGGCGATGGTTATCAAGATCAAGATGAAGAAAATTTATCTGATTGGACCATAAATCTAACCAACCAACCTTCTGCTGTTACCAATTCTAATGGTTTAGTTACTTTTACTGACATTACTCCAACCAACTACACTCTTAGTGAAACACTCAAAGATGGCTGGATGCAAACCAATATAATTTGTGATGGAGAAGAAAGTATTGATAACGATAATTCTCATCAAATTACCCTTACTGCTGGCCAAACTTTAAATTGTAAAATTGGTAACCGCCAATTAGGTAAAGTTACTGTTACTAAATTTAATGATTTAAATGGTAACGGTCAAAAAGATGAGGGAGAAAATAACTTACCAAATTGGACCATCAATCTAACCAATCAAACATCACAAAATACTAATGAAAGTGGACAAGTAGTCTTTAACAACTTAGTTCCAGGTAATTACGACTTAAGTGAAAATGTTCAATCAGAAAATGGTTGGAAACAAACCAATATTTACTGTGAAGACAGTGGTGATGGTGTCAAAATAACAGCTCCAGGTGAAGCTTATGGTCACCATGGTGCATGTAGTGGTTGGAATAGTTGTGGTAATGCTGCTACATGTGCTCTTTGGGCCTGTGAATCAAAAGGATATACTAATTTAGTTTCTTATGGCGCTTCTAAAAAATGTCCAGAATTTGGAAAATGTAATTTATTTTATTCCAGAGGTAGTGTTCAAACAGATTGGGGTAACGGTGCTGGTTGGTGTACAAATATAATGGGTGTTACCGATATCGTCTGTAGTAATGGTTCTGGATCAGGTGACTATTACAACAACGGTAATGTGTCAGGTAATCATCTAACTATTAACCCAGGCCAAAACAAAGTTTGTTATATCGGAAATCAACGTCTCGAACCAAAAACTACTATTACCAAATCTAATAATAGTGGTGGAGTCGAAATCACTCCTGGCGGATCAGTAGAATATTCTATCAATGTTGGTTTTACTGATAATAGTGTTAACAACTTAAAAGTTACTGATCTTTTAAGTAATGGTTTTAAATATAAAGTCGGTTCATACAAAGTTTATAAAAATGGTACTGATGTTACTGCTCAAGTGACTGAACCTCAATATCATTCACCTGGTGTTTGGGATTTATCAGCTCTTGGAATATTAACCCCATCAGACACCATTAAATTGGTTTACACTGCCGATATTTCTACCGATCAACAGGCTGGTAAATATGCTGATCTTGCTTGGTCAATTGCCAATTACTCCTACGATTCCAACAAAACTGTATTAGCTTTAGCTGGAAGCGAAGGTCATGTTGATACCAACTTTGTCGGTACCCAAGTTCTTGTTGGTGGTAATTACCAAAACTCAGTTTCGGCTGAAGTTAAACAAGAAAACCATGTTACTGGTCAAGTTCTCGGTGCTTCCACTGAACTTCCAGGCACTGGTGCTGCCACTATTTGGATGATAATTAGTGGACTTTTAGGACTAATTGGTTTTAGTCTTTTAAAATTTAATAAAAAAACTATGTTAACTATTTTATTAACCTTATTAAGCTTTGGCTTAATTATTAGTCCAGTTAGAGCCGAAAGTAATATTTCAGTTCGACTTGAAGAACCAAAATCTCCAACCAGAACTAAAGAATTAGAATTAAAATTTGTTGCTTTAGATCTTTCAGGTTCAAACAATCAATTAATCGCCAAATGTTTTAAGAAAAATATTGCTCTAGATTCTGATTTTATTCAATTCGGATCAGATATTATTTTGTCTGCTGGTGGCAATGCATCACATTGTTCTCTTGCTTCAGCTATAACTGATGCAGGATCTTATCAATTTAAGGTCGAAGTTGAAGGTGTAAGAAGTGATATTATTGCTTCTCTCGATTACAATACTTCATCTCCAGGTACTCCAATTGATTATCGTAAAGAACAAATCAATAGTTGTGATTTCAAAATTCACTTCAAAACTGCCGATGATAGCGGTAAAACAGTCAAAGTAGAATTATATCGATCAACCGATTCCAATTTTTCTGCCAACAACGAATCATTAGTCGTTTCTACTGATATTGGTTCCAATCAAGAAAAAGATATTTGGAATAATGTTCCAGATTGTTCCAAGACTTATTACTATGCTTTAAGAGCTTTTGATAGTGCTGGTAATGGTTCAGGTTTAGTTGGTGATAAAGTTTATACAACTATTACCGATGGTACTACTACAGTTACTTCCACCACTACTAATTCAGGTGCAATTCCAGTTAGTGGCACTGTAATTCCAAAAGAAGGTGAAGGTGATCAAGTTGATCCAGATACCTCTTCAGAAGAGGGAACTGGACAAGTTCTTGGTACTAGAACGGTAGTAAAAGATTTCTTTTCTCGACATCCAATTACTACAATCCTAATTGCAGTTTTGATATTAGGTATAATCATTTATGCCTTCAAAAAAATCAGAAAAGGTAAAAAGATTGTCAAAAAGACAAAATAAAAAATCATTTTCTTGGTTTATCTTTGTTGGTATTAGTTTGATTTTATTATCTCTTTTAATTCCGGCCAGAACTTTTGCTCCAGTAATCAAATCAGAAATAGAATATCAGACAAATAAAAACAAAGTATTAGATTTAACTCCAGTAAATACTGATTTTTCTATTGTCATTCCTAAAATTAATGCCAACACTAAAGTTGTTCAAAATGTTGATCCTTACAATTCTTCGGTTTATCAATATGCTCTCACCAAAGGTGTGGCTCATGCTTTAGGTACTGCCACCCCAGATGTCTTTGGTAACACATTTATTTTTGCCCATTCTGCTGGCAATTGGTATCAAGCCAATCAATACAATGCCGTTTTTTATTTACTCAATAAGTTAGTTAATGAAGATCAAATTTTTATTTATTATCAAAATAAAAAATATACTTATTTGGTTAAAGAATTAAAATTTGTTGCACCAACTGAAATTAAATTTATGAATCAAGATTTATCTAAACATCAATTAACCTTAATGACTTGTTGGCCACCAGGTACTACACTTAAAAGATTAGTAGTTATTGCCGAACTTCAAAATGACTAATCTTCATCCAGTTCATCAAAAAATTTTAAAAGAAATTTCTCAAATTAAATCAGCTTCTACTCCAGAAAATATAAATTTTGGTCAAAGATATGTGGGTACCAACAAACCATATCATGGTTTTACTAGTAAACAAATTTCTGCAATTGCCAAAAAAATCTTTAAAGAAAATCAATTAAATTCTGATGAAATTATTAAACTTCTCAATTCTCTTTATCAATATGGCTCCAGTTATACTGAAATAGTTATTGGTCCAACTATTTTATCTTTTTCGCTCCAAGCCTTAAAAAATTTTGATCCCAAAAATTTAGATTTATGGCTAAATTACACCTGTGGTTGGGCAGAAGATGATGTTCTTTGTCAGTCAATTTTTACTGCTGAAAATGTTTTAGCTAAATGGTCTGAATGGGCCAAAATTCTCAAAAAATTCAATCAAGATTCAAATATTAACAAACGTCGAGCTAGTTTAGTTTTATTGACCAAATCAGTTCGTCAATCAGACGATCCAAAACTTTCCAAATTAGCTTTTGAAAATATAGAAAAACTAAAAGGGGAGACAGATATTTTAATCACCAAGGCCGTTTCTTGGTTACTTCGTTCCTTAATTACTTTTCACAAAGATGAAGTTCTAAAATATTTAGAAGATAATAAAGATTCTTTGCCAAAAATTGCTTACCGTGAAGCTCTTTCCAAAGCCCTCACCGGCCGCAAGTACAACAATTCTAAAAAGCTAAAAGCTACTAGCTAAACGCTAACTTAGTATCTACTTTCCACAAACGTCAAAGCATAACCCTTGGCATTAGCTCGGCCAGTTCGACCAATTCGATGAATATAATCTTCGTAATTATTTGGTTTATCAAAATTAATTACATGAGTAATATCAGCTACATCAAGTCCTCGAGCTGCCACATCAGTTGCCACTAATACGTTAATGACATTTTCTTTAAACATTCTCAACACATTTTGTCTTTTTTGTTGAGTTTTATTACCATGAAGAGATCCAGCTCTAAAACCGATATCAATCAAATTATTGGATACATTTTCCACCATTCTTTTTGTAGCTCCAAAAATCAAAACTTTCTTAAATTCTTCTTGTCTTAAAAGTTTAATCAAAACTTCTTGTTTATTATTTCGATTTACTATCACCACATTTTGCTCAACATGGTCCGAAGTGTTTTGAGCTTTAATTGAAACTTTAACTGGATTATTTAAAAAAGAATCTGCCAAACCTTCCATTTTCCTATCCATTGTGGCTGAAAAAAATAAAGTTTGTCTATTGCTAGGAATTTTTTCTACAATCCATCGAATATCATTTATAAAACCCATATCCAACATTCGATCAACTTCGTCCAAAACTAAAGTTTCCATTCTAGAAAAATCAATAATTCTTCGATTAGCTAAATCTTTAATTCTTCCTGGAGTTCCAACAATTATATGTGGATCTCTTCTAATATCTCTTATTTGTTCTTGCAAAAAAGCACCACCAATAGCCAAAGCCACGTAAACTTTTAGATCAAAAGTAAATGATCTAATTTCTTGTCTTATTTGCATCGCCAACTCACGAGTTGGAGCCAAAATAAGGACTCTTTTATTTGGATTTTTTATAATTTGATCAATTAACGGCAGGGCAAAAGCAGCTGTTTTACCAGTACCTGTACTAGCAATTCCCAATACATCTTGTCCTGAAATTACATAAGAAATCACTTGGTCTTGAATTTGAGTAGGTTTAGAATAGCCCTTATTTTTGATATTTTTTAACAAAATTGGATCAAAATCAAAATCTTCAAATTTATTTTGGACTTCTGCTTCTTCAATAGTAACTATTTCACAAGCCTTTTTAATAAACAATGAAGTATCCAAATTTTCCCCAAATCTTCTTGGTTTTTGATTATTTCTAAACCTTGGTCTTGGAGCATTAAAATTTCTAAATCTTCGTCCATATGACGAGTTTTTATCGTTATACATAATAATTTTTAGGCAGCGACCCAAAAATTATTAATTCACAAAAAACGTGATCGGGCAGCTTATTACAATTTGTTTCAATTGCTTAAATCAGTCTGTAGTCTATCATGTTTCCCCGTCTTGTCAAAGAAGGGGATTAAGGGGAAAATTGGGTTATTTGATATATCATCAGTAATACCGCCATCAACATAAATCCAAAAGTAATCCAAGCCACCACTTTACTTCTTTTTTTAGTCTTAAATTTACCTACGATTCTTTCATCATCAGCCAATTTTATAATAATGGCAATTAAAGGTACTGCCGCAATTCCATTGACTACTGCCGCGTAATATAAAGCTTTCATGATATTTATTTGAGCTAAATTCA
The DNA here is from genome assembly GCA_023443725.1 of Candidatus Parcubacteria bacterium. Taxonomy (GTDB): domain Bacteria; phylum Patescibacteriota; class Microgenomatia; order UBA12405; family UBA12405; genus WARW01. Next base: position 10,370 of record JAEZTF010000005.1, read on the forward strand.
TCATCAATCCAATTATGGTAGCTGCAGCAATTATGATATAAAAAGTTTTTGCTTTACTAAATTTTTTTGACAATCCTTCTTTAGCACCAATTGCCTCAGATATAGCGTAGCCAATTGACCCAGCCAACACGGGAATCGACTGTAATCCAATTCCTATAATTCCAATAGCAAACAAAAAGTAAGCAAAATTTCCTGCTAATGGCCTTAGAGCTAATGCTGCTTGTTGAGGTGTTTCGATACTAGTAATTCCATTAGCATGTAAAGTCGCTGCTGTTGTTAGGATTATAAAAAAGGTCATTAAATTTGAAAAAACCATTCCAACTTTTGTATCAAAGCCTAATTTTTTAATTTCTCCTCGAGTTGTTTCTGGATGAATATTAAAATCTTTAATTTCTCCTTCATCTATTTCTTCTTCAACTTCTTCAGATGCTTGCCAAAAAAATAAATAAGGGGAAATAGTTGTTCCCAAAAATCCAATCATGGTCATGATATAACCCAGGTCAAAATTTATATGTGGTATCAAAGTGTAAGTTGCCACCTGAGCCCAATTTTGTTTAACCATAAAAGCCGTAACTACATATACCAACAAACTCAAAGCTAACCATTTTAAAATATTGGCATACTTTTTGTAGGGAATTATTATTTCCATTAAAATAATTGCCACTCCAGCCACGATCAACCACACATAAAATTCCCAACCAAATATCATTTGTATTGATGAAGCAATTATTCCCAAGTCTGCACCAATATTAATAATATTAGCAACTGCCAATAGAGTTACTGCTAAAAAAAGCAATCTTTTTGAATGATATTTTTTAATTACTCCCGCCAAACCTCTACCAGAAGTTTTTCCGACTCTTCCACACATTTCTTGTATCACAATCATAGCTGGCAACAAGAATATTGTCATCCAATTCATTTTGTAACCATATTGAGCTCCAGCAATTGAATATGTTGCTATACCTGATGGATCATCATCGGCTGCCCCAGTAATAAATCCTGGTCCAATTTTTTTAAATTTATTCCTTATCTTCGTAAAAATATTTCCCATAAGAAATTTATATCTTAAATCAAAGTTTTAAACAACCAATAGTCTTTAAAATCGTGTAAAATAAGCACATGGCTAATAAAGTTTACACAATTAAGATAGCTGGTCCGGCAGGTTTGGGAATCAAATCAGTTGGTCAAATATTTTCCAAAATTTTGATTGATCATGGGTTTACGGTAGCTGATTATAGTGAGTATCCATCACTAATTCGTGGTGGTCATAACACTTATCAAATTTCTTTTTCTAAAGATAAAGTTTTTGCTCCTCATTATACTGTCGATATTTTCTTTTCAATTATGGGTGGTCATTGGCAGGAGCATGTCAATGAATTTACTTCCAAAACTTTAATTTTTTCTGACGAATTAATAGATAAAAAAGACCTTAAAAAGGGAATTTTTTACAATCTTCCTCTAAAAGAATTAGCCAATGAAATTGGTAGTCCGGTGGTTGCCAACACTATTAGTTTAGGCGTGGCCACTTATCTTTTGGGCTTAGATTTTAAAATTTGTACTGACACTGTTTGTACTTTTTATAAAAATTTTGCTGACTTAAATTTTCGAGCTCTTGAATCAGGTTACAAATATGCAACTACTAATTTTTCAAAATCAAAAATAGAACTACCGAAAACTACTAACAAAAATACTGACGCTCATTTATATGAAGGTAACGAAGCTTTTGGTTGGGGATTCTTAAAAGGTGAAGGTAATTTCTACAGTGCTTATCCAATGACTCCAGCTACTGGTGCTATGCATTTTTTAGCTGCCAAAAGTACTACTATCGATACTCTAAAAGTTATTCATGCTGAGGATGAAATTGGTGCTGCCAATATTGCTGCTGGTGCTGCTTTTGCTGGTGCCAGAGCTGGTACAGGCACTTCCGGTGGTGGTTTTGCTCTTATGAATGAGGCTGTTAGTTACTGTGGTGTTGCTGAAATTGGTTTAGTTTTTTATTTAGTTTCTCGACCCGGTCCAGCTACTGGTTTGCCAACTTGGACTGCTCAAGGTGATTTACTTCATGCTATTTATTCTGGTCATGGAGAATTTCCCAAAGTGGTTATGGCTCCAGGAGATATTCAGGAATCTTTTGATGACGGTGTCACTTCTCTAAATCTTGCCGCTCAACTTCAAACTCCAGTTTTAGTTGTTTCTGATAAATTTTTAGCTGAATCTGGTGCTAGTAATCCAGATCTTTCTAAAATAAAAGCTAAAGTTGAAATGGGTAATATTGAATCAAAACCAGAAGTTGGGTTTAAGAGATATCAGTTTACTCAAAATGGTATTTCCAAAAGAAGTGTTCCTGGCACTAAAAATGGCCAATTCTTAGCCAATAGTTACGAACATGATGAATTTGGTTTTTCAATAGAAGATGCAGTTCTTTCAGAAAAGATGTTCAGAAAAAGAATGGCAAAAAATAAATTAGCCATTAAACTATCTCCAAAAGTTAATTTGTATGGATCAAAAGAAGCCAAAAAATTAATAATTTCTTGGGGATCTACTAAAGGTCCAATTTTAGAAGCTTTACGGAATCTACCTAATGAATCTGATTTTGCCTTTCTTCAAATTAGAACTCTTTGGCCTATTAATCCAGATCTAAAAAAAATAATTGATGCTTTCAAAAAAACTATTGTTATTGAAAATAACGGTACTAATCAATTAGTTACTCTTTTAAAATCTCAATTTGATTTCAACCCGACCGAAATTGTTAATAAAAATGATGGTCGACCATTCTTTCCAGAAGATATTATAAAAATTCTTAAAAAATAATATGCCTCAAAACTATCGATCAAATATTATTCCTACTTGGTGTCCTGGTTGTCACAATTATTTAGTATTTGCTGCTCTCCAAAAGAATTTTGCCGATTTGAACATTAATTTAGATAATTTAGTTATCAATTACGACATTGGTTGTGCTGGTAATATGGCTGATTTTTTGAAAGTTTATGGAGCTCACACTCTCCATGGTAGATCAGTCGCTATGGCTATGGGTGAAAAAATAGCCAACCCAAAACTCAATGTTTTAGTTATTGGCGGTGACGGTGGTATCTATGGTGAAGGTTTAAACCATTTAATCACAGCAGCTCGTGGCAATATTAATATTAAAGTTTTTGTTTCCAACAATTTTTTATATAGTCTTACCACTGGTCAAACTAGTCCAACGACTCCTACCGGTGCACATACCAAATCTACTCCAAATGGAAATATAAATTTACCAATAGATCCAGTAAAACTTCTAAAAGACATCAATCCAAAAATTTTTGTTAAATCAGTTGATTGTAAAGATATTCCAGCTTTAAATCAGACAATTAAAGAAGCACTAGAGTTTGATGGTTTTGCTTTAGTTGATGGAATTCAAGAATGTGTTGCTTTTGGTAAACAACTCAAAACTGTTGAAAAATAATTCTTAAGTCTTTACTTAATAATTATTTTAAAATATCATCAATCAATGACCGGTGAACTAAATGAAGTTCCTCAAACAATAAAAAATACCGAATCTTTGCCTCAAAAAAATGCTTCAGAAATTTCTTTTACTAGGTGTTTAGAAATGGTTGATCAAAAACCTTCACTTCAAAGAGATTTGGAAAGAGGCAGATTGTATACTGAAATACATTTTGTAGAGGGTGAAACATTTATTCTTCCTGTTCCATATTCCAGTGAATTACATTGGGCATCAACCTATGGTGAGCATTCTTTTATAGACACTTTTAGGCTTTTCCATCATCAAGATAAAATAGATAGAATTTTTGAAGATAAACCGCTTAGTGATAAATTTTCAGTTGGAACAATTATTGGTAAAGGGAACCTTGAAGCAATCAGTGATGAGAAGAACCAGAGAACTTTAAGATTAAAAATACCTTATATAAAATCATTGAGTAATCTTAAAAAAATTGCTGAATGTTCAAGCAAATTAGGTATTGACGAAATTGAATATGAGGACAAATCTATCAAACCAAGTGAATTAATTGTTCAAGATGAAATATATTGTTTACCTAGTTTTAGCCAACCAGAGGTAAGATTAAATTTAGGTTCAGATAATAATTTTTATTTTAGTGGAGTCGTAGATAAACTAAGCATCTCAACTACAGATAGCCTTGAATCTTTAAAACAAAAAAAATATCCCAAAATAAGTACCACTTACATCAATGGTATTCATTCTGAATTAAATCAAAATGGGGTAGGTAAAGATATAAACTTAAAATTCGACGGCCGTGAATATGGCCTGACGATTCAAAACTCAATTAATCTTGGAACAAAGAACATTAGTTTAAACATATCTATTTCTGAGTTAAGTGATTCTCTTGAATTAAGAAATCTTCTTATTCAAACATGTTTAGAAAGTATTTGCTCTGATTGGAAAAATGGTGTTCCTAATGATATTACTGAGGTTGTTAAAAATTGGCCAGGTACTCAAGAAGAGCTAGTTCATAAATTAAAAAGATTTTATCCTCAATTTGACAATGATAGTAAAATTGAAATTTATGATGGAGTTAGCTTAATTGAAACTAGCGTTGATTCTAGATTAGATATGGGTGAGTATACTTTTACTGTTGCCGTTGAAGATCGTCAAAGTGGAAATGTTGAATATACTTCTATGTCTTTAGTGGACTATTTTTTTAATTTAGACAAAGGTAAAAGAGAAGATCAAATTCCTTATTGGAGAAGATCGTTTTATTCATTTGGACCAAATCATCAAATTTTAGATTTAAATGAAAGATATCAAGTCAGTAGGAACAAAAGAAGATATGAACAAAATAAGTTAAGGGACGAAATCACTTTATTTTTAAATCAAAGAAATGCTCGCTCAGAAAGTCAAAAAACTAATACTCAAATCCTTCGGGAATTTATCGATACCTATAATCGTTTATAATAGTTTACTTTTTTATTGCCACAATTGTCATAAACATCGGGATTTCTTCTCGTGATCGGTTTTCCATTCTTGCTTTTCCGCCAGTACTTTTTTTATCCGATACCCATTCTTCAATTTTTTCAATCAAAAATCCATTTTGACTAAGTAATTCAGAATATTTTGATAGGGGACGATGAAACGACCAAGTCATTTCCGATTTTTCCTGCCGACCAGGATTAGTCGAAATTGGGATATTTAATTCACTCATATATCGATCAATTCTTCTATATTGAACTTTATTTTTTTCGTCCATACCCCAACTAGTTTGTCGTGGAATCCTAAACATTGGATGGTTTAAAACTATCAAAAACTTACCACCAGTTTTTAAATATTTATTAGCATTTTTAATTACTCCATCGACATCTTCAATGTTTTGTAGTGCCAAAATTATTATTGCCAAATCAAAATCATTTTTTTTAATTGGTAAGTTTTTACTCACATCACCCACCGCAAATTGATGATTCAAACTTTTTTGTTTTGACTTTGCTTCTTCAATAAAACTTTTAGAGATATCTATTCCTAAATAAATTGTTTTTAAATCAAGTTGTCTTTCAAAAACTCCCTGACCACAGGCCAAATCCAACACAGATTTTATTTTACTAAAATCAACTAATTGTTTAATTTTTGGAAAAATTACATTTTGATGAAAATAATGTCCCTCGTCGCCAACAATTTTTTTATACCATTTACTCGAATTTTCCCAAGATGTATTTTGCATTAACCGATAATAACACAAAACTCTCTATCTTGCGGTATAATTAAACCGTGGTAATTATCAAAACTCCTGCTCAAATTGAAGGTATTAGAAAATCATCTCAATTAGCAGCTCTGACACTAAAATATCTTTCCGATTTTATTAAACCGGGAGTTTCAACAGAAGAAATAAATTCACTTGGTCACAAGTTTATTTTAGATCATCAGGCTATTCCAGCTCCTCTTAATTATGGTGGTTTTCCAAAAAGTATTTGTACTTCTATTAATAATGTTGTTTGTCATGGTATTCCTTCAAAAAATGAAATTCTTAAAGAAGGGGATATTATCAATATTGATGTCACCACCATTTTAAATGGATATTACGGTGATACTTCAGCCACTTTTCCAGTTGGTAAAATCTATCCCCATGCCCAAAAATTAATTGAGGTTACCAAACAAGCTCTCAATTTGGCTATCAATTGTCTCAAACCAGGTAGAATTTTAAATGATTGTGTTGGCAAAAATATAGAAAGTTTAGCTAAAAAAAATGGCTTTAGTGTAGTTCGTGAACTTGGTGGCCATGGTGTCGGTATAAAATTTCACGAAGATCCTTTTGTTTTTCATTATGACCTTAAAAAAAATGATGTCGTTCTAAAACCAGGTATGATTTTTACAATTGAGCCTATGATTAATGCTTCCACCGATCCACGAGTTACTATTGATCGTCATGATGGTTGGACAGTTCGTACCTACGACAGTTCACTTTCCGCCCAATTCGAGCATACTATCCTAATTACTCAAACAGGGCACGAAATTCTTACTAAAATTAATTAAAATAAACTATGCAAATCCTTGATGGTAAAACATTATCCGAAAAAATCTTATCTGATTTATCTTCAGAAATTAAAAATTCAAACTTAAATCCTAGTCTCGATATTATTTTAGTTGGTGATGATCCTGCTAGTTTAAAGTATGTTGAATTAAAAAATCAAAAAGCCGCTCAAATTGGTATTAGTGGCCAAATTCATTATTTGTCCCAAGATTCTACTACTAGAGATATTACTGATCTTATAGATAAATTAAACCAAGATTCATTAGTCACTGGTCTAATGGTTCAACTTCCATTGCCATCTCAGATTGATACCACTCAAGTTCTCATGGCTATCGATCCCCTAAAAGACGCCGACGGTTTAAGTCCTATTAACTTTGGTCTTTTATTTCAAAAGAAAAATATTGCCATACCATCAGCAACTTCATTAGGAATTATGAAATTATTAGAGGAATACAACATCGATCTTAGCGGCAAAAATGCGGTAATTATAGGTCGAAGTCCTGATGTTAGTTTACCTCTTTTTGCCCAGCTTATGGATAAAAATTGTACAGTTACCATTTGCCATTCTTTTACCAAAAATTTATCAGAAATTACTTCTCAAGCCGATATTTTAATCTCTGCTATTGGTAAACCTAATTTTTTAGGTAGGGAATTTGTCAAAAAAAATGCCGTCATTATTGATGTTGGTTATGCATCCGATCCAACTACTGGTAAAACTACCGGCGATTTTGATTTTGAACAAGTTAAAGATTTAGTTTCTTTTATTACTCCAGTTCCAGGTGGCGTCGGTCCCATGACCATCGCCTCACTTTTCTCAAATACAGTTGATATTTGTAGATCAAAGTAGTAAAGTACCTCACTTAGTGATTTTTCACAAGAACTTTGAAAGAAAGGAGGTATAACAATCATGACTGGACCAATTAGTGCATTGGAAATAACAGAAAAACAAACAACCGGAGAGATGTATGAAGTTATTTTTCAAACCATTAACGGGCTAATCGATTTCCATGCTGAACATGGATCTGCTAGGTTCGATAAAAGAATAGTCGAACAACATTTAGCTCATCAAGGTGGATTAACTCCATACGAAATCGAACATATCTATTGGCCAGACATTCTTTATCGTTATTTCAAAGCCGGGTGGCAGACAGCCAAGTTGGTTGAACGTTCAAGCAAGGGAAAACCTCGTGATGAATTTTTTTTCAACAGGGAATAAACCTCTTAATCACACAAAGGAAGCACTGAAAAAAAATAAAATTGGGTCAACTGACTCGTTTTAATCTATCAGTGCTTTTTTCATGCCTATTTTTTTTCATCAAAAATTTATGGTCTTTTTCTTCAACAATTTTGTATCCTAATTTTTTATAAAATTCGACAGCATTATTATTATCCCAAACTTTTAAAACTAAACTTTTTATTTCTTTTATTTTTTCAAATTCTTCCATTAAATACTTACCGATTCCTTTATTTCTATATTCATCGATTAAAAATAATCCCTTAATTTCCAGTTCATCATTATTTTGTTTGGTTTGATAAAAACCAATTGGTTTTTTATCTATTTCCAATATCTTTCTTTCTTTAAAATCAATCTTAAATCTTTCCTTATAAATATTTTCATCAACTTCATAATATTTTGAAACCAAAGGGAAAATAGTTTTTCTCACCAAATCTATAACAAAATCATAATCACTCAATTTGCATTTTCTTGTTTTAATATTCATCATACTTGCAACATATTCTACAACTTATCTCATTTAACTATTAAATTATAATTAATTACGGTATATTAAATTAATTAATTAATTATTTTTAAATCAATATCTATGGTTTTATCTGATTTTTTATTAAGTTACTGTGTGGTTCAACAAATTAGTGGAAAGTTTAAGGTCGATTACAAAAACACATCAAAAAATATAATAAAAAAAGTTATACTATCCTCTATTTTATTATTTGGTTGTTTAGGTCTAATCTTTAGATTTTTAAGTGAATTTTTATTACCATTATTAAGTCAGCAAAGTTTTAATTTAGGGGAATTGTTAATATTCATTATTTTTTGTTACACAGTATATTATCTAATTTCGATATCACCATTTTTACAAAATAAAAAAAATTATCGATTTGAAATTGGTGATCAAATAAAAATATTTTATAAAAATAAAGAAATTCGATTCAATTATATTGAATTAGAAAATGGAAAAATAGATTTTGCTGATTTAAGAAATAAAAATAAATGTATTTCATACGTCGATGGTTCTAAAATGAGTGGGAGGTTACAATATCAAATCGCTAATTATATAGCTATGGTATTAAACAGAGCTGGGATAATGAATGAACAACGTGCTGTTTTTAATTAATAAATATTTTTATTTTCGAATGTTATAATTCGATTATATGAGGATCCAACTATACGATAGGGGAACACCCCAAGGTAAAAAACTTTTTTCCGATTTAGAAAATGTTTGTCATCGACTTCAAATTGACTATGATCCCGAGTTTATTCACGACATGTCCCGAGTTTATAGTATGGGTCTTCAGGGAAAAACTATTTTGCTTATCGATGGGGAAGTGGCCTTGGTTGATAAATATCCCAATTCAAAAGAATTAGAAAATCTTATTGCTGAATTTTAATCAAATGTTTAAAAATATTAGAAGATTTCTCAAAAAAAGAAACGGTTTAAATACTATTTTAGAGCTTCTTGGAGCAATTGCTATTTGGTGGGGAATTTGGGGAATAATGGATTTATTTGTTTTTCCAAACAACGAACTTTGGAGCTATCTAATTTCAATAGTTCTTGGATTCTTAATAATATTTATTGTTGGTGGAGAGCTAGACGATCTTAAATAGATTCTTGGCGTTTTGGTCAATTATTTTTTCTGTCTCTTCAAAACTCATTTGCCAGATTTCTGACACCTTTTGATATACATATTTGACATACTCTGGACAATTTTTTTGACCCCGGAAGGGGACTGGTGTCAAAAAAGGACAGTCAGTTTCCAATATGAGTCTCTCTTTTGGTATATTTTTTACTACTTCTTCAAGTCCAATTTCATAGGTTAAGTTACCATCAATTCCAAAGTACCACATTCCTGGCAACTCCAAAAATCTTTTTATTCTTTTTTTACCGCCGCTGTAACAATGAATTACTCCACACAAATTTTTATATTCTCCCAAAATTTCCAAAGTTTCTTCACTAGCTTGTCGACTATGAACAATTAATGGTCGATTTATTTTTTGAGATAGGGTAATTTGTTTTCTAAAAAGTTCTATTTGTTTTTTTCTATCGGCTTCTCCAACATTATCAGTAAACTCTAGCCCACATTCTCCAACAGCCACTACCCTATCGGTTATCAATTTTTCTAACTCCTCAAAACTATCATCAATTTCTTGCGGATGAATCCCAATTGCTGGCAATAATTTTTCATTATTTTTATTTAATTCCAAATTATCTTTTGAATCTTGGATACAACTAGCCGCCAAAATGATCCAGTCCAAACCGGCAATTTTTATCTCTTCACTAAATCGACTCGATAGGTGAGCATGTGTATCAATCATACGTGGTATATTAACTTAAATTATATGAATTTTAAATTACTAACTCAAAAAATTATTAAAAATGCTTTTGATTATGGTAAAAGGCACGACATAGAATTTACTCCAGAATTTGCGGCTATAAAATTAATGGAAGAAGTTGGAGAATTTTCTCAATCACTTTTGATCCACCAAAAAAAATGTCGTGAATCGAAATATCTTGATCAGAAAGTTTCCAAAAGAAAATTAGGTTATGAATTAGCCGATGTTATCGGTATGGCTATTGTTAATGCCAAAATTCACGGTATCGATATTGAAAAAGCCATCGATGAAAAATGGATCCATCGAGAAATCGCTAAATCCTGGGAAACAAAGGTGACTCCAAAGGTTTAACTTCCTCATTAAAACATTTTTCAATTTTTTCAGCCACTGTTGGCATTATTGGTTTTAAATAATTTGCTGCTTGTTTCAAATTATCAACACAAAAATTTAAAACATCAATTCTTTTTGGGTCAGTTTTTTCTAATTTCCATGGAGTTACTTCATTTAGTTTCGCATTTGAAGTATTAATAAATTTATCAAAAACTAAACCGATAGCTTCGTCATATCGACAATCGTCGATTAATTTTATATATTTTTCATCTAAACTCCCCGTCTTGTCAAAGAAGGGGTTGGGGGAAGATTGTCCTTCGGCTAGTTTAGTAATCCTTGATACTAAATTCCCCAAATTATTAGCCAAGTCAGCATTATATTTTTCTTTAAATCGCTCAATTCCAACATCGCTATCATTTTCACTAGGGAAAGATCGAGCAATTAAATATCTAGCTCCATCAACTCCAAACAAATCTACTAATTGCTGTGGTGAAATTACATTACCAAGAGATTTAGACATCTTTTGTCCATCAATCATATAAAAGCTATGAATATAAACCTTCTTTGGTAATTGATCAACTGTAAATCCAGCCGATAACAACATTGCTTGCCAAATCACAGTATGAAACCATAAGATTTCCTTACCAATCAAATGAACCTGAGCTGGCCAGAAATCTTTTTTACCATCTAAAAATTGAGTTGCTGAATAATAATTAATCAAAGCATCAAACCAAACATAAACAGTTTGTTTTGTATCCCAAGGCACACTAATTCCCCACTCCACATTTTCTCGAGATAAAGAAATATCTCGAACTCCAGCCTTAAGTTTTGCTAATATTTCAGATCTTTTTCCTTCTGGATAAATGTAATTAGTTTCATCATTTTCGATTAACTCAATTAGTTTTGGTACATATTTACTCAATCTAAAAAACCAATTTTCTTCCGATTTTCTGACTGTTTTTTCTGGTGGGTGAAGAGGGCAGTGGCCATCAACCAATTCTGTTTCGGTCAAAAATTTTTCACAACCAATACAGTACCAACCCTCATACTTATCTTTGTAAGCATCACCGTTGTTATAGATTTTTTGAAGTAATTCAGCTACCACTTTTTCATGTCTTGGATCAGTAGTTCTGATAAAGAAATCAAAGCCAATATTTAGATCTTTCCAAGCATTTTCAAATCTAGGAGATATTTTGTCACAATAATCTTGTGGGCTTAAATTCTCTTTTTCAGCAGATTCGGCCACTTTTTGACCGTGTTCATCAGTTCCAGTCAAGGAAAATACATCTTCTCCTAATTGTTTGTGTAATCTGGCAATAATGTCTGCCGCCACCGTAGTACAAGTATGACCAATATGAGGTACGTCGTTTATATAGTAAATTGGGGTAGTGATAAAAAATTTTTTTGAATTCATTTTAAAATTTAAAGTATTAATCAACTAAAAAAGAGTACCTTTCAGTACTCTTTGATTTTGCCACATTATTTGGAAATAATCCAAACTTTGTGGCTATTACATTTTTTTAGTTACTTTCTTAACAGCTTTCTTACTAGCTGTTTTTTTAGCAATAGATTTTTTAGACACAACTTTTTTGACAACTTCCTGTCCTACTTTTTTAGAATATTGAGATTTAAGTCGGTCACTTTTATTTTTGTGAAAGATATTTTTCTTCACAGCCTTGTCCAATATAGAATAAACATCCTTTAAACTTTCGCCAGTTGGCTTAGCTAAAAATTTTTTAACGGTAGTTTTTAGCTTACTTTTAAAAGAAACATTATCCTTTCTATTTTTCAAGGACTTTCTTAAAGATTTTTTTGCAGATAAACTGATTGGCATGAAAAGTATTCTATCCTATATACCAAATATTTACAAGAATTTATAATACACATATGGGAATAAGACAAAAAATATCAAATCTTTTACATCGTCGCCAAAATAGTATTCTTTCTGCTTCTTTAGTTTTAGCCGTTACATTCGGAATTTCTGCTATTCTTGGTTTTTTAAGAAGTCGTTTTCTATATGCCCAATTCTTTAAATGTTGTACTGCCGAGCTTGATGTTTATAATGCTGCTTTTCGACTTCCTGATTTAATTTTTAAACTTTTAGTGACCGGTGCTTTATCAGCTTCTTTTATTCCAGTTTTTTCTACTTTCTTACACAAAAGCCCGAAAAAAGCATTTAAATTGGCTTCTGCAATTATCAACATCCTTTCAGTAATCTTTGTCTTTGCTGCTGTTATAGTATTAATTTTTGCTACTCCATTAACCAAACTCATAGCTGCAGGTTTCTCAAACGATCAATTAATTCTAATGGTTAGTTTAACCAGAGTTTTACTTATTGCTCAAATTTTCTTTCTTCTAAGCAATTTTATTACTGCTATTCTTCAAGTTAATCAGATTTTTATTATTCCCGCCCTTTCCCCTATTATCTATAACTTAAGTATTATTGCTAGCATCTTTTTATTAGCTCCAAAATATGGCATTCATGGTGTGGTTTATGGTGCTGTATTTGGTGCCTTTCTTCATTTTATTATTCAAATTCCCTCGATCAAAAGAATTGGTTTTAAATATTCTTTTAAAGCAAATTACAAAGCTGCTGGCGTAAAAGAGGTTTTTAGATTAATGTTGCCTCGTAGTTTATCTTTAGGATTAGGTGAGATAGAAAACACTGTTACCTTGTTTTTTGCCAGTACTTTAGCTACTGGTTCAATTTCAATTCTTAACTTAGCTCTCCAACTAATGTATCTTCCAAGTCGTATTTTTGGTACAACTGTTGGTCAAGCATCACTACCAATTCTTTCTAAAAACATTGCTAGGAATGAATTATCTCAATTTAGAACCACAGTTCATCGAATTATGATTCAGAGCTTATTTATTGCTTTACCAATTTCAGTTTTAATTTTAGTTCAACGTTTAGCTATAGTTCGTATTCTTTTTGGTTCAAAACAATTTCCTTGGGCAGCAACACTACTTACTGCTAAAACTTTAGCGTTTTTAACGCCAGCTATTTTTTGTCAAGCCATAATTCAGATATTAATTCGCTCTTTTTATGCTCTTCATAATACTAAAGTTCCATTCTTTATTTCTTCAATATCTTTAGTCTTAAACATTGTTCTAAGTTATCTTTTAATCAACTTTACCAATTTAGGAGTTGTCGGTTTAGCTATTAGTTCTTCTTTAGGCAATTTAGTTCAATTGTTTGGACTCCTTTTTATGTTTATCAAAATAGTTGATGGGTTTGATTGGGTTGCTGTTACTAAAAAAGTTAATAAAATATTAGCCGCATCTTTAGTTTTAGGGGTGACCACTTGGGTTTCTATAAAAGTTTTAGATTTATTTGTTTTAGATACCGCCAAAACAGTTGCTGTTGTCACTATTTTTACTGCTTCTAGTTTAATCGGTATTATTTCTTATGTTTTTTCAGCCAAAATCTTTCATATAGAAGAAGTTAACGATTATCAGGTTTATTTTAAAAAACTAAAACATTTTCTTTTAAGTAAATAGTTGTATATACTTTATATATGGCTATTAAAAAAGAAATATCTCTTCTTCCGGAAGCAGAAAATCCAAACTCTTTTAGTGCCATTTTTTTTAAGTGGTTGACTACTGTTGGTCGATGGGTCATCGTTATCACCGAGTTTATAGTAATTTTAGCTTTTATATCTCGTTTCTGGTTGGATAGGAGGAACTCTGATCTTTCAGAAATTGTTCGCCAGCAACAATCAATTATAGATAGCACTAAGTATTTTGAAAACGAATTTTCTTCTTTCCAAGAAAGATTAACCACTATTAGAAAAGCGTACGCAGACCAACCAGAGTATGACAGGTATTTATCTTCCTTAATCAAAAGTACTCCTCAAGATTTAATTTATGATTCAGTTTCTATTAAAAAAAATTCTGATAATGAAGTTGAAGCTTTTGCCTCAATTATTTCATTTAACGAAAATTCTATTGTTAGTTTTATAAACAATTTAATGGTTAATTCAGACATTAAAGCTGTTGAAATAAATAAAATAGAAAAAAAACCAAAAGAAAATAACTACACTGTCACGATATCTGTTGTTTTTAGTTCAAAAAAATCAAAAATATGAAATCTATAGACACTTTAGAAAGAATAAGACCACTTTACCAATATTTACGTAAGCAAGCTGAGAATAAAAAGGCTATTAAATACACAGAAATAGCAAGTACTTTTATATTTATTGCCATCTTTCTTTTTTTAGCTATAAAACCAACAGCCTTAGCTATTTCATCTCTTGTTGGAGACATAAAATCCAAGGAAATTGCCAATCAAAAAATGAAAACTAGAATAGGTAGTATTATTCAAGCTCAGGAATCTTTTTCTGTTGCCCAAGAAAAATATGCTATTTTAGAGTCAGGATTTCCAAGCAATCCAAACTTTTATCAAGCAGCTGTTAATTTCTCTACTTTAGCCAAATCATCATCTCTCAAAATTAACCAATTAGATTTTGATTTATCTAATAGTGATCAACCAAAAAATGAAACATCTAAAATAAAATATTTTAAAATTAATTTTTCTGCAACTGGAGAATATGAAGCTGTACTTTCTTTTATAAAAGAATTGCTTAACAATCGTCGATTGATAAATCTTTTATCAATAAAAATTAGTCAATCTGAAGATAGTGATATTTCCACAGGATCTAGTAATATTAATATTAGAGTAAGTGCTCAAATACCTTATTCACCTATAGAAGAAAATGAAAAAAACTAAACTATCTACTTATTTTATTTTTATTTCTTTCTTTACCTTAATAACTGTTTTAGTTACCATTATTCAAAAGAGTTATTCTAATTTAATAGAACCGATCAATCGAGTCTCTACATCTTCTTATGAACAAATTACTAATTCTAAGTTAGACTTAGATATTATAGACGAAATTGCTAAAAGGGAAATTAATTTTGATGAAACCAGTTTACCAAATAGTAGTTCTATTCCAGAGGCCAGTGCTTCTGTAACAAATTTATGAAACAACCCAAAAAAATTCCGACCATTCTTGGATTGTTATTTTTGTTAGGAGCAGTTTTTGGTGGAGTAATTTTAACTAATCAAAAATCAAGTTTTGGTTCTAAAGCAGGTGGTAGCTGTGAACCAGTCAATCCTCAAGTTAGCAATATTACTTATAAATCAGCTTCTATTTCATTTTTTACAACTACAGAATGTCAATCCAGTATTAATATTGATAACAAAATAATTAAAAACGATGTTTCTTCCAAAATTCATTATTTTGAAATATCTTCTTTGAAAGAAAACTCAGATTATACTTATTCTATTATCAGTGGTGGTAATACTTATACCTCAAATAGTTATCAAGTTAATACAACCCAAAAACCATCTACTGATTCTATTTCATCAGATTTAGCTTGGGGAAAAATTTTAAATCCTGATGGTACACCAGCAGAAAAGGTTATAGTTTATCTTAATATACCAGGTGCTTCTCCATTATCTGCCCTGACCACTACATCGGGTAATTGGAATATACCTTTTTCTATTAGTTTCAATGAAAGCAAAACTAATTGGTTTAATCCTCCAGCAAATATTGAGGAAAATATATATGTAATTGCTCCGGATCAGCCGGTCACCCAGGTTATTGGAAACACTTCAAAAAATAATCCAGTTGTCGATATTACAATTGGTAAAAATGATTTTAATGCTCCTACAGTAAATACCAATTCATCCGTTGGTTCATTACCAAATTCTGATATTGATATTAGTTTAGATAAAAAACTAAATATTACCAATCCTTCAAATAATGAAACAATTTCTACTAAAAAGCCTGAATTTTTTGGGTCTGCTCCTATTAATACTGAAATAACTATAGAAGTTCACTCTCCAGAATTAATTAGTGGTCAAACTGTTTCTGATGAAGATGGTACATGGGAATGGTCTGTACCAAAAGATCTTACTCCTGGAGAGCACACTATAACTATTACTGCAAAAAATAAAACTACCGGTTTAACGGAAACTATTACTAGAAGTTTTGTGGTTTTAGCTGCAGAAGGAGATACTAGTTTTACCGCATCGTCGTCAGCTACTACTCCAACTATTACTCCAACTAATACACCAACACCAACTGCAACACCAACTACTGTTAAGGTTGAAAAACCAGACACTAGCTCAGGAGTGCCTACAACTGGAGCAGTTTTACCTACTTTACTAGTTATTATTTCTGCTTTTGTTTTTTTAACCATTGGTTTGATTTTCTATTCTAAGAATTAATTCTGTTTCAATTTTTTGGTATCATACACTATGATTAATTTTAATCATAAGTTTAGATTTATTTTTGAATCCCTACGTCCTAGTCAGTGGATAAAAAATCTAAGTCTTTTTGCCGCCTTAATTTTAAATGGACAATTGACTAATTTGCCTTTATTTTCAAAAAATATTTTAGCTTTTATTACTTTTTGTTTATTATCGTCTTCATCATATTTAATCAATGATTTGTTAGACCTAAAAAAGGACCAACTTCATCCAATCAAAAAGAACCGCCCTTTAGCTCGTGGTGCAATTACTCAATCAGACGCTATTTTTGTTTCGTTTTTATTATTATTTATTGGACTTTTTATATCACTATTTATCAATACCGCTTTTTTTGTAATCTCGTTAATTTTTATATTGTTGCAATATAGTTATTCTTTTTTAATTAAGAAAAAAGCCGTTTTAGATATTATCGGTATTGCTTTTTTCTTCACCATTAGAGCTTATGCCGGCGAAATTGCTACTGGTTATCATTTACCAGTTTGGATAATGCTAGCAGTTATTTTTCTATCATTATTTTTAGCCAGTGGTAAACGACGTAGTGAATTGGGTAGTACCGGAGTTCTCACTAGAAGTGCTTTGGCTGGATATGGAAAAAATTTATTAAATTTTTACACCACTATGTTTGCTGTTTGTACTTTGATAGCTTATTCCATGTTTACTTTTTTTGCTGAAAAAATTGGTTTTGAAGGCGTAATTCATAACTTTTTATTGGATTATTTTCCTGGAGCTTTAGATAGAAAATGGTATATGATTACAATCATTCCAGTTATTTTTGGCATCATGCGTTATGGTCAAATAATTTTTGAAATGCAGGAAGGGGAAAGACCAGAAAGAGTTATAGCTACCGATATACCTCTGTTGTTATCAGTTTTTCTTTGGGGATTACTGATGATTATGATTATTTATGTCATCTAAGCTGTCTTTTTCTGTAGGTGTAATTTTAATTTTATTAACTGTCTTTACTAGATTTTTTAATCTTAATTGGGGTAATGGTTATTATTTTCATCCAGATGAAAATAATATGGCCATGTCTATAAATCAAATGAGTTATAAAAATCTTAATCCAAATTTTTTTGCTTATGGTCAGTTCCCTTTGTTCTTAACATTTTTTACCACTCCAAGACATCAATTTCCATCAATAGTTTTAACTCTTCGATTTTGGTCAGCTGTTTTTTCATCAATTTCTGTTTTATTTTTTTATTTGATAATTAGCCGATTTATAAAAAACAAAAAAAACGTTTTTTGTTCAGTTATTTTATTTATTTTTACTCCTGGTTTGATTCAATTAGCTCATTTTGGTACCACTGAATCAATATTAATCTTGGTTTTTTTGGCCAACATTTATTTTTCTTTAAAATTTTTTGAGAAATCCAAACTTACTTATATTGTTTTTTCATCTTTAATTTCTGGTATTGGTCTAGCAACAAAGATTTCTTCTCTTATCTTAATTTCACCATTTTTGTTAAGTTTATTTTTTTCTTTATTAAAAAATAAAAAAATATTTAAGTTCATTTTTTCTTCTTTTCTGTTTTTATCATTAGCTTTTTTAATTGGTTATATTTTTTCTCCATATAATTTTTTAAATTTTTCAGAGTTTAAATCGTCAATAAATTACGAGGTGGGAGTTGCCAATGGTACTATTCCAGTTTTTTATACTCGTCAATTTATAAATTCAATTCCTTATATTTTCCAATTTCAAAAAATCTTTCCTTATGCCAATGGTATTTCTATATTATTATTTTCTTTTTTTGGTTTTTTAATTATTTTAAAAACATATTTAAAACATAAATTTGACTCAAGATTATTATTAGTTTTAATTCCTAGTCTAGTTTTTTTTCTTTATCAAGGACAGCTTTTTGTTAAATGGACCCGTTTTATGGCACCAATTTTCTTTATTTTTCCTTTCCTAGCCACATTTTTTATTAATAAAATTAAAAACAAACTATTAATAGTTTTAGTTGTCATAGTTTGTCTGATTCCAGGAGTTATTTTTTTTCAAAGATATTTTATTACAGACATTAGAGTTCAAGCTTCAGATTGGATCAACCAAAATATTTCTAGTCAATCAAAAATTTTATCTGAATCTGGAAACGTTGTTAACTTACCTGTTGGCCAAAATAATTTAGAGGTTGATAATTTTGATTTTTATCAATTAGATGAAGACAGAGATTATCGAGACAAATTAAGTTCATTAATTAAAAACAATGATTATATTTTTATTCCTTCTCGTCGAGTCTTTAAAAACCAATCAACTTCACAATTCCCATCAAGTCAGCAATATTATCAAGATTTATTTTCTGGTAAGTTAAATTTTTATTTAGTTAAAACTTTTTCTTTTAATAATAGTTTTTTATTAAATTCAGAAAATGCTGAAGAAACTTGGTCCGTCTTTGATAATCCCACTATTAGAATTTTTAAAAAAAATAATTTATGAAAAATAAAAAAAATTCGTGGGTTTTATTTTTAATTGTTATTGTCGGGTTACTGTTTCGTATTATTGGTATCAATTGGGATCAAGGTCAACATCTTCATCCAGATGAAAGATTTTTAACTATGGTTTCTTCATCAATTAATTTACCCAAAAACATTGGGGAATATTTTAATACTAATATTTCAAGTTTTAATCCTAACAATAAAGGTTTTGATTTTTATGTTTATGGTACTTTCCCACTCTTAATTACTAAGATTTTTGCTCAATTTTTCAACTTTAATTCTTATAATCAAATATTTTTAATTGGTAGATTTCTGTCAGCTTTTGCTGATACTCTAACTATATTTTTAATTTTTTTGATTAGTAAAAAAATATTTAAAAGCACCAAATCAGCTTTGTTAAGTTCTTTTCTTTACGCCATATGTATCTTTCCCATTCAACAATCACACTTTTTTACTGTTGATGCTATTACTGTCTTTCTTTTTGTTTTATCTATTTATTTATTAATTTCTCAAAAAAATGTTTTATCTGGATTAATTTTTGGAATTACTTTAGCTAGCAAAACTTCAATTGGAATTATTTTACCTTTTATTTTTTTATTTATTTTTTTTCAAAGTAAAAACTATTTATCTAATTTCTTTAAATGTTTTTTGTTTGCTCTATTTTTGTTAATTTCTTTTAGACTTTTTCAACCATATGCTTTTGATGGAATAGTTAAACTATCACCACTCTTTATAAAAAATATTCACGAGGCTCACCAAATGATTACTGGAGAAATTGATTATCCACCAAATATTCAATGGCAACACACTATTCCATTTATTCACACTCTTGGCAATTTATTTTTTGTTGGTTTAGGGCCGATTACTTTCTTTTTGACCATTTTTGGTATTTTTAAATTTTTAAAAAATAAAAATAAATTTAAAAATTGGTCAGCGATATTATTAACAATCATTATTTTTGTTATTTTTGTTTATCATAGTTCTTTGTTAGCTCAATATATGAGGTATTTTTATCCTATCTATCCATTTTTAATAATTTTTTCTGGATATTCGATAAAATTTTTAAACAAAAAAATATTAAAAATAATTTTATTTATAAATCTATTAATTAGTTTTGCTTTCATTAATATTTATCTTTTCCCTCACAGCCGTTATCAAGCTTCTGAATGGATTTGTAATAATCTTTCTACAAACTCTGTTCTATCATCAGAAAATTGGGATGATTCTTTACCTTTAAATTCTTTTTCTTGTTTATCAAAGATATATCAAAACCAAAATTTATCCTTGTATGATTCTGAATCAAATCAAAAATGGCAAAAAATTAATCAGCAATTAAATAAAGTTGATTACTTAGTTTTGTCATCCAATCGTCTTTGGGGATCAATTCCAAAAGACTTTAGTAGATATCCGACAACCACTATTTTTTATCAAAATATTTTTGATAACAAAACTAATTTTAAATTAATTAAGAAGTTCTATTCTTACCCTGGTTTTTATTTACCTTTCATAAAAAAATGTTTTATTCTTGGTCAATCAGGATATCCTTACAAAGACAATAAAAATACTTTTTTTGAAGTAGATAAAAATTGTAGTTATCCTGGGATCTATTTTAGGGATGATTTGGCTCAAGAATCATTTACAGTTTACGATCATCCTCAAGTTATTTTATTTAGTCGTTTATAATAGATTATATGAAAATTACTGATTTAAAAGCTTTATTTTGGCAACCAAAAAACGATTGGTTTAAAATTCTTGCTTCAAAAAAACATGGACATACTGCTTTGTTAATTCTCAATTATTGTCTTTGGATTTTTCTTTTTTATATTTCATATCTTTTAATCAAAACCGATATCAATATTTTCTGGCAGTTATTTTTGGCTACTGTTGTTAGTGAAGTAGTTGAAAAAATATTAAAATCTAAACAGTTTTGGCCTCGCCCACTCCATCTTCGTCAAAATGTATTACCAAAGGGAATTTTGAAAGGTTGGTATCTCAAAGGTAGCTTTCCTTCTGGACATGCCATTAAAGTTTTCTTTTTTTTAGTATTAACAATCAATAGTTTTATTAATTTCCCACTTTGGATATTTATTTTGATAACTAGTGTTTTACTTTTTTCTCGAGTGATTCTTGGTTTGCATTATCCAATAGATATTCTTGGTGGAATTGTTATTGGGCTAATAATTGGATATTTGGTTCTTCAGATTCATTTTCCTCAATTTATGTTAAATTTTATTCAACCAATTTTTAATTTTATTTTTTTAATTAATTAAATATTGCTACTAGCTATTTACTACTTACTATTTACTAAATATGTTTTCTGACTTTCAGTTTATTTTTATTTGGTGGCTGACTATTTTTATACTTGGATTATTTTCTTTTCCTTTAATTTTTTTAATTTTTAAAAAATTCTTTGATCGAGGATTTATTTTTTCCAAAATTTTTACTCCAATTCTTCTTTGTTTTTTTCTTTTATTTTTTGGTGTTTTAAAAATCTTACCTTTTTCTTTTTTATCAATTTTCATTTTACTAGCTTTGTTATTTATAGTTGATATTTTACTTTTGCGTCAAGATAAACAATATCTTCATTTTTTTGATTTTTTAAAATCAAATTTTAAAATAATTTTATTTGAAGAAATATTATTTTTTATTATCTTAACTATTTGGTCTTTTGTTCGTGGTTTTTCTCCAACTATAGAGGGATTGGAAAAATATATGGATTGGGGATTTATCAACTCAATTTTAAGAAGTAATTTTTTACCGCCAAAAGATATGTGGTTCGCCGATTTACCCATTAATTATTACTACTATGGACACTTAGTTTTTGCTTTAATCACTAAAGTTTCTAATATCAATTCTGCTATTACTTACAATCTTTCTATTGCTACAGTTTGCGCTTTAACTTTTGTTTCTACATTCTCCTTGGCTGGAAACTTGGTCTTACCCTCCTTGTCAAAGGAGGGTGACCCCGCAACAGCGGGGGCGGGTAGATTTCAAAAAATAATTTTAGCTGGCTTTATTTCTGCATTTTTATTAACTTTTGGTGGTAATTTGCACACTGTTTTTAAACTTACTCAAAATCAATTATCTAATCAAAAAATTAACAATTATTGGTATCCAGATGCTACTCGATTTATTGGTTTTGATCCTCAAACAGACGATAAGACTATTCACGAATTTCCTTTATATAGTTTTGTTGTTGCGGATCTTCATGGCCATATGAATGATATTCCTATCGTTTTATTTTTTATGGCTTTTTTGTTTAGTTCTTTACTTTCTACCAATAAAAAACTTTTTGATTGGTTTTTTATTGTTTTCTCTGGTTTTATTTTGTCAACCCAATACATGACCAATGCTTGGGATTTTGCTGTTTATGGAATTTTACTAGCCATTTTTACTTTTTTAAAAAATTATCAAACTGACCAGAAAACTTTTTTTTATAAAACAATTCTAACTGGAGTTTTAATTATTATTTCTTGGTTTATTTTTTCTCTACCTTTTTCGCTGAATTTCACTCCTATGACTCAAGGGGTCAAACTTGCCGATTCTCATTCTATTTTTTACCAAGTATTAATTCTTTATGGCGGCTTTTGGTTGTTTTCTTTACCATTTTATATTTACACTTGTTTTAATAAAAAGATTACCACCTCAGATATTTTTGTTATTAGTTTAATTTTGACTGCTAGCATTTTGGTTTTAATTCCCGAGTTTGTTTATATTAAAGATATTTATATCAATGAACATCGTCGAGCCAATACAATGTTTAAGCTGACCTACCAAGCTTTTATTATGTATTCACTTTCTTCTGGTTATATTCTTATTCGCTTATCTCAAATTAAGTCTAAAGTTTTAAATGTATTTTTTAAAATATTGTTTTCTGTTGTTTTAGTTGCTCACTTAGTTTATCCATATTATGCCATCAAATCATATTATTCATTTAAAAAATATGAAGGTTTAAATGGTTTAAATTATCTAAAAGATTTGTATCCAGATAATTTTAAAGCTATAAATTGGATGAATCAAAATATTTCTGGTCAACCAGTGATTTTGGAAGCAGTTGGGGATAGCTACACTACTTTCAATCAAGTTTCAGTAGCTACCGGTTTACCAACAATTGAAGGTTGGATAGTTCATGAATGGCTCTGGCGTGGTGGCTATGATCAACCAGCCTTGCGCCAGCAAGAGGTTGAAAAAGTATATAAATATTTCATTGCAGATTCAGAAGAAACAGATGATCAAGATAAAACATATATCGTCAACTCTGGAGATAATTTATGGAATATTGCTAAAAAAGAATTAAATAATGAATTTTTATGGAACGAAATTGCCAAAATAAACAATATTGATAATCCATCTATTATTCATCCAAATCAAAAATTGATTTTACCTGTAAAAACCCCAGAGAATATTGAAAAAAATGATTCTAATATTACTTCTTTATATGAAGTTAAATCTATCTTAGATAAATATCAAGTTAAATATATCTTTGTTGGTGACAAAGAATACGAAAAATATGGTCAAATCGATATTCATAAATTTGAAGAATTAAGTGCCAAAGTTATTTTTCAGTCTGGTAAAACCAGAATTTTCCAACTATAGTAGATCTACATGTCTGATATTTTAGAAGGTTTAAATCCAGCTCAACGCGAGGCGGTTACCCATCAAGGTTCTCCCCTTTTAATTTTAGCTGGAGCCGGATCTGGTAAAACTCGAGTTCTAACTCATCGAGCCGCTTATTTTATTGAGAAAAAAATTGCCAAACCAAATCAAATTCTATTGCTTACTTTCACCAATAAAGCTGCTGATGAAATGAAACAACGAATGGAAAAGCTGATTGGTTTAAGAGAATCTGATGACAGAATTTTTTCAGGAACATTTCATTCTTTTTGTTGTAAAGTTTTGCGAACTGATGGATCACATATTGGAATTCCAAACAATTTTGTTATTTACGATACTGATGATCAAGAAGCTTTGGTAAAAACATCTCTTTATGAATTGAATCTCACTCCAAAAGAGTTTAAACCATCTAGTGTTTTGTATTTTATTGAAGCCGCCAAGAATACTTTTCAAAGTCCCAAAGACATGTTGGCTCAGGCTCATGGATTCTGGCAAGAATATGCCAGCAAAATATATCAGGTTTATCAAAAAAAGATGACCGAATTTCATGCCCTCGACTTCAATGATCTTCTTTTTAAAACAGTTGAATTATTTATTGAATACCCAAAAATTTTAGAAAAATATCAGGATAAATATCGTTTTATTTTAGTTGATGAATATCAGGATACCAATCAAATTCAATATTTACTCACCAAACTTTTGGCCAAAAAATACCAACAAATTACTGCCGTTGGTGATGCCTCTCAATCTATTTATGGTTGGCGTGGAGCTGATTTTAAAAATCTCATGAACTTGGTTAATGATTTTAAAGATACCAAAATAATCAATCTTGAAGAAAATTATCGTTCAACTCAAATTATTCTTGATGCTGCCAATTCGGTTATTTCCAAAAACAATTCTCATCCAGTTTTAAAACTTTTTACTCAAAAAAAATCTACTGACAAAATAAAACTTTTTGAGGCTCAATCAGAAATTGCCGAAAGTGAATTTATTGCTCAAAAAATAAAATTTATTTTTGATAATCAAAAAATTCCCTATCGTCAAATTGCCGTTCTTTATCGGATGAATGCTCAATCTCGGGTTATTGAAGAAGCCTTTTTAAAATATGGCATTCCTTATGTGTTGATTGGTGGCACTCGATTTTATGAAAGAGCTGAAGTTAAGGATATATTAGCTATGTTGCGTTTTGCTGTTAATCGAGTCGATAAAATTTCCTCAGATCGTCTTGGAAAAATTTTTGGTAAACGACGAATGGCTACTTTTTTAGATTACATTAAAGAAGTTGATATTAAGAATTTAAACTCCAGCCAAATTTTAGAGTCTATTGTGACTGGATCAGGTTATCTCGATCGATTTGATCCCAAAGATGAAGATGATCAAAAACGAATCGAGAACATTAAAGAACTAAAATCAGTCGCTACTAAATTTCCTAATATTTCTGATTTTCTAGAAAATATTTCTTTAGTTCAACAAGAATATTCTCTTCAAGAAAAAAACAAGAAAAAAGAAAACCGTGATGGGGTTCGACTTATGACTCTTCATGGAGCCAAAGGTTTAGAATTTGAAGTTGTTTTTTTGGTTGGTTTTGAAGAGGGAATTTTGCCTCATTCTAGATGTTTAGTTGATGAATCTGAAGTCGAAGAAGAACGTCGACTTTGCTATGTCGGTATTACTCGAGCTAAAGATTATCTTTATCTTACTTATGCTAGTCAAAGACTTTATTTTGGCAAAAGTTCACTAAATGAACCAAGTCGATTTTTATCTGATATTCCTACAGATTTGGTAGAATTAGAAGAGAATACTGAGATAATTCGTGATTATCGTCACAAGAAACCTGAATCCGATGACGATCTCTTTTACGATCCAGATATTTACTAAAAATAAAATGGGATTTAAATATATTAAAAAAGATCAGACCCAAAAGAATAGAGTTAATTTTATATTTGTTTTGTTAGGATTTATAATTTTTATTCCCATTTTTTTGTATTTTATGTATAAATCCAAATATCCAAAAATATCTTATTTTCCAAGAGAATATACCATGATTGATCAAAGTGATGATCAAAAATATATTTGGAATTTATTAAAAACAACATATAACTACGATAGTACGGACACGCGTTTTTTTAATAACAATATTGGTCTAGTTAAAAGTGATAAAAGTAATTTTATGGTTAGACTTGATGGGTGTAAAAATGAAATAAAATTTAACAACGAAGATGGATATATCGATTTTGTTAATCAAATGAAACAAGAGTTAATCAATCTTGGTTATCAAGAAAGTAAGTCTAATAATAGAATTGATGATATTTTGTTTGTAAATAATAACGAGACTGATCTTATTTATTATAAAAACAATCAAGTTTTTTTAATTAAAAAAAATACAGACCAGGCCTGTCCAGGCAGTTCAGATTGGTATCGTAGTTGTCCTGCTGGTCTTTATTATATTAATAATATAGGACAACAATTAAGTGATGCTACTAATGTACTAAACAAATTAATAAAGGATAATACTGGTATTTTTAGGTTTAATAAAAACAAAATATATTTCAATAGTGGTGCCAATATAGGAAAATATAAAATACTAAGATTTAATACCTTTGACGAAGAAGATTATATTATTTTAACTAAAAAATATTTTAATAAATTAAAACAGATCAGACTTAATACACGTACATACAAAAATTTTCCAAAAAACAAAATAGACATTTTACAAAAGAATTTTGTTCCAAAATTTATAAATTGTATGTTTGAAGGTTTTGAACTTGACAATCATTGTCGAGCTAGCATTATATAGTAATATGACTACTAGAATTCTTACAAACAAAGATCAAAAAATTTACAACTCTGTAATTAAACATCCAGTTCAAACATGGGAATGGGGTGAGTTTCAAAAATCACAAGGCCACACTATTTATCGTTTTGGAGTTTTTGATCAAGACAAAATAAAATCGGCTTACACTATTAGTTTTCACAAAATTCCTAAAGTAAATTTTTCTATCGGTACTATTTTGCGTGGTCCAGAAGTGACTGATGAAATGTTGGCCAATATTAAAAAAGTCGCCCTAGAAAATAAAGCCATATTTGTCAAATTTGAGCCAGACGTTTCCAAAGATGAAATGTCAATGAATTTTCCAGCCATGCAAATTTCACCGAAAGTTGCCTTTTATCCTCATACTTTTAAAATTGATTTAACCAAAACCGAAGAAGAACTTTTGGCCTTAATGCACCAAAAAACTCGTTACAATATCAAAATTGCTAATCGTTATGGTGTTGAAATTAAAGAAATGACTAACGATAAAGGTTTTGAAATTTATTTAAAACTTCTTTTTGACACCACCAAACGTCAAGGCTTTTATCTTCATAGTCAAAAATACCATCGTGATATGTGGAAACTTCTAAAAGATACTGACATTCCTCATATTATGTTGGCTTCATATCAAGGCAAGGTTTTATCAGCCTTTATGATTTTCAAATTGAAAGATCAACTATTTTATCCTTATGGAGCTTCTCTTGATATTTTTCGCGAAACCATGGCTCCGACTCTTTTAATGTGGGAAGTTATTAAATTAGGCAAAAAATTAAAATGTAAAACTTTTGATATGTGGGGATGTCTTGGTCAAGATGCCAAAGAAGGTGATAATGGTTTTGGTTTTCATCGATTTAAATTAGGTTTTGGTGGACAACTTTTTCAATATGTTGGTACTTATGATTTTGTTGTCAATCGACCACTTTATAATCTTTACAATTTAGTTGATAAATATCGTTGGCGTCTTCTCCGTCTCAAAGCCAAAATTTTAAGAAAATAAAAAACGGTCAATCATCAACACCTGCAGGCGTTAACTTTTAACCGTTTAAAAAGATCGTTCATTGATTTTAAAACACTTGTTTGCAACATTCAGCATTGAAAATCCAATCTGTTTCTGGATGCTGAAAATAGTAGTTATGATTATCCTTCCACCATTGATAAGCCTTTTGGTTATGCACTTTAAGTGCTTCTAGGACTTTACCCGTATTAGTCACATAACTATGCGGCTTTTGAATATCTGGTAGAAGACCATCAACACCAAATACCATAAAACTAAAACTTGGAGGACTAGATTTTGGTGTAGCTTCAAATTCAATGCCAATCCATGCATCACGAACCCATTCCGGAGCTCCACCTTCTGGTCTTGACGTAATTCTAATTTTCAATACTTTCTCCACCTTTCTTTTATAAATGTGCTTTTTGTAAACGAGATACAAATTTATCTTTAATTACACTAATTTTCTTTAAACGCTTTCGTTTATTGTCAATTAATGTAAATAATCTACAAGCAAAGAGGTCTGTACCTCTTTTACTTGACCAAAAAACATTGTCAGTAGATACTTTCCCAACATGTCTTTTGATATTTTTCGACTAGAAGTGGCCACTCTAGTGTCGAATTAATCCAGTTTTCCTAAATTGATCAGAATCAATTTGGTTTACAGACCACTTGAATTAATTGGAATATATCATAATCCTAGCCGTTTTATAATTTTTGCTATAAAATACTCTATGTCCTCAAGTAAAATTTCATTAGATCAACTCAGACACATTGCCCATCTTGCCCGTCTCGAAATCAAACCAGAAAAAGAAGAATATTTAGCTGAACAACTTTCTGAAACTGCTTCTTATATTGATGTTTTAAGTAAACTTGACACAAAAAATGTCGATCCTACTTTTCAAACTAATCACCTCAAAAATGTTACTCGTGACGATATTATTGAAGAATCTTTGTCTCAAGAAGACGCTCTTTCTCAGGCCAAAGATACATATAATGGTTATTTCAAAACCCAAGCTACTATCAAAAAATAATTATGGAATTAAATAAACTAACTTTAACTGAAGCTATTAAAGGTATAAAAGAAAAGAAATTTTCTTCAACCGAGTTGGTTTCAGATTGTTTGACCAAAATTGAACAATTAGAGCCAACATTAAATTCTTTTGTCACTCTCAATAAAGATCAAGCCCTAGAACAATCGAAGAATATTGATACTACTAAACCTTTGGCTGGAATCCCTATCGCTATCAAAGATAATTTTTGCATAAAAGGTATTCGTACCACTGCTTCTGCCAAATTATTGGACAAATATACGGCTCAATATACTTCAACCGTTGTTCAAAAATTAATTGATGCCGGAGCCATTGTTATTGGCAAAACAAATATGGATGCTTGGGCCCATGGTTCTTCTACCGAAACTTCAGATTATGGTCCCACCAAGAATCCTTGGAACCCAAAACATTTACCTGGTGGTTCATCAGGTGGCTCAGCTGCCGCAGTTGCTAGTGATGAAGTAATTACTTCAATTGGTTCTGAAACTGCCGGATCAATTCGTCAACCATCTGCTTGGTGTGGCACTGTTGGCCTCAAACCTAGTTACGGTCGAGTCAGTCGATATGGCGTTATTGCCATGGGATCGTCTATGGATTGTCCAGGACCTATCACCAAAACTGTTGATGATGCGGCTTTGATTCTTTCCATAATCTCTGGCCACGATCCAAAAGACGCTACCAGTATTCCAGAAAATCCTTGGCAAATTCCTACTCCTTTGAAAGATTTAAAAGGTCTAAAAATTGGTTTACCAAAAGCTTATTTTCCAGAAGGTATTAAACCTGCTGTTAAAGAAGCTGTTTTAAATGCTAGTAAAACTCTTGAAAAATTGGGTGCGCAAATTATTGAACTAGATGTTCTCGATCCAAAATACGCCATTGCTGTTTATACTGTTTTACAACGTTCCGAAGTTTCTTCAAATTTAGCCCGTTTTACTGGTATTCGCTATGGTGAACCTCGATCAGCTTTTGGTGATGAAGCTATTCGAAGAATTATGTTGGGAACTTATACATTATCTAGTGGCTATTACGATGCCTATTATCTTCAAGCTCAAAAAGTTAGAACTTTGATTATTGAGGATTTTGAAAAACAATTTAAAAAAGTTGACGCCATTATTGGTCCAACTTCACCCACCACTGCTTTAGCTTTGGGTGCTACTGAAGGTCAATCAATGTTTGGAGAACTCGAAGATATGTTGGTTGAACCATCGACTTTAGCCGGTCTTCCGGGTATATCTATTCCTTGTGGTTTTGGTGATGGGTTACCAATTGGTCTTCAAATTATTACACCTCAACTTCGTGAAGATTTAGCTGTCAACATCGCTCGTCTTTTTGAATCAAATACTGATTATCATTTACAGCATCCAAAATTATGAAAATCACACCCATCATTGGATTAGAAGTTCACGTCGAACTTCAAACCAAATCAAAAATGTTTTGTAGTTGTGATGCTTCTCATTTCCACGCCACTCCCAACACTCACACTTGTCCAGTTTGTTTAGGTCTTCCAGGTGCCTTACCAGTACCAAATAGAGTTGCTTGTGAATATTGTATTAAATTGGGGTTAGCCCTTAGTTGTGATATTAACCGAGAAACTTTCTTTGAACGCAAAAACTATTTTTATCCAGATCTTGCCAAAAGTTATCAAATCACTCAACTTCAAAAACCATTTTCTATCAACGGTAAATTAATTGTTGATGGTCATGAAATTCGTATCAATCGAGCTCATATGGAAGAAGATACTGGTAAGTCAGTTCATCAAACTATCGATTGTCAAGATTCTACATTAATTGATTACAACCGTAGTGGTGTGCCATTGGTTGAAATTGTGTCAGAACCAGACATTACTTCACCAGAAATGGCCAAAAACTATCTTCTAAAGATTCAACAAATTATCCGATATATCGGCATTTCTGATGCTGATATTGAAAAGGGAAGTATGCGTTGTGAACCAACAGTCAATTTAAAAGTTGAAGACAATGGTGAAACTTTTTATACTCCTTTGGTTGAGATCAAAAACGTTGCTTCTCTCACTGGTGTTCAATCAGCTATCCAATTTGAAATTGATCGTCAAACCAAAGTTTTTGAAGAAACTCGTGAAGTTAAATCCAAAACCAACAAAACCACTCGTGGTTGGGATGCTGTCAAAAATCAAACTTTCTTACAGCGTCAAAAAGAAGGTTCGTCTGATTATCGTTATTTTCCTGAGCCAGATATTCCACCAGTTGTTTTTACTGACCAAGAAATTGAAAAAATCAGAGAAACCCTTCCCGAACTTCCAGAACAAAAATTTGCTCGTTATCAAACCGATTTTGGTTTAAATGATTATGATGCCAAACTTTTATCAGAGGATTTAAATTTTTCCGTCTGCTTTGAAAAAGCTATCTCTTTAAATAAAACCAAAGACATGGCTAAATTTGTTGCCAATTTATTTTTGGGTGCTATCAAAACTCATCTCAATGAAACTTTAGAAGAGATAGATTTTGAAAAAATAAATTCTCAATTTTTTAAAAATCTTTTTGA
Source organism: Candidatus Parcubacteria bacterium (assembly GCA_023443725.1). GTDB lineage: Bacteria > Patescibacteriota > Microgenomatia > UBA12405 > UBA12405 > WARW01. The sequence continues at coordinate 41,446 of JAEZTF010000005.1, forward strand.
TTCAGTTTCCAGATCAGAAATTTCTTCAACTGTTGTCAAACAAGTAATTGTCGAAAGTTATCAAACCGGTAAAGATCCAGTAGAGATTGCAAAAGAAAAAGGTTTAATTCAAGTTTCTGATAGTGGTGAGATCGAAAAAATTGCCAAAGAGGTGATTGCTCAAAATACCAAAGCAGTTGAAGACTACAAGAAAAATCCCGGAAGTATCGGATTTTTAATCGGCCAACTCATGAAAGCTTCAAAAGGTTCTGCTAATCCAACCATGGCTAAAGAAATTTTAGAAAAACTTTTGAAATAATGTCAAAATCAAAAATAAATTATCTTCTTATTGTTATTGGAGTGGTGATTGTGGCCATTTTTATTGCTCGTTTTATTTCTCCTGAGGATTCTTGGGTTTGTCAAAAAGGTGAGTGGGTAGCCCATGGGTCTCCTTCAGCCGAAAAACCAACTGATACTTGTGAAATTAAATAAAATCTTCCAATTCTCTTAAACTTGTTATTGTTTTTACACCTTCCATTTTTTCATCATTGATTCGGTTAATCCAAATCAATTCTAAATCTGGCCTTAACTGTTTTAATGTTTCGATAACTTCTTTTTTGTCGTCAATTATTATTGATTCTGTGGGTAAAGTTGCAATAAATTTAGGATCTAATTTATTACTATTTATATAAATTAATTTTTCATCAAAATAATTTTCAAGTCCAGAATTTTTTATTTTCATTCTTTGTAAATCATTAAAACCTTGTGAATAAACTCCCAAAACAAAAGTATTTCTTAATTGATTTAAAACATTGATTACTTCAGAAAATACTGATCCAGAATAAATATTTAGATTATCATTTACAAAATTGGTCAAATCAATTTTAATCTCAGATCTTTGACTTATAAATTTTAAAAAATTGTCAACTCGAAAATCACCAGATCTGTCTAAACTCTCAAAATATTCTTCCTCAAATTTCCAAACTTCATCTTCGGGTATCTTAGTCACATTTGCCAAAGCTGCACTTAACCTCTTTTTATATTCGGTCTTACTGAATAAAGTATCATCCCAGTCAAACAAAATTATTTTTTTATTCATAACCCTATTTTATCGTAAACTTAAATTTTAATTTAGGTTAAAATAAGCCAGTGGATAAATTCGATCAAGAATATAAAAAATTAAACTCTGAACAAAAGAAAGCGGTCGATACTATTGAAGGTCCGGTAATGGTTATTGCTGGAGCGGGGACAGGAAAAACTCAAACTATTGCTTTAAGAATTGCCAATATATTAGACAAAACCGATACTCGACCTAGTTCTATTTTATGTCTAACCTATACCGACGTTGCTGCCAACAATATGCGATCTCGTTTATTAAATATGATTGGCCCCGATGCTTACAAGGTTAAAATTTGTACTTTTCATGCATTTTGTAATGATATTATTAACTCTAATTCTGAATATTTTCCTTTTGCTACTTCCAAATTAAAAGCCATCGATGATTTAGAAACTATTGAAATTATCAAGGATATTATTGATCATCTCGACAACAAATCACCTCTTATTTCTTGGGGTGATCGATATTCTTATCAAAAAAGTATTCTCGATGCTATTCACTTAATTAAAAGAGAAAATATTTCTCCAGACACTCTTTTGACATTGATTAAAGATGAAGAAATATTTTTTAATGATGCCAAGAGTTTAATTTCTCAATTAAGTAACATTCGAGCCACCAAAAATAATTACCCAGAGATTAACCACGTTTTAGATAATTTAGAAAATTTACCAAATATTTCTTTAAATTTAAAAATTCATTTACAAGTAATTCGTAGTGGCAACGAAAATTTAAGCCAAGTAAAAAGTGAGATCAAAAAGTTTTATCAAGATTTTGAAAAAGACATTCCAAAGCAATATGAGTTGGTTAAGATATTTAATTTATATCAACAAAAACTTACTCAAAAATCTCTCTATGATTATGAAGATATGATTTTATTTATTATCGATGCTTTTAATAAAAATTCTGATTTATTATTAAATTTTCAAGAAAAATATCAATACATTTTGGTTGATGAATACCAAGATACCAATTCTAGTCAAAATAAAATAATTGATCTTTTGGGAAGTTTTTACGATAAACCAAATATTTTTGTTGTCGGCGACGATGATCAATCAATTTTTAGATTTCAAGGTGCTTCCATTGAAAACATTTACAATTTTTATCAAAAATATAATCCTCAAAAAGTTGTTTTAAAAAACAATTATCGAAGCCATAAACTAATTTTAGATTCTTCTGAAAGTGTTATTGGACACAATAAAAATAGAATTGCCAATTTAATTACAGACATCGATAAAACCCTTATTGCCAACAAAGATTACGATCCTGATCCAATTAATTTAATTGCTCTAAATTCCAACATCGAAGAAGATTTTTATGTAGCTCAAAAAATTTCTAATTTGATTAAGTCTGGTGAAAAACCAGAAGAGATTGCCATTTTGCTTCGCAAAAATCGTGATGCTGAAGAGTTAACTAAAATGTTATCTGCTTTTGGAATTAAATTTTTCTTGCCTTCAGATGCCAATGTTTTTAAAAATCCTCTCATTCTTCAAATAATTAAGCTATTGGAATTTATTCAAAATCCAAAATCAAGTGTTTTTGCTTTTCATGTTTTAGCCTCACCATTTATTAAATTAAATTCACTCGATCTACTTAAAATTCTCAAAACAAAAATTAAATTATCAAAATTAGTTTTTGACCAAGAGGCGATTGATAATTTAGAAATTTCTCAAAAATCAAAAATAAAAATTTCTAAATTTGGTAAAAAAATTGCCAAAACTAGACTTGATCTAGAAAATTATTCTCCAGAAAAAGTTTTTAATAAAATCTTAAAAAGATTTAAGATTTTAAAATATATTTTGTCAAAAAATGATATTGAATCACTCAACCAAGTTCACGTTTTTTATCAATTTTTAAAAGATAATGTAATCCAAAAGGATTTAACTTTCAAAGATTTTTTAAATCGAATTAATTTATATATAGACAATAATATTTCTCTCTCTTCTCCTTCAATTTCTTATGACTCTACCGATGCTATAAAGATTCTAACTGTTCATGGTGCCAAAGGTTTGGAGTTTAATCATGTTTTTATCTATCGTCTCTTGGAAGATTCTTGGGAAAAACAACGTGATTTTAACAAACTCAGACTTCCTTTTGGAATTCTAAACAGTGAAATTACTAAAAGTATTGAAGATGATTACGAAGAGGATCGTCGACTTTTTTATGTGGCTTTAACTCGGGCCAAAAAACAGATTTATCTTTCTTATTCTCAGTATAAAGAAAATGGTAAAAACCAAAATGCTTCTGTTTTTGTTTCTGAAATTGATGATAAATTAATCGAAAATATAAAATTTAACGATAAAGAAAATGCTCTCAAAACTTATTATCAATTTGCCGATATCTCTCACGATCTAAAACCAGACTTATCAGAATATCTAAAAGATTATTTAATCAACAAATATAAATTTAATGTTTCACATCTAAATTCTTATCTTCGTTGTCCACTTTGTTTTTATTACAAAACTATTTTAAGAATTCCTCAAAACAAAGAAAAATTTAGTAGTTTTGGCACAGCCATACATGCTGCTATGTCTGGAATTTATCTTAAAAAATCCGAAGAGGACGTAATCAATATTTTTGAACAAATTCTAAAAAATGAGAGACTTCCTCAAAAAGATTATCTTTGGTGTTTAGATAATGGTCGAAAAATTTTAAGTGAATATTATGATCAATACAAAGATACCGTTAAGGACGGTAATGAGTGTGAACATAATTTTGTTAATGAAAATATTGTCTACAAAAACATTCCTTTAACCGGAAAAATCGATTTGATTAAAAAAGTCGGTGATGGTCTAGTTGATATTATTGATTTTAAAACTGGCAATGTAGACAACAAATCCAAAGATCTTTCTTCCAATGGTAATTATTATCGTCAAATTGTTTTTTATAAATTATTACTCGATCTAAAGAACGATCCTAAACTTCAATTTAATAAAGGATTCATCGACTTTGTTGAAAAAAGTAAATCCAAAAAAGACTTTGTCAAAAAAGAAATTAATGTCACTGATGAAGATTTAAATAAATTAAAAATTCAAATTGAAGAGGTCTATAAAAAAATTCTCAATTTAGAATTTTTTGAAATTGGCAAAGATTGTAAAGACAAAGACCATCTTCATTATCTATTAAAATAAATCATGAAACTAAAAATCAAACGTTTTGATAAATCATTACCTTTACCAGTTCACAAAACCCCAGGAGCTGTAGCTGTTGATCTTTATTCTCGAGAAGAAATAACTATTGAACCCCACCAATTAGGTTATGTGCCTATGAATGTGGCTCTAGAAATTCCTGATGGTTATTTTGTTATGATGGCTTCTCGTAGTTCCACTCACAAAATGGGTATTACTGGTGTTAATGGAGTCGGTATTTTTGATCGTGATTTTTGTGGTGATAATGATGAATATCGCTATATTGCTTTTAATTTCACCGATAAACCGGTATTTATAGAAAAAGGCACTCGTCTCTGCCAATTATTATTAATCAAATGCGAAAACTTTGATTTTGAAGAAGTCGACCATTTGGACAACACCGACCGCGGCGGTTTTGGTACAACTGGAAACAAATAAATTCATTTTTCTTTTTTATTGCCCTTAATTATCTTTAATAAAGTATAAATTATAAAAAATAAGGCAAGAAAATATAATAAATCCAAAACTGTGTTTATATACAAAAACTCAAATCTTCCATTTAAATAATGACAAAAAACCAAATCGTCTAATATATTAAAAACTGGCAATGGCCATCCATATCCTTTACGAGAATAACAGCCAATAGGCATTATTGAATCCTGTATAGACACTCTTGGGAGTAAAAAAATATAAATGAATGCAAGAATATTGAAAATTAAAACAAGTATTTTTTTAAATATTTTCCACATAAAAACATTATAAACTTTAAACACCAGACTATCTATCTTTCCGTTCTTCAATCTCCTCTTGTTGGCAAAGCCAACTTTCCCCTCTTTGACAAGAGGGAAATAATGTCAATAATTTTCTTTCTTACTAATTCAATATTATTTTTTACTTCTTCGTTTGTAAATCTTATTGTTGTGATTCCAATTTGTTTTAAAAATTTATCTCTCATTTCATCAACTCCTTTCTTTTTAATATGAGTACCACCGTCAATTTCAATTGCTAATGATAATTTTGGACAATAAAAATCAACAATAAATCTATCAATTGGTTTTTGTCTTAAAAATCTATAACCAGTTTTATCTTTTGATAAAATTTCTTTCCAAATTATTTTTTCTGTTTCAGTCGGTTTATTTCGATTTTTCTTCGACATAAAAGTTAAACCATATCGATATCTGACACAATTTCTTTTTTTATTTATCGCTTCATAATCAATCAACCTTTTCATTAAATAAATTTTATACCCCCGTCTTGTCAAAGAAGGGGGTAGGGGGAAGATTGAGAGAGGAAAGTTCACAACAGTGAACAAGAGGAGATTAAAAATGGGAAGATTGAAAAAGGTAATTAAAGTGCTATTATATTAGTCTCCCAAAAAGGGAAAAGAGGTAATAGCACCTTGCAACAATTTGTTTTCGTTTGGAGTTAAGGGGACAACAGAAAGGAGGTTTCATTATGGATCAAGAAATTATTCAACTCAAAGACCCGGATCCTTTCTTTTTGTACTGGTGGAACCAACAGCCAGAAGACAACCAAATCATTCCTCCCATTTCTCAACCATCAGATCTTATTCACGTCGTCGCCTAACCCCTAACTCTCCCTTCTAACTCCAAACAATCCTCAAAGCCGCAGATCGACACACGTGTGTCTAACCAAAATCTGCGGCTTTTCATTTATAATAAACATATGACTTTCGTTTATATTCTTTTAGTTTTAATTCTTGGAGTTTTAGTTTTTATTGTTCTTAAATCCAAAAAAAATAATCCAGATCAACTATCTCAAGAGATTTCTAATAGTTTAAATAAAATTTTTCCTGAAGTTCTCAAAAATGCTAACCAACAATTAATTACTCTGGCCGATCAAAAAATTGGTACTGATTTAAATAATAAGAAACAAGCTATCGAAGAATTGGTCAATAGGGCATTACTCGAAATTGAAAAAAACAATAAAAAAATGGAAGAAGTTGAAAAGACTCGAGTTGGTTCTTTTACTACTCTCACCGAAAAACTTGAAGAACAAAAAGCTCTTACAAATCAACTCAAAGTGACTACCGAAGGTCTTAAAAATGTCCTAAGTAACAATCAAATGAGAGGTCAATTTGGTGAACAAGTCGCCGAAGATTTACTCAAAATGTCTGGCTTTGTCGCTGGTGTTAATTACGACAAACAAGTAGTTGGCGAAAGTTCTTCTCGTCCAGATTTTACTGTCTATATGCCCGACGGTATGAAGATTAATATCGATTCTAAATTTCCTTATCAAAATTTAGTCAAAATGAGTGAAGCTGATGGTAAAGAAGAAAAAGAAAAATATAAAAAAGCTTTTGAACAAGATATCAAAACCAAAATTAAAGAGGTGACTAGTCGAGAATATATTAATCCAGAAGAAAATACGGTTGATTTTGTGGTCCTTTTTATCCCCAATGAAATGATCTTTAGTTTTATCTATGATCGTTTTCCAGACGTTTGGCAAGACGCCATGGGTAAGAAAGTTATTTTAGCTGGTCCATTTTCATTTACGGCAATTTTACGTATGGTTCATCAAGCTTACGACAATTTTCGTTATCAAAAAAATGTAGCCACTATTATTGGTTACATCAAAAAATTTGGTGAAGAATTCGAAAACTACAATAAAAGTTTTAAAGATTTAGGTGCTAGAATAGAATCACTACAAAAACAATATGTCGCTATCGACACCACTCGAACCAACCAGCTCGTCAAAATTGTCAACAAGATCAAAACCGAAGAAGTTGAACATACTAAAAAACTTCACGAGTAAAAAATTCGTTTATTTTTCAGTATTTTTTCTAATTATATTTTTAGTCTTTATTAATTTTGTTCCTCCTGTATCTGTTTGGTCGAAAATTCTTTTTTTCTTAATCATCTTGTCTATATTTGTTTCTACTAGTTATGTCTTCTCATGTAAACACTGTTTAAATTTATCAATCTCTTTTTATCTATTTAGTCTCTTATTGCTCAGATTTTTTCATCAATTATTTTTGATGAATTTTATTATTCTCACTTGTCTTTTCATTTGTCTCTTTTTTATTTTTGATAAACCAGAATTAAAGAATTAATTTTACCCCTTGACACTGTTTAGCAGTCGATCTATTATATTGCTAATATGACAGATTTAACTCAACGACAAATCAAAATTCTTAAATGTATTACTGAAGAATTTATTGAAACTGCTGCTCCAGTTGGATCAGAAACCTTAGAAAAAAAGTTTTCTTTAGGAATTTCTTCAGCCACTATTAGGAATGAAATGTCAGCTCTCACTCAACTTGGTTTTCTTAAAAAAAGTCATCTTTCTGCTGGTCGTTCACCAACATCTATGGGCCTTAAATACTATGTTCGAAATTTAATGACTCCAAAAAATTTATCTGTTAGTGAAGAAATCGGTGCCAAAGAAAAAATCTGGGATTATCGAAATGAATTTGAACGTCTTTTAAAAGAAACTACAAAAGAGTTAGCTACTAAAACTCGCTCTATGGCCATTGCTACTACCGATCATGGGGCTATTTATAGTTATGGAGCTTCCAATCTTTTAGATGAACCAGAATTTTTTAATATTGACGTTACTAAAACTGTTTTATCTTTATTAGATAACACCAATTTTTGGTTTGAAATTCTTAAAAAAGCCAATAACCAGGATGAAGAAAAAATTATTCATCTTTTAATTGGTGAAGATTTGGGAATGGAACATCTCGAACCATGCGGATTTGTTTATCAAAATTATGAAGCCGGTCCTCACCGAGGTATTTTAGGTATTGTTGGTCCTGCTCGTTTCAGATACACCAGTGTTGTTCCAATGGTTGATTATTTTGCAGAACTTATTTCTACTATTACTCGTTAATCAAATTTATGGCTAAAACAAAAATAAACACTAATAATATTAATGTGGGTAAAATAGCTGCATTAGAACAAAAAGCAGCTGAGTTGGAAGATCGTCTCAAACGATCGTTAGCAGATTATGTCAATTTAGAAAAAAGAATTGACTCTCAAAGACAATTATTTGTTACCTTAGCTACCGTCAGTATTATTACCAAAATGATTGAAGTTTTAGATGATCTTTACCTTACTTATAATCATCTTCAAGATGATGGTTTAAAAATGACTATCGATAAATTCGTTAATATTTTAAGATCTGAGGGAGTGGAAGAAATATCTGCTCAAGATCAAGAATTTGATCCACAAACTATGGATTGTACTGAAGTTGTCGATGGTCCAAAAAACAAAGTTATTTCAATTCGTAAACGAGGTTATAAGTTAAACGATCAAGTTATCCGACCAGTTCAAGTGGCTGTCGGAAAATCTGATCAATAAATTATTAATTATTATTTTTATAAAATTATGTCAAACAAAATCATCGGAATCGATCTTGGTACTACCAACTCCTGCGTTGCTGTTATGGAAGGTGGTAGTCCAAAAGTTATTATTAGTTCAGAAGGTCGCAATACTATTCCTTCTGTTGTCGAACCTAATAAAAAATTAGTTGGTGATTTAGCCAAAAGACAAATGGTTCTAAATTCTGCCAACACTATTTACAGTATTAAAAGATTAATGGGCCGACGTATTGATGACCCAGAGGTCAAGAAAACTCAATCAGTTGCTCCATACAAAATAGTTGCCGGTAAAGACAAAATGGCTGCTGTTGAAATCGAAGGCAAAACTTATACTCCACAAGAAATTTCAGCTATGATTTTACAAAAATGTAAAGCTGATGCTGAAAAATATCTCGGTGAAAAAGTTACTGATGCCGTTATTACTGTTCCAGCTTATTTTGATGATTCTCAACGACAAGCTACCAAACAAGCCGGTGAAATTGCTGGCCTTAATGTTCAACGTATCGTCAATGAACCAACTGCCGCAGCTTTAGCCTATGGTATGGATAAAAAAACCAATGAATTAATCGCTGTTTATGATTTAGGTGGTGGTACTTTTGATATTTCCATTCTAGAAATTGGTGATGGAATTTTTGAAGTTAAATCAACCAACGGTGATACTTTCCTTGGTGGAGATGATTTTGATCAAAAAATTATCACTTGGATTATTGATGATTTCCAAAAACAAAATGGCGTTGATTTAGGTAAAGATCCTCAAGCATTACAACGTGTTCGTGAAGCTGCTGAAAAAGCTAAAATTGAACTTTCAAGTGCTGCTGAAACCGAAATCAATTTGCCATTTATTACTCAAAAAGATGGTCAACCTCTTCATTTAACTAAAAAACTAACTCGATCAGAATTAGAAAAATTAGTTGATGAATTAATTCAAAAGACTATTGGTCCAGTCGAAAAAGCACTTAAAGATGCTAAGGTTACCAAATCTGATATCAAAGAAGTCATTATGGTCGGTGGTATGACTCGTATGCCAAAAGTCCAAGAAGTTGTTAAGAATTTCTTTGGTAAAGAATTAAACAATACTGTTAATCCAGATGAAGTTGTGGCTATTGGTGCTGCAGTTCAAGGAGCCGTTCTTACTGGAGAAGTTAAAGACATTGTTCTTTTGGATGTCACTCCATTAACTCTTGGTATCGAGACTGCTGGTGGTGTTCGTACTCCTCTTATTGAGAGAAATACAACCGTACCTACCAAAAAATCTCAAGTATTTACCACTTATTCTGACAACCAACCACAAGTTGAAATTAATGTTCTTCAAGGTGAGCGACCAATGGCTAATGACAACAAATCTCTTGGTCGTTTTGTTCTAGATGGTATTGCTCCAGCTCCTCGTGGTATGCCTCAAATTGAAGTTACTTTCGATATCGATAGTAACGGTATTCTATCTGTTTCTGCAAAAGATAAAGGTACTGGTAAAGAACAAAAAATTACCATTCAAAATGCTACCAATTTAAAAGAGGAAGAAGTTGAGCAAATGAAAAAAGATGCCGAAGCTCATGCTCGAGAAGACGAAGAGAAAAAAGGTTTAGCTGAAAGTCGAAATAAACTTGATAGCACTATCTTCTCTGGCGAAAAAACTCTTAAAGATTTTGCTGATAAAGTCAAACCAGAAGATAAAGAAAAAATTGAAGAAAAAATTAAAGAAGCTAAAGAAGTTTTAAGTAAAACTGATGCTAACAAAGATACTCTTGATAAAGCTTCAGAAGAGTTAAATCAAATTCTTCAGACTGTTGGTGCGGCTATTTATCAACAACAGCAACCAGGTCCAGAATCTGGTCAACCACAATCAGAGACTTCTGAGCAAGAAACTAAATCTGATGACAAAACTAAAGATGCTGAAGAAGGCGAAGTTGTTCAATAAAAATTAAAATCTTTGATGCCCCGCTTCGGCGGGGTATCGCTGTATAATTAGATTCATGAAAAAAGATTTTTATGAGGTTTTGGGAGTTTCCAAAACTGCTTCCAAAGATGAAATTAAAAGTGCCTACCGTAAGGCAGCTTTAAAATATCATCCTGATCGTAACAAAGAACCAGATGCTGAAGAAAAATTCAAAGAAATTAATGAGGCTTATGAAGTTTTAAGTAATGAAGAAAAAAAGTCAGCTTATGACCAATATGGTCATGCTGCTTTTGATCCAAATTCTGGTCCTTTTGGTGGTCGTACTTATACTCAACAAAATGGTCCATTTAATTTTACTTATACCCAAAGTGGTCAAAATTTTGGCGGTGCCGATTTTGATTTCGGTGGTTTTTCAAATCCTTTCGATATTTTTGAACAATTTTTTGGCGGTAGCGGTTTTCGTCAAAGTCAACAAAGACTAGAAACTTATAAAGTTTCTATTTCTTTTTTAGAAGCTGCTAAAGGTGTAGAAAAAGAATTTTCTATTGCTGGTAAAAAAAGAAAAATAAAAATTCCAGCCGGTGTTGATGATGGTCAAAGAATAAAATTTAAAGATTTTATTTTATATATAGACGTTTTGCCTGACAAAATATTTAAACGGGAAAATAATGATGTCTTTGTTACTGTCAATTTATCTTTTGCTCAAGCAGCTCTTGGAGATATTATTCAAGTACCTACTATTGATGGTGATTTAAAAGTTAGAGTTAAAGCTGGCACCCAGCCAAATACACTAGTTAGATTAAGAGGTAAGGGTATCAGAGATATAAATGGTTATGGGCAGGGTGATTTTTATATTCGACTTTTAGTCCAAATTCCAACTCGTTTAAATAATCGACAAAAAGAAATTATTAAAGAACTTAGTCTATAATTATTTTGTGTTTACTAAAAATTCATCTAATCTTAAGACTCTTCTCTTCATCTCTCTTCTTGCCTTGTCTCTTCCTTTAGCCACTAATCTAGTACAAAGGTCTTCAGATGATCGAAGTCGGGCTACAGAAACTGACAAGAC
>JAEZTF010000009.1 GCA_023443725.1 Candidatus Parcubacteria bacterium
GTTAATCTTAGATTGATCAGTTTCCGTAGCCCGACTACGATCATCTGAAGACCTTTGTACTAGATTAGTGGCTAAAGGAAGAGACAAGGCCAGAAGAGAGATGAAGATAAGAGTAAATAGATTAGAATGTTTAGTCATTTTATTTATTCAGTAATATATAAAACATCGGCAATTTTTCTGCCACCTCCAGTTATACTGGATACAGTATTTGCCCCTGCTTGTTTGAAAGCTAGGCCTGTAGAACTTCCTCCATCTAAATTAACACCAATTCTACAACCTAAATTTTTCAAAATTACTGCACCATTATAAATGGAAATACTCGATGATGTTGTTAATATAACAAAATTATTTTTATCTATCTGGCAAAACATTTGTCTAACTGCTGAAGATCCATCTGAAACAGTTACTTGATGATTGTCTACAATAGCTCCTAATCTAAAAGCAAAAGTATCCTTAGGCCTAGCATTAATAATGTCTTTATATAAATTCAATCTATTAGATTTAATATCATTAAAAACCTGTAAATTACCATTTCCGTTTATTACATAATAACCATGAGACGGATAAGCATTATCAGTATTAGCATTTTTAATAACTTTTCCATGTGACATTACAAATGTGCCATATGAAGTATAAGTATGTCCTTCTTTATAATCTACATCAGGGGTGTGCCAACCACTTCCATTAATTGCTATTACTATGTTATTTATTAAGTTCTTACTTACTATTTCTCTGTTTGTCATAGTCGCTAATGTTTCAAAATAGCTTCCCCATCCAGAAGTGACTATTTTTCTAATTTGAGACGACGGATCTTTTATCCACATTTTTGTCAAAAAATAACCAGATTTTTTCTCTATCGTAACTCTCAATGTGTCAGATATAGCTGTTTTTATAATACTTGATTCATTTGGTACACCAGTTGGTGCTGTTGTAGGTGTTTTTGTTGGAGTAGGTGTAGGAGTTGTTGTTGGTGTTTTTGTTGGAGTAGGTGTAGTTATTGGATCAATGACTACTTCATCACTAGTTTGAAGTAAGGATTGTTTTAAATAAGCAATATCAAAGGAATTAATAATTCCATCGTAGTTAAGATCAGTTTGTTGACCACATGATGAATTAGCAGAAGGATTAATGTTGTATTTAACTATAGAGAAATCAAAGGCATTAACTATGCCATCTTGATTAAGATCACCTGGAAGTAAAGAGTAATTAGAAAAGTCATAAGTAGCTCCATTAGTAAGAGGCAAATTACAAGTAGAAGAACTAGATACTTTGTCGGATTGATTATTAAAACACATTCGAGCTGAGAGATAAGCTTGATTCTTAACTTGGATGTAATTGAATGAATCAGTATTTTTAAAATTGTTGTCTAAAACAAGATTAGAGACTAAAAATATTTGATCGCCTGATTTATTAATCTCTCCTGTAACAGGAGTCATTGAAGTACTTATTTGAGATTGATAAACTTTTTTAGTGACATTAACTATATTTAAGTCAACTGTCTTAAGAGAAGTAGAACAAGCGGATTCTGGTTTTAATCCTTTGAAAGCTATCTTGAAGTTAATCTTAGATTGATCAGTTTCCGAAGCCCGACTTCGATCATCTGAAGACCTTTGAACTAAGTTGGTAATTAAAAAAAGAGACAAGGCCAGAAAAGAAATAGATATAAGAGTAAATAAGTTAGAATTCTTAGACGAATACACAAGATAATAATAACTTAAGATAGCCAAGTACTCAATTTTTTGATAAATTGTATTAATGTTAACAAAAGTTTTGTCTATCGCTAATGAAGGTTTAAAAGGGATTGAAATAGAGGTTGAAGTTAATGTAGCCGATAAAGGTTTTCCTGCTTTTGGAATTGTAGGGTTGGCCAGTAAGGCGGTAGAGGAAGCAAAAGAAAGAGTTAAAACAGCTATTATAAATTCAGAAATAGAATTTCCTAATGCAAAAGTAACAATTAACTTAGCACCGGCTGATTTACCAAAAGATGGATCTTGTTATGATTTACCAATCTCCGTTGGAATTTTAGCATCGACTGGAGAATTAATATTACCAAAAGAAAAAGTATATTTTTATGGAGAACTATCTTTAGATGGTAGTTTAAGACATACTCGAGGAGTATTTTTGTTGGCATTATTAGCGAAAGAACAAGGAATAAAAAAAATTTTTGTACCAAGGATGAGTGCTAATGAGGCCAGTGTGGTTGATGGAGTGGAAGTTTACCCAATTGATAACTTAAAAAATTTAATAAAACATTTGAGTGGTGAAAAATTAATTATTCCATTAAGAAAAGTTGAGACAGAAGATATTTTAAATGACATAGTACCGGAATTTGATTTTGCTGAAATTTTGGGACAAGAACAAGCTAAGCGGGCTTTAGAAATTGCTGCTGCTGGCGGACACAATGTGTTTATGATGGGACCACCTGGATCAGGTAAAACGATGTTGTCACGAGCTATGTCGGGAATATTACCTAATTTAACCGAAAAAGAAAGTTTAGAAGTAACTAAAATTTATTCAATTACGGGAAATATTCCACCTGGTGGATCATTAATTCGACAAAGGCCTTTTAGGTCACCACATCATACAACTTCACAAGTAGGATTGATCGGTGGAAGTAGTAATCCTAGACCTGGTGAAGTGTCGTTGGCACATCGAGGTGTATTGTTTCTGGATGAATTCCCAGAATTTGGCAGAAATTCTTTGGAAGCGTTAAGGCAACCATTGGAAGATGGTTTAGTAAATATTTCTAGAGCGGCTGGATCAGTAACCTTTCCGGCTCAATTTATGCTAATTGCCGCAGCTAATCCTTGCCCGTGTGGATATTTAGGTGATCCAAAAAAAGAATGTAAATGTAGCACTTTTCAAATTCTAAATTATAGAAAAAAATTATCAGGCCCAATTATGGATAGAATTGATTTACATTTAACAGTACCAGCGGTGGATGTGAATAACTTAATGGTTTCTAATCAAGATAATCACAATGAAAAATCAGAAACAATTAAACAAAGAGTAGTTGAGGCGCGAAAAATTCAAACAGAAAGATTTAAAGATTTGGATAGGGTTCATTGTAATTCAGATATGAAAAATAAACATCTTAAAGATTTTGCTAATTTAACTGGACAAGCAAATTTATTACTTAAACAAGCAGTTAATAAATTTAATTTGTCGGCTAGAGTTTATTTTCGATTAATTAAAGTAGCTAGAACTATTGCTGACTTAGATAAGTGTAATGAAATAAAAGAAAATCATATAGCTGAGGCATTGCAGTATCGAGTAAAAAATGATGAATAATAAAATACAAAATTATAAAAAAGGTAAAGAAGGTGAAGAAATTGCCAGAGAATTTTTAGTAAACAAAGGTTTTAAATTAATCGAGTCAAATTATAGTAATAATTTAGGTGAAATTGATTTAGTCATGAGTGATAGAGATTGGCTAGTATTTGTCGAAGTAAAACTAAAAATTGGTGATAAATATGGAACTCCTGAAGAAATGATAAATAAAAATAAATTAAGTCGGGTAAAAAGAACAGCAGTAGCATTTTTGATTTTAGAATCCCCTATCTCAAAAAATTTTTCAAAATATAGAATTGATGCTGTATGTATAGTTTTGGAAGAAGATAGAAAAATTTCTAGAATTAATTATTATGAAAATATATATTAGTTAATTAGTGATTAGCTTTTAGCTAATAGCAAAACAAAAAATGAATGAATGGAAAAAGTGGCCAATAAAAGAAATTTTGAAAATTGATTTTCCAAAATGTTTACAAGAAGTTAGAAACTGTCCGGAAAAACTTTACTATCGAGGAGAATGGAAAGATGACTTATTTAAAAAAGTGACAGCAATTGTCGGCAGTCGACAAATTACGAAATACGGAAGAAGTGTAGTGGAAAAAATTATGCCAGAAATTGTATTTCAAAAATCAACGATAATTTCGGGATTTATGTATGGAGTAGATACAGAGGCTCATAAAAAATGTTTAGAATTAGGAGGAAAAACTATTGCTATTTTGGGGAGTGGTTTAAACGAATATTATCCAAAAGAAAATGATAAATTGTATACAGAAATTTTAAAAAATGAGGGATTGGTAATTTCAGAATATGAAGCTAATTTTAAACCAACGGTGTGGAGTTTTCCGCAAAGAAATAGAATAGTGTCTGGCTTGACTAATACTAGTGTAGTAATTGTTGAAGCAGGAATAAAATCTGGTAGTTTAATTACGGCCAAATTAGCTTTAGAACAAAAAAGAAAGATATTAGCAGTACCTGGAATGATAAATTCTAAAATGTCGGAAGGGACAAATTGGTTGATTAAAACTGGTGGAGCCAAAATTTTGACAGAGCCGATAGATATTTTTGAAGACAGAATTGCCATGCCAACTCAAGAAAATTTGTTTAAAGATTATAGTAATCTAAACGACCTTGAAAGAATAATAATTGATTTACTAGAAAATGAAGCGATGACGAGCGATGAATTATGCCAAATAATTAAGAAAAACATTAGTGAAATATCAACTACTTTATCAATGATGTTGATGAAAGATTTGCTGACTGAAGAAGATGGAAAATTTTATATCTCTTAAAGATAATTTGTCCAATCGGAAATGGGAGCAGTGTTGCCACAAATAAAATTAATGGCATATAAAATGATGGCGGGGATTAAAAGAATTAAGACTGTTTTGATTGATTTTTGATTTAATTGTTTTTGATAAGACAATAATAAAAATGGATAAATAGGAGCAATATAACGACTGATATCTCGATGGGCAACTAAAAGAGTGGCAATCATAAAAACTAAAGGATAAATTGCCACAATATCAAATTTATATTTTTTAATTAACTTAGAAACTCCATAAATAGCTAAGAAGAAAATATAAACAATATCTTCTAACCAAATGGTATTGATCCATGATTTGGTACTAATAAAAACTAAATATGGTAACGGATTTAAATGGAAATTATCACCGCTTTGAAAATAGGCCCAAAAATTACCTGTTTGAAGAAAATACAAATAGAAAATTAATACTACAGTAATTGGAACCAAAATATATGGAAAATATTTTTTAATAACTAAATTTATTTTTTTGGTTTCAATTAAATCTTTGATGGCCATTATTCCAAAGGCGGCTAACAATAAAATACCTGGACTTTTTAAACTTTGAGCAATAGCGGCAAAAATAGCTGAAAGCCAAATTTTGTCTTTTTTAAAAAATAAAATTGAGGCAATAGTGGTGGTTAAAAACCAAGTTTCAGGAGCACCGACTAAACGTAAAACTAAAAATCTGGCGGGGAAAAATAAAAATAAAACGGTTAACCAAAAAGATTTCTTGGAATCTATAAATAATTTAAAAAATTCAAATAAAACTAAACTTAGAAGAATAGAT
>JAEZTF010000016.1 GCA_023443725.1 Candidatus Parcubacteria bacterium
GCTTTAAACAATCATAAACAAGTTCCAAATCTGTTCCATTTGTCGAGCCTAGATAGACCACAACGGAACAGTTTTAGAACAAAACCCAACCAAAGTTGGTATCATAAATCAAGATGATAACAATTAACACAACCAACAAGTATTCTAATAAAGTTTATTTACGATATATTACTCCATGCTTTATTATCATTTTTTTTATTTCACTAATCACATTAGCGGCTGGTAAAATTTCTGACGCTGTTGGCGCATTTTTTGTATTATCCCTAATGATAGGGGTTCCATACAGTCTCTTTTTCTTTTTAAGAATTAAAAGTTATTCGTTTATTTTAACAGAAAATAGTATTACTCAAAGTTACGGAATTATAACCAAAAAATCTGAAACAATATCTTTTGATAAAATTCAAAATATTAAATCCTCCTCTAGTATTTTCAATAGACTCTTTAATCTCACTCAATTAACTATTTGGACAGCATCACCATCACAGGCAGTTATAAATAATGGTACAAGTCAGAACGAACCAAATATCATTCTTCTCCTTGATTCAACAGATGCTGATTGGTTAAAAAATTATCTGTCTAACAAAAATAATCCACCTATTCAAACAACTTCATCGCCGTCAATAGGTATTAATTTGTAATTTATTAATTCCAAATCTGTTCCATTTTTCGAGCAAATCAAAAATGCCCTATTTTAGGGCATTTTTTATTTTTTTCTTCAAAAAATTCTAATATTTTGCTTCGCAAAAAGTAAGTTTATCCCGATCCTGAGCTTGTCGAAGGAGAGGGAAATCCAGAAGGTTTTATAGTTATTTATATGGTTCGTTTATCTTTTACTTTGCGATAATAAGACATTTTATACTGGTTTAACCAACGATCTTGATCATCGTCTAAAACAGCATCAAAATCATCAGTCAATTTTCTTCAAAAATGTTTTTACTTATAAAATATTTTTTATGGTACAATAATCACCAATGGTTCCAAAAAAATTTTTAGTTGGGTCCACATTTGTTGATTTCGATAAAAAAATAAGAGATCAACATCCTCTTTTAAAGAGTATTAAAATAAAATACCCTTCACGCCTTGATTCTGCATGCACCGACCCAGGTAAAATTTACGAATATGCATCGGATAATATCTATCCAGCCGGACAAATAAACTTTTGTGTTGATATTTGTAAAACTATAACAGTAAAAATTAGAAAAGACAAAAAGATTTCTATTTCTAATAGAAGCCCAAGAAAATCTTTAATTTTACATTCAGTGTTATTGATGAAGAAAGCATTGAATATAAATAATGGTTTTGACATTGATATTAAAAATAAATTAGAACTTAGACATTGTGGTCTCGGATCAAGTGCTTCAATTATTCAAGGTGTTGGAGCAGCAATAAATGAAATTTTTGGCAATCCAATTACTTCGATGGATCTAATTCGTTATCTTGCTGGAAACCACGGTGAAGAAATTGATGGAGATGATAATCATTTAATGCAAATCCAATCAGTTGGAGGGTCAGGAGTTTGTGGCCATTATAAAGGTGGCCTAATTATAATTACAGGAAGGGCAACTCCTATTGTTTCAGTTAACCTGCCAACAGATTTGAAAATCGTTTTTGGTGTTCCACAAAACTACAATCATCCAGATTCAAACGTCTTGATCCATAAAGAAGTCAAAAATATTTTTAAATTTAAAAAAGTAAGCAAAGATTTTTCTAGAGAAATTGCTTATAGGTTATTAAATATCGCCATACCAGAACTAATTGATGGTAATTATAAACCCATGAAAGATTTTATTTTTGATTACAGATGGGATATGGGCAGTATCAATAATTGTGCCTACGCCTATCCGGAAGTTGTCAAAATCGCTGAAAAATTACGTCCACTTAAAAACGATAAAGATATTATATTTGTTGCCTTATCAACAG
This sequence comes from Candidatus Parcubacteria bacterium, assembly GCA_023443725.1. GTDB lineage: Bacteria > Patescibacteriota > Microgenomatia > UBA12405 > UBA12405 > WARW01. The sequence continues at coordinate 1,921 of JAEZTF010000016.1, forward strand.
CTGGACCAGGATTCTTTATCGTAACTAAAAAAGTAGAAAAAGCAAAAAAAATATTTTCTAACCTGAATATGACAACTTATGTCACAAATATTTATAACGGAAAATATAAAATTTTAAAAAAAGAATGAGAGAATTAGATTTCTTTAGTGGTTATCATGGCTCGGGAAAAACTTATACCGCTAATGCACTGTTAGGTAGTTTTAACGCTGAATTAATTGACTGTGGCCCAATAGTTAGAAAAAGTTTTCAAGAGAGTCAGGTCCCCAGTTTTGATGAATGGATTAAGCATCAAGAATCTGAATTAGGTAATAATTGGGATGATTTATTAATTTTACGAGAAGCCAAATCTCTTAAAAGAAGTTTTGACTCACAAAGTTATCTATTTATTGTCGGCAATAGAAGTCTAAGTACAATAAATTTTCTAAAAAGAGAGTTGTCTGATGGTCAAACTGATAAAATTTTATTTTTTGAAAAACCATTTTCTGTTATGAAATATGGTTATGAGCAAAGAACCGGAAAACATTTAACTGACGATGAGTTTATGCAAATTATTCGTTCCGATGAAAAAATGGGATTATTAGAGGTAAAAAGATATGTTGAATCAAATCCAGAAGCAAATAGTATAATCAAGAGCAATAGATATGATATTGATTCAATTGAATTAAGTGGAAAAATAATATTAAGAAGTAAAAATTAAATGCAAAAAATAATCTATTTAACCACCAATAAAGACAAAGCATATGAAGCCCAAGAGTTTTTTGGTAAAAAATTAGGGATCAACATAGAAATAATGGAACCAGTTTTTAAACTAATAGAAATTCAAGCAGAAACATGTGCTGACGTTGTTGCTTTTACTGTAAAATATGCCGCTGATAAAATGCAAAAACCTGTTATTAAATCCGATGCTGGGTTTTATATAGATGCTTTAGGCGGGTTACCAGG
>JAEZTF010000008.1 GCA_023443725.1 Candidatus Parcubacteria bacterium
ATCGATGACTGATAGACCAATGGGATTTAACGTGATGGAATGTGAGCGAGAAGATCAAAAGGATTTTGTGACTTCATCAATTATTAACTTAATGTATAAACTTTACGATCCATATAAAACTGGTATCGTTGGTCCACGTTTTGAACATGCTATTAGAAATATTATGTTGACGGTAATGTCGGAACCTGGAGCAACTTTTATTGAAATTGTTCGCTGTTTAACTGACCAATCTTATGTTCAACAAATGTTGCCAAAAGTAAAAGACCCGATGGTTAGGCGTTATTGGACTGATCAAATTGCCCAAACGTCAGATTTTCATAAATCTGAAGTGTTGGATTATATCGTGTCAAAATTCGGTCGATTTATCACTAATACCATGATGAGAAACATTATTGGTCAAAGTACATCATCATTTAACTTTAGAAAAGCCATGGATGAAGGAAAAATTTTGATAATTAATTTGGCTAAAGGAACTATTGGAGAAGAAAATTCAGCTTTCTTGGGTTTAGTGTTAATTCCAAAGATTTTAATTGCCGCTATGAGTCGACAAGATATGCCAGAAGCTGATAGACGAGATTTTTATCTATATGTGGACGAATTCCAAAATTTTGCCACACAAGATTTTGCAGTAATTTTGTCTGAAGCGAGAAAATATCATTTGAATTTAACTGTAGCCAATCAATTTATTTCTCAAATGGATGATGAGGTTAAAAACGCTGTCTTTGGAAACGTTGGTACAATTGCCAGCTTTAGATTGGGTATTTCTGATGCCGGCTTTTTAGTCCGACAATTTCAGCCAGAATTTAATGAAAAGGATTTGTTGAATTTGGGAACTGGAGAAATTTATATGAAAACAATGGTTAATGGAGTACCAAGAGATCCATTCTCAATAAAAGTAGCAGCAGTCGAAAAGAAAAAGCCGGGTAATCCAAAGATGGCTGAAGCAATCAAGAAATTATCGGCATTGAAATATGGAAGACCACGAGCGTTGGTAGAAGCAGAAATCGCCCAGAGAGCAAAGTTATAAAGCAAAATCCCCTTCGGCTACGCCGCTTTCCCCTTTGACGAAAGGGGAACTTAAAATTCAATCTTCCCCTTTTATTCCCCTTCTTTGACAAGACGGGGAAAATAATTTGTATAATTAGTTGTGGAAATAAATGTAATTGATACTGAAAAAATGACTAATAAAAAAAGAGGTTTTAGATTATCATTTCCAATGATTTTGTTATTAATAGCAATACTGCTTTATGTAATTCTTTTGATTACTACAAGACTTCCACAAGATAAACCTGAATACTACCCGATAAAATGTCCACTCGAATTTAATATTGCTGGAATCGAAATTGGATGTAATACCCCTCTATATCAAGTAGCACTATTGGCTGTTTTAGGATTAATTGTTTATGGACCATTCTATCTTATTTTTTTAAGAATATTTCCAGTCGAAACTATTACAATAGAATGGATGATACCTGTTATTTTTAGTTTTTCGGTGTATTTTTTGATTGATTATCTAATAAAAACTATCTCGAAGAAAAGAAAGAAATACTCCGATAAATCGGAGTCGTTTAAATAAGCAAATTTTGTTCATTTAATTCCAAAATTAGACCTATTTAAACGAAAAAAATAACCCCAAAAATGGGGTTATTAGTTAAATTTAAATAAATTTTAGAGTTCGCGGAGTTTGATACCACGAGATTCTTCTTTTGTATCGATTAATTCCAAATATTTTTCAGTAGTGGAAATACGTTTGTGACCAACGACTTGAGAAACAATATCAATTGGAATTCCAGATTTAAGTTGGAAAACTATGAAAGTGTTTCGTAAATCATTGACTTTAATATCTTTAATATCGGCTTTGTTGAAGAAACGATTTAAAAGACTTCTGATGTTTCTAGCTAATAAAGTTTTACCAGTTTTGGTAACGAAAACATTTTTGGAACGGCTTGGATATCGACCGTCATCTAAATATTTTTTGAGAGCAGCTTTGGCAGAATTGTTTAATGGTACGCTTCTAGCTGAATGACTTTCATAATCTTCAATATAAAGATCATTATCTTTGACATTGTCTAATTTCAAATTTTCAATTTCTTTGATACGAAGACCAGCCTGTAACATAAGTTCGACGATAGCAGTGGCTCGAGTATCGTTGCGACAAGCATCACGAAGAGAACGATATTCAATTGGTTTTAAAATCTTAGGTAAATCATTTTCGTATTTTGGATGTTCGACACTAGCTGAAGGATCCGCTTCAATACTTCCCTCTTGTTTTAAGAAAGAAAAGAAATTCTTAATTGAATTTAATTTTCGAGAAATAGATTTAGCGGTATATTCTTTGTCAGCTAAATATTTTTTAAAATTGTTAATATGAGAAGTTTCGATGGATTCTAAAAGAAAAATATTTTGCTCTTTTAGATAAGCAAAAAACTGGTTAATATCACCCTTGTAGGCTACAATAGTATTAGTTGACTTGCCCTTTTGGGTAAGTGCATTAACAAATAAATCTAAACCGTTTTCGATAGATAAGTTAGACATAATTTAACTTGTTACTTGATAAGTACGGCTTATAATAACACATACTAGGATTAAAAACAAGTCTATGAAGAAAAACAGGTCAATCTGGTGGATAATAATACTTTTTGGATTGGCTATATCAGTTTTGTTGAATATAAAAAATCAATATTTCACCTTAAAAGAGGCAGAAAATAAAAATGATCAATTGGTTAAAAAAATTGAAGACTTAAATTCTGAAAAACAAAAATTAATTAAAAAAATTGAATATGCTACTAGTAGTGCTTTTTTGGATCAGCAAATTCGAGACAAGTTGGCAATGGGAACTGAAAACGATGTTTGGTTGGTAGTACCAACTGAGATACAAGCTGATCTAAGACCTCAAGTGAACGAAGATAAAAAGCAAGCTAATTGGCGACAATGGCTAAACTTGTTTACACGATAAAACAATAGTGATAGAATAACCCACAACCGCCTACGTTTAAAAACTACGTCGGTCACCGTGCGGGGTAGTGTACGGCTGCACGTGAGGCTCATAATCTCACAGGCTAGGTTCAACTCCTAGCCCCGCAACAAACAAAGAGGTCGTCATTAATTTGACGGCTTTTTTGTATAATTTTGGTATAATTCGAAGTACAGCTTGGCAGGGTAGCTCAGTTGGTTAGAGCGCAGCATTCATAACGCTGAGGTTCGCGGGTTCGATCCCCGCCCCTGCTACAAGACAAATCTTCCCGGCCCTTTGGGCCACCCTTCTTTGACAAGACGGGTAAAACAAAATTAGGGTATGTAGCTCTCCGATGTCGGATAAATCCTCATCGGAGTAGGGATAAACCCTACAGTTGGTTAGAGCACTCCGACGTTACGTCGGAGGGGTCCATGGTTCCAAGACCAATGGATATAAATAAAAAACTTGGGTATGTAGCTCAGTTGGTTAGAGCACCGATCTTATAAGTCGGGGGTCCATGGTCCGAATCCATGCATACCCACCATGATTAAGTTTATATTGCATGGTGGAAATACCGGTGTTGAAAATAAAGATAACGAGGTTTTTTTTAGTGAATTTACAAAAGATTTTTCAAATACAAAACTGGTAAGTATTTTATTAGTTTATTTTTCTAGAAATGAATCAAAATGGGTGGATTTAGGAAAACAAGACATCAAAAACATTACTAGACATACAAAAAGTAAGTCCATTACTTTTGATGTGGCAAAAGAAGATATTTTTAAAGAACAAATGAGAAAAGCTGATGTGATCTATTTTCGAGGTGGTGATACTTATAAATTGTTGGAAAAATTGAAAAAAATCAAAAAGATTGAAACACTTTTTGAAGGTAAAACCATAATTGGAAGTTCGGCAGGAGCTTGTGTTTTAGGAAAATATTTTTATGATAATGACTACGATAAAATTGATCAAGGTTTGGGTATTATAGATTTTAAGATTTTTTGTCATTATGATGAATCTTGTTTGAATTTGGCTAGGAAATTGGATGATTACAAAGAAAAATTGGAATTAATATTATTGCCTGCTTATAAACATAAGATAGTCTATAAATCTGATAGTATTTAATTGATGGATAAAATTTTAAAGCTTTTAGATAAATACAAATTTGGAATTTTGATTGGTTTAGTGTTGATTGTTTTTTCATCTTGCTTATTAAACTTCTTTTCAGCAGATGATTGGTTCCATTTGAGATTGATTCAAATAAATAGTTGGCAGGAATTTTTTAATTTTTTTTCGTTTAGAAATACACCACAAAGCGCAGCATTTTATCGACCAATACCAACCCAATTATTCTTTTTTATTTTTTATAAATTATTTGGTTTGAATTCGATATTTTATTTTGGGTTAGGATTAACTCTTTTTGGATTGATAATTTTAAACTTAATAAAACTTTTAAGAGATCTGAAATTTGATGAAAAAATAATTTGGATAGTAACTTTTATTTATGGATTTTCGGCATCAAATTTTTCTAGAATTAATTTTGTATCGGCTTATCAGGAATTATTTTTAAGTCTATTTGTTTTATTAAGTTTAAGATTTTATGTTAAGAAGAATTGGTGGTTTTTGGGTTTCTTTTTACTGGCGTTAATGTCAAAGGAAACGGCAATAATTTTGGGCGGACTGATGTTGTTGGCTGATTGGAAACTAAAAGAAAATCCATTTAAAAAAATAAAAGAATTTGGGGTGATATTTGTCATTTCGATATTATATTTATTTTTAAGATTTAAAATATTTAATACAGTTGGAGGAGATAGCTATATTTGGGATTTTTCGATAAAAAAGGCATTAAATACGACAATGTGGTATGGATTTTGGAGTATGGGGATACCCGAATTTATGGTGGATTATGTAGGAAGTGGTTTAAAAATTGTGCCAAAATTTTTTAGTGATTTTGGAATATGGGCAAAAATATTTTTGGGAGAAATTGGAATTTTATTTTTATCAGCATTTGGATTAATAATTTTAAAAATAAAAACAATTTGGAAAAATCTAGAAAAAATTATCTGGGGAATTTTGTTTTTTGGTATTAGTTTATTGCCAGTAATGTTTTTGCCATGGCATAAATTTAGTCACGCATTGACTCTGCCATTAATTGGAGTAGCGATAGTATTAGCAGAAATTTATCAATTAAATAAAAATAAATTTCTAAGATTTTTATTTTTAATGTCATTTTTGATTTTAAATTTGTCGACAATTTACAATTTAAATCAAAGGCATTATTCGGTAACTAGAGGAAAAATAAGCCAAAAAGTATTTGAATATTTTGAACAAAATTATTCTAAATATCCAGAAAACAAAAGTTTTGTGTTTGTTAACGATACAAGTCCAGAGGCAAAACAATGGGGATCTTCAAAACAAATTGCCTATGCCCTATCAAGCTCTGATTTTTTTAAAGTGTTTTATAAAAATAAAAATATAAAAGTTTATTATGAAGATTTGGACCAACAAATTCCTAGTAATGCTATAAAAATAAGTTCGAAGATGTTTCTGGAATAAAGATTATTTTATTCCCATAGCCGATAACACCTCGTCTAAAGTTTTTTGGGCTTCGATGGCGGCTTTCTTTGAACCTTCTTCAATAATACCGTCAATTAGGTCAAACTTACCTTCGAATTGGGCACGACGATTTCTGATTGGGGTTAAGAATTTGTTGATAGCTAAAGCTAATTTAGTTTTGACTTCAACATCACCAACAGTTCCCTGTCGATAACGATTTTTGAGATCTTCAACTTCAGCTTTGTTATCATTGAAAGCATCGTGATAAATAAAAACAGGATTACCTTCAACTTTGCCGGGATCAGTGGCTTTAATACGAGTTGGATCGGTGTACATGCCACGGACTTTTTTATTGACAGTTTCCTCGTCATCAGAAAGATAAATACAATTACCAATAGATTTACTCATCTTGGCTTGGCCATCGGTACCAACCAAGGTTCCACCTTCACCAATTAAAGCTTTTGGAATTGGAAAAACATCACCATAAGTTTTGTTGAAAGTGTCGGCAATTTCTCGGGTAACTTCAACATGGCTTTCTTGGTCTTTACCGACTGGAACTAGATTAGCTTTGACCATAAGAATATCGGCAGCTTGAAGAACGGGATAATTCAAAAGGCCAAGTGATGGTTGTTGAAGGTGAAGATCACGGATAACGTCTTTGAGAGTTGGTACGCGTTGAGCTCGAGGAACAGTAATTAAATTGGTGAAAAGACTGGCAAGATAAGTTACTTGAGGAACTTTTGATTGCTGATAGATGGTACATTTGGCAGGATCAATACCAACAGAAAGATAATCGAGGACTAATCCCCTGACCCGGTCACGAATAGTACTGGTTTTTTCTTTGGAAAAATCAGTGGTGAGAGTGTGAAGATCGGCCATAATAAAAAAACAATCATATTCGTCTTGAAGTTTGACCCTATTTTTGAGAGTGCCGATGTAATGACCTAAATGAAGCGGACCGGTTGGTCGGTCACCTGTAAGTATGCGTGGTTTTTGGTTTGTTTGTGTCATAAGTTTATTTATAGTTAAATTTTAACATTAAGAATTAACAAATGAGATTTTGTTAATAAAAAATCTCCCAGAAATCGGGAGATTTGGATATTAAAAAAAATAGTTTTATGCCACTAAAACAACTCCCGATTGGGCTAATTGGTTTCGCCACCAGAGAGTTAATTTTGTTAATGACATATTGAGAGAATAATAACACCAAATTTATGAATGTCAAAAATGATAAAATTGGCCATGGAAGGAATGTCAGAAATACCACACAGAGAGCCAGAAATTGGACCAATAATAGAAAGGAGAATTGAATTAACAAAATCTCTTTTTTCTGAAAATACGACTGTCACGGCAACCAGTGAAATAGATTTTCAAGTGGAAACAGTATTGGATCAAGGTATTTGTGAAGGAGGTCAAAAAATTAAATTAGGATTGACTCTAGAAAAACAAAATTTAGAGTCATATATGTCATCGGTAGGATTGGAAGTTAAACCATTTGTTCAATTATTAGTTAATACTTTTGAAGTAAACGGTGAAGAGTTGGCAACTGAAGAAAATCCTATTCATCTAACTAGTGAACGAGAAGCAGTATACAACTTAGAATTATTGAGTGATGAAGATAGACAAATAGTAGAAAATATGAGGAAATTTCATGAAAATGATTTTTTTGTTGACGGAGATGGTGGAGGTACTGACGGAAAAGATATTGTTTTATTTAAAATAAAAGATGGTAATGATTTAGCCTTTTTTATTCATGAAAAAGGACATATTTTAAGAGAAAGTGGTGATATTGATACTAAAGATGCACTAGAATTAAGGGAACAAATTCAAGTGGTTGAGGCTGCTTTAGGTAATTTAAAAAGATTTAAAGCTATTTCGGGTATTTCTTATACTTTAATTGGTAAAAAAAGAGAGACAGGTTCACTAGATGAAGAGATATCAACTTTAACTAAACAAGTTAATCAACTTTATAGAAAAAGAATTTTTGATGAAAAAAGAGCAAGTATTAAGGCATTAGAATTTTTGAAAAATCATCCAAATATGTTTCCTAGTGATCCAAATAATATTAGAGCTAAATTGGTTTACAGTGCAGCTCTGTCGACATATATCAGCGATGCTAGATATCGAGATGAATCACTAAAAAGTGAAGCGACTAGAATAGTTGATTTTGATCAAGATTGGCATTATTAATTTATAAAAAATATGGTTGTAGAAAATATAATTCAAATTGGAAACCCGATACTAAGAAATAAAAATGAATTGATTAAAAATGTTAAGGATAAAAAAGTCGTAGAAACTATCGAGAATTTGGTAGACACAATGAGAAGTTTTGGAATGGTAGGAACTGCAGCCCCTCAAATTGGAGTAAATCTAAAAATATTTGTGACTGAAATTAGAAAAACTGAATATCGAAAAGGAAAAGATGTGGATGAACTGAGAATTTTTATTAATCCAAAAATTGTGTGGAAATCAAAAAAAGAAGTAGTTATTTATGAAGGTTGTGGAAGTGTGGCTCATAGTGATTTTTTTGGACCAGTAAAAAGGCCAGAAAAAATTGTTATTAGAGCTTTAAATGAAAAAGGTGAAAAAATAAAATTAAAAGCAAGTGGACTTTTGGCTCGAGTAATCCAACATGAATACGATCATTTAGTCGGAATTGAGTTTGTGGAAAAAATATGTGACTTTAAAAAAGTGATGTGTAAAAGTGAGTATTTACTCCAAAAAGTTTAATACAAAACCCTTCTGTCAATAAATTGACATCTCCCCTTAAAAAAGGGAGAAGTCT
>JAEZTF010000013.1 GCA_023443725.1 Candidatus Parcubacteria bacterium
CATGAATACCATCGGTAGTGACTAATAAAATATCACCTTGTTCAAGTGGAAAAGTAATTATTTCTGGTCGAACTGATGGATTACCAAAACAACCAGTAATCACATTTCTGGTTCTGAAAGCTTCGACTTCATCATCTGTTAATTCACTGTAACTTGATGCCTCGTCTATATGATTTTGCATTTTGGCAAAATTATTTGGATAATCAACCCTTATTTGACTATCATCTGTGGTAATTCTAATTAATTCTCCGTTACGGAAAACATAGGCCCGACTGTCACCGATATTGGCAATAACTGCGGTACGACTACCACTTCTTTCAGCAACAATCATACCAAAAACTCCAGTAGAACCTCCAAGTTTTAATTCACCTTTTCTTCCAAGAAACTCATCATTTACATCTTCTGAAATTGTTCTTAATTTCTCTCCAATACCTTGTGGTGATGTTGTTTGACTAATACCATCCATTTGTGATTCAACTGCGCTTAAACAAAAATTAGAAGATTCTTTACCATTGGCGATACCGCCCATACCATCAAAAACTCCAAAAGTTACAGTGCCATCCTTTTTTTCTTTAGCAAAACTATTGTCTTCATTACTTAACGGATGTTTTTCACTAGCTTTAGTAGAGATACTAGTTTCAATTGGTTTTGTAAGAGATTCTTGGTTAATAACTGGTGATTCATGATATTCCATATAATGTTAATTTATCACTAAAATTAAAAAATTACTTATTAAAATCGTAGACAATTTTTTCAAAATTAATGATTTTATTATTTTTGTCGACTTTAATTCCTTCTTTTTTGTAAAGAGATAAACGATAATCAATAGAATCACGACCGCCGTCGCTAAAGCTTTGGCGGTTAAACCAAATTTTGCCATTGCTATAGACAATTCGATGAAAAGGAATACGATCAACATCGGGTGATTTGGATAAGATAGTGGTGATCATACGCGACATCATGGGATGGCCGCCGGCAGCAGCGCAAATAATTCCATAAGTAGTTACCCTACCCTCGGGAATTTGAAGTGCTAATTGCCAAACTTTTTGATAAAACTCACTTGGAGATTTCATTTTTTCTTCTCAAGAAAATATTTTTTATTTTTTAATTTGTCAGGCAATAGGGATTCTTTGGAATACATTTCGTAACCTTTGCCATAGCCGGCGTCTTCCATAAGTTTTGTAGGGGCGTTGCGAAGATTCATGGGAATTGGTAAATTACCTAAATTTTCAACATCTCGACTGGCAAGTTTGTAGGCTTCATATGCTTGACGACTTTTGGGTGATTTGGCTAAATAAGTGACACCATGGGCTAAATTAATAGAACATTCAGGATAACCAATAGTTTCGACACTTCTAAAAACTTCATTGGCCAACATGAGAGCACTAGAGTTGGCAATGCCAATATCCTCTGAAGCAAAAACCACCATACGACGAGCAATAAATTTTGGATCTTCTCCAGCGGTAATCATACGAGCTAAATAATAAAGTGCCGCATCAACATTTGAGGCTCGCATACTTTTGATAAAAGCAGAAATAGTGTTGTAGTGTTCCTCCCCTTTTTTGTCGAAACGCAAAAATTTATTTTGAAGAGTATTGATTAGGCTTTCTTTTGATAAAGAATTATAAAGAGTGAAAGCATTGTCGATCATGGTGAGACATTGACGAGCATCACCATTGGCCATTTTGATAAGCCACTCTTTGGCATCCTTGGGGATTTTCAATCTCCCTAAATCCCTCTTTGACAAGAGGGACTTATTAAGAACTTTAATTGCTCTATCAATCACTTCAGAGATATCTTCATCAGTTAATTCATTTAAAATGAATACTCGACAACGAGAAAGAAGAGGAGAAATAACCTCAAAACTGGGATTTTCGGTGGTAGCACCAATTAAAGTTAAAACTCCTGACTCAACATAAGGTAATAAAAAATCTTGTTGAGCTTTGTTGAAACGATGAATTTCATCTAAAAATAATATTTTTTTAATAAGACTTGGATTTTGAGAATTAACAATTTTTTTGATGTCATCTTTGCCAGCAGAAACGGCTGATAATTCATGAATTTCGGCACCAGTTTCGCGAGCAATAATTTTGGCTAAAGTGGTCTTACCCACTCCCGGAGGACCCCAAAAAATCATAGAAAAAACTTGATGATTTTCGATAGCTAAACGAAGTGGTTTGCCTGGACCAACTAAATGGGATTGACCAATGAATTCATCTAAATTTTTAGGTCGTAGAAGTGAAGCTAAAGGTTGACTTAACATTTGGGTTTTTTTCGGGTAATAGACTCAGTATAAACTAGATGTGTTTGATGGTCAATTGAGGAATTGTGACATTATTATCTAGAGATAAAACAAAGTTAACAGCTTTAACAACTTCTTGAGGATCAAGAGAATGTTTGGGGTCATAGTCGTCAGTTCCTTTAGTAAATTCGGTGTTCATAACTCCTGGACAGATGTCTATAACTTTAATATTTGATTCAGCTAACTCAAGTTGAAGCGACTGAGAAAATCCATTTAATCCCCATTTGGAAGCATGGTAAACCGAATTTAAAGCTCTTGGATGAAGACAGGCAGTAGAATTAATATTGATGATAATGCCATGCTTTTGTTTCTTAAAAATAGGAACTAAAATGTTGGTGGAAAACATGGGACCAAAAACATTAACTTCAACAACTTTTTTGATTAATTGAGGATCATTGTCTTCAATTGGACCGTCGATATAAATACCGGCATTATTGATAAAACAATCAATTTTGTCATATTTATCAATAATTTTTCCAATACTATCTTGAAGTGAACCAAAATCGGTAACATCACAAACTTGATAATCACACTCTAGACCTTGAGCAACTAATTTAGTAACAGCTGGATTGATATCTATAATAATGACTTTATTTTTGTTGGAAAGAAAGGCGGCAATTTCTCTGCCCAATCCATTGGCTCCACCAGTAATACAAATCACTTTTTCCATAATTTATTTTAAACTAAATATAATTAAAAATGAATTATAATTGATGACACAACATGGCTAAAATTAAACCGTATAAGAAAAAAAAATCTTTAGATTTAGGCAAACGAAGAGTCATTTTTGCTTTGATGATATTGGGAGGATTTTTGATGATAATAAGTGGTTTATTTTTGGAAAGAAATTTAAAAAAAGATTTATTTTTAACAAAAATATGGAGAACAGCACCATCTTTGGAGACAAAGTTACCAACCCCAACAACTGTCCCAACTAATAATCCAACACCAACAATACTGCCAACAAAAATACCAACTATTAGTTTTGAAGATGTGAACAAAAATTTTGGACCATGCGCAAAAATTAATACTTTAATGTATCACCATATACAACCAGAAGAGGAAGCTAAAAAAAATGGACAAACAAACTTAACAGTATCACCGGACTTTTTGGAAAAACAATTTCAATATCTGCAAGATAAAAAATACAATGTAATTTCAATGGAAAATTTAAAGAACTTTTTCGATGGTACTGAAAATTTGCCAGACAAACCAGTTTTATTAACTTTCGACGATGGATATAAAGATAATTATGTTTATATGTACCCAATTTTGAAAAAATTTGGATATAAAGCAACCATATTTATACCAACCGGGCTATTAAACAACCCCGATTATTTAACCTGGGATGATTTAAATTCCATGAAAGATTTGGTTTATTTTGGAAATCATACTTGGTCACACCATAGTTCCGGAGGAACAACTGAAAAACTTGATGAGGAAATTGGTTTGGCAGATAAACAATTAAACGAACATGGTTATAATAATTTAAAAATTTTTGCTTATCCTTTTGGTAAATCTAGTGGAAACGCTGAAAGTGTATTAGCTAAAGATAAATACATCTTGGCTTTTACCACAACACACGGTAATATTTTATGTAGAGGCAAGAATTTTGATTTGCCAAGGATTAGAGTTGGCAATACACAATTGAATAAATATGGATTATAAAAAGAAAATGTTTTTAGTATTAATTGGTTGTTTTTTAATTAGTTTGATTGGAATTAATCAATCTTTATGGCTAGATGAAGCGATATCAGTTAATAAAGCTAAGTTGCCAATAGAAACAATTGTGCCTCAATTTTCAATTAGAGATTTTCATCCACCGGTTTATTATTGGTTTTTGAATATTTGGATAAGATTATTTGGAGATCAAGTTTGGATCATGAGACTTAGTTCAGTTTTGTTTTTCTTAATAACAGTTGGTTTTGTTTATATGATTGGTAAAGAAATAAAAGATAAAAAAACTGGTTTATTGGCAGCAGTACTAACCGGGATTAACCCTTTATTAATTTATTTTTCTCAAGAGTTAAGAATGTATTCGATGGTAACTATGTGGTTAACGGGATCAATATATTTTTTAGTCAGAATGTTGAAAAAACCAAATTGGAAAAATATTTTGGGATTTAATATTTTGACTGGATTAAGTTTCGTAACTTTTTATGGATCAATTTTTTTAATAGGAACGGAAATTTTTTATTTATTAATAAATAAAAAAATAAAATTATTTTTGATGAGCATATGGGGAATCATTTTGGCTTTAATTGGAATTGGCCCACTTTTAATAAATCAATTACAATATTCCCAACAAGCTTTGACAGAAATTGGTAGTTGGAGTACGGCTTTAGGAAAAGTTAATTTAAAAAATTTACTTTTAATACCTTTAAAGTTTAGTATTGGCAAAGTTAGTTGGTGGCCAAAAATTAACTATTATGTAATTGGCGGTTTATGGGCAATAATGGTTTTATCAACAACTCTTAAAGGGTTAATAAAAAACAAATTGCTTAGATTCTTACTAATAATACCGTTAATACTGGGAATAATATTTTCTTTTAAAACACCAATGTTGCAATATTTTAGATTTTTATATTTGGTACCTATAATGTTGCTATTAATTTCTTTGGAAATTAAAAAAAGTACTAGAAATTTTTTGATAATGGGATTTTTGATTTTTAGTGGAATTTACTTATTAAATCCAAAAATGCATCGAGAAAATTGGAAAGATTTGACAAAAAGTTTGTCTACAAATGACAATATTTACATGGTGGATAGCTTTGCTGATCCAATTAAATTTTATAATCCAAAATTAAAAATAAATGCTTTTGAAAAAAATATACCGATTGAGGAAAAAGTAAAAATAGTTCCCTATGGAGAAGCAATTCATGGAATAGATCATAAAAAAACAATGGAAGAGATTGGATATATTAAAACTGAAGAAAAAGATTTTGGTGGAGTAACTTGGGAAGAATGGGTTTTTAATGAAAAAACAAATTAGGTGGGTATTCGTCTTTATTAAAACATGTTTTGAAAAATAAAGAAAGGTCTTTTTTTTTATTTTAGTTTGTCTAAAATTGTTAGCATGAAATATATTTTTGTATGTGGTGGTGTAGTTAGTGGTTTAGGTAAAGGAATAGTCTCGGCATCAATCGGGATGTTACTTAAATCATCAGGTTTTAAAGTTAATCATATTAAAATTGATCCTTATCTTAATATTGATGCTGGAACAATGAGACCTATGGAACACGGAGAAACTTTTGTAACTGCTGATGGAGGAGAAATTGATCAAGATTTAGGTAATTATGAAAGATTTTTAAATCAAGATTTTTCTAAAGAAAACAACATTACTTCAGGGAAAATTTACAAAACAATAATTGAAAATGAAAGAGCATTTAAGTATGAAGGTCGAGATGTAGAAATTATTCCAGATGTTCCAAATGAAATAAAAAGAAGATTTTATGAATTGGAAAAAGGTTATGATTTTGTAGTTGTAGAAATTGGTGGAACTACTGGTGATATTGAAAACTTACCTTTTTTATATGCAGCCCGCGAAGTTGGTAGAGAAAGAGAAGCAATGTATGTGATGGTTTCCTATGTCCCCTATTTGAGAAATGTTGGAGAGTTAAAAACTAAACCAACACAACATGCAATTTCTGAATTGAGAGCTACGGGAATTATGCCTGATATATTAATTACTAGAAGTGAAACTGGAATGGATGAACCTAGATTAGAGACTTTAGCTAAAAGATGTTTTCTTGATAATGATTCTATTTTTGATGACCCTGATTGTAGTTCGATTTATCGAGTCCCATTAATTTTGGAAGAACAGGGATTAATGAATAAAATCAAAAAATATTTTAAAATAAAAAACCATGTAACTGACCTAAAGGAATGGAAAAATATGGTTAATAAAATGGAAAAAACAAAAAAAGAAGTTACAATAGCTTTGGTTGGAAAATATGTTAAATCAGGGAAAGGAAATCACAAAGATGTTTATGTCTCAGTTTTAGAGGCACTAAAACATGCAGCAATTGCTAATGATGTAAAAGTTAATATTGAACCAGTTGATTCAACTGATTTTAAAACTGAAGATTTGAAAAAATATCAAGGAATTGTGGCTCCACAAGGTTGGGGCAGTCGTGGAGCTGAAGGAATTATTGAAGCCATAAAAATTGCTAGGGAAAATAATATTCCATATTTAGGTTTATGTTTTGGAATGCAAATGGCAGTAATTGAATTTGCTAGAAATGTACTTGGTTTTAATGAAGCAAATTCAGTTGAAGTTGACCCAAAAACAAAATATCCAGTAATACACTTGATGCCAGAACAAGAAGAATATTTAAAAAAACATCAATACGGAGGAACTATTAGATTGGGAAATTGGCCATGTAAACTTCAAAAAGAAACTAAATTGGCGAGAATTTATGGAAAAGAATTAGTCGACGAAAGACATCGACATCGATATGAATTCAACAATGATTATCGAGAACAATTTGAAAAAGCTGGTTTGATAATTTCTGGAACTTCTCCAGATGGAAAGCTAGTGGAAGCGATTGAATTGAAAAATCATCCATTTTTTGTGGCGACTCAATTTCATCCAGAGTATAAGAGCCGACCACTTGACCCACATCCAATATTCTTAGCTTTTTTGGAAGCGATAAAGAAAAAATAATTTATTTCTTAGCAGGTTTCTTTTCTAGACGATCAATTTTGAGAATTTTGACAGAAAAGTAAACAACAAAAGCGATAATTAAAAAATCGATCAGGCTACTAATAAAACTACCAAATAAAATTTGAGCGGAACCAATTTGAAAATGAAGTTTGCTTAAATCACCTATTTTACCTAATAAAAGACCAACGAGTGGGTTGATAATATCGGTAACTAGGGCAGTAACTAATTTTGTAATGGAAGTTCCCATGACTACCCCGATAGCCAAACCAATAACACCCTGTGATTGAATAAATTCAACAAATCCTTTTAATTGTTTTTTCATAACAAGATTATATCAATAAATTAACATAGCGTCGCCAAAACTAAAAAATCGATATTTATTTTTTATAGCTTCTTGGTAAGCATTAAATATTTTTTCTTTGGTGGCAAAAGCAGAAACTAACATTAAAAGACTAGATTCGGGGAGGTGAAAATTGGTAATTAAAGCATCCACAAATTTAAATTTGTATGGTGGATAAATAAAAATCTGAGTGGATTTTTTACCTGATTTTAGGTATTTTTTACCACAAGCACTTTCTAAAGTGCGAACAGAAGTGGTGCCAACAGCAATAATTCTTTTGCCCGATTTTTTGGCTTGATTTAATCTTTGAGCAACCGCTGGCTTAATTTCATAAAATTCAGAGTGAAGAGTTTTTGACTCAAGATTTTCTGGTCGAAGATTTTGAAAAGTACCTAAACCGACATGAAGAGTAATGTATTCAATTTGAACACCTTTTTGTTTTAATTTTGAAAGTAGCTCTTTAGTAAAATGAAGTCCAGCGGTAGGTGCAGCGGCTGACCCTATGGGTTTTGCGTAGACTGTTTGATATTCTGATCTAATGGTTTTTTCAGTTTGAGAAGTTTTTATATATGGAGGTAATGGTGTGTGGCCAATTTTGTCTAAAACTTGAAAAAAATAATTATTTTTATAATTAAATTTTATTTCAATTTGACCAGTAATAGGATCACTTCTAAGAACTTTCCCGATTAAATTGTGATCAAAAAAAATTTCTTGACCAACTTTTGGACGAGGTTTACTAATAGCCAACCAAGTATCATTTTTTATTTGATGAATAAGTAATACTTCAATATTGCCACCAGTATTTTTTTTACCAAAAAGTCGAGCTGGAAAAACTTTGCTTTGATTTAAAACTAAAACATCATTTGGCCCAAGTAGATTAGCTATATCAAAAAAATGAAGATGGTTAATTTTGCCAGAAGATTTTTTTAATGTCAGCAAACGACAATGATCTCTTTTTTTGCTTGGTTTATCGGCAATTAAATTTTCCGGTAAATTATAAAAATAATCTTTTATATCCAAGGACATGGGATATTTTATCAGAAGCTAGTTTAAAATCATTATTGAATCATTGTCGTATAGTTTATTGTCACTATTACCTTATTTAGAAACAATGCGAATGAAACCCAAACAAGATATGGCCAAAGTAAAATTGATGCTGTTTTATTTATCTTCCAAAACTTTACTATGGTGATTAATATGGCTAACCACAATATGACTATTTCATAAAAAGCTAGAGCTGGAGAACGAAGACCAAAAAATAAGAATGACCAAAGAGTGTTTAGAATAAGTTGAGTCCAAAACCAGAAAAGATTATTTTTTTTATTCCAAACCAAATAAAGAGCGATACCCATTAACAAAAACAAAAAGATCCAAACTGGACCAAAAACCCAAGAGGGTGGATTGAACGTTGGTTTGACAAGATCGGTTAGATACCAACTTTTAACTGAAGAGGCGGTAGCGATACTACCAACGATTCCAGCACCTTCGGTAATTAGAATACAAAAAAGTAATTTAGCTAAATTAAATTTTGTTTTTGATTTCATGATTAATACTAACATTTTTCAAAAACATAATTTGTCGATCATTTATTAAACTAATTTTTTGAAAACCAAATTTTTCGTAAATATGAATAGCTGGAATATTGTCAATTGAAGTTTCTAACCAAAAACCAGTTATTGAAGAATTTTTTTGATTTTTTAAAAGATCATTAAAAGCAATTTTCATAAATTCTTGAGATAAACCCTGGCCACGAGCTGAACTATAGATTCTAATAGCAAAAGTAAAATTGGCATCTATATCAAGAGGTGGATCTTTTTGACCAAACCAAATAATCCCTAAGAGATTATGATTTTTATCGGCTAAAGTATAAATAATTCGACCTTGAGTTAGCCATTTTTTAAAACTAGAGATATTGTTAAAACGACTAGAATCTGAAGTAAATTTCTGAACATCTGTATCGGAATGGCTATATTCAATTAGTTGGTGAATTTGACAATCTAAAATCCCCTGTTGAACAAAAACATCTTGATCGATTTTCATCATATATTTATTTTAAAGAAAATATTCTTTGACAAGTCCGGTCTCAGTTTCTTGATTAACATAAGCATGAACATCAAGGTACTGTTCAATACCAGAGCCAATAATTTTTTTCTTTAAAAGTTCGTCGAGCTGAAAAATACCAGCAGAATTATTCATCTCTACATTAAGCTGAATTGGTTTGTTTTCACCGTCATCAATTTCGACTTTGTTTATAGCAGCTGCAGAAACTGAATAGATGTCTAATTTTTTGGTTTCATAAGCAATTCGAGAACGACCTTTACTCATATCAAGAGCATCACCAACCCGAACTATACCTGCTTCAATAGTGAGAGGTTTGCCATCACTTCGGTGGCTAATAATGGCATGAAGAGTTTCAGAAATAACAATAGTTCTTTCTTCTATAGGTAAGAAATCTACTATTTGATGAAGTAAATTGTTGGCTAAAAATAAACTGTAAGTTTCATGATCTTTACGACTAATAGTCATACCTAAATCATGTAAGACACTGGCTAAAAAGATTATAACTTCAGCATAATCATTAGAAAGTCCATAATCTTTAACTGTCGACATAACCACTCCTCTTTTTACCAACATTCGGCTGATTCTTAGAGATACATTGGAAACAATTTGAAAATGGTCTCGACCATGATCGGTCATACCAAGACGATCGATGGCATTAACATTAATAATTTTCCATAAAGCTAAAATTTCTTGATTATGATTGATGTTATGGAGAGTTTTTTTAAGCAATAAATTGCCATTATCTGGAACTGTAATTTCTTTTATTTGATTTGGTTTTGTTTTTTTCATAACTTTTTAATAATTAAACTAGTTGATTGTTGAGGAATTTTTTTGGTAACCACAACTATTTTGGCGGAGGTAGATTTTATCGTATTTGTTTTTAATTGCAAGTTGGGATCACCAGAAGTAATGGCGATTATATTTGGTTTTATTTGGCCGACTAGATCTTGGTACTGTTGGTCGGTCTTAAGCTCTGGAAGTAAAACAATAAAATCAACCGATTCAAGATAAGTTAAAAATTTAGCTCGATTAACTTGAGAATTAATTGGTCGATTTTCCCCTTTAAGACGACGAATGGTTTGATCTGATTCAAGTAAAACAATTAAAATATCCCCAATTGACTTTGCTTTTTCTAAAAAAACTAAATGTCCTAAATGGACAAGATCAAAACAACCACCAACCAAAACAATCTTTTTATTTTGTTGATGAATTAATTGACAAAGTTTTTTTATCTGAGAAATTTTAACGATTTGGTTCACTGTTGAAGTATAACAAAATTATCTTTTGCCGGTACCAAAAATTAAACAAGTAGCAGTATCTTTAACTCCAATACCAATGTAATTCCAATTATTATTCAATTGATTTTGGTTATGATCTTCATCACTAGCGTAAATCCATTCGATTAAATGAACCCCATTTAATCGATAACCGTAACTAGCATTTTCACCCAACCAACTAAATCCAAGTTTGTCAAAACCATTTTCATTGGTAAGAAAATTATTAAAACCTTGGTGACTATCTAGTTTTTCCTGTTGATAAAAGTAATTAGCTCGACTTTGAGCGTACTCAGATAACTTTGAATCCATAGTCAATCTCTGAGATCCATGAGCAACACGGTAATTATTTAAAGCATCAAGAATTTCTATTGAATTTGCCATAACAGGATCATTGGCCACTTTTATCGTCCAAGTATGTTCACTGATCTGTTGGGCCACTCCCCAAGGAGCAGTATCGCTATCAATATATTTTGTGGCTACCAAAGTAGGAGTAGGAGTGACGGTAGGAATTATAGTTGGAACCAAGGTTGGTATTTCAATAACTTCGGTGTTTTCTGGTATTGGGGTAATTTCGGTAGGCTCATTATTTTGGAGAGTAGGATAAATTGGTTTAACTAACGAATTTTGAATAACTGAGATAATAGATTTTTTTTGAAAAATAGGAACAATATAAAATATAGTTAGAAATGCACCCAAACCAAAAAAAATAATAATAGTTAATATTTTTGAAATTAATTTCATCTATTCAAATTAATTATATATTAGAAAATACCAAACTATTAAATTATTGTTTTTTTGTTTCGATAATAAATTTGATATATATAACTATTTTTATAGAAAAATACCCTATTGATTAATCTAAATTTATAGATTTATAATTTTCCTATAGTTTATTTAAAAATGATAATTCTGAAAAGATGAATTCAGCCGAAAATAACCGAGGAGAAATAAGAATTATTCCCTACGGTGGAAACGGCGGATTAATAACAGGATCGTGTAATGTATTGGAAATTAGGGATAATAAAATTGTTGTTGATTGTGGTCTTTTTCAAGGAAGAGATGAATATTTAGATAGAAATGGAGTTCCAAGGAATTTAAATAATATTAGTGAAGTTTGTCGAAATACATCTGACGTTTTATTGACTCATGTACACATGGACCATGCTGGCAGACTACCAATGTTTGTTAGAAATGGGTTTACTCCTAGAATGTGGGCAAGTGAAGGTACTATAAAGTTTTTGGAAGATATGTATGATGACTCAATTAAAATCCAAAAACGAGCAAAAAAACCAGAGGAAATAATGTATGACAAAGACGACGTTTTTCAAACTTTAAAACAAATAAAAACTGTTAGACCTTTTGAAGAGATCCCAATAGGACATAAAAATAGTCGTATATCGTTTGAAATGATTCCTAATGGTCATATGTATGGGAGCGACTCAATTCTTATTAGGGATAGACATAGAAATGGTGGAAAAAATATTCTATTTACTGGTGATATGGGAAGAGAACACCAATTTGTAAGTGGCGGATGGATAGATTTAATCTCTGAATTTCCAAAAGATCCAATTCATATCATCGTAGCTGAATCTACTTCTTTTGATAAAGAACCAACTCCAATTATGGAATCTGTTAATGGTCTTGGCGATGCAATAAATGAAACATTTTCGAAGAACGGATCAGTATTATTGCCCACAATATCCCATAGAGGTCCTGTATTAATTGAAACGGTAAATTATCTTAAACGTAAAAAGTCTATACCTGATAATTGTAGAGTTTATATTGATGGTCCTCTTTTATATAAAATATATATGACTTATGTAAAAGGAATCGATCCAAATGAATTAACTAGAAATTTTGGAGATATAGTTGATTATTATCAAACCATAGAAGAAGCAATAGCTAGATTTGATTTGAAAGATACAAAAGTTATTAATAGTCATCAAGAATCGGTTGCGTTGTCAGAAAGGCTGGCTCAGTCTGGTGAAAGAGCGATTGTAATAGCAGGTGGTGGAATGGGTGTAGGTAGAGCAATTAATTATATAAGGGGTCCTTTTAGTCAAAATCCAAATAATTCAATTATTTTTACTTGCTATCAAGTTCCAGGGACATTAGGAGCGGAATTGATAGACAAACAAGATAGTAATGTTTTAATGAAATCTAAAATTTATCATTTTAAAGGTTTTACTGGACATGTAAGTGGAGAAGAAGAAACTTTTGCTCCATTAGAGAGATATAATTTAGAAAAGTTAGAGACAGTTATGATAGGACATGGTAAAGATACTTCAAGAAAACCGATGGCAAAGGCTTTTACAATTAGAACTAACGAATATGTTGGAGTAATTACACCAAGAATTGGTCAGGTAATAACTGTTTAAATAAAAGCATGAGTCTTATCATTCTGCTAGCATTAGAAAAATTTACTTGCTAATGACAATAATTAAATAAACTTTATAGACGGGGTTTTTGATAGAATAGATCATGGCAAAAACAATTTTGGTGACTGGAGGAGCTGGACATGTGGGCTCTCATATTATTGAACAATTAATTTTAAAAAATCCAAATGACAAAATAATTTGTTTAGATAATTATTTTAATGGAAGTGATAAAAATCATATTGTTGGAGCTGAATATAGAAAAGGTAGCACCAAAGATATCGAAAAAATGGTTTCAGAAACACCAGATATAGTATTTCATTTAGGTGAATATGCTAGAATTTCTCCATCCTTTGATGAACCAGAAAAAGTTTACGAAATGAATATTTTGGGAACTTTTGCAGTAGTGGAATTTTGTCGAAATAAAAAAGTCGGAAAATTGGTTTATGCTGCTTCAAGTACTAAGTTTGCTTCTAATGGTGAGGAAAGAAACGCTAATCCATATTCTTTTACTAAAGCAACTAACGTCGATTTAATTAATAATTATGGCAAATGGTACGGTCTCCCCTACGCTATTTGCTATTTTTATAATGCTTTTGGACCAAGAGAAAATGGTGTTGGTAAATATGCAACTTTAATTGCAAAATATGAAAAAATATATTTAGAAAATGGAAGTTTTCCGGTCAATAAGCCAGGAACACAAAAAAGAAATTTTACTTATGTAACTGATTTAGCTAAAGGAATGATACTGGTGGCCGAGAAAGGTAGCGGTGATGGTTATGCACTCAATAATCAAAGAGAATATTCAGTGGAAGAAATTGCTAAGGCTTTTGGTGGACCAATTGAATATAAAGATGAATATTCTGGCAGACAAGGATCTGGAGATATACCAAGTAATAAGGCACGAGAAGAACTAGGTTGGGAGACAACAATAGATGTAATGGACTATATAAAAGATTTTGTGTCTAAAAATCCAAAAAAATAATTAAGGTCGATGATCACGTTTTTCTTTACTATCTTGATATTTGTTTTGGTTATCTTCTTTTGGAGAATTATCTTTTGTTCTTTTTGAATTATTTTTTTCTGTTTGATTTTCAGAAGTAGACTGAGTAGTATTCTCCCCTCTTAGTTCATCAATAATTCCATCGATAATCTCTTGAGTCCCATCTAAATCAGGAGGATTAGTTGGATTATCATCTTCAACTGGAGTTGGAATTGAAGTTGGTATTAAAGTCGGAGTCGGGGTTGGAGTAAAAGTAGGAGATGGTTTATCAGGAGTAATTGGTTGAGAAATAGTATCAGGTTTAATGACTACTGGAGTATTGGTTGGTATTTTAGTTGGTATTTTGGTCGGGACTTTAGTTGGAATTTTGGTTGGTGTAGATGTTGTATTAGATGTTTGTTTTTTTTCTTCAATCTTTGAAGAGATAGATTCTAGAGTAGAAATTAAACTTTCTGTTTGGGCAATTTTTTCGTCTGAATTTTGAATTTTTTGAAGACTATTCTTTGAAGCAATAGCTTGTTTTGTAAGATTGTTTAAACTTTCATCTAAATATTTATTCTGACTGCCATTGATTGAAAAATTGATGTTATTGTTACTAATAATTTTTTCAACTTCAGTAAAACGTCGTTCAGTATATTTGATTTCCAATGCAGTTTTTAAATTATCTGACGGTGTAACTCCAAGAATGGCTTTTTCTAAACCAACTTTAATAGAATAAGTAGAATCTCCGGGTACAGCATTCCAAGAAGCCAAAATTAAGATTGCAGGGACAAATAAAATTAAAATAAGTCCAAGAACAAAACCAGTTAAAATAGTTTTTATCATCTATAAACTACAGTTTTAGATCTGTAAAAATTCTAAAAATTAAAATTGCTGGCCAAAAAAACGATTTACCAATACCCATCAAAATTGGACCGAAACCACTAACTCCGGACAAAAAATAAAATAAAGAACCAACAACTCCAAGACCATAAATTGCACAACTATTACCGCTTTTATGACAACCACATTTACAATGTTTTTTGTCAGTGCAACAAGTTTCTGTTTCGCAACAATTTTCTACTGTTTTTTTTATATTTTTCATTTTTTAAAAAATAAACTTCTAATAAGAAGAGTATACCAATTAAAGTTGTTATTAACGAAATATAGACAACTTGCTGGTTAAAAAATAAATATAAACCAATAATTAAAAATGAAAAACCACTAATAATTTGATATTTCCAAGAAATTATTATTAATAACAAAAATACGAAGCTAGGAATTAAATGAATTAAAAATCCCAAAAAATAAGTAATTGAATCAAGAGCAAAAAGACTTATAAAAAACAAAAATAAAAACGAAATGATTCGAATCAACCAAAAATATATTTTCATATTTATTTGCATTTCTCAAAAGCTGGAAGGTGTTTTTGAAGAGAAGCATTCATGAGATTTTGAAATACTGAAGTTATATCAGGATATCGTTTGACTAAAGGAAGAAGTTTTTCCTGATAAAGAGAAACGTTAGAAGTCTCAGCATCAAAACCAGATTGACAGGCTTCTTTAATGGTTGAAGGAAGAGTTATTTTTTCAGTCCAGTCATTATTAGGAATATTAATTCCATATTTATCATAAATTGTTTT
The DNA here is from genome assembly GCA_023443725.1 of Candidatus Parcubacteria bacterium. Taxonomy (GTDB): domain Bacteria; phylum Patescibacteriota; class Microgenomatia; order UBA12405; family UBA12405; genus WARW01. The sequence goes on from JAEZTF010000013.1 coordinate 15,646, forward strand.
TAAAGATGATATGTGCTGTTCTTCGGCACGAATTATCATACTAAACGGACGAACATTACCAAATTTTTTAATAATTCCCAAATAAGTAGAATATGCTTTATATTCATCATCTATAGCTTGGTCTAAAGTATTTTTAATCTCTTCCGGAAGAGTACTAATTGGATAATTTAAATTTTCAATATTAAGACACTCATCTCCTAAACATAAATCTTTATCGAGATTAGTAGTTGGAAAATTTGATAAATTATTTTTTTTATGAAATGAAAAAAATAATATTATTGAAATTAATAAAACAAAAGAAACTGATAAATAAACAAACCTTTGATCTTTAAGTTTTATCGCTGATTTGCTTTGAACTTTCATAGTTATTTTTGCCAAAGACCATGAAGATTACAATAACAACGAACTTGATTGATCACATCAGTTATTTCAAAAATGGCAATTGCTTCCTCATTCGGTTTTAAAAATTTTTTGTAAACTTGATTGTCGGTAATGACTTCAATCCATTCAATATAATGACCATCTTCCATAGGGTGTGGTATCGATCCGATTTTAACTGTTACAGTATTACCTAACTGCTCGACAACTGGGAGATGTTTTTCAAATCCGACATCTTCTGATTTTGGGGACAACAACTCCATTGGTTGACCACAACAAACAAGTTGACCGCCACCAGCGTGTAAAACTTCAACCACATTACCACAAATAGGACATTTATAGATTTGATGTAAATTTGTCATAAGTAATTATGACTGATTTTATTGATTAAGTCCAATTTTCAAAAAAAACAGAAAAGATTTATTTAGTTAAAAACTTTGAAAGATATTTATAAAAAATAGATTTATTTGTTTTGAAAGTTAAAATATCACTCCATTTCCCCGGCATACAACCATTTTGGCCTCTAACCTTAATATAATAAGTAGTATTTGGTTTTAAAAAGTAAATTGTATGTGATTGAACCCCTTCTTTTGAAAGAGTTACTAATTCCCCATTTTCTTCTGCATTTGGTTTAGTAGAAAAAGCAATATAAAATTGATTAGTATCGATAGGAGTAAAAAATAATTTGGCAGTATTTTTAGTAGTATTGATTTGAAAAAGATCTGGGGCTCTAAGTCGAAGATTTTGACAATCAGGTGCGCCAGGAGAATTCGTGTAAATTGAAACTGCATTTGAGTCGGAAGAAGGAATTACAATATCACTAAAAGAAGGTAAGCCACTAGTTCCCAACCAAACAGTGGAAAAATCCCAATTAGTAAAAACTGGACTAGTACGATCGGTAAAAGAAGTAACAGGAGTCTCCTCTGTAACACTATAACTATTGGTAATAGTAGAGCTATTGTCAATGTTAAATCCAGTTAAGGCTAAATAATTTCCACTGGCATCTTGACTGGTAGTAAAAGAATCAGTAATAGGATCTCCTTTTACACCACCTACTAAACCACCGATAAAAATAATAGGACCGGTAGTTAAAGTACCACTTGAATAAGAACGAATAATACTGGCGCAAGATATCTCTTCATAAATTTCGTCATAACCAACCAAACCACCAAGATAGCCATCTTCCTGATCATATGTAGAGCTAATATTAGAAGTAGAATAAGAATCTTCAATATGGGAATCATACATATAACCAACTAAGCCACCAACCCAATTGCCGCTACTTGAGACAGAACCAGTTGAATATGATTTGACTACATTGCTAGATTCAAGAAAGCCAACTAGACCACCAACATTATTACCATTACTAGAAACCGAACCAGTTGCGTATGATTGGTTGATATTATCATAAAAAGCATTACCGACTAAACCGCCGGTTCTGTCCATGCCAGATATTGAAGACTCGGAGTAACTGTTGTCAACATTTACAAACCATGAATTACCCATTAAACCACCGTTGCTACTATTACTAGATGAACCTCCATTTACACTTCCAGAAGAGCTTGACTGAGAAATATAACAGATGTGATCTTGACTACAACCAGCATTGCCTATTAACCCACCGACTGAACCAGCAACAAAACCATCTATAGTACTACCTATACCAACAACATCACCATCAAAAGAAGAATTTGTAATTTCAAAATATTCTAAATAACCAACTAAACCACCAACTGTAGAAACTCCATTGATATCACCAGAACAATGAACATTATCTAAAGTTAATCGACCACAAGTCCAATTATTCATTGGAGCTCGACTGTAACCAATAACACAACCTACTGCTGATTGAGAATTAGTATTGGTAATATCTACATTTTTAAAACTGAGATTGGAAATACTTGTACCACCTGCAGCTGTTTGAATAAAACCAATAGGACTATCGATATCTTGATTAATAGTTAAATTACTAATTGTATGACCATTGCCATTTATAGTACCGGCAAAATAATTTATCGGAGTAAAATTGGCAATCGAAGAACAATCTATATCATTGGCTAAAACATAAGAATCGGTACTATCTGATGGAATATCTTGAAGTTGTTCACAAGTAGTAATAGTAACTGTATTGCCCGATGGCTCCATACAACTTTCCATCCAAGCATAAGATGATTGTGGAAAAATGAAAGATAAACTGATTAATAAAATCAAAAAAGAAATCATCATATTTAAGTTTAACTTAAAAAACTTAAAAATGACAAATTTTATTTATCCCAGCCACTGACAAAGAAAGGAATTTTATTTTGATAATTTTTTAAAACTTCAACTATAAACGGTAATAAGTTGTTTGGTAAATTATCGAGTGGATGCCAACTTAAATCGTCACATTTATTTGGTTCCTTGATAGTAGGTGTTCCTTGCCATTTTTTGACAACAAAGAAAAAATCAATATATTCCACATCTGATTTTCGATGAATAACAGTAGCTGGAATTAAATCTAGTGGATCGATTTTCAAACCAGCTTCTTCTAAAGCCTCTCGAACCATGGCTTCAAAAACAGTTTCATTACCATCAATATGACCTGAAATTAGACTATATTTACCATCCATCCAACCAGTATTAAATCGTCTAGAAAGTAAAACTTTATCATCTTTTATAGGTAATAAATAAACCGCTGCTCGAAGTTTAAATTTTTCTGTAGTCATATGTTGTTTTCATTATAACAAAAACCTTGGATAATCTTATTCCTATACGGAACAATACCATCCAAGGTCATTTATTAACAACTTTGTTGAATTTTGGAGATGATTGCATCTACATTTTTTTGGTGAATGCCGGAAATAATAGAATTGTTTACATCTCCAGTTTCCTTTAGAGATTCGATTATGCTTTCAGCAGCATTTTCACCGTTGTGTTTGTTGTACAACTTTGAATTGAAAGTATTTTCAGTAAAAATAATTAACAGAATCCTCCCTTTAATGTAGTCAAAATGGTTTCGTTTGAAGGTAAGTTCTTTTCCTTCAGCAACAGTCATGGGTTCGGGGTCATACGACGCTATGTCGGTAGATGACGGTTTAGCTCCGTTATAGAGAGCAGCAAGCACCATTGCCTTTTCTAAGTTTTCAAAAGAAACTTTTGCCATATTATTTCTCCTCCAAAATTTCAAAGAACTATACAAAGAATATTTTGATTTGATTTAATCAAAACGCTGTATTATAATCCACAACTAATGGTTTATCAAACTTATGAGTAAAGAAGATGTAAGAATTTTTTCTAGTACTGACAGAGATCTAGTACTACGGGGAGAGCTTATTATAGCTACCCAAAGAGGGTATGATATGCTTGAAAAAGAGATTGATGAATCTGAAGCAAGATTGGTTAGTACAACTGAAGCTATGGGTGAAAGTGCTAATAATGATAATGATTTAAGAGAAAATTATGGATTTAGAGATTTAAGACTTAAGGCTCATGATGAATTACCAAGAAGAATTGGAGAACTAAAATCAAAAAGATCAAAAATAATTCTTTTTCCAGAAAGTGATGAAGAAACATCAATAATCAATTTTGGAGATAAGTTTGAGATAGAAATGCACTCCCCTAATAGTGAATCTCCTATGATAAAAAAATTCCAATTGGTCGGTCCTTTAGAAATTGAACTTGATTCTTCTTTGGAGTGTAGCACTGATGGTTGTCAACGTATTTCTTATTTATCGCCATTTGGGATGGCAGTTTGGGGTGTATCTTCTAAACCTGGAAGTGAATTTAAATATAAAATAGGAAATAACGAAGTAAGATGCGTAGTGGTTGGTGAGAAAAAATAACTGATTTATCTTTTACTTTCTTGCCACTCTATAATTATCTGTCTTAAGAACTCAGACTGACTTATTTTTCTTTTTTGACTTTCTTTGATTAAAAATTTTTTAATTGACTTTGTGGCCATAAAATTTAATTTTTCCAAATCATCATTTATCTTTGATTCTACTATTGATAGTAAATTATCTTTTATATCAGTGCTACTTTTGTAATAAAAAAATGACACTTTGGCTGATTTTACTCCCTTTAAAAAGAGTGATTTTTTGTCATTCTTTAAACTTGATTTGACTAAAATTAAAACGGGAATTTTGTGAGACATAGCAAAAGCTATTTGTTGACCAACACCAATAGATGGCACCGAAGCTTCAGCTATAACTAGATCTGTATTTAGTAAGGCTTTGGTGCTTTTTTCGTAAATAATATAATTATCTATTTTTTCTCTAACATCAAACCAACGATATCCGATTTTAAATTTATTGCTTTTGTCTAAAACAGAAATAATAGTTTCGATATTTTTGTCTTCAATATCTAACCTACTGGATGGAAAAGTTAAAAAAATTTTTTTTATTTTTGCCATATATTAATTTAATGTAACCTAACTATTGATTTTAACATAAACGTAGGGTTATAATTTCAAAATTACGCCATGGCGTATAAAAAATGAACAAAGAAAATTTATATACATCTTCGTTCTGCCCATCACAAACTGGAATATCAATTCTTGAGAGAGGTCATATCCTGGCTGAAGGTGAAACTCCAGAATTGATGATCAATAGAGTGGTAAATGATATTGCCCAGGTTGAAAGAAAATTTTTAACTAGCGATGAAGAAATCAGAATTTTTGCTTATCAATTAGGATGTTTGATGGATGAAAAGAAAATAGTCTTCAGTACTCCGATTATGACCAATGCTTTTAGGGAAGAAAAAAAACCATTATCAGCTTGTACTGTACCAAAAATTGATTTAAGAAAAGATTTGGATAGTGTGAAAAGAATAATTGATTCTTATCACCAAGATGCTATGGGTACTGGATTTAATTTAAGTGATACAGATGATCCAGTCGCTTCTCTTTTATATTTAAATGAAGTTGCTGTAAATGGATCTAAAAGTGGTAAAGAAGATAGACCAGTAGGAAATATCGCTATATGTAGAGTGGACCATCCAAGAATATTAGAATTTGTTTCTTCTAAGAAGAATAATCCAAATATAGAATGGAAATTTAATATTTCAGTAGACACCCCAAAGGAATTTTGGGAAGCAGTTGAAAATGATAATGATTGGATATTGTCTGACGGTCAAACAATTTCTGCTAAAGAATTACTTCGATATATATCAGAATCCGTTTACGATACTGCCGATCCAGGAATTATTTTTTTAGATCGATTAAATATTGATAATCCAACTCCAGGTGTTGGATTATATACGGCCACGGCTCCTTGTGCCGAAGTTGGATTGGTACCTGGAGAAACTTGTCAATTTGGATATATAAATATTAATGCTTTTATTAAAGAGGATGGATCAATAGATTATCAAGAATTGAGTAGAGTTTCAGAAATAATGGTAAGAGCTTTAGATAATGTGGTTGAATTATCAATAGAAAGATACTCTGTTGAAGAAAGTGCCGAAATAATGTTGGCTAAAAGAAAAATTGGAGTTGGTATTTGTGGATTAGCCGATATGTTAATTAATTTAGGAATACCATATTCTTCAAATGAAGCTAGAGAATTAACAAGAGATATTATTTCATTTGTAAATTATCGAACTAAGCTTGCATCAGTTGAATTGGCAAAAACTAGAGGATCATTTGGAGCAATGATGATGAATGAAGGATGTAGATATAATCTATACCCTGGATTTATAGAACAAAAATACGGCGAATTAGAAACTCGAACAGTTTCTTCTAGTCAATGGATTGAACTTGGAAATATTATTAGAGAAAGTAAACTTCTTAGAAATTGTTCTACTACTGCATTGCCTCCAACTGGTCGAAGTGGTTTAGTAATAGATGCCTCAACAGGAATAGAGCCATTATTTTCATTATCAAATGGTGATCAATTGCACCATAGTGTAAGAACATATTTTGAAAAAGAAGGATTATTGGATTCAGACAGTCTGTCTATGGTTAAAGTAAGGGGCTCTTGTCAAGAAACAAATCTTCCTGAAGAAGTTAAAGATTGTTTAAAAACGGCTGTTGAGATTAGTTCTTTTGATCACTTGGAAATGATTTCATCAATTCAACCATGTATAGATGAATCTGTTTCAAAGACAATTAATCTTCCATTTTACTCAACTCCTAGTGATATAGAAGATATATATCTTCGAGCATACAAAAGCGGATTAAAAGGAATTACTGTTTATAGAGATGGAACAATAAAATCTCAACCAAAAAAATTATCTTAATATATGATTCCAGAAAAAACTTTAATCTTTGTTGGACCATCAGCTGCTGGTAAAGACACTATTATAGACAGAATTTCGGCAATTACTGGAGCTGAAATAATTTCTACTTCTGGTCAGGTTAGAAGATTGGCTAAAGAATCTGGATTAATCGATCCGACTAGGTATGACTTACAACAATTTGCCAACTCAATGAGAAGCCAATATGGTGAAGATTTATTTGCTAGATTAGCGGTAGACGAATGTAAAAGCAAAAAAAATAAGTTATTGATAGTCAATGGAGTTCGTAATCCTGCTGAAATAGATGTTTTTGATGAACCTATTGTAATTGGAGTAGATGCTACTCAGGAAACAAGATTTAAAAGAAATATTGCTAGACAAAGACATTCTGACCCAATGACATGGCAAGATTTTTTGGTGTGTGACAGTCAAGAACAAGGAACTATGGATGGTAAATCTGGACAACAAAATTTACAATGTCTATCCAGGGCGGAAATTATTATTAGTAATAATAGTGATTCAATTGATAATTTAGAGTATTGTGTGGATCTTCTAGTAGATGAACTGGTAACAAGAGGTAGTATTACTGGTGTTTCAAAAAGAATAGACATTCCAACATTTGAAGATTACACTCAAAAAAGAATTGTAGTAATGAACGGACCTCATGGTGCAGGTAAAACTACTATTTCTAAGAGAATATCACCGACAATTGGAGTAGAATTTATTCCAGAAATTGGGGGTAAATTGAGACAAGAAGTCTCTTATAATTCATTAGAGTCAAGTGTTGATTTTGATAGAGAAGTAATGAGAAGAGAGATATTGAGAGATCATCAATTACTTAGATCGGACGATAATAAGAAATACATGGTAGAAACTTGGCATACCGGTAATATAGCTTATGCAATTCAAAGAAGTCCTAGTTTAATTCCAATCTATTTACGAGAATACGAAAAACAACTAAGGAAATTTTCTGCTATGCATTTATTAATAAATGTTGATGATCAAACTTTCATGGAAAGAATAACAGAAAATGTGACCGATGATAGAAAAAATGAATTGTTGATGTTTTACAAAAAAATAATTGAATCAACTAAATCACTCTACTCCAGATACAACCTACCATTTGAGGAATTTGATAATAGTGGTGAACTATCTATTGCTGAAATGATGGTTACTAGAAGTGTTAGTTTGTATATTTCTTAAAAAGAATCTCAAAAATAAAATGTGATATATTGGAGTTAGGCCCCCAATTATTTTTTTAGAAAAATATTTTTATGGCAGAAAGACCTTTTAGTGTAGGATTTTGTGGAGTTAGTTGGGGTGATGAAGGGAAAGGAAAGATGGCTGATCAACAGGTAAAAGAATTTGAAGATTTAGGTAAAAAAGTATTTGTTTATCGAGATAATGGTGGCTCTAATGCTGGACATACTATTGAACTAGATGACGGACGAAGACCAGCAACACATTTATTACCGTCTGGAATATTTTATAAAAATGCAACTGTAATATTGGGTAAAGGAATGGTGATTCATCCAAATGATTTGATGTCTGAAATTGGAGAAATGGCTGATATAGCTGGAGAAAAGGGAATAGCGGATATTATGGTTGATCAAAAGGCAATACTGAATTTAGACACCCATCGAGCACTTGAGTCAATGCAAAGACAATGGTTTAGTGGTGGAAAAGGATCAACTGGACGAGGAATTGCTCAATCTTACAATGATTTTCTTGCCCGATGCCCTTTATTGGTTGAAGATTTAATAAGTTTTGATGAGAGAAAAATTGGTGAACATTATGATTATTATGAAGCCTGGGTTAAAGGGTTAGGTGGAGATTTAAAAGATCTACCAATATTCAGATATAAATCTCTTGAACCAACATTGGTTGGAAGTAAAGATGAGTTTGTAAGAAACTTAGAAAAACAGGCAGAAAGCATGTCACCTTTTATTTATGACGTGAACCCATTTTTACGGGGTGCTTGGTCAGATTTAAATAATGCTTTTGTGTTTGAAAAAGCCCAAGCAATTGGATTGGATCCTAGATTTGGAGTTTATCCAGATGTGACTGCTTCTGATACTACATTTGGAGGAATTTTATACTCAACTGAGGGAGAAGTTGACCCATATGATATTGAACTTAGATATGGAGTATTTAAAGCAACATATGGAAGTAGTGTAGGATCAAGAATATTACCAACAATGATGGAAAGGCCTGAGCATAAAAAAATGACCATAGAGGAATTATCGACAATATTAACACCTCAAGAACTGGAAGATGTTAAATTTGCAAGACGAATAAGAGGAGACTATAAAGAAGTTGGTGCATCAACAGGAAGGTTAAGAGATATGCTTTTTACCGATTTAGTACCAGCTAAATATTTCTTAAAAAAAGGTATTGTTAATCGAATTATATTAACTCATATGGACGCGGTTTATCCTGGTGTTCCAGTAAAACTCAGTGTAGGTTATACAAAAAATGGTGAAGAGTCTGGTTATAGACCTTACCAAGACCATATGTCGATGGTGCAACCTAGATATATTGAAATGCCAACTTGGAGTCAAGAAGAAATTCAGAAAGCAAAAACGCCTGATGAAATTCCAGAAAAAGCAAAAGATTTTATTAAAAAAGTAGAAGATGAAACTGAGTTTCCAGTAGGAATGATTACTACTGGACCAAAGAGAGATCAATTTATCAGATTACAATAAATTATCAAATAACTTATTGTAATTCTCTTAATTTTTGTTCGGCGACAGTTCTAGCTTGACTATTTTCTGGAGTGTTATTGTAAACTTCTTTAACTTCTTCTAAGGTTTTGGCTTTTTCAATTTCTTGAAGAGAAAGAGTGTTCCATTTGTCAAAAGCTAGTTGCTGTTCTTCACTTTTGGCATCAGCTTTTGAATAAACTTCTTTAACTTCTTTTGAGTTTTGGCACAAAGATATCCATTTAGTAATCAAACTGTTTTTTATTTTATCTTCATCGGGTAAATTATCGAATAAGATTCTGGCATCATCAATTTTTTGAATTTGGTCAATTTCTTTGATGGCTAATTCTTTCCATTTAGCTAAAGCCATTCTTTTTGGTTCCCCTTTTTCAACAGCACTGTTATAGACTTCTTTAATTTCTTTAACTGTCTGACAAAATGAAATCCACTTTGTAGTGCAATCATTTTTAAGATCAATATTATCTGGCAAATTGCTAAATAATATCTTAGTGGTTTCAAAGTTTTGAGATTCTTGAATTTCTTTTTTGGATAATTCTAGCCATTTTTCTAAAATTTTAGTTCTGGCTTGGCTACCTATTGGAGATTTATCATATAACTCCTTGGCTTCTTTTACATTTTTGATTTGATCAACTATCTTTAAAGATAATTCATTCCATTTATTGTAAATAGTAGTTTTAATATCATTATCATCAGGAGCACTTTCGTAAACATCTTTGGCTTGTTGAACTGTCTGAACTTGTTCAATTTCTTTTTTGGACAATTCTTTCCATTTTTCTAAAGCCTTGGCTTTGGCTTCACTGTTTTCTGAGAAATTATCATTGGCGTCTTTAAGTTGCTTGCTAGTTTGACAAAGATCAATCCATTTTAAGGCAGCAGCCATACTTGATTGACTACCTCGCGGAGCATTGCGAAAAGCAATAATGATTTCTTCAAGTGTCTGGGCTTTCTCAACTTCTATTAAAGATGCTTGATTTAATTTTTCCAATTCAGTGTTAACTTTGGCAGTGTCGTTTGAAGTATAAAGAGCTTCCCATTTTTCTCTGGCTTTTTTGACTTGATATTGTTCAAAAGATATCTTACCAACAAACAAGGCAATAATTATTGTTATTAATATAAAAATAAAACTGGTTTTGAATTTATCATCTTTGGTAGGAGGACCAAAAATATTTGGTTGATCAACATTAGTCCCCTTTTGAATAAAAAGATATAAATTATAAAAAGGAATTAAGGCAAACCAAAATTCTCTATTTAAATCATGGATTCGACGAACACTAAGAGCAACACAAGGAACTAAAGCAAATATTAGAAAAAGAATACCAAGAGGATTCCATAAAATACTTAATAAAACAGAAATCAAAACATTAATTAAAACAAAAATCCAAAACTCATTCCTACTAGTTCGTCCATCAAAATTTTTGTATTGTTTAAAAATTTCCAAATAAAAATTGTTGGTAGTTTTGGGTTTGTTGACTACTGGAGTTGTAGTTGGATTTTGATTTTCTAAGTTTTCCATTGTACAAAATTTATTAATTCAATTTAATTATATATGAATATTGACTAAACATGAATATAATATGTTCATGGCGTTGTTAGGAACACATATCAGATTTGCTTTGGATATAAAAAATGATTTTGGAGTAAAAAATATGGATAAATATATTTCTGGGACGATTTATCCAGATAGTCGATATATAACTAAAATTGATAGAAAAATCACTCATTGTAAAGATGTTTATGATAAAAATTTTTTTGGAAAAGATGACTTTAGAAAAGGTTGGATGACCCATATGATTTATGACCGAATTCAAGCTGACGTTTTTAAAGAAATCTTTCCAGAACTGTTTGAAAAATTTGGAGATGAAAAAATATATTTGTCGCCAGAAAATTGGGCTATTAGAACTGGATTAAAAATCCTTCAAGACTTGGATGATATTTTAAAGTTTCCCATAAAAAAATATTTGAAACATCTGGAATACATAGAAACACCAAATAGAGAAAAAAAAGAAGTGATGAAGAAATATAACAAAATTATAATTGACACTTATATTAAAGACGAAGTATTGCATCAAGATTCGATAAATTTGTGGATTAGATTTGGTGTGAGAGAAGAATTAATAGAATTAATAAAAGAAAAAACTGAGTGGTTAATTTTGAAAAAAAATGTTTTAAAAAAAATCCCTTTGATATATCCAGCAACGATAAAACAGTATAAAAAAGAGATGAATAAAAAATAGTTTGTTTATTTGACTAAGTTGAATAACTCCCAAGCTTTTAGACCTGAATTCAATTGAAAATCTCTGACTTTTTGTGGACCTGGAGAAGCAGCTGATTTAAACCAATAGCCTACTAACCAATGAAGGGCACTTGGATCAAGTCTTGAATAAAATGGTGAAATATCAAAACCACTAGAAGCGATATCCACTAAAGTAGCAGCCATATCAATTCGACGATCGCCGATTTGACACCAATCCCAATCGATTAAACAAACTTGATTTAAGTTTTTATTCCAAGCACAATTATCAGACCTGACATCATTGTGAACTAGATGAGTATCCTGAAAGACAAACTTACTTTTGATCGATTCTTTTTTTAAATCAAAATCAAAATTTAACTGATGAAGTTTTTGAAATAAATTTTGTTGAAGTTGTTCTGAATTTAAAAGTGGTAACCAACCATCACTATCTTGATTAATAAATTTATCTAAAAATAAATCTGAATTTTTGTCATCTGGTTTTAACTCAGAAAGAACATCCATAGCTTCAAGAGTTTTTGTAATTCTTTTGGATGTCCAATTACCCTTCCAATCCCAACCGTCTTTTGGTAAATGAGCCGACAAAACAAATCCGGTTTCATCTGGATTAGTAGTTAATAATTGAGGAGTATAAGAATATCCTTGAGATTCTAAAAATCGATAAACTCGAACTTCTTTTTGAGCCCGTTTACAAGTTTCTGGATCACTACCCTGTTTAACAAAAACTTCTTGACCATCATCGAGTTTTAATATTCCTCTGGTAGCTTGAGTAAAACCACCGTCAACAGCGGTTAAACTATTTAATTTATCAGATACTTCTGACCAACTTATTTGATGATGATTTTGTTTTTCAACCATGACAGAGTTTATCAGATCTAAATGTTACCAATAGCTATATCAATAAGAGTGACTGGTTGACCGTTAACTTCAACTTTATCACCTTTTTTATGATTTAAAGTGGCTACACCTAATGGACTTTCGATAGAAATCCAATCTGGATAAATACGAGCATCATTTTTACCAACTAAAACAAAGGTACTAACTCGCCCATCATTTTCAAAACGAACAGTAATTTTGGAACCAAAAACGACAGTTTCAATTTGAGTTGGAGGACCAACAATCACAGATAATTTTAAATCTTCGACCAACTCAATAATTTGAGCGTTTAAAACATGTGATTGTTCGCCATAAGCAATATAGGCAGAGTTTTCTTTAAGATCCCCTTCTTCAGCAGCTTCACTTCTTTTTTCGTAAGTCGTGAGCAATTCTGCTTTAAGATCTTTAATTTTTTCTTCTAATTTTTGTTTTCCCAATTTAGTAATCATGAAGATAGTATCTTACCAGTTTTTTGGGAAAATTTAAACTAGTTTAATCCAAAAAAAGAGAGAATTAAGGTGATAATTGTAATAATGGCAAAAATAGCAATGGTTTTAATAAATAAACTAAAGTGGTTTTTTGAAGATAAAAATGAAATAATAAGTTTGAATGAAAAAAGAAATGTTTGGCAAAATTTTAATTGTAATATCAATGCTTTTTTTGGGAGGATGTGGTCAAAAAACTGAAAATATAATCTCTAACCAAAGACCTTCAGTAATAATTGAAGAAAAGAAAGAAACTAAACTTGAAATAAGTAATGAAACACAAGAATTTAGAGATGGTAAATTTGGTTTTTTGTTGGCTTATCCAAAATCGTTGAATTTTGAAACACAAAGTCCATATCCCGGTGGAACTATTAAAGAAATAGGTTTTAGAATTGACGGGATAACTGAATCTCAATTATTAAATAACGATTTGTCAAAATCGTTGATGCAAAATGATTTATATTGTAATTTGGATGAAACTGGCGGAAGTGCACTTTGTAGTAATAAAAGTATTGAAGAAATAAAAAATTTAAAAGGGGTTAACGGTTATAAAATTAGTCGAGATAAAACTTTTTATGACGACGATGGTAATGAAAATATTCTTAAAGATTTTGTTTATGCTTTCCCTCTTAAAACCGAAATCGGAGTATCAACCTACAAAGCAATTATTTTGACAGTCAAATATCCAAGTGAACAGAACTTGGAAATACTAGAAAAAATAATGAATACGGTGGAAATAAATTAGATTTTATCTAAATTAATCCAGAAAAAAGAAGAATTAAAGCTATGGTGGTAATGACAGCAAAAATACCAACAGTTTTGATAAACAAATTTACGGCTAGTTTTTTCTTACCATCAATAAAAAGAAGAAGTGGTTGATAAAAAAATAAAAAAGCCATAACGGCTACAGATAAAGTAAGTATTGATAAAAAGACTATTGGAGCAGCAAAAGTATCTGGTTTGTTTTGTAATAATTTGGTGGCAAAATTCATAACTGCAACAACCAAAGTTATATAAACTGAAGCACTTAGAGCGTTGATAAAAGGGTTTTTGGTCATAATTAATATTAATTTATTGGACCATTTGAATCACTGTTTGTTGTTTGTTGAACAGGAGGTACCACTGGATTAATAGTCTCGATGGAGTTTATAGTTTGATTTGGAGTCGGAGTTGCGGTTGGAGTTGGAGTTGTTAAAGGATTGCTGGTTGCAACTTCAATTTGATTTTTCACTATCTTTTTTTTCTTAATTATTAAGAATATAGTTAGTCCAGCTAAAACTATAATTACCCCTCCAATCGTTAAGCCTATTAATAGCCAATTTACTTCTTTATCTTTACCTTCTTTTATAGCTTCATTAGCATCGTTCATAAATTCAGATACAGTTGGATGAATCGCATAAGATGATTTGACTTGATTAAAATATGGTAATGAACTTTTATAATATTCTTTCCAATAATTGCTCAATCCTAAACTCCAATCATTATATGACTTACTTGCTGATATGGTGATATTATTTTTATTTATTAAATCTGATATGTCAGATATATCTCTTAAAAAGTTGTAATTTCCACCTGTACCCTCAAATCCATAAGTAGCAACTCCAATAACTTTACCATCCATAGTTAAAGCTGGACCCCCACTGTTTCCATGATCAATTGAAGTGTCAGTTTGAATTAATTTTCTACCTCCATTATCTTCTTTGATTGCACTAACAATTCCACGAGTAATGGTCGGTTTATATGATGAACTTTTATAATTGATAATACTTTGTTGACTTTCGCTACCATCTACTAATGCTGGAAAACCTATAACTAACAACTGTTCTCCTTCCTTTAAATTATCAATACTTCCTAAAACTAAAGAAGGAAATACCATATTATTGTTTCCATTTTTAATTTTTAATATGGCAACATCACTTCCATCTATTTTCTTTTGTTGTTTGACTACTTCTATAGAATCACTATTGGAATAATTAAAATCAACTAATTCTGCCTCAAATACAGAATTACTTGTTTTAACTATATTTAAAAAATCTTTATTGCTGTAATCAAAATTAAACGCTTCGTTACCTAATCTGATATAGATTTTAGAACCGGTATTTTCAAAAGAAACTATTTTCTTATCAATTAAGGCATAAATATTTTTTATTAAGTCATTTAATTCTGTTGGACTTGAATTTATTTGGACTAAATATTTATTTGCTTCAAATAAATTTATTTCAGTCCCCGTATTGTAGAAATAAATTTCTCGAATCAGGTCTCGTTCAAATGAATTTAATTCTCCAGTATTATAAAGAAAACTGGATATCATAGCTCCCTCTGGGTATGATTTGGCAACATGGCCATTTGTGGCTATATAACCATCTTTTTGAATTATAAAACCACTTCCCTGACCTCCATTACAGAAGTTATAACTGTTTTGAAGGTATTTGCTTGTATAATTGATGTTGTCTACCTTCAATTTAAAACAAGATAATTGAACTACCCCTACTACTGATGGTTTGACTAATTCTGATAATTGAACTTCGGTGAAAGTTTTTTCAATGTCGTCTGTTTTTGTGGAAACACCTTTGACTAGACCTGTTTTATTATCTTCTGTTGGTTTGAAAAATATAAAAGATCTTAATAGTTGATTTATTAATGCAGGAGTTTCTCCAAATTCGGTAGAATTTACCATAAAGACATAGCTTTTTCCATTTTGAACTAAATGATATTCTTCTGTATTAATAACAGATTTCATATCAATAAAATTATTTTCTGTATAGACAAGTTTATTGACATCGTAATCACCAATTTTTATTTTTTCTCGACTGAGAAGTTTTCTTTTATCTTGAGCCCCGTATTTTAACGATGAGGCAATTGATTGATCTGTTTTTTTATCTAAATCATCAGCATCAACACCAACTGAAAAGGTTATTAATGCTTTTGTGCTATTTTTAGTTTTTAGATAAATTGAAATTAAATCTTGATTATCGATCATTCTGCCACCAGCAGGTCCATTATCTTCCCATGTTTTACTATCATAACTAAATTCATAACCATATTTGTTTGATTTATAGTTTACTATTGAGCTGGGTGTTTCATTTTCTTTGGCAATTTTTTCTATCTTTTCAATTTGGTTTTGGTTGATTTTTGGTAGATCAATATCAACTCGATTATCTTCAAAAGATTCAGCAGCACTACTTCGATTTTCTTGGGTTTGTTGAACTATTTTTGTACCATAAACTAAGCTCCCAATTAAAAAAAGTGATATGACTAAAGATTTAACTGTTTTCTTCATTTTGCCCTAAATATGATTATAGAACAATATAAAAGTTATAGATTATTAAGTTTAGTAGCCAAATTGTCTTGTTCGTTATATAAAGCTTCGTCTTGATCTAAACCTTTTGATTCAGATGATGTCAACCATTGATTACTTTTCATTCTACTAACGGCGGCACCAATATTGTTAATTCGAATGTTTATGATTTCATTGATTCTGTCACAGGCAGTTTTATTATCTTCGTACAATTTGCCCCAATCTTTACATTTTTGCCATGAAGGTTGTATTTCTTTTAATCTAGATAAAACTTTTTCCCAACCTTCGATGGTGGATTTATTGTAATTAGGAGGAACATAGCCACCAAATTCTTGAACTATTACTTGAACTTCACAACCGTTTATTTTGCCGACAAAAGAAGCAATTCCTGTATCTTGAAATTCTTTGTTTAGTAAATTCTTTTTGGTTTCATAATCAAGCCAATAATTAGATAATTCGTCGGAATCATAATAACCAGTGGTGACTATTTCACCGATAGTAATATTGTTATAGCCGGCATCTTTTATGGCTTTACTGTAAGGATATTTGCTTTTTTCATTTTTTCCAATTGATTCAACCTCATTATTTTCAATAATTGATTTGGCTCGACTTAGAGCGGCTGCTTCTAATTTTTCATTTCTTTTTAATTCTTTTAAGTTATTATCTTTTCTGATTTTATTTATTTTTTGGTAATAATCATCTAAGTTAAACGAAGGTAAGCCATGGTCCACACCATCATTTGAAGCATCTCGTAATCGATCTTTAAATTGAATTTGTTTGCTAGATGGCAAAATACTGTCTATTTCATTAATGGAAATTAAACCTATATCTCTAGAATCTTTACTTCTTTTTCTATTATCACCTAAAACAAAATAATAACCATTGGGAATTTTAATAGATTTACAATCGGCCAAAAATGAGCCTCCAAAAGTTGATCTGGGTTTGGCGGTATATGGTTCTTTGATCAATTCATTATTAACATACAAAAACCCATCACGAATGGAAACTTCGTCTCCACCAACAGCAACTATTCTTTTTATATAACTAACAATTTTTCCTTCAGAATCGTCTGTTCTTCCTGATTCAAAAGTGACAATATCACCTTTTTTGGGTCTGAAAAAAAACTTATTTATAAAAGTAAAAGAACTAAGTTTAATATTTTCTTTATCTAAAATAGTTGGATTCATTGAGTTACCACTGACTGGAGTACTAAATCTAATAACCCCAATAATTAATAAAATAACAAAGAATCCAGATCCCCAAATTGGTAATAAAACTAAAATACCAAACAACCCTGTCCAAATATTACGGATAATTAAAAATGGTAAAAATATCAAAGACAAAATAAATCTAAGAAATTTTTTGAACGAACTTTTCTCTGGATATTTTCCATATGAAAGATTTAAAGATAAGGTGATAATTAAAGCTAAAAAAGAAAGACAGCCGATTCCAACTGATCCAAATAAAATACCAGATGAAATCTGAGAATCATTAAATGAAAACTGAGGATATTTATCCGCAAAAAAAGCGATGGCGATAAAAACTAAAACTGAGAATAACCAGACAATACCAAAAATTTTTGAAAATTTAGAAAACTTTTTATTCTTTTGATCAATTGTTTTTTCTGGTTTAGAATTTGATTCTTTTTTATTTTGAGAGGTGGTTAGGTCAAAGCCACAATATTTACAAAATTTACTATCTTTAGTTAATTTCTTACCACAAGAAGAGCAAAACATAATTATGTTGATTATATTACTTTTTCAGACAAGATTCAGATCAACAAAATCTGGATTAAAGTATTAGGATTTATTTTTTTTAGTAAAACCTTCTAAAGCTTTTAAGGCTTCTATCGGAACCATATAAACAACCGTGTTGGATTGATCTGAAGACATATCGTTTATTGATTGAAGAGTTCTTAAATGAAGTGCACCAGGAGTGGCTCCTAAAGTAGAAGCAGCTTTGGCAATATTTTGAGAAGCAGCTAATTCACCTTCAGAATTTATAATGACGGCTCTTTTTTCTCTTTCAGCTTCGGCTTGTTTACCAATAGTTCTTTCCATTTCGGCAGGTAGGCTAACATCTTTTAACTCAACATTATTAACTTTCAAACCCCAAGCATCTGTTTCTTTGTCAACAATTTCTCTGATTCTTTCGGCAATTTTGTCTCGGCTGGAAAGTAATTCATCAAGTGTAACTTCACCAACAATATTACGCATAGTGGTTTGGGCATATTGCGAAATGGCGTATCTAAAATCTTCGACCTCAATAATAGCTTTTGGAGCATCGCTAACTTTATAATAAATAACGGCGTTGACTTTGACAGAAACATTGTCGCGAGTAATAGCATTTTGATCTGGAACGTCAACGGCTTTTACCCGAACATCGACTTTTTGATAACTTTGAATGATTGGCCAAACAAAACTCCAACCAGGTTCCATTATTGAAGTAAATTTACCAAATGTGAATTTAATTCCCTTTTCATATTGATTAATTTGACGAATCGAAGTGATTAATAAAAAGAAAACTATTATAAAAAGAATTGTTACACCCATTTTGTTAATTAACGATTAATACTTAATTATAGCTCAATAATTATCTTTAAATATTAAGAGCTAAAACAACTTTTTTTTATTCACCAACTCTCTTAATCTCAAAAATTTTATTTTTTGATTTTATACCGGATATAAGGAAGATACTGTTTTTTTTGGTTTTAAAATAATTTGCTAATACTTCAATAACAGCTTTATTGGCTTTTCCTTTTAAAGGCGGCTGAGTAATATAAATATGCAATATTCCAAGTAAGTCTTTTTCTATTCTTTGTTTTTTGGAGTTAGGATGAACATTTACCAAAATTCTCATTGTTCTTAGTTAAATTTACCGTTCCATTCATCAAAAAATTGTTGCAAAAAATCTTCCATAAACTGATGTCTTTTTTGAGCAATTTGTTTGGCTGTTTTAGTATTCATATGATCTTTAAGTTTTAGAAGTTTTTCATAAAAATGAGCAATAGTAGAAGTTGTTACTTGAGGACTTTCTACAAAATCATGATTAAATTCTAAATTTTCTCCCGGTGAATACATTTGACAATTATGAGCTCCACCAAATGTAAAAGTTCGAGCGATACCAATAGCACCAATAGCATCTAAATTGTCGGCATCTTGAATGATTTGAAGTTCTATTGATTTGTTGACTACTTTTTCGGACCAGTCATAAATGTCATGATATTTAATAACTTCTAAAATTGGAACTATTTTTTCGTTTGGAGTATTTGTTTGCACAAGAATGTCTTTGATAATCTCTAAAGCTTCGTCTCCAAAATGAGATTTACCAGTTTTTTTCTCCCAAGGACGACAAATATCATGAAGTAATGCAGCACAACCAATTACAAACGAATCCCCTTTCTCATAATCTTGAAGATATATGGCATTATTAAATACTCTTTCGGCATGATAAAAATCATGACCTGAAGATTCATTTTCTAAAAATTCTTTAACTTTCGTGGCTATCAATTGAAATTCTTTAGTAATCATTTAAGTTATTTTACCAAGAAGTTATGGTTTATTAATGTTCCCTGCTTTGGAACAAATCAGGATGGCCGTTTGTGGCTTTAAGATAAAAAATTGAATAAATAACCAATTAACATTATGCCGATGCTGGTAATTCCAAAGAAAGCAACTAATAGCTGCCATTTCATGGCTTTTTTAAGAATTAAAGCTTCTGGTAAAGACAGAGCAACGGTAGCTGTCATGAAAGCAAGAGCAGTACCCATAGGAATTCCCTTGGTAATTAAAGCTTCAACAACTGGTAAAACTGAAACAGAATTAGCGTAAAGTGGAACCCCAAGAAGAGTAGCAATTGGAACTGTCCACCAACTGTTTATTGATAAATATTTTTCAAAAAAATTGGCTGGAATAAAACCGTGAATAATGGCTCCAAGACCAACACCTAAAAGGACATAAGGAAAAATACTTTTGGTGATTTTGAAACCATCAGTCCACCAATAAAAAATAAGTTTTTTGAATTTTATTTTTTCGCCACCATTTTCGGCTTCGACATCGGATCGGGATTTATATTTTAATAAATCTTGGTTGACATATTTTTCCAAATGCAGTTTTTGAATAATAATTCCCCCAATTACAGCTACAATAATTCCAGCGATATTATAAATAACTGTGGTTTTCAAACCAAAAAGAGCGGGAAATAAAATTAGAGATGATTCATTTACCAAAGGTGAAGCAATTAAAAAAGCAAAGGTAACTCCTAATGGAATGCCGGCACTTAAAAAACCGATAAACAAGGGAATTGAAGAACAAGAACAAAATGGAGTGACAACTCCTAAGAATGCAGCAAATAAATAATCCAATCCATACCAGCGTCTTTTGGTTAACAAATCTCTGACTTTATTAACTGGAAAATAATAGCGAGTGATGGCCATTAAATAATTTATAAAAACTAAAAGAATTCCAATTTTAATGGTGTCATAAATAAAAAAATTAAGAGCCGGATTTAAAGATATAGAGTCAGCGAGTAATTGAATCGGAGAAAAAATATCCATAAATTATTTTTGATATTTTTTAATGATTTCTTTAATCTTTTCTAAATTATGAGAACCAGTTATAGCAACCTGGCCATCAATAGTCATTACTGGTGAAACCATAACTCCTAATTCGATAATTTTGGAAATGTCGGTTGAGTATTCAACTTCGGCGTCAATTCCTAATTCTTTGACAGCAGTTTTGGTTAATTCATAAAGATTTTTGCAGGTAGGACAACCTGAACCTAAAACTTGGATTTTCATATTTTATATTTGAAAAATAAATTTAATACTTCTTATTGTAGCAATTGGCGGATTTAGTAAAACCGGCAGCGCTGGCTTCTTTTTCGGAACAAAACCATTGGTCACCTTGATCAAGTTCGAGAGCGACATTACTATAATTGCCACACCCTGGGAAAAAATAAGTTTTTTTACCGTCTTTTACATTGCCTTTGATACCACATTTAGGATTTTTAGGATTAGTAATTTGAAAACACAAAGGACTAAAAACACCTAATTTTTGATCTTTGGCTTTTTGAAAAGCAACTTTTAAATTTTCGGATTCCGACGAAGCAGTAGAAGTAAAACGAGCCCAACCAGAAAGAATCATTTGCTCATTTATTAAAACATCATCGACATAAACTAGAGCTAAAAATCGGCCATAATGATCGTTGATTTCCCCTTTTAATTGAACTTTTTTACCAGAAATAAGTTCTGTCAATTTAATAGTGGCTTGGTCGCTGCCACAAAGACCAACTTCGGGAGCGTTGACGCTCATCAATCTTATTTGTCGATTGCCTTCAATAATAAAAGTATCACCGTCGATAATTCGTTCGACTTTGAATAAATTGTCAGAATTTGACTTGGATTGAAAAAAGAAAAAACCTAAAACGAAATTTAAAACTACCGAAACACCAAGAATAATTTTAAGCATTTAAATGTTAATTAATTAACATTTAAATAATAAGCTATTTTTGGGAAAAAGAAAGCTGATTTTTTATGCTCCCCGCCTTGGAACAAATAAGAATGGCAGTGTCCGGGTACTAACTATAAATTATTTTTTAATTCATTGGGTTATCTACTGTTTTCTCTAAAACATATTCACCATCTTTATATTGGAAATAATCTACTTTAAATGAGTTTTTAAAAACTTCTTCCCCTGAAATAGGAGATTCGGTTGCATACAAAATAGTAAAACCGGTTTCTTCCTTATCTTTAGTACCTCTTGGACTGACGCTTATTTGCGCTTTATCATCACTAATAAAAACAACTTGTCCTTTATCAATTATCCAAATTCGTCCTGCTTGTTGGGTCATGGCAGTATGTTCCAAAACAACATCTTCATATACATTGTCCCCATCAGTATCAAACGAATCGTATTCTGGACAATTACCCATTAGACATTGAGGTGCAAGATCAAATTTTGTATTTTCTTTACTCTTTTCAGTGGCTGTAGAAAATCCCTGTTTGTAACCCTCATTGAAGATAAGGTTTACACCCTTATGGCCTATAGCAAAAACAACTACAAAAATAATAATTAATTTAATTATATTTTTTTTCATTAATTAATATTTGAACCATCTATTATTCTTCACCTGCTGAAGTGATCTTATTTAGTATATATTCTCCGTTCTCATATTTATACCAAGCCCATTCAATATTATCTTTTGAACCAACATTCGGTACTTTTGAATAGAAGATAATAAACCCGTTCCTATTAGTTTCATCGTTTTCTTCTAGTTTAATAGGTCTTACACCGATAAACATTTGTGATTCACTGACAAAAGTTACCCTACCCTCATCAATCACAAATACTCTTCCTCCGAATTGAGACATTCCAGCTTTTTCCAGAACAATACTTTCACTCTTACCATCTTCATCCACATCAAACATTTTATATTCTGGGCATCCACCACCTATATAATCGCATTCAGGAACAGGATATTCTTCAGACTGGTTTTCTTTCTTATTAACTAACTCATCACCCTTACTATTTATATTAAATGTTTTAGAAAAACCTTCTCTACAATTATTGTTGCTATTAATTTTATAACCGACAAGAAAAGACAAAGTGGCAATCATTATTATAATTAGTGTTCTTTTCATGTGTGAATACTAATCTAAATGAATTTCATTAATAGTTTCAACTCCATTCTCATACAAGACCTTTTGAACGGCTTCAGCCCACATCATAGCACTTTCGTATTTATAGCCACCTTCATTTTCAAGTGGAACTTTTTCATCATTAGTATTCATCTTCTTACGATACCAATTGGCAAATTCATTATTTCCAACAATATACAATTCACCGAGACAAACGGACCAGCTATTATCTGACTCGTGCCTGTGCCAATATTCTTCAATTACTTTGCGACCTTCCGATAGCGCTAAATCTAATATGTTTTGATATTGCTCATCTTTGGTCATTTTTCTATTCCTTTTGATCGTAGACACATCTTGTATAAGTAGTCATATCTTTCACCATTCAAACTACCCGATGGTTTATCCGGACCCCATCTAATACTCCAATTACAAAATGATCTAATTTTTGATTTCAGTTCGACGATTTCAGCATCTTTTTTTGAAAGTGCCTCTTTTGCTTGATCAATAATATCTTTCTCATTAAATTTAGCCTCTAGTCTCTTTTTTTCTTCTATACTTTGTTTTGCCGTCTCTAGTTGTTTATTAAACTCATCATTTTTTATTGATTTAATAAGGTTATCAATAGATGATTTATCAATATCCGCTTCGTGTATCGACTTGAGATCAATTATGTCCCCTTTTTGGGCTTCTTCTAATAGTAATAGTGTATTTTCATCTTGAATCGAAACTTTAACTTTTTTCATAACTTTAAATTATTAATTATTAATTGTGTTTAAGCTGGATTTAAGTTCGTTCAGTAAGCTTATAAACTTACCCTTTTCGAATCGAAAACCCTTCTTTGTAAAACCT
The DNA here is from genome assembly GCA_023443725.1 of Candidatus Parcubacteria bacterium. Taxonomy (GTDB): domain Bacteria; phylum Patescibacteriota; class Microgenomatia; order UBA12405; family UBA12405; genus WARW01. The sequence continues at coordinate 39,353 of JAEZTF010000013.1, forward strand.
TGATATTTTTCTGTGTTTATAAACTTTCTAATATCTATCATTGGTAATCCATTATCATTATTAATCGAAGATATAATTAGAACAGCATCTTTTTCATCTAACCAATCAAGTTTCTTCTCCTGACCATCTTGTAATAATTCGTCGCAATTAGTAAAAAATTCTGCTGAATTATCTAAGCTAAATCCAAAACCTTTTTGGGTAAAACCAATATAATCTCCATTTTTCAAAAACTCATTTATCCAAATAAAGTTCTTTTTTGTTTTTGAAACTACAAGATCTCGATAACTATCATAGTTAAACCTAAATAATTCCTGGAAGGTATTTTCATCTTTTTTATTTTTTTTAGTTTTATTATTTTTTGTCTTTTTAGTTTTATTATTTTTATCTTTAACTTTTACCACTGGATTTGTGAGATCTAATTGTGTGGATTTTGTAATCAACACTTCTGTTTGCGTGACTTCTTTATTGTTATCAGAATAATTTTCTAATACCTCACTAACTATTTCTGTTTGAATTGGTTCCTTATTTTCTTCAATAGAATTATTAATAATTGTTTCAATCACTTCCTCATCATCTAAACTTAACCCAAGCCTGATGTCCTCGGCTATTTGGTTTTTATTATATGCTTCATCAACCCAATCAGAATATGGAATGCGATAGAATTTCCAGCCGGCTCTTTCAAGAATATTTTGTCTTTCAATATCAGAAACTACATAAATATCTGAGTTTTCATCTTCAAAGTGAGTGGGGCCATCGCATTCTATTGCAAGTTTCTTGTTATTTTTTCTGTTAGTTAATACAAAATCGATTTTGAAGCCACAACTTTCAACTTGATTCTGAATGTCGATTTCATTATGCAACTCAGAATTAATAAAATGGTAAAATTCTTCCTCAAAATGAGAGTCAAATTGTTTAAGTTCTTTATTAAAGAAATTAATTTCTCCATATTTTTGAACATAATCTAAATATCTTTTTATCCAAATACCTTCCGGCCATGATTCTGGAGTTAAGGATGTAACACAATGAACTTGTAGCCTTGCACGAGAGAAAGCTACGTTTACACGTCCAGCATTAAGCTCTTTGTTAATTTCACCTTGTTCTCCGGTTAAGGGGACATATCTCTTTTTCTGATCGGGTGAAGTTAAAACAAATGAATAAATGATAATATCTCGTTCATCACCCTGTATACCCTCGATAATTGACACCTTAATTGAGTCATCATTTATTAATTGTTTTAAGAGCATGGCTTGCTCGTTAAAAAAGGTTAGAACGCCGATTGATTTATCTTTAGTTGATGGATCTTTTTTTAAATCGGATACTAATTTAACAATATATTTTGCTTCACATAAATTTGTTTTATCGGAAGTATCTTCCGATTTGTCTGCTTTGATAATATGGTTTATTAATATTCGATTTGTACCTGGTACTGGCAGATAATTCGTATTTAATACTTCTAACTTTCTTTTCTTTGGTTCATAAAAATATTTGTTTGAGAACCCAATAATTTCCTTGGGTGATCGGTAATGGCATAATAAAGTTTCTTGTTTAAATCCTCTTAGTGTTCCAATATCCATTACTGATTTAACCGAATCATCTTTGCTTTTGATTTGTAAATGTTCGGGAATATGAAATTTAACTGCTATTTCTTCAAGTGACCGATTAGTTTTGAATTTAATCGAATCGTCCCTCATTTGAAAACTATCACCGAAGAAAATAACTCTTTTTGACCTAAACATGGCTGGCAATGCATAGGCTAGATTACATTGAGAAGCTTCGTCTAATATAATGTAATCAAATAAATTTCTTTGGAGAGGAATCAAACGACTTGCATCTTCAAGATCCATTATCCATACTGGGACCAATTCTTTAATCGTCTCAAAATTAGCTGGGTCTTTTTTTAATTTGTCAAAAGTTCTATAAGCTCTTTTACTTTTAGTTAAAGCTTTGGCAATCCTAGCTACTGTACCTCTAATACTTGCCCGATAAGTAGCGCTAGTAATTTGGTCTTTAATTCTGTTCTTAATGTAATATTTTATTCTTGTTTTCTGATCTTCCTTGACTCTCTTTAATTCTTTGTTTACTTCGTTAGGTTGTGTGATTTTTAATTTATTTATTTTGTCTAATACGTTTAACGTTTCTTTCAAAGAATTTATTGTTTTACTTACTCCATTTTCCTTGAATAAAACTTCTATTTTCTCTAAAGATGTGTGATCTATACCCAACTCAACTATTCTTGATTCATATTTTTCAATTAAAGATTTATGCTGTTCGAGTGAATTCAAATATTTAAAGAATTCTTTAACTCTTTCAATTTTTTTAATTTTTTGGGATTTTGGTATTTTCTCATTGACTATGAAATTTAAATCTTCAAAAATTTCTCTTGGGAGTTTGTCGGTAATAGGTTTTATTTTTAATAAACCGATTTTATTAGCTACTGAAGCTATAAAACTATCTCGGTCATATAAAATTGTTTTTATAGAATTAACATAATCTTCAATTACTAACTCAAATTCTGTAGATCTATCAAGAACTAATTCGTATTTTTTATTTAATATATCGTGGTCTGTATAAGTTTTTATATAACAACCACAATAATCTGACACTTGTAAAATAGATTTTTCTAAATCCTTTATATTTTTATATTGAGACTCATCAAAATTTTCAATAAATTTTTCTTTGTTCGGAATATTAATAATGAATTTTTGTAGTTTTAATAATTTTTCTCTAAGTTCAGTAAATTCTCGTTGTACATTAATAGATATTGAAAATTCTTCCTGTAGATCTTCTAAACTTGCTCCATTTTGAACTACTAAACGATTTGGATACTTTGGTTCATTTATATATTGAGTCAGGCCGGACAATGTATAAGAAGCTCCATCTGCTTCTTCTTCCATTGAATACAAAGGAGATGATCGATTTGGTATATAGCCATATAAATAATCAATATTAAGCTGCTTGAGTTTATCTTTTACGACTTTTAACGCTTGAGCCTTTTGACTAAGGAATAATACTCTTTTTCCGTTAGCCGCTAAATGACAAAGAAGGTTACTTATAGTTTGTGATTTACCTGTTCCTGGTGGCCCTTCTATTATTGCAGCTTTATTGTTAATTATTGAAAGCGCTTTCAGTTGATACTTGTCATAATCAAATGGAAAAAATAATTCTCCATCTTCATTATTAATTGAAGTTTCATTATTTAAATCATCGTCCATTACCCAACTACCTAGAGATGTTTCAATAAGATCTTCTTCCGAAATTTTTAATAAATCTTTTAAATCAGAACTTAAAAAATAATTGGACTTTGCAGATAATGAAATTATATATTTATTTAGTTTAAAAGAATCTTCTCCAAATTGAATTTTTGACAGTTTTAATTTTGCTTTTAAAGAATTCCAAATTTTATCAACAACTTCCTCTTTTAGGGGTAATATTAATGATCCTTGATCCTCTAGATCATTAAAAAGTTCGATTAATTCAAAATAACTATCATCAGTTAAAACACCATTTAAAAAACCAATATTGGGAACAATATTCTGATCTTGAAAAGAAATATAATATTTGTTTTGATATGATTCGATTTTTATTGGAATGTAAAACAAAGGATATTCATCAATTTTTGGTGGTGATTTAATTTCTTTTTCACTCTCGTCATCTTTTATAGATATTTCTAAATCTTCAACTTCTTCCGGAATCTCAACCTTAAAATATCCAAAATTTAAATTTATTTGTTTAGTAAATTCATCGACTTTATATTTATTTTTTATTTCTTCTAGTTTTAAAGCTATTGATTTTTGATTAAAATATTCTTCTTTATTTTCATCAGTCAACTCTTTTGGATTAAGTTGATAAAAATCCTTTAGATCAATTAGTAATTTCTTTTCTTCGGCCACATCAGAGGTTTCAATACTATCCAAATTAAAATAGCTGGTTAAATCTTCAGTAGATAACTTGTATCGAGATAATGCAGGATTTATTAATTTTATATAACCCGAACAATAGCTAAGTAGATTTTTTAAATTTATATCCTTATTCTTATCCATATTATTAGTTATTTAAATAACTAATTATATCCTAATATATTTGGTTTTTATTAAAAAATATTATTCAAATTTTTGCGTTTTCCGACCGAGCCAGTAGTTTTTTATCTGTGTAGTGTTTTGTTTATACGCTTTATATTTTTGGCAAAAAAAATCCCTCTATCGAGAACCCTTTTTAGTAAAAGACTCTCGACAGAGAAAATTGAACTCTCACGTCCTTGTGACTATCCGCTTTCAGGGCGAGCGTATCTACCAGTTCCTCTATGTCGCTGCTCCCCCGCGTCCTTCGATAATCTCAGGATAAATTACCTTCCTTCATTTCATTCAGGACAAGCTCACTTCACAATGCGATAGAATGTTTTATGTGGGTCGTTTATTTACTTCTTGGGAATCAGAAAATCATTTATACAGGAATAACTGATGATTTAAAAAATAGGTTAAGACAACATAAAAATGGTCAATCAAAATTTACCAAAAGATTTAAAGAGATTGAGTTAATTTACACAGAAAATTTTGAAACAAAAACTAAAGCTGCTAAAAGAGAACGAGAAATTAAAGGATGGAGTCGAAATAAAAAAATTGAAAAACTTGAACTTCCTTCGTCGCTATACTCCTCAGGATAAACTCACCAAAGATTAAAGCCAGTATGGAAAATAAACATCAAAAAAGCCGGATTTTACCGGCTTTTTTGATGTTTGCTCCCCCGCGTGGACTCGAACCACGGACCGATCGCTTACAAGACACCCTAAAATTTCTAATAGGCTTGGACTATATCATATTCCTAAAAATAGGAACTCGGGCGCTAAATGGTGTAATCACCTAGTCTCTGAACCTTCCTTAATAAATTAAGGCTTGGCTGCGGGTTGCCTTAGTCCGAAATTTTGGACCTTAGGTTTCACGCAATTCACCCAATTTTTCAAATTCGATTACTCGAATAAGCTGCTAATTTCGTAACAGGCGAGCGCTCTACCGACTGAGCTACAGGGGAATGTTTAATTAATTAATAATTAAGAATTAATAATTACTAATTAAAATTTGAATGTGCAGATAGGACTGGGTTTGATTATAAGATAATTAAAGACCAAAGTCCATAATTATCTTGTTTCTCTTTGTTTTAATTTAATTTGGAAAACAAAATAATTATGAACTTACTGATATAATATTAGCCATGAAATTAATAATAGTCCGACATGGACAAACAATTGCTAATTCAAAAAAAATTATCCAAGGAAAAATGCCTGGAAAATTAACTAAAAAAGGGATTGAACAATCTAAAATTGTTGGAAAACAACTAAAAGAAAAATATCCAAAGATTGATTTAGTATTTTGTTCCCCATTAAATCGATGTGTAGAAACTTTGAATAATATTTTGGAAGAATATCCAATTGAAAGTGAAATATTAATGTCAAATTTACTTGAAGAAAGAGGATTTGGAGAATGGGAAGGCACAGAGGAAAATTTAATTGATTGGGAAGAAATAGACAAAGATAGTATAGAAAACAAAAAAATGGGAGTGGAAAGTTGGGTTGATGTCCAAAAAAGAGTGGAACTTTTTTTGGAAGATTTAAAACTTGAAGACAATAAAGAAACAGTTTTGATTGTTAGCCACGGAGGACCAATTAAAGTAATGATCAATAAAATAACTGGTAAAGAGTTTGATAATATAGAAGTCGAAAACGGAAAAATTATAGAATTAGACTACGAAACTGAATTGGAATACTAAAATTATCTGGTTAAAAACTCAACAAGTTTTTCTAAGAAAGCAATTTTTGGTAAGTCTTTGATCTCTTCTAGAGTAGCCCAACAAAATTCATCGTGATCTTCGGGATTTAGAGTAATATCTCCTGATTGATAGTCGCAATCATAAATAACTTCGAATTGGTGACGAAGACCATTGATATGATCATGAACAAAAATAGGATTATTTATTTTGACAACTAAATTAGTTTCTTCCATGACTTCTCGAGCAACACATTGCAAAATATTTTCTTCAAATTCAACCGTACCTCCGGGTATATCCCAAAGTCCTGGCATATAATCATCAGTAAGACTGCGACGAGTAACAAGGAATTGATTGCCTTTTTTAATTAGAGCGTGACCAGCAATTTTGAAAAATGGCTCAGTCTGACTCATTTATTCCAAATAATCTTGTAATTTCTTACGACGGGATGGATGACGGAGTTTACGGAGAGCTTTGGCTTCGATTTGACGGATACGTTCACGAGTAACATTAAAAATTTTGCCGACTTCTTCAAGAGTTTTTGGAGTTTCCCCCATTAGTCCAAAACGGAGAGATAAAACTTTGGTTTCTCTTTCATCTAAAGAACTTAAAACTTCTTCGATTGATTCTCTTAATAATTCTTTACTAGTTTCTTCATAAGGAGACATTTGAGTGGTATCTTCAATAAAATCTCCCAAAAATGAGTCTTCATCGTCGCCAACTGGAGTAGAAAGTGAGGTAGTATCCTGAGAAATACGATAAATTTCTTCAACTTTATCAATAGAAACACCAACTTCATCAGCAATTTGTTCGATGGTTGGTTCGTGACCTAATCTTTGAGTAAGAGCTCGGGTAGCCTTGTAAACTTTGTTGATAGTTTCCACCATGTGAACTGGAATACGAATGGTTTTGGCTTGATCAGCAATAGCACGAGTAATAGCTTGTCGAATCCACCAGGTAGCATAAGTAGAAAATTTAAAACCACGATGCCAATCGAATTTTTCGACAGCTCGCATAAGTCCTTGATTTCCTTCTTGAACTAAATCGAGGAAAGTTAGTCCTCGACCAATATATTTCTTGGCAATAGATACGACTAAACGTAAGTTAGCATTGATTAAATCTTCCCGAGCAACTTGAGAACCTTTTTCAATAGATTTAGCTAAAGTTACTTCTTCATCAAAAGTAAGAAGATCGATTTTACCGATTTCTTTAAGATACATTCTGACCGAATCAACATTATTTTTTTGAGTTAAAAGAGTGAGAAGATCGGAAGATTTTGATTTTTCTCTTTCACTTTCGATGACTTCTTTGGATTCAACTTTATCAAAAACATCGATACCTCGTTCAAAAAGATAATCAAAAATATTATCAATCTCGTCAATATATTTCTCAGGTTCGGGGATTTGGCTTAAAATCTCATCATTTGTCAAATAATGGAGCTTCTTGGCTTGATTAAGTAAATTTTGCTTAATCTTGGATAGATTTAGAGTTGCCGCCATGGCGTATATTGTATAGTAAAAAATGAAATAAATCTAGTTTCTTTTTGTTTGGATTCGTCCTAACTGATGGACAAGCATATTATACTCTTTTTCTACAGCTTCAAGTTCGGTTTCATTTTCCTGTTCTTCGAGTTTGGCAATTTGTTGATTTAAGACATTAAGTCGATCTTTAATATTAATAGAATCTATTTGGTCAACGATTTTTTGAATTTCTAATAACCTTGTATGAGAATCAATAGGATTGTTGGTAACTTCCAAAAAAATTGATTGAAATATAACTTTATTTTCTTCTGGTAAATTGGATTGAAATTCTCCTGGTTCAAAATCATTAATTGAAAGTAATTGTTGAATAATCGGGAAAAAGCGTCGATCTTTGATTTGTTCTAGATATTTTTTTAACTTTTGGGCCAATTTAGCTGGATTTCTAGCCCCAACGATAAGTTGAATTAAGAGTTCTTCTAATTTTTTGGTTTTAGAATTGTCAATTATTTGTTCTTCTTGTTTTGGAGAAGTTGATGGGATTATATTTGCTTTTACGGTATTATCGTATTTTTTAGCTTCTTCAAAAACAGCTTCCTGACTACTACCAATCTCATCAGCTAATTTTTTGAAATAATCTGAGCGAATAACTGAATTTTTGATCTTGATTAAAAAAGGTAAAACAATTGAAAGAATTTCTTTCTTACCACGAATAGTGTTGGGATCATTTATTTTTAGTTGAGAATCGATAATAAAATCCCAGATTGGAATAGCTTTGGCTAATTGTTTTTTGAAAAATTCTAAATCAGCCTTAATAGCCTCATCAGGATCTTTATATTTATCACCTAAGACTAAAACTTTAATATCAAAATCAAGAGAATCGGCAAGCTCGATACTTTTTCGAGCAGCGTTTGAGCCGGCAAAATCGGAGTCTAGGGCTAAAATTAAAGTATCAGTAAAACGACGAAGTAAATGGAGTTGATCTTCAGTAAAGGCGGTACCTTTGATAGCAACGATGTTTTTAATGCCAGCTTGATAAGGAGAAATCATATCAAATTCTCCTTCGGTAATAATGACAGAATTTTGAGTTTTGACGGCTTCTTTGGATAAATGAAGTCCAAAGAGATTATTGCTCTTGTGATAAATTTCGGTTTCGGGAGAATTGATATATTTGGCCAAATTTTGATTTTTACTGGAAGGTAAAATGCGACCAGAAAAACCTAAGATTTGACCTCGAAAATTGGATAAAGGAAAAACTAAACGATCTTGGAAACGATCATAAAGACGATTGTTGTATTGACTAACACCAAAAGTACCACTAGCGATTAGGTCGTTAGTTTTAAAACCTTTTTTGGTAAGAAAATTGACTAAAAGCTGAGGATTTTGAGGAGAAAAACCAATATTAAATTCTTTGAGAGTATTAAGTTTGATACCTCGATTTAAAACATAATCTAGAGCATTTTTACCTAATGGATGGGATAAAAGAATATAGTTATAAAACTTGGCGACTTGTTCGTTGATAGATAATAAAGTTTTTTTGATTAATTCTTCTTTGGTAAAAGCAACACTTTTGGTAAGAGTAACTCCGGCAAGTGGAGCTAATTCTTCAAGAGCTTCTCGAAAAGATATTTTTTCAAAATTTTCTAAAAACGAAAAAACATCACCAGAAACACCACAACCAAAACATTTATAAATTTGGAGTTCTTCGGAAACGGTAAATGAGGGGGTTTTTTCACCATGGAAAGGACAACAGGCAATATGATTATGGCCACGTTTTTTGAGAGCAACGTAGCGATTGATGACGTCAACAATATTGATTTTACTTTTGATTTCTTCGACCTGATTATCCACTAGGCTATTTTAACATCAAAACCCCTCTGTCACTTTGTGACATCTCCCCTTAAAAAAGGGAGAAATCTTTTTATTCAATCTTCTCCTTTTATCCCCTTCTTTGACAAGACGGGGAAAGTATAAGTGTTAGAATGTGACATGGATTTTAAATTAATTTTGGGAACAGTATCTTTTTTAATACCAATAATTGGAATAGTTCCCTACATAGTAAATATTGTTAAAGGAAAAACAGTAGCTCATGTATATACATGGTTGATTTGGGCAATTTTGCAGACAATTGCATTAGTCGCACAAGTAAAAAATGGAGCCGGATTTGGTGCAGCTTATGGATTGGCTGGAGTATTGGTTTGTTATTCGGTGATGTTTCTGTCTTTAAAAAATGGGCTTAAACATATTAAAAAATTTGATACTTTTTGTCTTATTTTAGCTTTGGCTTCGATGATTGTTTATGTTGGATTAAAAAATCCATTATTGGCAGTAATTATGGCAACTTCAACAAATTTTATTGGATTTTTACCGACTCTAAGAAAAACTTTTGTTGACCCAAAATCTGAAACTGTATCGGCTTATTTATCTGGAGGAATCGGAGCTTTGTTAAGCATTTTGGCTTTACAAAATTATTCATTAATAAATAGTCTTTATTTGATAAATATAATAGTAACGGATGCTATGTTGGTAGGAATAATTCTTTTTAAGAAAAGCTGATAATTATTTTTTGATGATAATGTTGATGTTTTTTGGCGTAACGATAAGAAGAATAATACTGATTAAAATATTAAAAGCAGCTAAAAAAGAAAAAGTAGCGCCAACACTAAATCTATCAGCAATCAGACCGGCAAAAGCAGGACCAATAATCCAACCTAAATTAGTACTAAAATCGCTTAAACCTTCAATTTCTCGATCATATTTTTCGGATTCATAAATATAATCTCCATAAGCACCGTTCATTGATGGCCATGCAATCGAAACCATTAATGATGACAAAAAAACAGTGATTAAAATAATAATCGGAGCCTTAATAAGAGATAGAGGGAAAAGAATAAGATTGCCAATTAAAAAAGCAACAAAAGCTGTCTTTTTTTTACCAAATTTTTGATTAATTTTGCTAACAAACCAACAAGTAAGAAGACTTGGAGCAGTGTACATCAACATGAACAATCCACCAAAATCTTTTAGAGCAGGAAAATTTTGTGAAAAAATTGGACCAATTACCCAAAAAGCAGCATCAAATAAACTAATTATAGTATTAAAAATTAAAACAGGAAGTATGATTAATCCAATTTTTCTCCAAATAGAAAATTCTTTGGTAAAATCGGAACGAAAACGATGAACTTGAATGATTTGAGTATCTTTTGAAGAAAGTCTAACTAAAACCAGGTAAAACAAAAAAGAAATAAATAGAAAAATATAAGCAGTTAAAAATGGTTTAAAAGTAACTGCATTAATTATTAAAGCCCCAGCCAAAATTGGAGCGATGGATATACCAACACTTTTAAAAATACTAACTATACCAAATCTTTGAGAGTTCTCTGATTTTGAATGGTTACCAATAAAATCAAAAATAGCAAAATTCATTAAATCATAATAAAGACCCCAAATAGCCATAGCTATAATTGAGAAAAAAAGCAATTTGTGTGAAGACCAAAGTACTATTGGAAAAATTGAACAAAAAATATAAAAGAAGAAAAATAATCTTCGATAATGAGTTTTTTTAAGAAATCTAGATAATAAAAAATCAAAGATCGCCCCAAATGCACTGGACGAAGAAATAATTAAACCCATTTGAGTTTTAGTTAGACCAATTTCACTAAAAAAAATGGGAATTAGATAACTAAAAGTACCATCGAAAATAGCCCAAAATAAAACAATCAAAACAATGTTTAAAAAAATTTTTTTGTCGAGAGAAAAATTGGTTATTTTGGCAGTTAAATTTCTTAAAATCATATTAATGATTTCGAGTGGTAATAAAATCAATACCATCGGAAAGATGGGAGCGGAAAGGCTCTAATGATAAAAATTGTAGATCAGTTTCAAAAATTTGACGAGCTTTTTGACCAAAATCTGTGGCTAACTGACGAGCAAAATCTAAGCTACCAAGATTTTTCATTTGATCAATCACCCAGTCAACTTCTGATTGGGTTTTTTGAGTACGAGATTTGTTTAAAATTTCAACTAATTTAGTTTTATCTTTTGAATTAATATTTTCTAATAAATGAACCAATATAACAGTTCGTTTACTTTCGTAAATATCGTTACCTTGTTGTTTTTTGAGGCCACCAAAATCAGAAGTAAGATCAAGAAGATCGTCGGTAATTTGAAAAGCTCGGCCCAACATTTGGCCAAAACGATAGATTGAATCTAATTGTTGGTCAGTGGCACCGGCCAAAATAGCTCCTAAACGCATTGGACCAGAAATAGTGTAGTAACAAGTTTTACTTTCGGCTATCAATAAAACATCGTCTACAGTAAGGTCATATCGATTATCTTCAATCCATTTTATTTCGATGGTTTGACCTAAAATAGTGCGATTCAACATGGTAAAAAATTCTTGTTGAATAGATTGAGCTAAATTTTTATCTAGTAAAGAAAAATTTTGAGATAAAACTTGCCACATAAGAAGATGAAGAGCATCACCAGCATTGAGGGCTAGATGATCTCCATAAAGTTTTTGAATAGCTGGAAGACCACGACGTTCTTCCGATTGATCTTCAATATCATCATGACCAAGTATCCAATCTTCGGAAATTTGCATGGCGGCAGCAGTGGGGAAAATATTATTTTGATTAACCCCCATAGATTGGGCGGTTAAAAAAAGTAGAGATGGTCTGATGTATTTTCCCTTTCGTACAGGGTAATCACTAACCATTTGAAAGTGAAAATCTAGAATTGATTGATATTTTGGGTCAATCTGACAAAAAGCAGGATATTTTTTTATTTGATTTAAATTCTTTTCGATATATGGCCAAAGAAGATCTTTGTAAGAATTTAAGGTTTCTATAAAATTATTTTGAGTCATAATTTTAATCGTCCTTGGAAACTTCTTGAACGGCTCCCATTTTTTTGAGAGCTAAACCAAAAGTATAAGGATAAATCATATACATGATTTCAAATGTAGTAACAGAAAGTTCGAAAGCTGATGGAATATTGTTGGTAATAAAGAAAGCACCAAGACCTAAAACAATAGCGTTCTTAAGACTTTGTTGCATTTTTTCTCGGAAAACTCGTTTGATAATATTTTGAGGAATCCCTGATTTGGCGGCACTTTTGGCAGCATCAGAATTATTTTTGTAACCGGCATGAATGGTAACAATGAAAGTGCCAACTGCAGTAGTAAAATTCATAGGAGTATTTTGGCGACTAAGATTGGCTATAAAAGTAAAACCTTCAAAAGAAGTCGGTAAATGACGAAGAATAAAAAGGGAGATAATGGCTCCAATTCCACCAAAACCACTAAGTTTTAGAAAAAAACGATTATATTGAATTCGAGCTTGGAGAATTTTTTGATTTCTTTTGAAAATAAATCGAACAAGTCGCCAAATCAAGCGCAAAATAATCGGAACGATAATTAAACCACCAACAATCCAAATAATAGTATTCCAAGAAACAGCAGTGGTTTGGGTAATTTTGAAGAGAGGTACATGAAGATTGATACCTTGAAGTGGATATTTTGGATAAGGTACAAATTTGTAAAGTAAATTCATTTTTTGAAGTTTTAGAGGATCAGTATAGAAGTCGATTAAGAAGATACGTCCGGCAGAGAAAAAAGCAATGGCATTGACAAAGAAATTAAAAATATAGAAAACTACCGGCAAACTACCTTGCTGAAGTTTTTCGTTAACTTGATTTTTATCGGAAACTAAAAATTGTTGACTAAGTGAATCGTCAGTATCTCCCAACTCGTCTTCAAAATCTTTAAGAGATTTTCGAAAATGACTACCAATGATACGAAGTGGGAGAAAAAAAACGTTTTGAAGAACACCCATGAGAATAACTGAAATCCAAATTTGATGGGTAAAAGAATAAATAGTAAAGAAGATACTAGCGTAAAGACGAAAACTACCACCTTTAAAAAACCAAACACAAAGAACAATTAAAAATATTAAAAGAAGAGTGGTGCCAAAAGGAAGCCATTTACGACTATTGTCGATTTTTCTGACTTTATTAAGAGTGGTGTCGTTTTCTACCATTGTGTTAATTATACAATTTAACTTATACTGTATACATGTCGGAAAACAAAGAAGTAGGAATTGGTCAAAATAATGTTGAGGTAAGTAATAATAGTGGTTTTAAAAGTGAAGTTTTAAAGCCAGAGCTAACTGATTTGGGCAAAAATAGAGAGCCAGTAGTTCCACGAGAAGTAAGAACTTGGATGCAAAAACTTGAAGAAGATCCACAAATTAATAATCAAACACAAACAAATACTAATGATGACAATGGTTTACAACCTATAGCTCCAGCTGTGGTTAAAATATCTCTACCAACTGATAGAAAAACATTTACAGATGGATTTGCCAAACCAATGGATCAAGCTTGGAGATGGTTGTCGGAATTTGTTTTGAGAATTGTTAAACAGAACCAAGGTAGAGTAAAATTTAAAGAGGAATGATGTTAGATTCTTTAATCAGTCAATTAACTAGTTTTTTATTGACACTATTATTAGTAATAGTACTATTGTTGTTTTTGGCAATGATCGGTTACGCCTTCTTTTTGTGGTTTAAATGGAAAGACAGGGAAGAAAAATCTTTAAAATTAGTGACATTATTAATAGCAGTACCTCAAGATAATGAAGTAAAAGTTGATGCTATGGAACAAATTGTTGGATCTTTGGCAAGTATGTATAAATCAGCTAAATTTAAATGGCTTCAAGATTTTGTTTCTCAAGAAAGTGTCTCTTTGGAAATTATCGGAACTGATGAAGATATTAGATTTTATATTTCAATTCCTCAAAAATATCAGGATTTAATTGAAAAACAAATTTATAGTGTTTATGCTGGAGCTGAAATAGATGTAGTTGAAGAACCAAATATTTATACTGAAAATGGAGCAATTGAATATGCTTGGATGGGAATGAAAAAAAGTCCTTTTTATCCTTTAAAAACTTATAAAGAAATAGCGGTAGATCCATTATCAGCAATTTCTTCGGCCTTATCAAAATTGAATAAAGGAGAAACGGTGGCAATACAAATGGTATTGTTACCAACTAACGATAAATGGAAAAAATCGGGAAGAAGTTTTATTAGTACTACAAAAAAAAGTGAAGCAAACCCAGAAAAAGCTTCTTATAAAGTTGACGCCAGACAACTGGAAGCAGTCGAACAAAAATGTAGTAAAGTTGGTTTTGAAGTGGCATTAAGAATTTTGGCAGTAGCTCCAAGTCGAGAAATAGCAAAGATGAATATTGCCAATATTAAGGCATGTTTTGATCAATTTGAATCACCGTGGAATAAATTAAAGAGCAAAAAAATAAGATTAAAACAATTTTTCATGGATAGTTTTATTTATAAATATCCAGTGATGTTTTGGTTTAAAAACAAGGCAGTGTTATCAGTAGATGAAATATCATCAATTTTTCATTTACCTAATAAATCGATTGAAACACCAAATATATATTGGTTAAAAGCGAAGAAAGCTCCAGCTCCGGTTGATTCCCCAACTGAAGGTTTGTATATTGGTGATAATAATTTCAGAGGAATAAAGAAAAAATTCTGCATGACTCCGACTGATAGACAAAGACATTTTTATATAGTTGGACAAACCGGTGTGGGTAAATCTTGGTTGTTGGCCGATATGGCTTTGCAAGATATAAAAGCTGGAAAAGGAGTTTGTTTTATCGACCCTCATGATACTTTTGAAAGTATTTTGGAACGTATTCCACCAGAAAGAGTTGATGATGTAATTTATTTTGATCCATCGATGACTGATAGACC